>NZ_CP117969.2:555000-1155000 GCF_028743515.2 Imtechella halotolerans | reverse complement strand
TTAGAAAATGCCATTCGATTGGTTACTGTTTTAGGTGGTTCAACAAATGCAGTTTTACATTTTTTAGCGATAGCCAAAGCAGCTAAAGTACCTTTTACTTTGGATGACTTCCAACACATTAGTGATACAACGCCACTTTTAGCAGACTTAAAACCTAGTGGTCGATATGCAATGGAGGATCTACATAAAGTAGGGGGTATTCCTGCAGTTTTAAAATATATGTTACAACATGGGATGCTTCATGGTGATTGCCTCACTGTGACAGGAAAGACCTTAGCAGAGAATCTTGCTGATGCAAAGGAACTTTCTGAAGGTCAACAAATTATAAAGCCAGTTGAGAATCCTGTGAAAGAAACAGGTCATATTCGTATTCTTTATGGAAATCTTGCCTCTGAAGGGGCTGTAGCTAAGATTACAGGAAAAGAAGGACTAACCTTTAGTGGACCAGCTCGAGTTTTTGATGGAGAAGAGGCTGTGAATAAAGGGATAAAAACAGGGAAAGTTCAAAAAGGAGATGTGGTAGTTATACGTTATGAAGGACCAAAAGGAGGTCCAGGAATGCCTGAAATGCTGAAGCCTACTTCAGCCATTATGGGAGCTGGACTTGGGAAGGATGTGGCCTTAATTACCGATGGTCGCTTTTCAGGAGGATCACATGGTTTTGTAGTAGGACATGTATCTCCTGAAGCGCAACAAGGCGGAGCTATTGCCTTGGTAAAAGATGGAGACCTAATTACAATTGATGCAGTAAACAATTCCATAGAGGTTGCGTTGTCAGATGATGAATTACAACAACGTAAGAATGGTTGGACTGCACCACCATTAAAGGCCACTGTTGGAGCCCTTTATAAATATGCGCGCACAGTATCTTCTGCCTCGGAAGGATGCGTAACTGATGAATTTTAGAACCCAATTTTTCATTGAACAAGATAGAAAATGGAAACAAACACAACAACAAAGACCGTTTCTCAGGCCGCTAATAACACGTTACATATAACGGGAGCAGAGGCTGTAATTAGATGTCTTCTGGCAGAAGGCGTTGATTTGGTTTATGGATATCCGGGAGGAGCCATTATGCCAATATATGATGAGTTATACAAGTTTCAGCATGAGTTACATCATGTACTCACCCGACATGAACAAGGTGCGGCACACGCTGCTCAGGGATATGCTAGGGTCAGCGGAAAAGTAGGGGTTGCTATGGCAACTTCTGGGCCAGGAGCTACAAACTTAGTCACTGGAATTGCGGATGCCCAAATAGATTCAACTCCAATGGTTTGTATCACTGGGCAGGTGGCCAAGCATCTATTAGGGTCAGATGCATTTCAGGAGACGGATATCATTGGTATTTCAACTCCAGTAACTAAGTGGAATTATCAGATTACAAAAGCCTCTGAAATTCCTGAAATTATGGCTAAGGCTTTTTATATCGCTCGTTCTGGAAGACCAGGACCTGTGTTAATAGATATTACTAAAAATGCTCAGTTTGAATCTTTTGATTTCAACTATAAAAAATGCACTGGAGTACGTAGTTATGTACCAACTCCAAGAGTTGACTTCCAAAAAGTAGAGGAAGCTGCCCAAATTATTAATAATGCCAAGAAACCTTTTGTGGTTTTTGGCCAAGGGGTAATTTTAGGTAAAGCTGAAACAGAGTTGAGATTATTTCTTGAAAAAGCTGGAATTCCGGCTGCTTCAACAGTGCTAGGTTTATCAGCACTGCCTTCAGAACATCCATTACACATGGGAATGGTTGGTATGCATGGAAATTATGCTCCCAATGTTCTAACAAATGAATGTGATGTTCTTATTGCCTTAGGTATGCGTTTTGACGATCGTGTAACTGGAGATCTAAATACCTATGCTAAACAGGCCAAAATTGTTCATTTTGAAATTGATCCTGCAGAGGTAGATAAAAACGTTAAAACTGATGTAGCGGTTTTGGGAGATGTAAAAGAGTCGTTATCTGCTTTATTACCATTTGTTAATTCTAATGCTCATCCTCAATGGATTAGCCAATTTAATGAGTTGTATCAAGTGGAGTATGAGCAAGTGATTAAAGGCGAACTGTATCCTGAAAAGGAAGGACTTACCATGGGGGAGGTCTTAAAATTAATCAATGAGGTGTCGGGGAATAACGCAGTAATTGTTTCTGATGTTGGACAACACCAAATGATAGCTTGTCGATACGCTAAATTCAATGAGACAAAAAGTAATATCACCTCAGGTGGTCTAGGAACTATGGGATTTGCTTTACCGGCAGCTATAGGAGCAAAAATGGGAGCGCCAGAACGAGAGGTAGTTGCCGTGATAGGTGACGGAGGTTACCAAATGACTATTCAGGAATTAGGAACTATTTTTCAGACGCAAGTGCCTGTGAAAATAGTGGTACTGAATAATGATTTTTTGGGAATGGTACGTCAATGGCAACAGTTGTTTTTTGATCGCCGTTATGCCTCAACAGAACTTGTAAATCCAGATTTTGTCACCATCGCCAAAGGGTACCATATGGAGGCAGCACGTGTAACAAAACGTGAGGATTTAAAGGCTGCGGTTCAGGCTATGCTTTCCTCATCTTCAGCCTATTTTTTGGAGGTATGTGTTGAAAAAGAAAACATGGTATTTCCTATGATCCCAACCGGTGCTTCGGTATCTGATATACGTCTAAGTTAAAAGTAAAAAGAATGGAAAACAGAACATATACCATTTCAGTTTATTCAGAAAACAATGTAGGATTACTCAATAGAATCTCTGGTATTTTTTTGAAGAGACATATAAATATAGAAAGTCTAAATGTGTCAAGTTCAGAAATAGAAAATGTGTCACGGTTTGTCATTGTGGTAAATACAACTGAACACTGGGTAAAGAATATTGTTGGACAAATTGAGAAGCAGATAGAAGTAATAAAAGCTTTTTATCATACAGATGAGGAAACTATTTTTCAAGAAAGTGCCTTGTTTAAAATAGCCTCTCATTTATTGTTCGATGAACGTCAAATCCAGAATATTATAAAAGTAAGTAATGCAACAATAGTGACCGTTTCTCGCGACTTTTTTGTGATTTCAAAATCTGGTAGACGTAATGAAATCGAAGAATTATATCAACAATTGAAGCCATTTGGAATTATGCAGTTTGTCCGATCAGGGCGTATTTCAGTTTCTAAGGCAGAAATGAAGATTTCAGCAATGTTACGTGAGTTTCAAGAAGCTGAAGAAGTATAAAGCACATTAAAAAATCTAATAATAAAGTTTAATTAAATAGAAATGACGAATTATTTTAATACCCTATCCTTACGAGAGCAATTAAATCAGCTAGGTGTTTGTGAGTTTATGGAAGCCTCTGAGTTTGCTAATGGCATTGATGTCCTTAAAGGAAAAAAAGTAGTTATTGTAGGTTGTGGAGCTCAAGGGCTTAATCAAGGGCTTAACATGCGTGATAGTGGACTCGATATATCCTATGCATTACGATCGGAAGCTATCGCTGAAAAAAGAGCCTCTTTTCAAAATGCAATAAGCAATGGATTTGCTGTTGGAACCTATGAAGAATTAATTCCACAAGCAGATTTAGTGTGTAATTTAACCCCTGACAAGCAACATACTCAGGTTGTTAATGCAATCATGCCATTAATGAAGAATGGTGCTACTTTATCCTATTCTCATGGGTTTAATATTGTAGAGGAAGGAATGCAAATTCGAAAAGATTTAACCGTTATAATGGTGGCACCTAAATGCCCAGGTTCAGAAGTAAGGGAAGAGTATAAAAGAGGATTTGGAGTTCCAACTCTTATTGCGGTACACCCGGAGAATGATCCGGAGGGAAAAGGGCTAGATCAGGCTAAAGCATATGCAGTAGCCACTGGCGGACATCGTGCAGGTGTATTGCGTTCTTCTTTTGTGGCCGAGGTGAAATCAGATTTAATGGGAGAGCAAACTATTCTTTGTGGTTTGTTGCAAACAGGTTCTATCCTTTCCTTTGATAAAATGGTAGCAAATGGTGTAGCTCCGGCCTACGCAGCTCGTTTAATCCAATACGGATGGGAAGTTATAACAGAGGCTTTAAAGCATGGAGGAATAACTCATATGATGGATCGTCTATCCAATCCTGCTAAAATAGAGGCCTTTCGTCTTTCTGAAGAACTAAAAACAATTTTACGTCCATTATTTCAAAAGCATATGGATGATATTATGAGTGGACATTTTTCGAAAACTATGATGGAAGACTGGGCCAATGATGATATCAACTTGCTCACTTGGCGAAAAGCTACAGGTGAAACTGCATTTGAGAAGACAGAAGCCTTATCTGAATCACTACCAGAACAAGAGTACTTTGACAATGCAACTTTAATGGTAGCATTCGTAAAATCAGGTGTAGAATTAGCTTTTGAAACCATGACTGAAGCGGGGATTATTGAAGAGTCAGCCTATTATGAATCATTACATGAAACACCCTTAATTGCTAATACCATTGCACGTAAAAAATTGTTCGAAATGAATCGTGTGATTTCTGATACAGCAGAATATGGTTGTTATCTGTTTGATCATGCCTGTAAGCCACTTTTAAAAGAATTCATGGAAAATGTATCTACTCAAGTAATAGGAAAACCATTTTCAAAGGATAATGCAGTAGATAATCAAGGATTAATTGCTGTTAATGCGGCCATTCGTAATCATCCAATTGAGGAAGTTGGAGCTTGGTTACGAGAATCAATGACTGCCATGATAAAGATTGTTTAAACTGAATTAACTGATTGTAAACCTCCCGAGTGAATTAGTCGGATAAATTGCTATGAAAACTAAAGACCTGTATGTACCTCACTTAGAGCATGTGAAACGCGCTGCAAATACGCTTCAAGGAGTGGTTGCGGTGACTCCCTTAATGAATAGTTTAACCTATTCCAAAGCGTTTCATTCTAACATTATGCTCAAACGGGAGGATTTACAATTGGTACGTTCGTACAAAATTAGAGGTGCTTATAATAAAATAAGTACATTAACAGAAGAAGAAAAACAGCGAGGAATTGTTTGTGCCAGTGCAGGAAATCATGCCCAAGGTGTTGCTTTATCCTGTAAACTTTTAGGAATTCAAGGAACCATTTACATGCCTTCCCCAACTCCAAAACAAAAAGTTGAGCAGGTAGAAATGTTTGGAGAATCATTTGTGTCTATTGTTTTGAAAGGAGATACATTTGATGATTCATACAAAGCAGCGATGATCAATTGTCAGGCGGAACAAAAAACATTTGTGCATCCCTTTGATGATGAGAAAGTTATTGAAGGGCAAGCAACTGTAGCCTTGGAAATTCTATCGCAGTCATCCGAGACTATTGATTATATATTTGTTCCTGTAGGTGGAGGGGGATTGGCCTCTGGTGTTTCTTCGGTTATTAAATTAATTTCTCCAACTACTAAAGTCATAGGAGTGGAGCCTGAAGGCGCACCATCTATGCAAAAAGCTTTTTTGTATGGAGAACCGGTGGAATTGCCACAGATTGAAAAATTTGTCGATGGGGCCGCTGTTCAACGAGTTGGCGATAAAACATTTGCAATTTGTCAGCAACATTTAGATGCTATGATTACAGTGTCTGAAGGAAAGGTATGTCAAACGATCCTTGAGTTATATAATAAGGATGCTATTGTAGTTGAACCTGCTGGAGCCTTAACTTTATCAGCTTTAGATCAATTTAAGGATGAGATAAAGGGTAAGAATGTTGTCTGTGTTGTTAGTGGAAGTAATAATGATATCACGCGTACTGCTGAAATTAAAGAGCGTGCTTTATTACATGCTAATTTAAAGCATTATTTTATTGTTCGCTTTCCTCAAAGAGCTGGTGCACTAAAGGAGTTTGTCGCTGAAATTTTAGGACCTAATGATGATATTACTCATTTTGAATATTCTAAAAAGCACAATAGAGAAAATGGTCCGGCTGTGGTAGGAATAGAATTAAAAACCGAAGCAGATTTAGCTCCCTTGGTGGAGCGTATGAAAAAACGCAATTTTTACGGTGATTATCTCAATAATAAACCGGATTTGTTTCAGTTTTTAGTATAAACAAACGATACCAACAGATTATCACACATCTTAGGATTCTCAATGTATATGAAACAGATTTATTAATTTTTTAATGAAGTCATCACCTCATAGTTTTGTAAATTTAACATGTCTTTGAAAGAAGGCTATGAAAAAGAAAAAATTACTAACCGAGAAAAACTTTTTAAATGAGCACACTTCAAGTACAGGTGCCTGAAGCCTACCAAATTAAAGAGCCTTTACATCAAAACACCTATCTTGTAAATGGACAATTAAAGCCTTGGACAGGCACAACAACAAACGTATATTCTTCGATTTCTTCAACAGAATCGTACCAACCTACTTTATTGGGAAGCATTCCTTCTATGGGGGAGAATGAAGCCTTAGAAGCTTTAACCTCCGCTTGCGATGCGTATCATAAAGGACAGGGTTTGTGGCCTACGATGAAAGTAGCTGACCGCATTGAATGTATGGAGAAATTTGTCAAACAAATGGAGTCTCAAAGAGAAGTAGTTGTAAAATTACTCATGTGGGAAATTGGTAAAACTCTAGGTGATTCTCAAAAGGAATTTGATAGAACTGTAGAATATATATATGACACCATTGAAGAATATAAACAGTTAGATAGAGATAGTGCTAAATTTTCTAAAAGAGACGGGGTTTATGCGCATATTAGACGTGGTCCACTAGGGGTCGTTCTTTGCCTGGGTCCTTATAATTATCCACTAAATGAAACCTTTGCCTTGCTTATTCCAGCCTTAATTATGGGAAATACTGCCATATTTAAACCTGCTAAACATGGTGTTTTATTAATTTCACCTTTATTGGAGGCCTTTCGGTCTAGTTTTCCAAAAGGAGTAGTAAACATTATTTATGGTAGGGGTAGAGAGGTAGCTGCACCCATTATGAAGTCGGGTCGAATAGATGTATTGGCTTTAATAGGAAATAGTAAATCAGCGATTGCCTTACAGGATCAACATCCAAATAAAAATCGTTTGCGATTGGTTTTAGGTCTAGAGGCTAAAAACCCTGCAGTGGTCCTTCCAGATGCTGATATGAATCTTACCATTGATGAATGTATAACTGGAACACTATCATTTAATGGACAGCGATGTACTGCATTAAAACTTGTACATGTTCATGAGCAAATTCAAGATACATTTTTGGAACAGTTTACAGCACGTGTGGATGCCATGAAGTTTGGAAATCCATGGGAAGAAGGGGTTAAATTGACTCCCCTGCCAGAACCAGATAAACCAGAATATATTCAAGAATTAATAGATGATGCTTTAGCAAAAGGGGCGAAAATTCTCAATAAAAGAGGGGGCGAAAGAACCGATAATTTTATATTTCCAGCAGTTTTGTTCCCAGTAACCAAAGAAATGCATGTGTATCAAGAAGAACAATTCGGTCCTGTTATTCCGGTAAAACCATTTAATGATATCCAAGTATTGTTAGATGAAATTGCAGACTCCAATTATGGTCAACAGGTGAGCCTTTTTGGTAAAGATGTGTATGAGTTATCACCCTTAATTGACACCTTAGTGAATCTTGTATGTCGTGTTAATTTAAACAGTGCCTGTCAACGTGGTCCAGATGTATTCCCTTTTACAGGTCGTAAGGATTCGGCAGTGGCTACCTTAAGTGTTCATGATGCATTGAGGTCTTTTTCTATTAGAACCTTTGTAGCCTCTAAGGACAATGCGTATAATAATCAGATCCTTGAGAATCTCTTAAAAACAAAAGTTTCTAATTTTATGAGTACTGATTACATTTTGTAAACAGTCTATAAATGACAAAGTAAAGCCTCCTATACATATCGATGGGAGGCTTTAACAGTTTTGCGCAATACCATTCTTACAAAATTTTCATTACATTTGTATGAATCACAAACCAAACTGAATGATTATGAGAATAAAAGGAAAACAATGGATGCTTATAGGAGCTGTTGTCGCAATAGGTGCCGTAGGCTACTTTTCTTTTTCAGAGAAACAAGCTTCATCAAAACAGATAGAAGGATATAATGAACCTGAAAATCAGGTAAAAACCTTTGGGATTCAGCCTAACCAAACGGTTCCTACTGGAAATACGAATACTACTACAGCAGCCGTTAATCCACCACATGGGCAACCAGGACATCGTTGTGATATTCCAGTGGGATCACCATTAAATGGACAACCAAGTAGTACAACTACAACCCCAGCCCAAATTCAAACACAGGTTCCTCAGAATACAGGAAATGTGGCTCCAGGAACTAATCCACCACATGGGCAACCAGGACATCGCTGTGATATACCTGTAGGATCTCCTTTGTAATTTGATGGTCTAGTATCAGTAAGGACTGTTTTCTATTAGATGATCAAGGAGCATTGAGATAGGAAAATCATAAGAATTTAATTTCATTTACATAAGTATTATAGGTACATATGTTTTGAAAGGTACTTATAGCTAAAAAGCCACACCTAGGGTGTGGCTTTTTAATGAACTCTAAATTCTAAACTAACTAATTACTAAATGATGGTTGATTGACCAACATTTATATTTTCATGATTTACAGCACTGATTGAATCAGTTTCTGCGATACAATGTGCAATAAAATCACCTACCTGTATAGTACCATAGGTGCTCTCTTGGTGTAAATCTGTAGTTACCACATTTTTCTCTAATGCAAATTCTACGGCACTTTGAATAGTTTGCGCTTCTTCCTTTAAGCCAAAATGTTCCAGAAGCATGGCAGCACTTAAAATCGATGCTATAGGATTAGCAATATTCTTTCCTGTGGCTTGCGGGTATGAACCGTGAATTGGTTCAAACATAGCACTTCCTTCGCCTACAGATGCAGAGGCTAATAGGCCAATTGACCCGCCAATAACGCTACCTTCATCTGAAATAATATCTCCAAACATATTTTCAGTTAGGATAACATCAAATTGACTTGGATTCAGAATCATTTGCATGGCAGCATTATCCACAAATAAATAGTCAAGGGTTACATCCTCATAACTTTTACCAAGCTGGGTAACTACTTTTCTCCATAAACGTGAAGTTTCCAGAACATTGGCTTTGTCTACTAACGTAAGTTTTTTTCTTCTTTGCCTTGCCGCTTTAAATGCAAGGTGAGCTATGCGTTCAATTTCACCCTCAGAGTATTCGCATAAGTCAGAAGCTATAGTTCCTTCTGAGTTTAACTTTTTCTCTCCGAAGTAAATACCTCCCGTAAGTTCTCTGTATATCGTAAAGTCCGTTCCTTCTATAATTTCTCTTTTTAAAGGTGACTTTTCTAGTAGTGTTGGGTAGGCTTTGACAGGACGTATATTAGTGAAAAGTCCCAAAGATTTGCGTAATGCAAGTAGTCCCTGTTCAGGACGTACTTTCGCTGAAGGGTCGTTGTCATATTTAGGATGTCCAATGGCACCAAAAAGTACTGCATCACTCTGCTCACATAAGGATAACGTTTCTTTAGGAAGAGGATTTCCTGTGGCATCAATTGCGCAGGCACCTACTAATGCTTCTTGAAATTCAAAACTATGCCCATATACATCTGCGATTGCTTTTAGGGACTTAATGGCTTGTGCAGTCACTTCCGGACCTATTCCATCACCTGCCAAAACTGCTATTTTTAGTTTCATACGATTGTCTTAAAGGGATTTTACACGTTTCTGTTCAAAATTTTCAATGGCCTCCTTCTGGCTGATTAGAAAATCAATGTCATCATATCCATTAATCAGACATAGCTTTTTGTAACTGTCAATTTCAAAGGATTCAGATAAATTACTACCATCTATCCATAATGTTTGAGCTTCAAGATCAATGGTCAGTGTACTAACTGGATTCTCTTGTATGGATGCCAAGATGGTTTTTAGGAATTCTGGACTTACCTGTATGGGTAATAAGCCATTATTTAAGGCGTTTCCTTTAAAAATATCAGCAAAATAGCTTGAAATAATTACTTTAAATCCATAATCAGCCAAAGCCCAAGCTGCATGTTCACGGCTACTTCCACATCCAAAATTGTCTCCTGCTACTAAAATGCTACCACTATAGGTGTTATCATTCAAAATAAAAGAGTTAATGGGCGTATCATTACTGTCGTAACGCCAATCTCTAAATAAATTGTTTCCAAATCCTACCTTATTGGTCGCTTTAAGAAAACGAGCAGGTATTATTTGATCGGTATCAATATTCTCAATAGGTAGCGGTACTGCTGTCGACTGTAGTTTTATAAATTTCTCCATAGTTAGTTCATTTGTTGTGTTACATCAACAATTTTTCCTGCTATTGCGGTGGCAGCTGCAACTAGAGGGCTTGCTAAAATGGTTCTTGCGCCTTGCCCTTGTCGTCCTTCAAAATTCCTATTAGAAGTGGATACACAGTACTGGCCTGCCGGTACTTTATCTTCATTCATACCTAAACAAGCTGAACAGCCTGGTTGACGGATTTCAAATCCAGCATCTTGAAAAATTGTTGTTAGACCTTCTTCAATAATTTGTTTGGCTACCTGCTGTGAGCCAGGAACTATTAAAGCATTCACATTTGAAGCCTTTTGCTTTCCTTTAATATACTCCGCTACAATTCTAAAGTCTTCAATTCTAGAATTCGTGCAACTTCCTATAAATACATAGTTGACTTCTTTATTTACTAAACTTTCCCCTTTTTCAAATCCCATGTAATCTAGAGCCTTCTCAAATGAAGCATCTCCAATATTGTCGGGAATAGTATCATTAATCTTTATTCCCATCCCTGGATTTGTACCATAGGTTACCATTGGAAGTATATCTGCGGCATCAAATTCATATTCTTTGTCAAAAACAGCTCCTTCGTCAGTAGGAAGTGTTTTCCAATAGGCTACCTTCGATTCGAAATCGGCTCCTTTAGGAGCAAATTCACGGTCCTTAATGTAGGCAAAGGTAGTTTCGTCGGGAGCAATCATTCCACCACGAGCACCCATTTCGATGCTCATATTACACACGGTCATGCGACCTTCCATACTCATATTTTTAAAGACATCACCTGCGTATTCACAGAAATATCCAGTACCTGAATTGGTGCCTAGTTTAGATATGATGTAGAGAATTACATCTTTCGGAAGTACCCCTTTTTTTAAGCTTCCATTGACGGTAATTCTCATACTTTTTGGTTTGGAAAGAAGTAAACACTGGCTGGCGAATACTTGTGCTACCTGACTAGTACCTATTCCAAAAGCAATAGTTCCAAAAGCTCCATGGGTAGATGTGTGGCTATCGCCACATACCATTGTCATTCCTGGTTGTGTGATTCCAAGCTCTGGCGCAATAACATGCACTATTCCTTGATAAGGGTGTCCAAGTCCATATAAGGTTACTCCATGTTTTTCACAATTTTTGGTTAGTTGCTCTACCTGATTTTTAGATAAAGCATCTTTAATTGGAAGATGTTGATCCTGAGTAGGAACGTTATGATCGGCTGTTGCAACAATTTGATCTGGTCTAAACAAAGGAATATTGCGTTGCTGTAATTCATCAAAAGCCTGTGGGCTCGTAACTTCATGTATTAAATGTTTGTCAATATAAAGGACATGTGGACCATTTGGTACGGTGGTTACCACATGGCTATCCCAAACTTTATCAAATAGGGTTTTCTTTTCCATAGATTAGGCTGATGCAGTTAATTTTAAATTACAGACCTCAATAATTTCATGAATATCAGTATCGAGAATTTCTTTTTTGCGATCCGCAAATTTCAGAAATTCTGCATAGACTGTATCTAATTGTAGTTTGGTAAGTTCATAACCTACTTTTTTGGCACGATAAGCTAGTGCAGCACGACCACTTCTGGCTGTAAGGACAATTGCGGATTCAGTAACTCCTACATCGGCTGGATCTATTATTTCGTATGTTTCACGATTTTTAATGACACCATCCTGATGAATACCTGAACTGTGGGCAAAGGCATTTGCCCCAACAATTGCCTTGTTAGGCTGTACTGGCATACCCATGCTTTCAGAAACCATTCTACTTGTACTGTATAGTAATTTTGAATTGATGTTGGTATCTAAATTTAGATATGGATGTTGACGTAAAATCATCACAACCTCTTCTAAAGAGGTGTTTCCTGCACGTTCACCAATTCCGTTGATGGTACATTCAATTTGTCTGGCACCATTTATTACTCCTGCAATGGAGTTGGCAGTAGCTAATCCCAAATCATTATGGCAATGGCATGATAAAATAGCTTTATCAATCCCGGTAACATTTTCTTTAAGGTATTTCATTTTAGCCCCGTATTCTTCTGGTAGGCAATAACCAGTGGTATCCGGAATGTTTAAAACGGTTGCACCTGCTTTAATAACTGCTTCACATACCCTAGCAAGAAATTCATTATCAGTACGACCTGCATCTTCTGCATAAAACTCCACGTCTTCCACAAAAGATTTTGCGTATGCTACTGCGGCCACAGCTCGTTCAATAATTTGTTCTCTTGTGGCATTAAACTTGTATTTTATATGGGAATCTGAAGTACCAATTCCGGTATGGATTCTCGGTCTTACGGCGTACTTGAGTGCTTCTGCGGCAACTTCTATATCCTTTTGTACCGCACGTGTGAGTCCACATACAGTAGCATTTTTAACAATTTTGGCTATTTCTGAAACAGATGTAAAATCTCCAGGGCTTGAAATTGGAAACCCAGCTTCAATGACATCTACCCCTAAATCGTCCAGACGACGGGCAATGACAAGTTTCTGTTCGGTGTTTAATTTACATCCTGGAACCTGCTCTCCATCGCGTAGTGTAGTATCAAAGATATGTACTTTAGTATCACTCATGTTAATAATTAATCTAATTTTGTTTCTTTGCTACGAAAGTAGCTGTTACTCCATGAAACAGTGCTTAGCTTCTTATTCCTTTACGGTATCAAAGAATGTTTTATTTTTTTTAAATTATTAATAATCAGTAATATATACGTAAATATAATACGATGACAAATGCTTCAAAAGACAGTTTGTTAGTGTTGATAAAATCACTTTCTAAGTCAGAAAAAAGACAGTTTAAGTTATATGTAAACAGGCTTGGGGTGAATGCTGATGCTAAATTTTTGGCACTTTTTAATCTTATGGATAAGATGGATGACTATAATGAAGACGTCATTTTAAAAAGTGGTATTGTTAAAAAGCAGCAATTGTCCAATCTGAAAGCTCACCTTTATAAGCAAGTACTAATAAGTTTACGTTTAAATCCTGTTAATCAAAATATTAGAGTTCAGATACGTGAACAGCTCGATTTCGCCACTATATTATATCATAAAGGTTTATACAAACAGAGTCTAAAAATATTAGAAAAAGCAAAGGCAATTGCCATTGAACATGAAGAGAAAAATATTGCCTATGAAATAGTAGAACTCGAAAAGGTGATAGAAACCCAATATATCACTCGTAGTATTAGTGGTAGAGCTGATGAGCTCACTGTGCAGGCTAAACAATTAAGTATGCAGAATGTAATTGCCAGTAAGTTATCTAATCTTTCCCTGCAACTTTATGGGATTTTACTCAAGAGCGGTTATGTGAAAAGTGATGAAGAAATAAAATATATTACGGAGTATTATAATGCTAGGTTACCTAAATTTCAATTGGAGGAACTTGGCTTCAGAGAAAAACTTTGGTTATATAAAACCCAGCTTTGGTATAGCATGTTAATTCAGGATTTTCTATCTGCTTATAAATATGCCTCCAAATGGGTGGATCTTTTTTATGAAAATGAAAGGATGATTTATTTAAATCCTGTATGGTTTTTAAAAGGGAATAATTATTTGCTTGAAGCACTTTACCTGTTAAAGTACCGTTCACAATTTAAAGAATATTTAAAAAAGCTTCAGAAAACCATTAGCAATGAGGCCTTTCCTAAGAATGATAACGTACAGTCATTAATACTTTTATACAGTTATAATAATAAATTTAATCTCCACTTTTTAGAAGGAAGTTTTAAAGAAGGCTTGCCATTGGTGGAAGAAGTATTGCAAAAAATTAAAAAGACTCATGATCGTATTGATGAACATCACATCATGGTTTTTTATTATAAAATTGCCTGTTTGTATTTTGGAGTTGGCGATAATAAAACATGTATAAAATACCTGAAAAAGATCATTGACAACAAACATCTTACCATGAGGGAAGACCTTATGTGTTTTGCACGTGTTCTTAGTCTGGTAGCCCATTATGAAGCAGGAATGGACTATCATTTAGAAGTTCAATTGCGAAGTACCTATAAGTTTTTAATTAAAATGAATGATCTACATGAGGTACAAAGGGAAATGATTAAGTTCCTAAAAAATCTAGGAAATATTTATCCACATGAATTAAAATCTGAATTTATAAAATTACATGCTCGACTGAAAGTGTATGAAAATCACCCTTATGAAAAAAGAGCATTTTTATATTTGGATATCATTTCATGGTTAGAAAGTAAGATAGAAAACAGACCTGTAGCTGAAATAATACAAGAAAAAGCAAAGGAACTTATACGTTAATTATTGGTGATGGTATGGTTCATTCTTTAGAATGGTAAATGCTCTGTAGAGTTGTTCTACAAAAAATAATCGTATCATTTGATGGGAGAATGTCATGGAGGAAAATGAAATTTTACCATTGGCTCGCGCATAAACAGCCTCCGAAAATCCGTAAGGTCCTCCAATGACAAAAATCAATTGTTTGGTGCCTGCATTCATCTTTTTTTGAATCCAATCGGCATAGGAAATAGAGGAGTAAGTTTTACCATGTTCGTCTAGCAGCACCAAATCATCGGAGGATTGTAATTTTTTTAAAATAAGTTCACCTTCTTTTTCTTTTTGCTGTAGTTGGGAAAGGTTTTTTGCATTTTTAATATCTGGTAAGATTTCAAATTCAAACCTACAATAAAATCCCAGCCGTTTTATATAATCGGTAATAAGGGATTGAAGATGAGGGTTGTCGGTTTTACCGATAGCTATAAGTTTGATTTGCATGTGTAAGAGTACTGTGGTTTTGAGGCAAAATTAGTATTTTAGCAACAAACTACCTTATATGATTTCTCAAGCTCAATTTCAAGAAGAATTACGGATTATTATCGAAAACGCCGTACGGGAAGATGTGGGTGATGGTGATCACAGCTCCCTCGCGTGCATTCCAGCTCAAGCAAAAGGTCAAGCTCGCCTATTAGTGAAGGATACGGGTATTATTGCAGGTGTTGCATTTGCAGAAATGGTATTCCGTTATGTGGATCCTCAACTTGAAGTACGAATTGCTATACCGGATGGAACTCATGTAAAGCATGGCGATGAAGTATTATATGTAGAGGGTTCCTCACAGAGCATTTTAAAGGCAGAGCGTTTGGTTCTTAATGCTATGCAAAGGATGAGTGCGATTGCAACTAAAACTCAAAAGTTTGTAAAGTTGTTAGAGGGGACATCAACAAAGTTGTTGGATACCAGAAAAACAACCCCAGGAATCAGGGCTTTGGAAAAATGGGCCGTATTAATTGGTGGAGGAGAAAATCATCGATTTGCATTATATGATATGATCATGTTAAAAGATAATCATATTGATTTTGCTGGAGGGATTACGCAGGCCATTGGTAAAACGCAAGCTTATCTTACATCGCTCGGTAGAGACCTTAAAATCATAGTGGAGGCTAGAAATTTAGAAGAAGTTTCTGAAATTCTTCAAAGTGACGGGATTTACCGCATATTACTAGATAATTTCAGCTATGAAGATACTAGAAAAGCGGTGGAAATGATCGGGAATCGTACTCAAACAGAGTCTTCTGGTAATATTAATGAGCTCACTTTACGTAAATATGCGGAATGTGGAGTAAATTACATTTCTTCAGGAGCACTTACACATTCGGTACACAATATGGATCTCAGCTTAAAAGCAATATAGCATGTCCGTAGCTGTAGAAGAAAAATTGGCCAAAATCCCCGTAGTCAATGTGCTTGTGACTATACTCAAAAGGATTAAGTTACGCACTTTTGAAGGCCTGTCCATGTATGACCTTATGGAAATGTATGTGATCGGTATTATCAAAGGAACCTTAACCTACAGGGCAAGTGCCATTTCCTTTAGTTTTTTTATGGCTATATTTCCTTTTTTATTGTTCATCCTTAATTTGATACCCTATGTTCCAATTGAGAATTTTCAAGCGGATTTTTTGTTATTTATAGATAATTTATTGCCTCCACAAACAAACGATTTTTTTGGAAGTATTTTCGAAGATATAGCTAAAAATAGGAGAGGAGGGTTGTTATCTACTGTCTTTGTATTGTCTATTTTTTTAATGACTAACGGAATCAATGCGATTTTTGGAGGGTTTGAAATATCATATCATGTTAAGACCACCCGTAATATTATTAAACAGTATTTTATCGCATTAGGTGTGGCTGTCATTATGGCTTTATTATTGTTGTTGGCAGCTGTTATTTTTATTTCATTTGATGTGTATATTGTGTCTTTACTTGAGCAACAAGGAATTTCCAGAGATGCATGGTTTATCACCTATGGAAAAATTTTATTATTTCTATTTATAACTTATATAGCCATTGCTATTTTATATTATTTTGGAACGGCAGAGGGTAAGGAGAATAGTTTTTTCTCTCCAGGTGCATTGCTTACAACCATACTATTTGTGTTAACTACGTATCTATTTGGAATTTATATAGAGCATTTTTCACAATACAATCAACTATATGGTTCTATTGGAGGTCTGTTGATTTTTATGCTTTATATATGGCTTAACTCTAATATTTTATTGTTGGGATTTGAATTAAATGCTTCTCTTAATAGTCTAAAGCGAGTGCTGTAAATGGAATACTTTATAGATGTTATATTGCCCATTCCAGTAGTTAAATTATTTACGTATCAAGTAAATGAAGATGAAGCTAGATTTCTAAAACCTGGTATGAGAGTAGCTGTGCCTTTTGGAAAATCCAAAGTGTATTCTGCTTTGGTTCATTCGATACATACCAGACAACCAGCTGTATATCAGGCAAAGGAAATTGATCATATTTTGGATGAAGCTCCAATTGTCAACCAAATGCAGATAAAGCATTGGGAATGGATCGCTTCTTATTATATGTGCGCTTTGGGAGAGGTATATCGGGCGGCAATTCCTAGTGCTTTTTTATTGGAAAGTGAAACGAGTGTCCATAAGACAGACGCCGTTGTTAAGGAAGAAGATTTGGCTGATGATGAATTTTTAATCTATGAGGCATTGCAATACCAATCTAGTCTTAAAATTGATGATCTTCGATCAATTCTTGATTCAAAGAAAGTACTATCAGTTATTCATCGACTATTAGGTAAAGGGGTTATACATATTGAAGAAACACTTCAGGAAAAGTATGTTCCTAAGCTCGTAAAATTTGTTCGTCTACATCCTATTATGGAGAATGACAAGGCATTAAATGAGGCTTTAGATGGTTTAACTAGGGCAAAAAAACAACGTGAAATGGTGCTGTCTTTTTTTGCTATGAAGGCGTCATCTCTTAAAGGTATTAAGGCCTCAGAGCTGATAGAAAGTAGTAAAGGTTCGATGGCTGTTTTGCAGGCTCTACACGATAAAAATATCCTCGAACTTTATGCTGAGCAGCGCGATCGGGTGAATTTTGAGGAGCGGGATTCCTCTGTTCAATTTTCATTAAGTGATCCACAACAAGAAGCTCTACATTCCATTAAGGAACAATGGGTAGACAAAAATATAGTATTGTTGCATGGAGTGACCGCAGCTGGTAAGACAGAAATTTATGCAAAACTCATGGAACAGGTGGTGGCTGAAGGGAAACAAATACTCTTTTTGTTACCCGAGATAGCATTAACGGCTCAACTTATTCAACGACTTCAAGATTATTTTGGAAATATAGTGGGTGTTTACCACTCGAAATATTCTGTACATGAACGTGTAGAGTTATGGAATAATGTGCTGGATCAATCACCCAAGACTCAAATTATATTAGGAGCCCGTTCGGCTTTATTTTTGCCTTTTTCCAATTTAGGACTTATAGTTATTGATGAAGAGCATGAATCTTCCTTTAAACAGTTTGATCCTGCCCCTCGGTATCATGCGCGAGATTCTGCACTAGTATTGGCACATATGCATCAGGCAAAGGCCTTATTGGGGAGTGCGTCTCCTTCTTTAGAAAGTTATTACAATGCAATAACTGGGAAGTATGGACTTACTGTATTAACCAAACGATATGGTAATATTTTATTACCCGATATTACATTGGTTGATTTAAAGGAAAAATATAGGAAAAAGCGAATGTCTGGTCATTTTTCTGATACCCTAATCGAAGCTATTCGAGAGGTCTTAGATCAAGGTGAGCAAGTAATATTATTTCAAAACAGACGTGGATATTCTCCAATTATAGAATGTAAGACTTGTGGTAATTCACCTCAATGTCCACATTGTGATGTAAGTTTAACCTATCACCAATACAAAAACCAACTGCGATGTCACTATTGTGGATATCATATGGCCATGCCCTTGACATGTCCTGCTTGTCACAGTGTAGAACTTGACTCTAAAGGATTAGGTACAGAGCAAGTGGTTAAGGAATTGGAAAAGTTGTTTCCTGATACTGCTATTGGTCGAATGGATCAAGACACTACACGTGGGAAATTTGGCCATGAAAAAATCATTACTGCCTTTGAACAAGAAGAAATTGATATCCTAGTAGGAACTCAAATGGTCACCAAAGGTCTTGACTTTAAAAAGGTGCGATTAGTGGGAGTGATGAATGCTGATAATTTAATCAATTTCCCTGATTTTAGGGCTCATGAGCGTACTTTTCAATTGCTTTTACAAGTTGCCGGGAGAGCAGGTCGGTCCCAAATGAGAGGGAAGGTTTTAATACAAACGTATAACCCGTTGCATCAGGTACTTCAACAAGTGACCATGCATGATTATGAAAATTTCTCTAAGGAGCAATTGTATGAACGAAGAAATTTTAAATATCCCCCTTATTATCGTTTGATTAGAATGACCTTTAAGCAGCGTGATTTTAACAGAGTAAATGAAGGAGCGGATTGGTTTTATAAGGCGTTACGTTCCTCTTTTGCGAAGCAAACAGATATTGAATTTTTAGGACCAGAATTTCCTCCGGTTTCACGGATAAAGAATGAATATTTAAAACATATATTGATTAAAATACCGGTATCCTACAATGTAGGACAGGTAAAGAACGTATTGACGAAACTAACAAACAGCTTTCAGGCAGTTCCTCAGTTTCGATCAATACGATTAATATGCAATGTAGATGCGTAAATTAGAAATTATTCAACGCGTCAGATAGTTCACTTTTCTTATTACGGCTTAATGGAATTGACATTCCTTTAACTTCAACCGTTTTACTTGTAAATCGCTCCACCTTATCAAGGTTTATAATATAGGATTTGTGGATGCGAAGAAAGCGATCACTTGGTAGTTCTTTTTCAAAAGCTTTCATGGTAGATAAAACTACTATGTTAGCGTCATCAGTTACTAATTTAATGTAATCACCAAGGGCTTCTACCCACTTAATTTCACTTAAAAAAACTTTACGCTTCTTTAGATTACTCTTAACAAATATATGTTCTTCTTCCTCCTTAGGGAAGTGCATTTGTTCGTATTTTGCAATAGCTCTTTTTACTGCTGCATCAAAACGTTCAGGGGTAATTGGTTTTTGAAGATAGTCGGTGACATCAAAATCAAAAGCTTTTAGGGCGTAATCAGCTTTACCACTTATAAGTATAATCTGTGGAGGGTTCTCGAGGGATTCCAAAAGATCGAATCCATTAATGATAGGCATCTCAACATCCAGAAAGATGATGTCTACCTGATGGTTCTTCAAGCCATTCTTAGCTTCAATAGCATTGCCGTATTCAGCTAACAGGTTTAGGCTCGAATTGTTCAGTATAAGCCTAGCCACTGCCATCCTTTGGATGGCGGAGTCGTCGACAATTATACAGTTAATTCTTTTCATGATTTTAGGTTAAGTTTGGGTTTTGAGTACAATATTAGATAAAAAATGTTAAAATACCAACAAAAAGTAAGTAAAGTTTCTCAAACCGTGTATTTTATCCGAAAAATAAGCATTTCATCATGTAAAATGGTCGTTTATCGATAAAGTAAAATATCGTTGAAGATAATGCTAGTGCTAGCTAGTAAGGGGGAAGAATAGGATGTAAAAATACTATTAATTTGTCTAAAAGGCAAAAATTAAATATAGATTTGTGTTTGATTCTACTTTTGGCGCATTGTAGACCACTTTTTGATGGTTAATTATTTTGCATATATCGGTTAAAAGTGTACTTTTGCATCCTCAAAAAAATACATTAACATTATTTATTATGAATCATTACGAAACTGTTTTCATTCTAAATCCCGTTTTATCTGAGACTCAGGTAAAGGAAACAGTAAAGAAATTTGAAGATTTCTTACTAGCCAAGGGAGCAGAATTTGTATCGAAAGAAGATTGGGGCTTGAAAAAATTGGCCTATCCAATCCAACACAAGAAAAGTGGATTCTACCACCTGTTCGAGTTTAAAGTGGCTGGTGAGGCTATTGATGCCTTCGAAGTGGAGTTCAGACGTGACGAGCGCATTATGCGTTATTTAACTGTTAAGTTAGATAAGCATGCCGTGTCTTGGGCGGAAAGAAGAAGAGCAAAGTTAAACGCAAAAGCCTAAAAGTATGTCATCAATAGAACAACAAGCAAAAGGTAAAAAAGACGGAGAAATCAGATATCTTACTCCGTTAAACATCGAAACCAATAAAACAAAGAAATACTGCCGTTTCAAGAAAGCTGGTATTACTTATATAGATTATAAAGATCCTGACTTCTTGTTGAAGTTTGTAAACGAGCAAGGTAAAATTTTACCTCGTCGTTTAACCGGAACTTCATTGAAGTTTCAACGTAAAGTGTCTGTTGCTGTGAAAAGAGCACGTCACTTAGCTTTAATGCCATACGTAGGCGATTTGTTAAAATAAAAAGAAAGCACAACAATGGAACTTATATTAAAACAAGACGTACAGAATTTAGGATTTAAAGATGATATCGTAACAGTGAAGAATGGTTACGGTCGTAATTATTTGATTCCTCAAGGAATGGCTGTTTTAGCTACTCCTTCTGCTAAAAAAGTATTGGCGGAAAACTTAAAGCAACGTGCTTATAAAGAGCAAAAGTTAGTAGATGACGCTAAAAAAGTAGCAGATGCTATTAAAGCTCTTGAAATTAAAATTACTGCCAAAACTGGTGGTGCAGATAAATTGTTTGGTTCAATCAGTAATGCTGATTTAGCGGATGTTTTGGCAAATGCTGGACAATCAATCGATAGAAAATTCATCAGCATTGCTGGTGGAACAATCAAAAGAACAGGTAAATATACTGCTTCTGTTCGTCTACATAGAGAGGTAATTGTTGAATTGCCTTTTGAAATTGTAGCTGAAGTAAACTAATATTACACGTTATTATATAAGCCCGTTCGAAAGAATGGGCTTTTTTTATTCCTATGAAATACACACGTCTTACAAAAGAACAATTCGAAGCACTCCATCTTGAATTTAGCCGCTTTTTGGCCACCCAACAAATAACTGCAGCGCAATGGAGTGATTTAAAAGAAAACAGCCCACAAATAGTGGAACAAGAGTTAGATGTTTTTAGCGATTTAATCTGGGAAGGTGTGTTGGGTAAGGTGACCTATTTAGAGAAAATTGAAAAAAACACCTTACATCTTTTCCATGCCGACCATTCAATATTTAAAATGGTATCCGTGAGGGTAGATGATAACACTGTAGATTTTTACACCGAAGAAGGATTTAAGTGGCTAGAACAGCATTTCGCGAGTGAAAAGGTTCATGTTTATAGGGCTAATAAGCACTATTCGGAGGATAAAAATTTAGATATTTTTGATCTTATTACTAAAGGAGCTGTAATTTCCGATGGAAAGCTCTATCAGCAAATCATTGCCGCGGTTGGTGACCAATAAACATATATTATTCGTATCTTAAAGCCTCAACAGGATCCAATCTGGAAGCTTTTATAGCAGGATATAGTCCTGAAATTATAGCTACAATAAAGGAGATAGAAATCGCTAAGACAATAGCTCCCCAAGGTATTATAAACTTGAAGCTTAAAGCAGAGGCAATGGCATATCCCAGACCAATACCCAATAGGATTCCAACTAAACCTCCTATTTGTGCAATAACAATAGTTTCCATAAAAAATTGGAAGGATATGTCGTTTCTTTTAGCGCCTAATGCTTTTCGTATACCAATTTCTTTAGTTCTTTCTGTTACAGATACAAGCATAATGTTTAGTAGCGCAATGGAAGAACCGAAAATGGTAATCAATCCTATAAGAAAACCTGCAATATTAATACCAGTTGTAGCTGCTCCAATTCGTTGAATAAGGTCATCGCTGCGTTCAATACCAAAGTTATTTTCTTCAACAGGACTTAAGGAACGGATGTTTCTCATGGTGAGAATTGCTTCCTCTTGTGCCTGCTCTAGAAAGTCTTTTTCACTTACTTTTACACTTATGCGATAATTGACATTAGGTTGGGTAAATATGGATCTGGCTGATTGAAGAGGTATAAGTACTCTTAAATCTTGGTTATTTCCAAAGGTAGAGCCCTTGCTTTTTAGGACACCTATCACTTTAAATTTAGCACCTCGAAGACTAATTGTTTTGTCTAATGGGTTGATATCTTTAAATAGATTCTTTTCGAAATCTGATCCTACAATACAGACATTAATATTGTTTGAAATGTCAAAAGAAGTAAAGTCACGACCAGCGGACAAGTCAAGGCCTGAATTGGTTAAAAACATATCATCCACTCCTAAAATACTTACCTCTGGATCTGTTTTTAGATTTTCATACTTTACCTCAGTAGCCATTGATGCGGTGAACGATAGGGATGTTTGCGCATATGGTAAGTTGTAGTCATCCTTAAATTCTTTTGCATCAATATATGATAAGGGGGGATTTATTTTTTCAATTGTCCCTCCTGCTGCTCGAACATTAGTGTCATAGCGATTAATGGAAAAGGTGTTAGCTCCCATGGAGGCAAAATCACTTGATAGGGTGTTTTTTAGAGCTGTTACCACACTTAGAATACCTACTAAGGCGGTAATACCAATTGCGATAATTAGAATAGTTAATATTGTACGCAAAAGCTGACTTTTGATCGAATCTAGTGCTATACGTATGTTTTCTCTAAGGAGTAACCACATTGTCTTTGAAATTATAAGCTATATGTATGCTTTTTATTCAGAAAGTTACAAGAGAATGGAAATTTAACTATTGTAAAATCTTAGTCTTGAAGTTCTAACCAGTTTTTAAACGAGAAAAAATTCTGAGGAGCTACTCCATGGCCAACAGGGAATTCTTCGTACACATGTTTTATTTTAAATTGGTCCAGAAAATCGGGAGTTTTTCTAGCCCATTCTACGGGTATTACCTGGTCTACACTTCCGTGAGAGGCATATACTGCTAAATTAGAAAAGTCATTTGATTGAAATTCGGGTTTTAAAATACCCTGATTAATATAGCCACTAAGTGCAATCACGTTCTTTACTTTTTCTGGATAGGACAGGGCAACAGCATAACTTAATATACTTCCTTGGCTAAATCCAAGTAAGGTAACATTAGTTGGATCAAGTTGATATTCATTACAGGCTTCTGTAATGAAATTAGCAATAAGATCCCGTGAAGCAATTGCTTGGTTATCGTCACTCCATTTACCGTCTATCGCATCAAAATGAATCGCATACCAGGCATAACCATAGGGTTGCAATTCATTAGGCGCCTCTACTGAAATAATACAAAATTTGGAAGGCAATTCACTGGCAAAAGAAAATAAATCTTCCTTATTACTGCCATAACCATGAAACATGAATAGTACAGCTGGGTTCTTTATTGAGGTATCGGCTGGACGAATAATATGTGTAAGCGAAAGTGAAGCTGTTTTCATAAGTAACTATTGAATGAATGTAAACCATTTTTGAAAATGTGTCCCAATAAGTGGAACTGTTGCCTTACGTAATTGTACGGCAGCAATAAATCCATAAATCCAGAGTATCGTTACAAATATATAAAAGCCCATCGAGGCTAACCAACTGTCAAAATAGGTAACCAATATCCCTAAACTATAGAATAGGATATGAATGCCAAATGCTTGGCGTATATGAAATCGTGCAAATTCATTTTTGGATTCAATATTCATAAAGATGGCAATAATACTGCCGATAATTGTAATATAACTGACAAGTGCAGTTGTTTTTCCTTCTAAAGCGGTATTCATGATATAAATTACTGAATGATAAGTTGATTTTTTGCGATAATTCCTTGAGCCTTTCCTTTCAGTGTGTGTCCAAGAAATATACTATTGAGGGAAGTGGAATGTATATCCTTTTCTGAAAAGGTATAAGATTCTTCAGGTAAGAAAAGTGTTAGATTAGCCTGATTTCCTTCTTCAATCGGATGTACCTCACATCCGAAACGTTTTTTACCGGCTGTGAGTATTTCAATGGTCTTTTCGGTGCCAAAAAGGCTGTTTAAAGCACCAAAGGCACTTTCTAATCCAATGCTGCCATAGGCTGCGTGGTCAAATTCTACTTGTTTTAACTCAATATTAAGTGGATTATGATCGGATGTAACCATGTCAATTGTGCCGTCTAATACTGCAGCTCTTAGAGCGGCTACTTGTTCTTTATTTCGAAGAGGAGGCATTAGTTTGTAATGTGAATCAAAACCATCAAGCATCTCATCGTCAAAGAATAGATTTGAAATAGCCACGCTGCAGCTAACATCTAATCCTTTTGCTTTGGCATTCGAAATAAGGGCAATTGATTCACTAGTGGATATAGTAGGAATATGTAATTTACCTCCTGTGTATTCCAATATGGTGAGTTCTCGAGCCACGTGTAGCACTTCCGCAAGGGCAGGGATTCCTTTTAATCCTAATTTAGTGGATGAGATATGTTCATTTACAATTCCTTTTCCCGCAATTTTTGAGTCGTTGGGGAAGGATAGTACGAGTCCATCGAAATTTTGAGCATACTGTAACGCTATTTTTACAAGATTTGCATTGCTGATGGATTTCTTATAATCACCAAATGCTATAGCGCCTGCCTTTTGCATATCATAGAGTTCTGCAAGTGCTTCTCCTTGACTTCCTGTAGTTAAGGCCCCTATAGGTAATAAGGTTACACCATGTTCTTTTGACTGTGCTTTTATAAAAGCAATGTCGGCATGGGAATCTGCTACGGGGTTGGTATTTGGATTTACAGCAACAGTTGTGAAACCGCTGAGGGCTGAAGTACGTAATCCATTTTCAAGTGTTTCACGTTCCTCGTAGCCTGGTTCTCCAAAACTAACACTGCTATCGAACCAACCTTGAGAGACATATAGTCCAGACATGATTTTATCAGCCGGGAGGTCAGCTAGATTACCAATTTTAAGTATTTGGCCATTTTCAATTAGAATATCTTGAGTAGTAAGATGATGCGAACTACTGGCATCAATAATGGTTGCTGATGTAAGGAGAATCTTCATGAAAGATATTTTAGAATAAGCATTTCAATAACCAGAAATACCAATGCAAAAATAACAAACCATTTCCAATAGCCTTGAATGCTGCCCTCATATTTTACACTTAGTAATGTATCTTTTAATGTTTTTCCAGATAAGTTCTCAATTGATTGTGAAGGATGGTATTGCAAAACACTCTCATTGCGAGAATAATTAAAACTTATATTTTCAAGGGTGGTATTATCATGTACAAGTGCATAGGTTCCTGCCAGTGGTATTTCGTCTGTCACTGTAATTCTAGTTTTAGTATTGTAGGCTCTTTGTAAGGGAATGATAGAGAGCTCCTTTGAAACCAATTCTAAGGTTTGATCCCTCTGCATGGCATACGGGATTTCAATCTCATTAGGTCTGCCTATAGTGTAATAGGGTACTGGTAATTGGAGACTTTGTCGTGCGATGTTATAGAAAATAGGAACAATTAATGGGGACTGTTTAAAGTTACTATTTTCTTCAGAGATGGAGGCCGTAAAAATATAGACGTGGTTATAATTGGTAAGAAAAGGAGTTTGATCTTGAAACATCAGAATGGAAGGGTTTCCTGGTCCTGATTTTAAAGGGAAATATGAGTTAACTTTTGGATATTGGAAATTGGAAACATTCGATTCAAATACATTATCAAGCAGGGGATGAGAAGTTTTTATTTCTGTGATCAATTGGGCTGAGTTACTAGGGGATTCATAACGATATCCAAAACTTGAAAGCAGCGTATTATAAGAATCAGTATTGGAAGATTTATTGGGAATAACCAAAAGGCTTCCTCCAGAATCGACAAAGGATTGAATGGCCACCCTTAGACTTTCAGATAGAGCTTCAAGTTCATTTAATATAAGTAGATGTTGATCTGGCAAGAGACCAAAATCAACAGAAGCATAATCTGTGGTAGTTAATAGAAATTCGTCAGAAGGATAAAGTTTTTTTAAGAAAGTATCATCCGCCTCATTGATAGCCATAACTTTTATTTTATCGGGTCGTTGTATTGAAAAGAAAAGTTCGTTGTCATGAGGTAATGAATTATCCTCAATACTTACACTTCCGTTAAATTGAGTTTGAGAGGGTATTTGAAAAGTAGCCATTCCTTCCGGTGTAAGTTCTATGGCAGTTTTTGAACTTAGTAGGCCTTTTTCTCGTAGACTTACAGTTACTTTATTCTGAGGTTCACTGGCTGAGATAAAAACTGAAATAGTAGTATAATCCTCCAAGTCATTTTCAATAGCGAGACTATCAATAGCTATATTGTTTTGTTTGTTGGGACGAAGCTGAATGGGATGGTAGGTTATGGTACTGTCAATTTCTTGAGGTGGTAAAGGGTGATTGTTTTGAAAATCAGAAATAAAAAAAAGATGTTTACTAGAAGTAGTATTTTCAATGAAAGAGGTAGCTCTTAAAAGGGCTGTCTCATAGGGAAGTTCATTAGGAGAAAAATGGATTCCTAATAGTTCATTTTTGATACTTCCCAGAGATACATCTTTCCATTGATTATCATTCGTAATAAGGGTTATTTTATCATCATCATCCAATGCTCCAATAATTTCTTGAGTAGCTTGTTGTACTAAATTTCCACGTTCTCCTTGTGCTTGCATACTGAAGGAATTGTCAATATAGATTACCAACTGGTTGGGTGCTTTTGAAACAGTGGAATTTGGTTTAAATGGTTTGGCAAATGCAATACAGAGACATCCCAGGGCAAGTAAGCGAGAAAGTAAGGTTAGCCATTTTTTAAGTTGTGAACTTTTTCGAGTTTGAAAACTAATCTTTTTTAATAACGCAATATTGGTGAAAGCTACTTTTTGAAATTTCCGAAGTTGAAATAGATGTACAATTATGGGGATAGCCAATGCCAGAAGAGACCATAAAAGAGCCGGATATTGGAATTGCATTATATATTTTAAATTTAAAATTAATATTTAGCTGATTTTCCCTTAAAGTTCGTATTTGTTATAAAATCCCTAATATGATCATTGGCAAGTTTTAGGTCCTCAGCCCGTAAATACATCATATGTCCACTTCGATATCCTTCAAATCGCATTCTGTCTTTTAATTGTCCGCTGGGATCTAATTGCCACATCGTGTATTTGGCATCAAAATAGGAAGTAGCCCCATCATAATAGCCGGATTGGATTAAGATATTAAGGTATGGATTTTGAGCCATTGCTTGACGTAGATTTTCTCCGGTTTTATCCCCAGAGCGGTCCCAAGGATGTACAGGTCCGAACATATTGTATTTTACGTCTGTTTTAAATTTTAATTCCTGACTAATATAGTAGTTAATTGCAGGAGTAAAGGAATGCAACCAGGAAGTAAGTTCGGAATTGTAGTCGGGACTATCACCAGCTTGTTTTCTATCTAGACCTAGGTAGCGAGAGTCTAAACGTCCAATTGTGAATCCTTGATTGCGAAGTAAATCTTTCCAGAAAAATGAGGTGGATATATCTAAATTATTTTGGAGAATTGATTTCTTATCTAATCCAGAATAATAAGCTATTTTCTCCGCTACCTCGTTCCGTTTAGCGTAATTTAAAAAACCACCTAGAGCCAAGGCAGGTAAAAGTTCATTTATGGCGTATTGTTCTGATTCTTCTAATACCTCTAACAGGTCCTTTTGTTGGAGCGCAACCGGTAGCACCTTATGGTACCAGGCCGCGGCTGTAAAATAGGGTAGGCGATTTGCGATGTCTACAATTCCATTTCTTTCAATACCCATGTCTGTTGGAGAAACTAATATTACCCCATTGAGGTACATCCATTGTCTGTTTTGTAATTCAAGTGCCAATCCAGAAACGCGTGTAGTTCCATAGCTTTCACCAATTAGGTATTTTGGAGAACGCCAACGGTTTTTCCTAGAAACAAAGGTGTTAATCCAATCTGCCAGGTATTTTATATCTGCATTAACTCCAAAAAATTTAGTCCGGTCAACTTCTTTACCACTTTCAGGTATAGTTCTAGAGTAAGCCGTGTTTACTGGATTTACATATACAATGTCCGCGACATCAAGGATAGAATGAGGATTGTCTTTTACACCATAAGGTTGAACTGGATAGCCTTCGTCGTCGATTTTTAAAATTTTAGGTCCCGTATAGGCAAGATGCATCCATACGGAAGCAGAGCCTGGACCACCGTTAAACGAGATGACCAAAGGTCGATCTGAGTTATCTTTAACATCTGTGCGCTCATAATAGGTATGGAATAGGGAAGCTATAGGATTTCCATTTTCATCCCACACAGGTTGCATTCCAGCAGAGGCTTTATAGGGGACTATTTTACCTCCTATAGACACTTGTCCAGTTGTTATAGCTAAGGTGTCTACCGGAATGGTTCTTTTTTGGGAATAGGAAAGTAGTGAGATAAGAGTAAATAGGAATGCAAAGGTAGTTTTAGTGGTCATAAGTGTGTTTTTGTCAGTTATAAAAATACTGAAAATTAAATGCACTGTCCTAAAATTTTTCAAAAACACCTAAACCGAATAGCGCAAAATCATACTTTACTGGGTCATTTGGATCGAGCTTCCTAAGGGAAGTGTCTAGTTCAGTTAAGGCTTTTCCATCATTTTGCTTTCTGGAAAGCAGCCCAAGTTTTCGTGCGACATTACCAGAATGTACATCTAATGGACATGATAATTTGGCAGGTGAAATGTTTTTCCAAAGTCCAAAATCAACTCCAGTGTCATTAGGTCTTACCATCCATCTAAGGAACATATTAAGGCGTTTAGCGGCGGAACCTCTATTAGGATCTGATATATGTTTTTGACTTCTTGAAGGATGTGGGATTTCAAAAAAAAGTTGTTTAAATAGACTTATAGCCTCTTGCATTGAATTTTGTCCTTGATGGTTGGTAAACACAGCTTCCAATCCACCATGGAGTGAATAGATATATTTTAATGATTTTATAAATGCCACAAAATCGTCCCCATTAAAGGTGCGATGAACAAATGGATGTAACTTTTCTAGGTCGATATGACTATGGTTCATAACAAAATCATAGGGAGCTTGTCCCATGAAATTCATCATTCGATCTGCATTTGAAATAATCATTTTTCTATTGCCCCATGCTATGGTGGCTGAGAGGAATGCAGCAATTTCAATATCTTCCTTCTTGGTGAAACGATGGGGTATTTGTATAGGATCAGAATCAATAAAATGAGTCTGATTGTATTGAATTACTTTTTCATCGAGAAAGACTTTAAGGTCTTCTAGTGAAAGCATTTCATTCTTCATTACATGGAATCTACAATTAAACCATCTACCATCGTAAGCTTTCTATCGGCCATTTCTGCTAATTGCTCATTGTGCGTCACTAATACAAATGTTTGTCCAAGTGAATCACGTAAATCGAAAAATAGGCGGTGTAATTTTTCAGCACTTTCGGAATCTAGGTTTCCACTTGGTTCATCTGCAAAAATTATAGAAGGTTTATTCATCAACGCTCTAGCTACCGCAACACGCTGTTGCTCACCCCCAGAGAGTTCACTAGGTTTGTGTTGTAGTCTTGTGGCCAATCCTAAATGTGTTAAAAGCTCAATAGCCCTATGTTCAGCTTGTTCTTTGGGAACATTGTTAATGTAAGCTGGAATACATACATTTTCTAAAGCAGTAAATTCGGGTAAAAGCTGATGGAATTGGAAAATAAATCCAATGTGCTCATTCCGGAATTTAGCTAGGTTTTTGTCATTTAGGTTTTCTACTGATACCCCATTGATTTCAATAGAAGATCCATGTGATGGTGTCATTCTATCCAAGGTACCTAAAATTTGTAATAGGGTAGTTTTTCCTGCACCTGAAGCACCTACAATAGCTACAATTTCCCCCTTTTTAATATGTAAATCCACTCCCTTAAGTACTTCCAGAGAGCCAAATGTTTTGTGGATGTTTTTTGCTTTGATCATCTGAATTCTTTCAAGCGGTTAAAATACAAAAAGCCTACTAACTTTTGAATAATTGCCGCGCTTTATTGACATCTATATAATAAATTAAACGTAATGAAAATGAGTGTAAAGCTGGTTGATTAAATAAATTTTCTAAACTTTGATTAAAGTCGAGATTTGCCAACTTATCTTGATTAAACAACTGATTTCGATAAAGTAGGATAGCTTCACTTCCTGGTGCAAATCGCCAGTTAAAACTAAGATCAATATTCCAAATATTGAAATTGGTATTTGGATCATATACGTCAGTGTCCCAATTAGTGCTAGTTTTACTTCCATCTGGGTTTAGCGTAAAATATTCATTAGAGCTGTAGTTGGCAGTACTCCAAAAATTTCTAAAACGTAGATTAATGGATTTATAAGGATCAAAATTATAACTACCGCGTAAGCTATGTTCTATACTTTTTACGTCTCTTTGCCCTAAGATAACATCTTCATCCGTACGAGTGACAAATCCAAAATAATTGTCTTGTAAATTAAAGATAGACTTCCAAACCAACAGAAGTTTATCGGAAAAGCGATACCTTGGTTCCAATGTTAATGAATATCCTTTCATTGGAGCCTCTTTATAAGAAAGGAAACTTGCTCTCACATCATAGGCAAACTTATTTCTATAATCCGAAGATACCCAGGCATTCGCTCCAGCATTCGCATTATAAAGAACATACTTTCCAGGAACACGGGGTTCAAAATAATCTTTGAATTGAGTGTTATAATTTGCTCCACCTCCAAAGGCAAATCTTTTTACTGTAAAAAAGAAAGTGGATAGGCCAAAAGACGTCATAGTATGTACTCCAGGGTCCAGTAATCTATTTTGATTTACGGTCAGTCGGACATTCATATCATTAAACTTCCCGACAGGTTGAAAAATTCTATAGGATAATTCACCTTGAAAATTGTTATAGTTGTTTCTAAATAATATTCCTAAATCATTCGGATTGTAGCTTTTATTTGCGAGTTCATGAGCTAGGCTCCATCTGAATTTTCCTTTGGTTTTAGAAAGTGAAAATGCCGTTTGCATGCCACTGGTTGTTCCATCTTCTCGTACCTGACTCATTTTTACCTCACCTGTAGAGTTGTAGGTATTTGAAGAATTATAAATGTTATAGAGAACACCTGTTACATTGGCATCTCTGAAGTCGCCAGCTCTTGTAACATTTGTATTAATAAGGGTAACCGAGGAGTTTTTATTGAACTGCTGATCCAAAACTAGAATGTTGTAATTGGAAAGTGGCTCTGTGATAATACTGCGTTTCTCTCCGGTGGCTGTGTTCAGAATATGAGCTTTCGTTTCCTTGGTGATGGCATTAAAGAGACCAATGCCCAGATTATGTTTATTTCTTCCTGAGATTTTTAGTGCGTTAATGAGTTCTACCTTCGAAGGATTGTTTGTAATTATTTCGTTATCATATAGTTGAGATTCGACAGTGTCCATTCTAGAAGGTCTTCCTCCAACACGACGACTATAAAATAGATTGCCTTTATTGTATAGTTCAGTACCTTCGGTGAAGAATTGTCGGTTTTCAGAGAATTGTTGTTCAAAAGGGGATAGATTTAACTCCACGTTATCGAAGGCTGCTTGTCCGAAATCAGGAATTAAAGTGGCATCTAAGGTAAAACTATCGCTTAATCCATATTTTACATCCATTCCTGCAGAGAAATCATTCTGAGTCAGACTGTTTAAGGTAGTTGAAGTGCCTTGTAAAAAAGGGTAAAGTTGCAATCTCAAAGGAGGATCAATAGCAGTAATTCCAGTTAATTTGCCGTTATATTGATTGGTGTTTCCTATTTCTCTATTAATAAAATTCCAGCTATAATTTTCATTGAGATGTTTTATTTCTCTAAAGAAATTAATCCCCCATTCCTGTTGCTCCTTTCTAGGAAAGCGCAATGCACTATAGGGAATTTCAAATTCAGCGTACCAACCTTGTTCATCAAATGAAATCTCTGCTTTAAAAACTACATTATAACTAAAATCATCTTCGCCCAAGCTATTGCGAGAATCACCAATAGTTCCTGCGGATGTAACATAAAACCGTGTTTCATTAATGCCATCGTCTAGAGTGTTGATCATTACTCCAAAAACGTCATTTTGTTCAAAAACATCATCACGTTGAGTAAATTGTCTAAGTATTTTATTTGGTTCATTATCATATAGATAGGCTGCTATGTAAATAGCCTCATCATTGTAAGCAACTTTAACCTGCGTGGGATGAGTGGTTCTTTCTTCTTTCCCATTATGAGGTTCATGGCCAATAAAATTACCAGAAGCTGGTATATGTTGCCACACATCATCAGTAAGTATTCCATCTATTTTTGGTGCTGTTTGAATTCTAACGGCTTGAATAGATTTTCTCTCTTGAGCCAATGATGTGGAATAAGAAATAAGTGATATTAGTAAAATGACAACTACGTTTATACGGTTGTAGTCATAGCGCATGGTCTTGTTGGTTTTGGTTTTGTTAACACAAATCTAACAGACTTTGACTCTTTGAAATGCTAAGCAAACGTTAAAATGGGGTTGGGTAGGTTCACGATTAATTACCTTTTCTGTGAAAGAAAATGTACCTTTACCTACCATAGAAATGAAAATATATGAATGCAGAGTTTGAAATTGCTTATTTAGCAGGTGGATGTTTTTGGTGTACAGAGGCTGTGTTTAAACGGGTACCAGGTGTATTAGACGTTACACCAGGATATACTGGAGGGACCATAAAAAACCCTGCATATCGAGAAATTTGTACTGGCAGAACAGGTCATGCTGAAGTTATCAGAATTCGTTTTCAGCCGGCTATAGTGTCATATAGAGAATTGTTAGATCTATTTTTTATGACCCATGATCCTACAACCCTTAATCGTCAAGGTCATGATATAGGAACACAATATCGATCTGCTATTTTTACTGTAGATCAAGAGCAGGAATTTATAGCGCTACAATCCATTAAGCAGTGGGATAAGGCAGCAACCTATTCTCAGCCTATAGTAACTCAAGTGGTTCCTTTTGAGGTGTTTTATCCGGCTGAAGTTGAACATAAAGACTACTTTGATTTACATCCGGAGCAATCTTATTGTCAGTTTGTCATTGTACCAAAATTAGAAAAACTTAAAGCATATTTGAATTCACTTTAACATCCGATTTATGTCCTATAAAAAATTTGAAGAATACAATATCAAGGTTACAAAAGAGGTAAAACATGGTTATCAGGAGATTATCAAAACATTGGGTGAGGATATTCATAGAGAGGGCCTTTTGAAGACTCCTGAACGAGCTGCAAAAGCAATGCAGTTTCTAACATCTGGTTATCACCTGGATGCAGATGAAATTCTTAAAAGTGCCATGTTTAAGGAAAGCTATAATGATATGGTCATTGTAAAGGATATTGAGATATATTCTTTATGTGAACATCACATGCTTCCATTTTATGGAAAAGCTCATATTGCTTATATTCCAGACGGACAAATTGTAGGACTGAGTAAAATACCACGTATAGTGGATGTATTTGCCAGACGTTTACAGGTTCAGGAAAGGCTTACTCATGATATTTTGGAGTGTTTAAATAGAACTTTAAAACCACAAGGAGTTGCTGTTGTCATCGAGGCCTCGCATATGTGTATGATGATGCGTGGTGTTCAAAAACAAAATTCGGTAACTACTACTTCAGGCTTTAGAGGTCAGTTTATGAAGAATGAAACAAGGAATGAGTTTTTGAAACTAATAAGTTCCGATTTGTCACGCTAATAGATACTAGGAAACTTTTATTTTGACTACGGTAATCCTGCTAATAGTTGAAAAATGAATTTAAAATTTTAATGTGTGAAAAATAAACCTAATTATAAAAAACTAGCTATCAGTATCTTGTTGGATTTGATAGGAATGCTTTCATTTGTTATTCCTTTTGTAGGTGAATTTGGTGATGTGGTTTGGGCACCTTTAAGTGGATGGATAATGACTCGAATGTATAAAGGAACTACAGGAAAAATAGCTGGTGCTGTTACTTTTATTGAAGAAATTCTCCCAGGGGTTGACATTATACCTTCCTTTACACTTATGTGGATTTATGCAAGTTTTATTGAAAAGGATAAAATGCTGGACAAATAGAATAAAAAAACATCCGCAACTGCGGATGTTTTTAATTTAAGTTGAACTCGGTCCATTAAAGAGTTAAAGAGACACCTAGTGTAATATTTCGTCCCATATTGGAAATTCCATCCGATTTTAATCGCGAAAGGTGTGAAATATAGGTTTTGTCCAATAGGTTATTTGCACTCAACCAAATTTTAACAGGATTCTTTTCACTGGAGAATGTTTTACCAATTCCTATGTTTAATAACGAATAGCCAGATGATGCAGTTTCAAATAATCCCGGTTTATCTTGTTTAAGAATATTTTGCAGGGTTATAAAGGCGTAGCTATCCGATAAAAATCCTTGATTTATTTCTGCTCTAAAGGTATTGGTTAGCACATTAGCTGGGATTAATGGAATGTAGTCACCATTATCTTGTTTGCCTATGACTCCTTCATAGCTACTTTCATAATGTAACCATTCGATGGAATGTGGGTGAAAATGGAAACCTATTTCCCCTCCATATAATTTAGCGTCATCTTGGTGGTAGTGAAATACAGGGATTGCATTTACTAAGGTCCCATCAGGTTGAAGATAAATAAAGTTAGCTACTTTATTATAAAAGGCATTAACATACATTTCGATATGTTTACTTTTTAGCTCTATTGAAAAGTCCATTTGAATGTTTTGCTCACTCTTTAAATCTGGATTTCCTATTTCATAACGATTGGCGCCATGGTGGGCTCCATTTGAAGTTAACTCCGAAAGGTTTGGTGCCCTAAATCCAGTAGCAAGATTAATTCTAGTTACTAATTTTGGAGCTAATTCAGTGCGCAGACCTGCTGATGCATTAAAACTATTAAAGGATCTATTTACCTCAATTTCATCCTCGTGTACATCTCCATGGTCATGATCATGCTCATGATGATCGGTAGCAATATTGCGGTTATCATAACGTAAACCTAACTGAATATCATTGTTCTTTAAATGAATATGTGAAGTAACAAAAACCCCAAAATCGTCAGTAGAGGCATTAGGAATTAATGTTTCTTCCCCATGGTTTTTATTGGTCTGAACCATACCTTGTACTCCGAATACGGTTTCTAATTTTCCAATAGGTGCAAGGTTGTAGGCTACATTATAACTAAAGGTGTTTAACTGCATATCTAATGCAGCATGCTCTTCCTCATGTGCTTCCTCTTCCTCTTCATGAGCTTCTCCTTCTTCATGATGGTGATGACCTTCAAATTCTTGGCGTTTGTTAGCCACAAATCCAAAGGTGGCGTCTAAACTGCTGTTTTTAAAGAAAAAATTTGTTTTCGAGCTTAGTATATGTGTCTGTAAATCTTGATAAGGTTCTAATGGAGTTCTATATGCAGATTGTTCTTCTATACCTTCAGGAATTCCAACTAAAGAATTATTATAGTTATATCTAAGGTCTGTTTTAAAGTTGTTTTTTTGATATCCAACTCCTGTTTTGAAATCATATTCTTTAAATCGGGTATTGGTTACACGATCCCCACCACCAATTTTATAATCTTCATGGGATACAAATGAACCTCTTGCCAGGAACTTAAATGAATTTCCAGACGTTTTGGCCCCTGCAGACAGGTTAAGACCGTTAGTGTTACTATTTAAAATACTGCTTAATGATCCTTGTGTGGTACCTGCATCTGCAAATCGTTCTGGATTGATATATAATACACCACCTAAAGCATCAGAACCATAGAGTAGTGAAGCTGGTCCTTTTATGACTTCAACACTCTCTACACCGTTATCATTAAGACCTAAGCCATGTTCGCCTCCAAATTGTTGATTTTCTAAACGAATATTTTGTGTATAAACTAATACCCTATTAGAACTCAATCCACGTATTACAGGTTTTCCAATTGCCGTACCTGTAGAAACGCTGTTGACTCCTGGAATGGTTGCGATACCATCTATAAGTGTATTGGCCCCTTGTTGTTGCATTTGAGTTAGGCTCTTTTGAGATACCTTCATAACATTCTCACTTTGCAGTTTATGAAAAGGCGTAGATACAATTACCTGTTCAATTTCAACTGCAGAAGGTTCTAATGAAATTTGCAATGTATTATTTCCAGTGGTTATGTCAACATTCTTTGAAAAGGTAGCAAAACCTAGAACAGAAACAACTAACTTATAACTTCCAGCAGGAATATTTGTGATTTCAAAAGCACCAGATTCATCGGTTGAAGCACCTTTCTCTAACTGGGGTAAATACACGGATGCGAAGGGTATACCTTGTTTTGTTTCATTATCAATAACGGTCCCTTTAAAAATATTTTGAGCAACAATCACTTGTATGCACAATAGAAAACTCAATGTAATAAGATATTTATTCATTTTTTATAATTATAATAATACTAAAAATTACCCCTGAAATAAGGGGGTTAAAAAAACGGCACAAATTATACTAGAGAGGGTGGGCCGCGCAGCTCAAAATGAAGCTGTTTATAGTATGATAAAAATGAATAATAAAGAAAATTATGCTTTACCTGATAGGTTATTTCAACACAATCAAATGAAGTCGATGAGAAAATAACAGGATTATTGAGGTTAAATTTATAAAACTCGCAATCCACATCAGTTTTATGAAAGTGAGTTGTAGTGTGGTGGTTTTCACAAATTTCATGCTCGTGTTGGCTAAAAATGTGAGAAAGTTTTAACGCAGTAGGGAACATGATAACACTACTAAGTGTTACCATTAGGAGGAATAAGGATATGTTGTATTTATTTTTCAAATTTTAATCCCTAAACTTCGTAACATTTTCTTTTCAAAATTCCAGAAAAACTGAAATTGACCAAATAGCCATCCAAAGAAAACCAATAATACTTGATAAGGAGGAAAGATTAACAAAATTCTAACAGGCCAGTAAATCCACTTATTGGTGGTTTCAAGCTCTAGACCAATCCATTCAGTTATTGGGCTAGCAATCATAGAGGCAGTAGTTCCTGTAATACCAAAAACAATAAATATGATAACTAATTGGAAGTTGGAAGTGATGTTCCATCGCTCCTTAAGCTTTTTCATAAGGTTAATTTTGTGGCAAAGATAGGCTTTTTAAAATGGATAAAAAATCCAATGAAATCAATATGAAAGGGGATTGAAGTTACCCTATGTTTATCTTCAGTGAGCCTTGAAAGGTAATTAGATTCTTGGGAGCCATGGGCCAAGACGTTGGTTGTATTTACGTTGAAAATAAATTAAATAGTTGTATAACTGATAGTTAACCTCATAGCCGTAATCTACTCCTTGTTCATAATTAATTTGCATTTCATATAAATTGGAATCATAAAACTGAGGTTGGGTAACCCTTTGATTCCATTCCATAACCATAATACGATTTCTATTTTCTAAAAATGATTGTGAATAGTATCCCCTTGGATGAGCAATACTATAAAGCCAGGAGTAAAACCCTGGATCAATGATAGTAATTTCATATTCAAGCTCTTCATTTTCAATAGTTACAGGGTCACCGTTTGTGGTTTCAAAGGCCGCTTTCTCGGCATCTGATACCACCATTCTTTGGCTTTGACAGCCAGAAAAAAGGATTAATAGCCATACGATGAATATACACTGTTTCATTTTATTAAGTTACAAAAAAAAACCATAACACCTTCTCAACACCTTGTTAATTATGTTCTTACGAGAAGGTGTGATTGGATTATTTTTTCTTAAAGAGACTTCCAAGGAGAGAACCTGCTGTACTTTTTTTATTGTTTCCTCCAAGAACCATACCGGCTACATCATCAATGATGCTACCGTCACCATCGGCATCCAATAAGGAGGTTAGAAGGCTTCCACCTTTGGAGCCTCCGCCTAGACCCTCTAGTAATCCCCCCAAACCATCTGTGGTTGAAACGTTTTTTTCTTTCGCTTGTTTCCCTAAATATCCCATTAGGATTGGGGCAGCAATTTTTAGGATTTGAGCAATTTGCTGTGAACTTATTCCAGTTTTTTTACTAATTCCATTTTCAATAGCTGTTTGTTTACCTCCAAGTATATGTCCTAAAATCCCAGAACCATCTTGTAGGACATCTGAATTTACTCCACCTTGAAAAAGATCTCCTAAATTGTCTAAAATACTACCATCATGCTTTGAAGTAAGTGCTCCTAATAGACTTTGAGCTCCTTGTGCACTGGTAGCATTTTGTTGCATAGCTCCCATTAATGCAGGTAAAGCCATTGAAAGTACCTCTGAGGTCTGTTCACTACTTATACCTGCTTCATTTCCTGTTTTGGTAATTAATTGTTTACCTAAATCACTGTTTAATAATTCAAAAATATCTGGCATACTATAAAATGTTTAAGCTGAAAAAATACAAACAAAAAAGCCCATATCAAAATGATAGGGCTTTAATAATATGTAATATTAATGTAATTATACGGTTTTCAATAACGATATAATCTGTGAAGCCAATTCTGTACCTATACGGTCTTGAGCTTCATTAGTAGCCGCACCGATATGAGGTGTTAGTGATACATTTGGATGCATTAATACTTGAATAGCAGGAGAAGGTTCATTTTCAAATACGTCCAGACCTGCAAAAGCTACTTTTTTGCTATCCATTGCATGAAGTAAAGCTACTTCGTCAATTACGCCACCTCTGGCCGCATTTACGATTCCAACACCGTCTTTCATCAATTCAAATTCAGGTTGACCAATTACATATTCCTTTTGTGCAGGAACGTGTAAAGTAATGAAATCTGCTTTAGATAGTACTTCTTCTTTAGTAGTGGTTTGAATAGTAAAGGTAAGTGATTGTCCATCGAAAAAGTCTAAAGATATACTTGTTTGCTCAATAAAAGGATCAAATGCAATTACCTTCATTCCCAAGCCTAATGCTACTTTAGCTGTGGCTTGCCCAATTCGTCCAATACCAAGGATTCCTAGTGTTTTTCCACGTAATTCTACCCCAGCACCATATGCTTTCTTTAATTCATTAAATCGAGAATCTCCTTCTAATGGCATATTACGGTTGGCATCATGCAGAAAGCGAACACCACTGAAAAGATGAGCAAAAACTAATTCGGCCACTGACTCAGAAGAAGCTGCAGGTGTATTGATTACATGTAATCCTTTTTCTTTTGCATAGGCTACATCAATATTATCCATACCAACACCACCACGTCCTATTATTTTAAGAGAAGGGCATGCATCAATTACGTCTTGACGAACTTTGGTTGCTGAGCGTACCAATAAAACATCTACCTCATGTGTGTTTATGTAGTTAATTAACTGTTCTTGTGCTACTTTGGTTGTAATAACTTCCAATCCGCCGGCTTGAAGAGCTTCAATTCCACTTTGTGATATTCCGTCGTTAGCTAATATTTTCATTTTCTTAATTTTTTTTATTTTTTTGAATTCAATAACCACCTTTACCTTGTATTTTATGTTAGTTAATACATAGTAGATGGAAACTGTTGAATGGTATTACGCTTTACGTTCAAACTCTTTCATGACATCTACCAATACCTTTACACTTTCAAGTGGCATGGCATTATATATGGAAGCGCGGTATCCACCTACGCTGCGGTGTCCGTTAAGTCCGCTAATACCTGCCTCTTTCCATAGCGTATCAAAAATGTCTTTTTGACCTTCATTTGTAAGGTTAAAAGTTGCGTTCATAAGTGAACGGTCTTCGGTGGCTGCGAACCCTTTAAAAAGAGGGTTACGATCGATTTCATGATACAAAAGAGATGCTTTTTCCTTGTTTATTTTCTCAATGGCTGCAACTCCACCTAGTTGTTTCAACCACTCCATAGTTAACAAAGACACATACACTGCAAAAACAGCTGGTGTGTGGTACATACTTTCTTTGGCAATATGGGATTGATAATTAAGAATGTTAGGAATAGCTCTAGATACCTTTCCTAGAATGGATTCCTTCACAACGACTAAAGTGGTTCCTGCAGGTCCCATGTTCTTTTGAGCACCTGCATAGATTAAGTCTATTTTTGAGTAATCAATTTCTCGTGAGAAAATATCTGAACTCATATCACAAACTACCGGAATTTCAGAAGACGGTACCTCCTTGAATTGTGTTCCAAAAATAGTGTTGTTCGAAGTGAAATGGAAATAATCTGCATCTTGAGGAACTACAATGTCTTTTGGGATATAATTGTAGTTTTGGTCCTTTGAAGAAGAAATAATATCAATGTCTCCTAAAAATCGTGCTTCTTTAATAGCGTTTGCAGACCAAGTACCTGTATCGGCATATACAGCTCTTTTCTCCAATAAGTTATAGGCAACTGATAGGAATTGCATACTGGCTCCTCCTTGAAGGAATAGGGCTTGGTATCCCTTTCCTTCGAGTCCTAATAATTCAATGGCTAATGAACGGGCTTGTTCCATAACAGCTACAAACTTTTTATCTCTATGAGATATTTCCATTATGGAAAGCCCCATATTCTCGAAATCTAGAATAGCCTGCGCTGATTGGTGAATGACCGGTTGCGGCAATATTGACGGTCCGGCACTGAAATTGTGTTTTTTCATAGTAATTTTTGGTGTATCGAAAATGCAGTACAAATTTGGTGATTATCTGAAAAAAGATGTAAAAAAACTTGTAAACATTTCACCTTAAATTTGTTAAAAACAAAAGTGTGTCTACTCCATCTGCATAATCCCATAATTGTGGTTTTTGGGTATGACCAAAAGATACTTGGTTTGCGAAATGGTTTTTTCCAACAATGCATTGAATTTTATCGGAGTCCGCCATAAGCCTTTCTTTAAGCTCTTCTAGATTGTTATAAGATTCGTAAAAAAGAGTGGCAATAGGGGATGCATACTGAGTATCTTCTTTTAACATAAGAAAACCGTTTTCTAATAATGGAATTAAACTCATCAGATAAACCGCTTTATTATAATCGTAATTGTTGGCATATTTATCCTCATTCACAATGGGGTGATATGAATATATAGCTTTAAAAAAGGCGTCAAAATCATACCCTTCAGGAACAAAAAGTTTTGATACATTTCGACAACCTAGACCGTAATATCTAAAAATGTCTTCTCCTAAAGCTTCCAATTCTTCTTTAGTTTCAGTACCAGTTAGAACGGCAACTGAATTACGATTTCTTCGAATAATGTGAGGTTTTTGACCAAAGTAGTATTCAAAATAACGAGCAGTATTATCACTTCCTGTGGCTATGACTGCATCAAATTCCGGAAGTTTTTCAGATGAGAAATTAATTTTTTGCTCAAAACATGCGGAAACTACTTGAAGATATTCAGCTAATATGGGTAAAAGTTTTGTGTCATTACTTGATTGTTTTACAATAACTTCATGTCCCGAAATTAGAACACTTAAGAAATCATGAAACCCAACCAGTGGAATATTTCCTGCCATGATTATTGCAACTTTTTTCGGTACAATTGCTGAAAAATCATAATTATTTAACCATTTTGATAGGTTCTCTTCTGAAAGCGCATCGCTCCAAGATTCACAGGCAAATAGTATATTTTCTCTAGAAAACCAGCCATTGTATAGCCCTGCTTGTTCTATAGCACTGGTAAATCGGTCAAAAAAAAGATCGTTATAGGGTACTGAATTATTTTTGGTTATTTCAGTAGTAGAGAATTGCTTTAGAAAGCTTCCTAGAGTAATAAATGCCGATTTGCGATGGTTTAACGTCATAAACGTTTGTTTTTATCTTCGAATTGAAATATTTTTGCATACAAATTTACGGAAAGCACATATGCTAATCCAAGCTTTCAAGAATAAGATTTGAAAAGTGCTTGGAGAAACTTTTAAAAACCTTTAACCATGGCTATTATAATTACCGATGAATGTATCAATTGCGGCGCATGTGAGCCGGAATGCCCAAATACAGCAATATATGAAGGTGCCGATGATTGGCGCTATAGTGACGGAACTGCATTAAATGGAAGTATTGTACTTCCTAATGGAAAAGAAGTTAATGCAGATGATGCTCAAACACCAATCAGTGATGATATATATTATATTGTACCTGATAAATGTACGGAGTGTAAAGGGTTTCATGAAGAACCACAATGTGCTGCAGTTTGTCCGGTAGATTGTTGTGTTCCTGATGATAGTCACGTGGAGACAGAAGAGGAACTTCTAGGTAAGCAACGATTTATGCATCCAGAGTAGGGAGAAGTAAAAGATTATAGGAAAAGGGTCGAAAAAGTATTTTCGGCTTTTTTTTTGGAAATAAACAAGGGTGTACTTCTATGATCAAGATACATTTAAAAGGTTTCTTTGTATTCCGCATTACCTTATGTTCTAAAATGCATTTAGTTTAATTATATTTGCCGCTCAAAATTAAAGACCCATGAAAGCAGGTATAGTAGGATTACCCAATGTTGGAAAATCGACCTTATTCAATTGTTTATCCAATGCTAAAGCGCAAAGTGCTAATTTTCCTTTTTGTACTATTGAGCCTAATTTAGGTGTAGTTAATGTTCCAGATCCTAGATTGGAAAAATTAGAAACACTGGTAGTTCCTGAACGTGTACAGCCTGCTACTGTAGAAATTGTGGATATTGCAGGTTTGGTTAAAGGTGCAAGTAAAGGAGAAGGATTGGGAAATCAATTTTTGGGCAATATACGTGAATGTAATGCCATTATTCACGTGTTGAGATGTTTTGATAATGATAATATAGTTCACGTAGACGGTCGTGTAGATCCTATTAGAGATAAGGAGACTATTGATATTGAACTTCAATTAAAAGACCTTGATACGGTAGATAAAAGACTTGAAAAGGTAAATCGTGCCGCGAAGACAGGTGATAAAAATGCTATTAAAGAACAAGCTACCTTAGTGAAGTTTAAGAATGCTTTGGAGGCAGGAATTTCTGCTAGAGCTGTTGAAGTAGATGAGGAGGAAGCTGATTTAATGAAAGGTTTTCAATTACTTACTGCAAAACCAATATTATATGTTTGTAATGTAGATGAAGCTTCTGCTAAAAGTGGAAATGCCTATGTAGACAGGGTTAAAGAAACAGTAAAGGATGAAAATGCAGAAATTATTGTGTTGGCTGTGGCTACGGAGGCCGATATTGCTGAATTAGAAGATTACGAGGAACGGCAGATGTTCCTTCAGGATATTGGACTTGAAGAGCCAGGATCGTCTGTACTCATTCGTGCAGCATATAAATTATTAAACCTGCAAACGTATTTTACTGCAGGTGTTAAGGAGGTTCGTGCTTGGACCATTCCAATTGGAGCTACCGCACCTCAGGCCGCAGGAGTTATCCATACTGATTTTGAAAAAGGATTTATTCGTGCTGAAGTTATTGCTTATAACGACTACGTATCTTTTGGTAGTGAGGCTAAGGTTAAAGAAGCGGGTAAAATGCGAGTGGAAGGAAAGGAATATATTGTGCAGGATGGAGATGTAATGCACTTCCGATTTAACGTGTAATTATTAGTTAAATATAATACTATCTAAGCTGTCGGGAATAATTTCGACAGTTTTTTTTTAATATCTACGTACCATGAATATTCGTCACGCGACTCCGAAAGATGCAAAAGCCATTGCTACTCATTTAATGTTAGCTATGGAAGATATTGTATATGTTTTTATTGGGGAACAAAACTATGATAAAGCCTTTTCTTTTTTACAACATTTTGCCCAATTGCCAGCGAATCAGTATTCATACGAGAATTGTTTGGTTGTAGAGGAGCAAGGAGAGGTGGTGGCTGTGGTTAATGTGTATTATGGAGGGCAGCTATCTAAATTAAGACTTCCTATTAAAACGTACATTGAAGAGCAATATAGCGTTCCATTTAACCCTGAGGATGAAACTTCCCAAGGCGAGTGGTATATTGATACCTTGGGAGTACACCCCAATCAGCAAGGTAAAGGGGTAGGTTCCTTATTGTTAAACTATCTCATTGAGGAACGTGTTACAAAACTACAACAAACCCTTGGTCTTTTAGTAGACTTGGATAATCCAAATGCCAAACGACTTTATCTAAAACTTGGATTTAAATCCGTTGGAGAGAAGACGCTGGCTGGAAAACAGATGGATCATTTACAATTACGTCCCTTGTAATAATTAATCCGTTATTAGAATTAGATAAAATTTACTTGCATTAATTAGGAATCCTAACTATATTTGTGTCATCTAATTTTAATCTTAATTATTATGAAAAAATCAATTTTTTATCATGCTGGTTGCCCAGTTTGTGTAAGTGCAGAACATGATATCATAGAACTATTAGGTTCTAATAATGTAGAGGTAGTTCATTTTGGAGAAGATACTACACGAATTAATGAAGCCGAAATGGCAGGTGTGAAATCGGTTCCTGCTCTTGTAACGCCTAATGGTAATGTCTTGCATATCAATTTTGGTGCTTCTATGGCTGACGTGAAAGCCTAATTTTTTAGCCCTATACTGTTAGGATAACTAACTTTATAGGGCTTAATTTTATATTATAGCATAAACAACGCTATATTTGTATTCCATTTTTTTAGTTATGGCTTCAGCATTTAATCCCGAAAGACAAGAAAGTAATATTGATAGTAAAATTGTCGTGGCATTAGAACGTATATCTGAAGCTTTTAGGGTCTTGCTGTGGGATGAAAGTAGAGATACTACATTGAGTCCAATACAATTGCAGATACTCATCTTTATATTATTTCATCAACCAGAAAAATGTAAGGTAAGTTATCTTGCCAATGAATTTAATATGACTAAGGCCACTATAAGCGATAGTGTAAAGGTGTTACTTCAAAAACAATTAATAGCCAAGCTTCCTGATAGTAATGACACAAGAAGTCATATCATCTCTCTCACCGATATAGGTAGGGGAGTTGCTCAAAAGGCTGCTTTGTTTGCAGGGAAATTAGAAAAACCTTTACACAAATTAGATATTGATCAAAAAGAGGTGATGCTTAGTGGGTTATTACGCCTTATACATGAGCTTACCGTAGCTGGAATTATTACTTTGCAACGTATGTGTTTTACTTGCACAAATTATAAAAAGCAGGGTGAAAATCATTACTGCAAATTACTAGAAACAACTCTACATCAGCGGGAAATTAGAATTGATTGCCCTGAGCATGTTTCTGGTTTGTAATATAAATTTGAATTGGATGGAATTAGTTTTTAACTCTCAGCCTATTTTAGAAACCTCAGAATTACAGCTGCTTCCGCTTCAAATAGAGGATTTTGAAGCCTTATATAAGGTAGCTTCAGATCCAGAAATTTGGAAACAACACCCTAATAAAGACAGGTGGAAGAAGGAGGTTTTTGCCGTGTTCTTTGATGGGGCAATAAAAAGTGGTGGAGCTTTTAAAATAGTGGAAAAGGAAAGCCAAAAAATTATTGGAAGTACACGTTTCTACGATTTTGACCCTAAGGAGAGTCTTGTACTTATCGGGTATACCTTTTATGCGGTTTCTCATTGGGGAACAGGAGCTAATCATTCCATTAAAGAACTCATGTTTACTCACGCTTTTAAGTATGTATCCCAAATCCAATTGCATATAGGTGCTGAAAACATACGTTCTCAAATGGCAATAGAACGACTTGGCGCCCAAAAGATAGGATCGCAGGAGGTTGCTTATTACGGTGAACCATCAAAACTTAACTATGTATATCAAGTTACCAAGAACGCTTGGGAGAATAGCACTAAATTGAAAAATAAATGATGAATGTTTATGAACTTGTAATCAGTGATAAAGAAGAGGTTTCACTGGATGACATCGTATTATCGACCCCTAACAAAGTGCATGTACAATCTCTAATAAAAGAACATAGACATGGGGAGGCTTTAAAGAAATATGGTCTTACGGTCAACAACAAAATTATGCTAATGGGAAGTTCAGGTTGTGGAAAAACAACTACAGCAAAGGCTATCGCCCATGCCCTTAAAAAACCAATTTTAGTGGTAAATTTAGCAACGATTGTGAGTGCTCGAATTGGAGAAACTTCTCAAAACATTAAGGCCATCTTTGATAAGGCAGCAAGAGACCGAGCAGTATTGTTTCTAGATGAATTTGATCAAATTGGAAAGGCCAGAGGAGAAGATGATAAAGATGTGGGTGAAATGCGCCGTTTGGTAAATACCATCATTCAATTAATTGACTATTATCCGGAAAATTCCTTATTGATTGCGGCTACAAATCACGATGAAATAATTGATTCAGCTCTTATGCGTCGTTTTCAAGTTCGAATGGGTTTTGAGATGCCATCTGAGGCCGTTTTAGATGGGTTTTATAATACACTTCTAGCCCGTTTCCCTGAAAAATTCTGCGATTTTAAGCGGAAATATGAGGTGTCGTTTGCCGAAGCAAAAGATTTTGCACTTACCAAAGTAAAAGAAGCTATTATACAAGAATTGGAAATGGAGGAAATAGCCATTTCAAATTAACCTTAGGAATGGAGACGGAATTATTAAAAAGGTATCTTCAGCAAGTAGGGATTTTTACGGAAGAGGAGATTCAATATAGTCTGCCTTTTTTCAAGGAACAAACCTTACTTAAGAACACCTATTTTATACAGGAAGGAGCCTTTTGTAGGCAAGCGGCTTTTATTAATTCAGGAACATTTCGATCCTATTACAGTTCTCCTGCAGGCGAGGAAGTGACGTATTGTTTTCAATTTCAAGGTGAAATGGTAACAGCTTACTCCGCATTTATAACAGGTCAAGAAAGTGTTGAATCCATACAAGCGCTCACTAAAGCCTCAATTCTAACGGTTGATATAGAATCATTAAAAATCTTAGAATCACAGATTCCAAATTGGAGCCTTTATATGCGTAGGATGGCTGAGCAGCAGTATATAGGACTTGAAAAGCGTATTTTTCAATTACAGCGTGAAAGCGCTGCTGAACGTTATCAGTCCTTGCTTAAAAATCATCCTGATTATATTAAAAACATTCCCCTTCAATATTTAGCATCCTATTTAGGGATTACTCAAAGACACTTAAGCAGAGTACGCAAAGAGGTTTCTTTTTAGACAATTGTCCTATTTCCTCTAAGGTGATGATATTACTTTTACCTCAGAATCAAAATAACGGAAAGATGTCTAGAAAAATTTTAATTATAAACGGTCATCCTGATAAGGAATCACTAAATCATGCCTTAGCAGCTTCGTATAAAGAGGGTGCTATTCAAGCAGGAGCTGAGGTTCAGGAAATAGCAATTGCAGAACTTGAATTTTCGCCTAATTTGGCTTTTGGCTACCGCAAGCGTACTGAACTTGAGCCTGATCTTTTGGACGCTTGGGATAAAATTAAATGGGCTGATCATTTGGTATGGATACACCCCGTTTGGTGGGGAGGATTACCTGCCATAACAAAGGGCTTTATTGATAGATTATTTTTACCTGGTTTTGCTTTCCAATATCGTGAAAATTCCATTTGGTGGGATAAGCTTCTCAAAGGTAAAACAGGTCATATCATTACGACCATTGATCAACCAGGATACTACTACAGATGGATGTATGGTCGCCCAAGTATCAATCAATTGAAAAAATCAACTCTCCAGTTTTGTGGCATATCACCTGTAAAGGTAACTACTTTGGGGGTTGTTAAAACTTCCACTCAAGAACTTAGATTACGGTGGTTACAAAAGGTGAATCATTTGGGAAAACAACTAAAATAAAGGTAAATTTTCATCCAATATACCGCTTAGGTGCTCAGTTATACGTGCATAAGCGGTATGTTATTTGTTAATTATTTTGCGACTAATGGGTTTTATATTCAGGTTTGAGTTATTATATTAGCATCGTTCCACAAAATCCGTTCGTTTCATGTCAGATAGTCTACAATATACCGAAGATAATATTAAATCACTCGATTGGAGAGAGCATATTCGCATGCGTCCAGGGATGTATATCGGGAAGCTAGGCGATGGTTCCTCTGCAGACGATGGAATCTATATTCTTCTTAAGGAGGTATTGGATAACTGTATTGATGAATTTGTTATGGGCGCTGGTAAGACCATCGAGATTTCCATTCAGGGAAATAAGGTGGCTGTAAGAGATTACGGGCGTGGTATTCCTCTTGGGAAGGTTGTAGATGTGGTTTCTAAAATGAACACAGGAGGGAAGTATGATTCTCGAGCATTTAAGAAATCAGTGGGATTAAATGGTGTAGGAACCAAGGCGGTAAATGCACTATCTTCCTATTTTAGAGTTGAATCCAACAGAGATAATTTTTCCAAAGCCGCTGAATTCGAACAGGGAATTCTAACTATTGAAGAGCCTCAAGAGGAGAGCTCACGTAGACGAGGAACTAAAGTTAGTTTCATTCCAGATGATACCATCTTTAAAAATTATAAGTACCGAAATGAGTACGTAGAGCGAATGCTAAAAAACTACGTATACCTCAATCCTGGGTTAACCATTGTATTCAATGGAGAAAAGTTTTATTCAGAAAACGGGTTGAAAGATTTGTTGATGGATACTACCAATGAAGAAGATTTCTTGTATCCTATCATCCATCTTAAAGGAGAAGACATTGAAGTGGCACTTACACATAGTAGAACTCAGTATAGTGAAGAATACTACTCGTTTGTAAACGGTCAAAATACTACTCAAGGAGGTACGCACCTTACAGCATTTAGAGAAGCTTTAGTAAAAACCATCCGTGACTTTTATGGCAAGCAGTATGATGCTTCTGATATTAGAAAGTCGGTGATTGCTGCCATTTCCATTAAGGTTATGGAGCCTGTTTTTGAAAGCCAGACTAAAACAAAGTTAGGTTCTACAGATATGGGAGGCGACCTGCCAACGGTTCGAACCTATATTAATGATTTTATAGGAACCCATCTAGATAACTTTTTACACAAGAATCAAGAGACTGCTGAATTACTTCAGCGTAAAATTATGCAAGCTGAGAGGGAAAGAAAAGAACTCTCAGGTATTAGAAAACTAGCCAAAGAACGCGCTAAAAAAGCAAGTCTTCACAATAAAAAATTACGTGATTGTCGTATCCACCTTACAGATTCAAAAAATGGACGAAGTTTGGAAAGTACGCTGTTTATTACCGAGGGTGACTCAGCTTCCGGTTCAATCACTAAATCAAGAGATGTTAATACTCAAGCCGTTTTTAGTTTACGAGGTAAGCCTTTAAATACCTACGGAATGACTAAGAAAATTGTGTATGAGAATGAGGAATTCAACCTTTTACAGGCGGCACTTAATATAGAAGAATCTATGGAAGATCTTCGATATAACAACATTGTTATCGCCACTGATGCCGACGTGGATGGAATGCACATTCGCCTATTGTTGATTACATTCTTTCTACAATTTTTTCCTGAACTAATAAAAGAAGGCCATTTATACATATTGCAGACTCCACTTTTTAGAGTACGGAACAAAAAGGAAACTATTTATTGTTACTCTGAAGAAGAACGTAATATGGCTATCGAAAAATTAAAGGGTAAACCAGAAATCACCCGATTTAAAGGATTGGGAGAAATATCCCCTGATGAGTTTAGACATTTTATTGGAGAAGACATTCGCCTTGATCCTGTAATGTTAGATAAGGCTACCACCATAGATCAATTATTAGAATTTTATATGGGGAAAAACACGCCAGATCGTCAAGAATTTATTATCAGCAATCTGAAAGTAGAATTAGACGTAGTTGAAAAATAAGCTCTTATTCAAATTATTATAAACGCTTGATATCCTTATAACTAAATGATAACGGAAGATAACGACCTAAATAACGAAGAACAACATCAATTAGATTCCCATGATACAATTACCAAGGTTACTGGGATGTACAAAGATTGGTTTTTGGATTATGCTTCCTATGTGATTTTAGAACGTGCTGTACCTGCAATTGAAGATGGCTTCAAGCCAGTACAACGCCGGATAATGCACTCTTTAAAAGAACTTGATGATGGACGCTATAATAAAGTCGCCAATGTTGTAGGGCATACCATGCAGTATCACCCCCACGGAGATGCTAGTATAGCTGATGCGATGGTACAGATAGGACAGAAAGATCTTCTTATTGATACTCAGGGAAACTGGGGAAATATCCTTACTGGAGACGGAGCCGCTGCATCTCGTTATATTGAGGCAAGATTATCAAAATTTGCCCTTGATGTAGTGTATAGCCCAAAAATTACAGATTGGCAGTTAAGCTATGATGGAAGAAAAAAGGAGCCGGTTAATCTTCCTGTAAAGTTTCCGTTACTATTGGCGCAGGGTGCGGAAGGAATCGCCGTAGGGTTATCGACCAAAATTCTACCCCATAATTTCAATGAATTAATCGAGGCTTCCATAAAGCATCTTAAGGGAAAGAAATTTGAAATTTATCCTGATTTTCCAACGGCAGGAATCATGGACGTCACCAATTATAATGATGGAGAACGAGGTGGTAAAATTCGTATTAGGGCAAAGATCGCTCAGATGGATAAGAACACCCTTGTTATTTCCGAAATTCCATTTAGCACAAATACTTCATCTTTAATTGATTCCATTTTAAAGGCAAACGAGAAGGGAAAAATTAAGATTAAGAAAATTGAAGATAACACAGCAGCAGAAGTTGAAATATTGGTGCATTTACCATCTGGGATTTCACCGGATAAAACCATTGATGCATTGTATGCTTTTACTGCATGTGAGACTTCCATTTCTCCTTTAGGTTGTATTATTGAAGATAATAGACCTAATTTTATTGGAGTATCTGAGATGCTTAGACGTTCTACAGAGAACACAGTGGAATTGCTCCGAAAAGAGTTAGAGGTGCAACTACAAGAATTGGAGGAACAATGGCATTTTTCGTCCTTAGAACGTATTTTTATTGAAAATAGAATTTATCGTGATATTGAAGAAGAAGAAACCTGGGAAGGAGTAATTAGTGCCATTGACAAAGGGTTACAACCACACATTAAGCATCTTAAGCGTGCAGTAACCGAGGAAGACATTGTACGATTGACAGAAATCCGAATCAAGCGTATTTCTAAATTTGATATCGATAAAGCACAGCAGTTAATTGATTCACTTGAAGAAAGAATCGCTGAAGTTACTCATAACTTGAACCATATAATTGAGTTTGCTATAGCTTATTTTACGAGATTGAAACAAGAGTATGGCAAAGGTAGAGAACGTCAAACCGAGATCCGTCTTTTTGATGATATTGAGGCAACCAAAGTAGTTATTAGAAACACGAAGCTTTATGTAAACCGAGCTGAAGGTTTTATAGGTACCTCACTTAAAAAGGATGAATATGTAGATGATTGTAGCGATATTGATGATATTATAGTTTTCACCAAGGATGGCAAAATGATTATTACAAAGGTTTCAGATAAAACCTATGTAGGTAAAGATATTATCCATATCGCAGTCTTTAAGAAAAATGACAAGCGCACCATTTATAATATGATTTATAAGGATGGTAAAGGTGGAGCAGCTTATATTAAACGTTTTCATGTTACCGGAATTACACGTGATAAGGAATATGATCTTACACAAGAGAAGGCGGGATCCGAGGTGTTGTATTTTACAGCTAACCCTAATGGAGAAGCTGAAGTGGTCACTGTTAATCTTCGTCAAGTAGGAAGTATCAAAAAACTTAAGTGGGATCTTGATTTTGCGGATGTACTTATTAAGGGAAGAAATTCTAAAGGTAATCTAGTCACAAAATATACAGTTAAACGTATTGAGTTGAAAGAAAGAGGGGTATCTACCTTAAAACCTAGGAAAATTTGGTTTGATGATACAGTTCAACGTCTTAATGTGGATGGAAGAGGAGAACTACTTGGTGAATTTAAAGGGGATGATCGATTATTAATTATTCGTCAAAATGGTAGTTTAAAAACTATATTACCTGATCTATCAACCCATTTTGACAGTGATATGATTGTACTTGAAAAATGGCATCCAAAGAAGCCTATTTCGGTCATTTATTACGAAGGAGAGAAAGAGCGTTATTTTGTTAAACGCTTTGTAATAGAAAACGAAAATAAAGATGAAATTTTCATTTCTGAACATCCAAAGACTCAATTAGAATGGATATCTACTGATTGGCGTCCAGTGGCTGAGATAGAATTTACAAAAGTTAAAGGGAAAGAAGTAAAGCCGAATCAAGAAATAAACTTGGAAGAATTTATTGCCATTAAAGGAATAAAAGCGCTAGGGAATCAACTTACTGCCGATAAGCTAAAATCCATTAATACCTTAACTTCTTTAGCCTTTGAAGAACCTGAACCTATAGCTCCTGAGGAAATAGAAGTTGTTGAAGAAGAATCAGTGGATGAAAATGAAAAACCAGTTACCGTTACGTTGAATCCTGATGAAGGTGAAACTAAAACCGAAGATGATGGACAAATCACTTTATTTTAACTAGAAACAAAAAAGCGCCCAGAAGGCGCTTTTTTTAGATTTATTTTTTCAAAGAAGCTTTTTTCTTCATTCTCATATTTAAGAATTCAATAAATAATGAGAAAGCTATAGCAAAATAGAGGTATCCTTTTGGAATAGCACCTACTACATTGCCAAATACACTTGTATGGGATAAGTGAGCGGCTTCGGTAATAAGCATAAATCCAATGAGTATAAGGAAAGCCAGCCCAAGGATTTGCATGGATGGATTTTCGTGAATAAATTTACGAATCGGATTTGCAAAAATCATCATTACAATTATGGAGATCACTACGGCAATGATCATAAGTATTAGAGCATCATTATGATTAGGAGTTATTCCATTGGTCATACCTATAGCAGTCAAAATAGAATCGATAGAGAATATAAAGTCTATTAATATAATTTGAACTATGGCAGAGGAAAGTGTTGAAATTTTCTTACTTCGCAGAGATTCTTCACTATGCTCAGGCATTTCTACCTTTTCATGAATTTCCGAGGTACTTTTATATAACAGAAAAAGTCCACCTAAAAAGAGGATAATGGTTTGCCCGCTAATTCCTGATTTAAACCAACCCCAATCAATGTGCATAAATGGTTCCTTAAGGGAAACCAAAAATGATACTGCGAAAAGTAATGCAATACGTTGTACCATTGCTAATACTAATCCAATGTTTGTCGCTTTTGCTCGCTGATGTTCAGGTAGTTTGTTAGCTGCGATGGAAATAAATACGATATTATCAATACCTAATACAATCTCTAGAAAGGTAAGTGTTAATAAAGCAATCCAAGCGTCGGGATTTAAGAAAAGCTCCATAAAATTATTCTAGTTTTTTGACAGTTCCTTTATGCTTGTTTTCAGCATCACCCACCATAGAAAATTCAAAAACATAGGTATCTCCTTTGGTAGTTAAAATTTTCATATGAATAGGTTTACGCTCTTGGTTATTTTTTGGATGTAATTTAGTAAGAATGTATTCGCAATCACTTAACCAACGAATACTTGAAGTATCGGCCACACCTTGATAATAGTCAATTTCGATACTATCATTTCTAAAAAAAGTAGTTTTTTCTTTTACACCGTTAACTTCAGCTTCGAATTCAAAGGTACCTGTTTTAAAATCGGTACAATTCCGTTCCGGTTGAAAACATGCTGTAGTAATAAGTAAAAGAAGTAAGACAAAAGGTACGCTATTTTTCATAAAGTAATTTTAGTGCAAATTACAAAAAATTACTGCTCGTATACCTCAAAAGTTTGGTCATCGTAACACATAATGATTTTAGTGATTTTTTTCTTTTTATGAGGTTCGTCCAACTTGCTCATAACTTCCGTATTTGAAAATAAATCGGGCTCTGGTACTTTTATCGAAGTTTTAGGAGGGTAGGACTCACTGTCTTTATTTAATACGTTTTTTGGAAATTCACCTTTACCATGTAGTAGCCATTCCCAACTAACTTCTGGATATACCTCCAAAATCTTCATTATAAAATCAAGACTTGGTTTATTCCTTTCAGATAAGAGATGAGAAATGCTAGAGCGTTGAACATTGATGGTATCTGCTAATGCGGAGGCCGTGATACCATAATAATCTAGTAGTTGTTGGAGTCTTTGGGCAAATTGAATCATGTTACAAATGTAATCAAAATATGGTTACATATGTAGTTCACAATTGTAACAATAGCTAAAACAAAGTAAATTACCATCTGAATAAGTATCAATTTATTTAAACATTTACTTCATATTTAAAGTATTAAATTACTGATATATAGACAAATAAGTAATACCTATAGTAATTGTCTATACCCTTTAAAATCGGTAGTTTACCTGTGTATAATCAAACGGTATAACGTATACAACTGTTAACTGATTTTTCAATTTTTATTGTTTACTTTTGTAAATCGGACTATGTTTACTTTTGTAATCCTAATTTATTATTATCATGATTCAGTTTAAAGAAGAGAGACTCTTTGGCCGGTATATTACTTTTGAACATATTACTCCTATACTTTATGAATATGGTTTTATACCTGAGCTATTGGGTGAATCTGTGAATAAAGTTCCTATTTATATGTATAAACTTGGAACAGGGCCTAAAAAGCTACTACTTTGGTCTCAAATGCACGGTAATGAGAGTACCACTACTAAAGCGCTTATTGATTTCATGAATAGGTGTCGATTGGATGTTTCTTTTTCAGGTGATTTACTGGATCGTTGTACCTTGTATATTATCCCTATGTTAAATCCGGACGGATCTAAGGCATATACACGTATAAATGCCAACCAAGTTGATTTAAATAGGGATGCTTTAGACTTAACCCAACCAGAAAGTAAGATATTAAGGGCTATTTATGATCAAATTAAACCCGATTTCTGCTTTAATCTTCATGATCAACGTACTATTTTTTCTGTGGGTGAGACCTCGTATCCTGCCACGGTCTCCTTTTTAGCACCAGCTGCGGAAGAATCTAGATCTATCACTCCTTCTCGAGCAAAGGCTATGGAGGTCATCGTTAAAATGAATGAGCAATTACAAGAACTTATACCTAATCAAGTAGGTAGGTATGATGATGGTTTTAATATTAACTGTGTTGGGGATATGTTTACATCTCTAAACACACCAACAATTCTATTTGAAGCGGGCCACTATAATCTTGATTATGAAAGAGATACAACTAGAGTGTATATATATGAGGCTTTAGTTACAGCTATAACATATATCGCGTTCAACGATGTAAACGGAGTAGGGGTTGATTCATATTTTGAAATTCCAGAAAACGGTAAAAATTTTGTAGATATACTTCTTTATGATGATGTTACCGGAATGCAAAGTAATGTAGGAATATTATTTAAAGAAATTTTACAAAATAATAGCATTGTTTTTATGCCAACACTTGAAAAAATTGGAAATTTGCAGGGGTTTTACGGGCATAAAGAAACTTCTTTATCGTCTGTAGGTGTGAAGGAAGTTTCCGAAAACGTTTTCGGACAAGATTTACTTTGGGAAATTTTAACAAAAATACAACAAAATCAAAGATACCTTAAAATTTAGTTGATTTTTAAGTGATTTATTTCAATAAAAATCGCTTTTTTTGCATATTCTTTACGATTAATAAAATTTGAAAATGGGAAAATTTAAATTAGATGAAGTAGATCATCAAATTTTGGACATGCTGATTGATAATACGCGTACTCCATTTACTGATATTGCCAAGAAGTTATTAATTTCTGCTGGTACAGTACATGTTCGTGTTAAGAAAATGGAGGAAGCTGGTATTATAAAGGGTTCATCGCTTACCTTAGATTATGTGAAATTAGGTTATTCATTTATAGCCTATGTTGGTATTTTTCTTGAAAAGACCCATCAGACGAAATTTGTTTTAGAGAGACTTAATGATATTCCATACATTACGGTAGCTCATATTACTACTGGAAAGTTTAATATTTTTTGTAAAATAAGAGCCAAGGACACAAAGCACGCTAAAGAAATTATTTTCCGTATTGACGACATTGATGGTGTATCTCGTACCGAAACTATGATTTCCCTAGAAGAAAGCATTAATGACAAAAAGCGATTGATGCATACGATTTTTAAAGATATGTAATCATTATGTTACAATCCGTAAGCATAGCCCTCTTATCCATTTAGTGTTAAGAGGGCTTTTTGTATCTTCACATTTCAATTAAAAGCTATGATGTTACGAAAACCTAAGATTGAACGTTTCAATGATGAAGTGCTGTCTAAATACCAAATATATAACAGCCTTTTCATGACGTTACCTTATGACAAAATCACCAATACAGGTGCGCTTCTTCCACTATTTTCTGACGTTTGTATTAGAGGGTATGATGATAATCAAAACCCAACTCAAATTATTGAGACTTTTTTCGCAAAATATCTTGATAATCCCAGCGAAAAGGAGAAGAATGATCTATTGTTTCGATTCATACAATATATCGAGAGACAAGTGGTTTTGTTTGATGCTATTGAAGATGCAGCATTTCCTGTAGTCAATAATATGGACGGATTAGGAACTATGCGAAATATTAAAGAAAAGGCAGAAGCAAAGGGGAAAGAGAAGGAGTTAAAGGCTTGTTTGGAAACGTTTAAAATTCGCCCAGTGCTAACGGCTCACCCAACACAGTTTTATCCTGGAGCTGTTTTGGGTATTATAACTGATTTGGCAACAGCAGTTCAGAAAAATGATTTACCCGTTATCAAGAAATTGTTAGCTCAATTAGGGAAAACACCTTTCTTTAAAAAGGAAAAGCCAACTCCTTTTGATGAGGCAGTAAGTCTTATCTGGTATTTAGAAAATGTGTTTTACCATTCGGTGGGTAAAATATATGGGTATATTCGACATAATATGTTAAAAGGAGAAATGTTGCCTAATGAAATTATTAATTTAGGATTTTGGCCAGGGGGTGATCGTGATGGGAACCCATTTGTGACGGCTGAAATAACTCTTGATGTTGCTGCAAGGCTTAAAAGTACCATTTTAAAGAATTACTACAGGGATATACGTAAATTAAAACGTCGTATAACATTCGTAAAAGCAGATGTCCTTATAGCTGAAATGGAGCGAAAGTTATATGAGAGTAGTTTTGTTTCCGGTGCTTCCGATTCCTATACTTTGGAAGAATTTAAGGCTACATTACAGGAATTAAGAGAGTTGTTAGTATTAGAACATCAGTCATTGTTTGTAGAGGAATTGGATGATTTGATAGATAAAGTGGCCATTTTCGGGTTTCATTTTGCTACACTCGATATACGTCAGGATTCCAGAGTTCATCATAGTGTAATTACCGAAATTGCAGCTGTAACAAAAGGAGAATACCTACCTGTTGAATATTCAAACCTAACGGAAGTGGAGCAAATTAAAGCGCTGACTAAGGTAAAAGGCGAGATTAATCCATCATTGTTCGAAAACCCAATGGTACGTGGTACGCTTGAATCCATATATGCCATGAAGTCAATTCAACAACGCAATGGAGAAAAAGGGGCTAATCGATATATAATAAGTAATAATGGAAGTGCTCTTAACGTTCTTGAGACACTAGCTATGATACACCTTTGTGACTGGGAAAAACCCTCTGTAGATGTAATTCCATTATTTGAAACCATTGACGATTTGAAAGGGGCACCAGCTGTAATGGAGCAATTGTACACACACACTAGCTATAGAGCACATCTTTCCAATCGTAACGAAATGCAAGTGATTATGTTAGGGTTTTCAGATGGTACTAAAGATGGAGGTTATTTAATGGCAAATTGGAGTATTTATAAGGCTAAAGAAGAGCTTACTGAAATGTCTCGAAAGTATGGCGTTAAGGTGGTGTTTTTTGATGGTAGAGGAGGCCCTCCGGCACGTGGTGGCGGTAAAACACATCAGTTTTATGCTTCTTTAGGTTCTCAGATAGAAAACGAAGAAATTCAGTTAACGGTTCAAGGTCAGACTATAAGCTCAAATTTTGGCACACTTGATTCAAGTCAATATAATTTGGAACAACTTCTAAGTGCAGGTATTTCTAATCAGGTTTTCAATGATAAAAAGGCTGTTTTAGCTGCAGATGAAAAGATAGTGTTGCAGGAATTGGCTGAAGTAAGTTATTCTGCCTATACCCAATTTAAGAATCATCCGATGTTTATTCCGTATTTGGAACGCATGAGTACCTTAAAGTACTATGCGAAAACAAACATAGGAAGTAGACCTTCCAAAAGAGGGAAGGCGGATGGTTTAGTTTTTTCAGATTTAAGAGCCATTCCGTTTGTGGGTAGTTGGAGTCAATTAAAACAGAATGTTCCAGGCTTTTTTGGGGTGGGTACAGCACTTAACGAATTTAAAGTAAAAGGTGAATTTGATAAAGTTAAAGCATTATATAATAGTTCTTTATTTTTCAAAACTTTACTAGAAAATAGTATGATGAGTCTAACTAAATCATTTTTTAAATTGACCGCGTATATGAAGGATGATGAAGAGTTTGGTGCTTTTTGGTCGCTTATTAATGATGAGTATGAGCTTACGAAAAAACTATTATTAGAGCTTACAGGATACAGTGAACTGATGGAAAATACACAAAGTGGTAGAGCTTCTATACAAATAAGAGAACAAATTGTTTTACCATTATTAACGATACAACAATACGCTTTAAGACGTATTCAGCAAATTCAACGTGATAAGATTATGGATGCATCTACAATGGAGGTGTATGAAAAGATGGTAACCCGTTCATTGTTTGGAAATATAAACGCAAGTAGAAATTCAGCATAAATATTATGAAAGCAACACTTTTGACCACTGAAGAATATAATGCCTATTATGATCCTTATATTAAAGCCTTAGGTAATGTAGATTTGTTTCAAGCCTTTAATGAAACAGAGAAAGAATTTTTGAACTTGATAAATTCGATTCCTGAAGAGAAGTTGCATTATTCCTATGGAATTGGAAAATGGACCGTAGCGGAGGTTTTACTTCATGTGGTGGACACCGAACGTATTTTTCAATACAGAGCTTTACGAATTGGTCGTAATGATAAAACAAATTTAGCAGGCTTTGATGAAAATTTATTTGTACCTGAGAGTTTTTCTAATGAACGCAGTGTTGAAAGTTTAATGGATGAGTTTAAAGTAGTTCGTGCAAGTACGCGATTGCTCTTTAAAAGTTTTAATGACCAAGTATTACTGAGAAATGGGAATGCAAATAATTCGGTGATTTCTGTAAGAGCAATTGGATTTATAATAAGTGGCCATGTGAAGCATCATATTCGGATTATTAAAGAACGATATCTATAAAAAAAAGAATCCCGCAACATTGCGGGATTTTTTTTATTCCTCATCATCGGATTCATCCGGGATTTCTAGGGAGTCAGAAGAGATATCGTCGTTTCCGTCAAAATCTTCATCTTCATCATAGTTTTCCATTGTGTTAGCCAAACGCGTACTAACTTTTACAAGGTAAATGGCATCATCAGTACGCACCTCCAATGCTTCTACAGTTTCGTTGTTGGCGTTTTTAAATCGGATAATGTCATCGTCTCCATATCCATCAGGGTATTTTTCCACTAATAGGGATAAAATTTCGTTGGTAAGTTTCTTGTAATCAACTATTACGCGCTTCATACGGGGATTGTTAAATTCGTCTTAAATGTAAATCAAAAATATTATTCTCAAAAAATATTTTTAAAAATTTTACATATCTAAAATATAGGCGAAAACTAGAGGTGCTACAATAGTTGCATCACTCTCGATAATAAATTTTGGTGTGTTAATATCGAGTTTACCCCAAGTTATTTTTTCATTCGGAACAGCTCCAGAATATGATCCGTAACTGGTGGTACTATCTGAAATTTGACAGAAATAGCTCCAGAAAGGAACATCATGCATTTCTAGGTCTTGGTATAACATAGGAACCACACAAATTGGGAAATCACCTGCGATTCCACCTCCAATTTGGAAGAAGCCAACACCATTATTTGAGTTTTTAGTATACCAATTCGCTAGGAAAGTCATGTATTCAATACCACTTTTCATGGTAGAAGCTTTCAATTCTCCCTTAACTACATATGAGGCAAAAATGTTACCCATAGTACTATCTTCCCATCCTGGTACAATAATAGGCAGGTTTTTTTCTGCAGCTGCATACATCCAAGAATCCTTTAGATCAATTTCATAGTATTCTTCTAGGACACCAGATAGCAACATTTTATACATGAATTCATGTGGGAAATAGCGTTCTCCTTTATCATCCGCCTCTTTCCAGATTTTGTGAATGTGTTTTTGCAATCTTCTGAAAGCTTCATGTTCAGGAATACAGGTATCGGTTACGCGGTTTAATCCTCGTTCTAATAAGTCCCATTCTTGCTGAGGAGTAAGGTCTCTATAATTAGGTACGCGCTCATAATGAGAGTGGGCAACAAGATTCATAATATCTTCTTCCAAGTTTGCACCTGTACAAGAGATTATTTGAACCTTATCTTGACGAATCATCTCAGCAAATATTTTACCTAGTTCGGCAGTACTCATAGCTCCGGCAAGAGTAACCATCATTTTGGAACCTTGCGCTAATTGGGCTTCATATCCTTTGGCGGCATCTACTAAAGCGGCCGCATTAAAATGTAAATAATATTTTTCTATGAAATTGGAAATAGGTCCTTTACTCATCGTCTTCATCATTTTTTTTGTTATTGTATTTGAATTTGTAGGCCAACATTTTGTAGTACAATTTGGCTGCAGCAAAATCTGAAGAGCGCTCCTCAGGATTAGGGCATAACTCTACAATGTCGAATCCTACTACATTTTTCTTCTTGAATACTTTTTTCAAGAAAGTAAGTGTTTCATACCACAGCAGTCCACCTGGCTCAGGAGTACCGGTCGAAGGCAGAATGGAAGGATCAAAAGCATCTAAATCTATAGTTATAAATACGTTTGGAGTCATTTGACCAATAGCATCATTCATCCAATCATCATCATTTACCATGTCATGTGCAAAATAAACTTGATTTTCATCCATATTATCAAGTTCCTCAATATCCATGCTGCGGATACCTACCTGAATTAGATTGGTTGTTTTACTTGCTTCGTATACAGCACATGCATGATTACACTTTGAACCATGAAACTCAGCACGTAAATCAGCATGTGCGTCAATTTGTAATACCGTGAGATTTTCAAAACATTCATTAAATGCTCTAATAGTACCAATTGATATAGAATGTTCTCCACCAAAAATGGTTACAAATTTATCTTGGTTGATATAGTTCTTGGTAATTTTATGAACTGTTTCTACCATTTTTTCTGGAGAAGAATTCTCAGTGATAGCAGGAGCTAGGTAGACTCCTTTTTTATACGGTTCACTACGTGTTTCAATGTCAAACAATTCCATGTTTTCTGAAGCATCTAGAAACGCCTCAGGGCCCTTATCGGCACCTTTCTGCCATGTGCTGGTTCCATCATAGGGAACTGGAATTAATACCACTTTAGCGTCATCAAGGCGCGAATATTTTTCGGGTATTCCTGCATACGTTTTTTTAGTCATTGTAACCTAAAATTTTAAGTAATTGTTCAGCTGTTTGTTGTTCTGCAAATAATTTTGTGGTGATCTCACCATTTTCGTCCCTATCTATTAATATATGTTTAGGTGTAGGGATAAGGCAGTGTTGTAGACCACCAAATCCTCCAATGGTTTCTTGATAGGCACCTGTATTGAAAAAGCCAATATACAAAGGTTTATTCTTGTTAAATTTAGGCAAGTATATGGCATTCATATTTTGTTCACTATTGTAGTAATCATCACTATCACAAGTAAGTCCTCCAAGAAGAACACGTTCATACTCATCATTCCATCTATTTAATGGCAATAATATAAAACGTTTACTAATTGCCCAAGTATCTGGCAAAGTAGTGATGAAAGAGGAATTTATCATATTCCATTTTTCACGGTCGTTTTGTTGTTTTTGGTATAAAACCTCATAAACAGCTCCACCACTTTCACCTACAGTAAAACTACCAAATTCAGTAAATATATGTGGTACAGGAACTTCTGCTTCGTCACAAGCATTTTTAATTTGATTAATGATTTCATCCACCATGTATTCATAATCATAATTAAATGCTAATGAATTTTTGATAGGAAAGCCACCTCCGATATTAAGACTGTCAACTGTAGGACAGATTTTACGCAGTTGAATATATACTTTTAAACACTTCAATAGTTCATTCCAATAATATGCGGTATCTCTTATACCGGTATTGATGAAGAAGTGAAGCATTTTAAGAGTAACTTTTTCATTGTCCTTAATTTCACGATTGTAAAAAGGAACAATATTACGATATCCGATTCCTAAACGACTGGTGTAAAATTCGAATTTCGGTTCTTCCTCCGATGCAATACGGATCCCTACACTGAAATCACGATCAATGGCTTCATCAAGAAGATTTAATTCCTCATAGTTATCAATAATAGGTACACATTTTTCATGTCCTCCATTAATAAGGTCAGCTATATTTTTAATATATGCCTCACGTTTGAACCCGTTACAAATTATGTAATTGTCCTTGGTGATTTTATTTTGTGAAATAAGATTATTTACGATATTAATATCAATTGCGGAGGAAGTCTCAATATGTATATTGTTTTTCAATGCCTCGGTAAGTACATGCTCAAAATGTGAACTTTTAGTGCAATAGCAATAATTGTACTGACCACCGTAATTGTGTTTTTCAATGGCTTTTTTAAACCAACTCTTCGCTTTATTTATGTTATTTGATATTTGAGGAAGATAGGTGAATTTTAAAGGAGCACCATACTCCTCAACTAATTGCATTAAATCAATATTGTGAAAAAGTAACTTGTTGTCATCAAGGGTGAATTCTTCTTGAGGAAAATAATAAGTTTGGTCAATAAGGTCTATATATTTGTTTTTCATTATGCTTTATACGTATACAATGTGAATTATTTTTTTTAGGATCAGTAAGTTATAAAAAAATTATTCAAATACGTAGTGCATGAAAACTATTTTCTTTGCCATATAAGTACGCTTTTTGCAAGGCTATTGAGCGTAAAGACAATGAGGTAAGGTAACCCTTGCATGTAGCCTGTGCATGGATAAAAGCAGTCTGTTTATGAGCTGCTAAAATGTGCGCAAAAGTTAGTTTCATCATGTTATAATTTCGCCTACAAAAATCTTTAAAAAATATTATTGTGCAAAAAAATGTTTGTTGGATTTTAGTTAAGAATTGTAATATTCAAATGCGCTATAAATCAACTCATTAGAAACTGTAATATCAATTATAGGGTTTCCAATGGTCTCTAGTAAAACAAAATTAATGTTCCCATGCGTATTCTTCTTGTCATATTTTAAAAGAGCAATGATGGCTTCTATATCATTAGGTTCGAAAAATACACTATCATAAAAGGAATGTAAGACTTCTTTTATTTCATCTCGTTGCTCAACAGGAAAACCGGTAACTTCAGAAGAAAGATAGGCAGCTAAGATCATTCCTATAGCTATAGCTTCGCCATGTAGTAACATTTTCTTTTCGTCACTCTGTAGAAAATAAGATTCAATAGCATGCCCTAGGGTATGACCAAAATTAAGTGTTTTTCGAAGATTCTTTTCAGTAGGATCTTGCGTAACCACTTTGTTTTTAATAATCACGGAATGGTAAATAAGCTCATCAAGAATTTCTTCATTAAGTTGATTTAAATGAGTCATCTTTTTCCAATATTGTTCATCTTGAATAAGACCATGTTTTAACATTTCGGCTAGACCACTACGCATTTGTTCACGAGGAAGAGTTTGTAAAAAGGATGTGTCGATAAGAACCATTTCAGGAGTATTTATAACCCCAATTTGATTTTTTATAACTCCTAAATCAATTCCTGTTTTTCCACCAATAGAGGCATCTACCATGGAAAGTAGGGTAGTTGGTACATTTATAAAATGAATTCCTCTTTGGTAGGTTGAAGCGATAAAACCACCTAAGTCAGTAACTACACCTCCCCCTAAATTAATTAGAAGACTTTTTCTGTCTGCATTTAACTCAGAAAGCGCAAGCCAAACTTGGGTCGCGGTTTCTATATTTTTATAAATTTCTCCTGACTCAATTTCTATGATTTCAAAATCATATTCTCCCACGATGTTACTCATAAATGTCGGCAGACAATATTCATGAGTTTGTTCGTCTACTAAAATAAAAATCTTTGAATACCTATTGGTTTCCAGTGAGTTATTTATAGCGGAATACGCATTTTCGTTAAAGTGAACATAGTAGTTTTGAGCGGCTATTGATTTCAATTTATTGTCTTTTAATTTTGGGTAAAAATAATGAGTTTTTGCCACAAAAATGACTAATCTAAGTGTATATTTGTGTAGCATATTTATATATAATGAAAACGATTTTTAATAACACCCAAAACGCATTTGCTCTTAAAAGTGATTCTGAACTTGAAAGAGCATATTTTTTATTCCGTCTTATCGCTAATGAACCATTAGTGCGTATCGGAACTGCTGTGACTAATTTTGCTATTAAAGCACACCTTCCTGTTGAAGGATTGATTCGTGCTACGGTTTTTGACCATTTTTGTGGTGGTGTAACCGAACAAGATTGTATCCCTGTTGTAGAGAAAATGTACCAAAAAGGAGTAAGTTCAGTATTGGATTACTCTGTAGAAGGGAAGGAAGATGAAGCTCATTTTGATGACGCTTTTCATAAGACTCTAAGTATTATGGAGTTTGTTAGTACGCACCAGGCTTTGCCATTTGCTGTATTTAAACCTTCAGGTTATGGAAGAATTAAACTCTATGAGAAGGTTGGGAATAAGCAGGAGCTTTCTGCTTCGGAACAAGAAGAATGGAATCGAGTTGTAAATCGATATGAAGTGACCTGTAAAAAGGCATTTGAACTTGATGTCCCATTGCTAATCGACGCCGAAGAAAGTTGGATGCAGGATGCTGCGGATAATCTAGTTGAAGAAATGATGCGAAAGTATAACAAGGAAAAGGCAATAGTCTTTAACACCTTGCAAATGTATCGTTGGGATCGCTTAGATTATCTTAAAGGATTACATGAACGTTCAAAAGAACATGGTTTCTATATAGGAATGAAATTAGTTCGAGGGGCCTACATGGAAAAGGAAAATGATCGTGCTTTGGAAAAAGGATATCCTACACCAATTTGTGCTTCAAAACAGGCTAGTGATGAGAACTACGATGCTGGTGTTCAATATATGGTGGAGCATCTTAATACCATGGCTTTATTTGCAGGAACACATAATGAAAATAGCTCTTTAAAGTTGATGCAGCTAATGGACGCTCACGGATTATCGAAAGATGATAAACGTATCTGGTTTGGACAGTTATACGGGATGAGTGACCACATTAGTTTTAATCTTTCTGAGAATGGATATAATGTTGCTAAATACTTACCTTTTGGACCAGTAAGAGACGTTATGCCTTATCTTATTCGTAGAGCTGAAGAAAATACTTCTGTTGCGGGTCAAACCAGCAGAGAATTAAATCTATTGAGAGAAGAACGTCAACGCAGAAAACTTTCTGATGATTAAGGAGTGTTTACTTTTTCAACTACAATTTTATTAGCACAATTTTTTAAGGCAACTTCTACGGGGTTGCCTTTTATTTTTCCGTTTACCAGGTAATTTTTGCAAGGTTTTGCATTGGTGTTACTTCTTGAGAAATCAATATCTCCTTCCAAAAAAAGAATTTTGAAATCTTCAAGCGTAATGGTGTTGTTATCAATCAGTAGTTGTATTTCTGGAGTAAAGGTAAGCTCCTTAGAACGTATTTCTTTTAGAACCCTACAATTAGGTAAATAGCAAAATTCAGTACGTTTTTCTTTAAAAAAGAAAGCTAAAAAGACCAAACCTAAGGAAAATCCAATTAGATAAAAGCCTATTCTTTTAATAAGACTCATTTGATTAAAATATCAATAAATTAATGTCTCGGTAGGGCAGGTCAAACCACTCTGCTACCGTTTTATTGGTTAAAATTCCGTGGTAAAAATACAAACCATTTTTTAATCCTCTATCAAAACGTAAGGAGTTTTCAACTCCTCCGTCATCCGCTATTTTTAGAAGGTAAGGTGTAAATATATTACTTATGGAAACCGAAGCTGTTCGGGAGTATCTAGATGGGATATTAGGGACACAGTAGTGTGTGACACCATGCTTTGTAAACGTAGGATTATCATGGGTTGTGATTTCGCTGGTTTCAAAGCATCCTCCCATGTCTATGCTCACATCAATGATGACTGCACCTTTTTTCATATTTTCAACCATGGTTTCTGATACGATAATAGGTGCTCTATTTTTGCCTCTTACGGCACCAACCACTACATCACACCTTTTCAGTGCTTTAATGAGATTTTTGGGCTGTAAGGTGGAAGTATATAAAGTTCGACCAAGATTAATTTGAACTTCTCTTAATTTACTTATTGAATTATCAAATATTTTCACACTTGCTCCCAGACCTATTGCTGAACGTGCTGCAAATTCGCCTACTGTTCCAGCCCCTAGAATGACCACTTCAACTGGAGGAACCCCACTAACATTTCCAAACATGAGGCCATTTCCGTTTTTAACATTGGAAAGTAATTCAGAAGCAATAAGAATCGAAGCTGTTCCCGCTATTTCGCTTAACGATCGTACAGCAGGGTAGTTCCCATCTTCATCTCTTATATATTCAAAGGCAATAGCTGTAACTCTTTTCTTTGCTAATTCTTCAAAATACTTCTTGTTTTGGGTTTTAATCTGCAAGGCAGATATAATAATTGTTTGCGGATTTATATAAGTAAGTTCTTCCAGAGTAGGAGGTTCAACTTTTAGAATAATCGGACAAGAAAAAACTTTCTTAGTATCATTTGTTACCTCCCCGCCGGCATCGATGTATTCACTATCTAAAAAATTAGCCTCGACTCCTGCCTTAGATTCAATAAGAACTCTATGGCCGTGAGCAACCAGTGCACTTACAGCGTCAGGCGTCAGACATACTCTTTTTTCTTGTAAAGCACTTTCACGAGGAATGCCAATAAAAAGTTCTCCCTTTTGTTTAAAGATTTCCAGCATTTCTTCTTGAGGGAGTAATTGCTGCTTTGTGAAAGGTGAAAGCGGCTGTTTCATATGTTAAAACCTAAGAGTTTTTAGAATCCCCACCTTCCATTTCTTCTTTCGAAAAGAAGTTCACACGCTCTTTTTCCTTGTTTTTATAGCTTTCAATCTCTTTTTCAATTTGTTTGAGATCGATACCATAGATGACCTTATCAAAAAGTTTCACCCTAATGAGGTACACAATGGGTATAATGATGGCCATAATAGGGATAATCCAATATATTTCAGACTCGTCTGCAAACAGAGCATCTTGATTCATAGCGGTAATTAACTGAAATAAATACATGGCAGCTGGGATAAGTATTGCATGATACCACCAGTGTTTACAAGTTAAAAACCATAAAATAAGAAGAAGAAGAGGGACGAATTTACTAAGAATTAGCCACATATAAGTTCTAACCGTAGGAATGGCATTCGTTTGAAATGTTCCGAAGATTGTCTCAAATTTTTGAGTATCAGGGAAACTTTCATACATATAAAATAAATAAGGTGTTATAGCTATGATAAAGGCTACAATAGAACCCACAATAATACTGCGAGCTTTATCTTTTTTGGTTAGTTCTTTGGCGGGTCGCTTGGTAAAAATATTCTTCATAGATGATATAAATACCCTGCAATATACAAAGAAAGTTATTTTGTTTAACCATTTAAGGATGAATTAAAGACAAAAAAAAATTCCCATACCGGGAATTTTTAATATTTTTAAGGTTGAGTTATATTAACCCCAACGTGGAACAAAAATATCTCTTTTGTCAATACCTTGTTGGTTGTCATATAGGTTATCTTCGTCTGCAATGCTGTTAGGTGAGCATGATACGAAAAGGATAGACAATGCTATTAATGCGAAGAAAAATTTTGAAGCTTTCATGTTAAAAGTTTTAATAAGATTAGACATGACAAACCTAGTCAAAAAATAAATACAAAAATTAAAAACTTTCGCCGTATATTTGTTAGTTTTTGCTTGTAACTAACTGAATATTAACTTCAATCCTTCGTTACTTTAATTCGTTACTACCATTGTCTATAGTACATAACCTGGTAGTGTGGTCAAGTATTTTTAAATTTATTTTAGTAGTATTAGTGGGTAGTAATGAAGAAACTTTCTCCGGCCATTCTATAAAATTCCAATAAGGAGATGTAAGGTATTCCTCAAATCCTATATCGAAAGCTTCTTCTTCTTTTTTGAGTCGGTACATATCAAAATGGTGAATCGTCTCCCCATTACCTTCATAGATATTAACAATTCCAAAAGTTGGACTACCGGTCGTTTGAGTAATCCCTAACGCTTTTGTTAATGATTTGATAAGTGTTGTTTTACCAGCACCCATCTCTCCATAAAATAATAAGGTTTTGTATTGGCATTGAGAAAGTATTTCCTCCGCCGCCTTATCAATTGTATCTAGGGTAAAAGTAATCTTCATGTCTATTTGGGTTCCAATACAATAAAAGGTATAATCATTTCTTCTAATGAAATACCGCCATGTTGGTAGGTGTTTCTATAGTAATTGACGTAATGGTTATAATTGTTAGGGTATGCAAAAAATAAATCGCCTTTGGCAAAAATAAATGAACTAGTCATAGTTATAGAGGGCAAATATACATCTTTTGGAGTTTTAAATGCTAATACATCCTTTTGTTCATAGGAAAGACTACGCCCTGTTTTATAGCGAAGATTGATACTTGTTTCTTTGTCACCTATAACCTTGGTTGGATTTTTGACATTAATGGTTCCGTGATCAGTGGTAATCAGTAATTTAAATCCTAAAAGTTGCGCTTGTTGAATAATCTCTAGTAAGGGAGAATTTTTAAACCAGCTTTGTGTTAAAGATCGATATGCCTTGTCATTGGATGCTAATTCTTTGATAACGTCCATCTCTGTGCGCGCATGTGAAATCATATCAACAAAATTGTATACCAGCACGGTTAGGTCATTTTCTTTGAGGGATTTGATGTTTTCAAGAACCTTTTTACCAGATTTTAAGGATGTTATTTTGTGATATTCATGACTGATATTAAGACGAAGTCGTTGAATTTGAGCTTTTAAAAATTCCTCTTCGTGGAGATTTTTACCTCCTTCATCTGTATCGTTTTTCCATAAATCCGGATGTTTTTTTTCCATTTCAGAAGGCATCATTCCAGAGAAAATTGCATTACGGGCGTATTGGGTGGCTGTAGGTAAAATGCTAAAGTAGGGTCTTTCCGCTACCTTTTTGTAATATTGATTGACAATGCTCTCTAGTGACCTCCATTGGTCATATCGAAGATTGTCGATTACAATTAATAAGGTAGGTCTATCTTTGCTTAGTTCAGGAACGACATATTCCTTAAAGAGTTGGTGGGAAAGTACAGGGTGTTCATCACCATGAAACCAGGTTTCGTAGTTCTTCTCAATAAATTTAAAAAACTGTTGATTGGCTTCTGTTTTCTGGGATTCTAATATTTCTACCATTGCTGGATCTTCAATGGATTCCAATTCAATTTCCCAGTAAGTAAGCTTGTCATAAAGAGCAACCCATTCTTCATAGTTGCTGACCATGGCCATTTCCATGGCAATTTTACGAAACTCTTGTTGGTAATTGGAGGTTGTTTTTTCTGTAATTAAACGCGAATGATCCAGATTTTTTTTCAGGCTAAGAAGAATTTGGTTTGGATTTACAGGTTTTATCAGATAATCGGCTATTTTAGAGCCGATTGCTTCTTCCATTATATATTCCTCTTCACTTTTAGTAATCATTACAATGGGTAGATTCGGATTTTTTACTTTAATCTCTGTAAGTGTCTCTAGCCCGCTTAATCCTGGCATATTTTCATCTAAAAAAACAATATCGTATTGATTCTGTGTTACTTTGTCTAATGCGTCAGCCCCATTACTGCAAGTGTCTACACTGTATGATTTTTGTTCTAGAAAAAGAATATGTGGTTTTAGTAAATCGATTTCATCGTCTACCCAAAGTATCTTCATATTGCTCATATATGTATATTTGTATCCTAAACTAAAATTCAGCTTTTGAAAACCACCAATAAGCTTAAGATTTTTAACGATCCAATTTACGGATTTATTACAATTCCCAGCGAGCTTTTGTTTGACTTGGTAGAGCACTCTTATTTTCAGCGCTTAAGACGTATATCTCAAATGGGAATGTCTTATATGGTATATCCAGGAGCACATCACACTCGATTTCATCATGCCTTAGGGTGCATGCATCTTATGCAAAAGGCAGTGCAATCACTTCGATTTAAAGGAGTAGCTATTTCTGACGATGAAGAAGAGGCACTATATATAGCAATTTTACTGCATGACGTAGGGCATGGGCCATTTTCTCACGCTATGGAGCATAGTATTGTGGACGCAGTGTCACATGAGGAAATTTCTTTGCTTTTTATGGAGCAACTTAATATAGAATTTCATGGGCGACTAAGTTTAGCGATTCAAATTTTTAAAGGAGAGTATGCTCGGAAATTCATGAATCAATTAGTTTCGGGTCAGTTAGATATGGATCGTGCTGATTATTTAAAAAGAGATAGTTTTTATACAGGTGTAGCTGAAGGGAATATAAATTCGGAACGCATCATTACCATGCTTAATGTGAAAAATGATGAATTGGTAGTGGAGGAAAAGGGAATTTATTCCGTTGAGAAATTCTTGGTAGCCAGAAGACTGATGTATTGGCAAGCTTATTTACATAAGACCAGTCTTGTAGCGGAACAACTTCTAATTCGGGTGTTACAAAGAGCTAAAGAGGTTGTAAATACGGATGATTCTTTAAAAGCAAGTACGGCACTCATGTATTTTTTGACACATAAGGTCACCCGTGATGAATTTACAAAAGAGGTGCTTACTACGTTTTCACTACTGGATGATTATGATGTTGTCTCAGCAATGAAAGAGTGGCAATATCACAATGATGTGGTTTTGGCAAAGTTGTGTACCATGCTTTTAAATAGGGATTTGTTAAAGATAAAACTTAAAAAACAACCTATAAATCAGGAAAAGGTGTCCCAGAAGAAAGAAGAAATAGCAAAAGAAATGGATATTCCATACGATTTAGCCCGTTATTTCGTTTTTTCTGGTGAAATACAAAATCAGGCATACAATCAAGAAAAACAAAATATCCATATTTTGACCAAAAATGGTAAGGTTGTGGACGTTGTTAGAGCATCAGATCAGCTCAATCTTGAGGCTTTATCCAAGCCTGTAACCAAATACTTTATCTGCTATCCCAAAGGCTGATTTAGCAGTTTTTTTTATACTTTTGCGACAATGAAATTTACAGCAGCACAAATAGCCGGCATATTAAACGGCGATATTGAAGGCAACCCAGATGTAGAGGTCTTCAAATTGTCTAAAATTGAAGAAGGAACGGAGGGAGCATTGACTTTCTTAGCAAATCCAAAATACAAGCCATATATATATACTACAATGGCGTCAGTAACTATTGTCAATAAATCTTTTGTTCCTGAACACGATATTTCAACAACACTTATCAAAGTAGAAGACGCCTATCAATCTTTTTCCAAATTATTAGAGTATTATAATCAAGTCAAAATGAATAAGGTAGGTATTGAGCAGCCTTCATTTATTTCTGACACTGCTAAGTACGGTAGTGATGTTTATATTGGTGCGTTTTCATATATAGGGGAAAATGTTAGTATAGGTAATAATGTGAAAATTTATCCTAACGTTTATATAGGAGATAATGTTTCAATTGGAGACAATGTTACGTTGTTTTCTGGTGCTAAAGTATATTCAGAAACAATCATTGGAAATCAATGTGTTATTCACAGTGGAGTTGTTATAGGAGCTGATGGTTTTGGATTTGCACCAAACGAAGATGGCTCTTATGCCAAAGTGCCTCAAACTGGAAATGTAATTCTTGAAGATAATGTAGACATTGGAGCAGGAACAACCATTGACAGAGCCACACTTGGTTCTACTATTTTACGTAAAGGAGTAAAGATTGATAATCAAATTCAAATTGCTCATAATGTTGAAATTGGAGAAAATACCGTAATAGCTGCTCAAACTGGGATAGCAGGTTCCACTAAGATAGGTAAGAACTGTATGATAGGTGGACAGGTAGGTATAGTAGGCCATATAGTGATTGGTGATCGCGTAAGGGTACAAGCCCAGTCAGGAATTGCCAGAAATGTGAAAGATGATGAAGTATTACAAGGGTCACCTGCGTTAGCTTATGCAGATTACAATAAATCGTATGTTCATTTTAAAAATTTGCCCAAATTGGCAGACACTATAACCAAGATTGAAAAAAAACTACAAAATGAGTAATTCACCAGTAAATCAACGAACTATTGCTTCTGAGGTTACCCTTACAGGAGTAGGACTTCATACAGGTAAAGAAGTTAGCATGACTTTCAAACCGGCACCTGAAAATAATGGCTTTACGTTTGTTCGCATAGATTTAGAAGGTTCGCCAGTCATTGAGGCTGATGCCAATTATGTGGTAAACACTCAAAGAGGTACCGTACTTGAAAAAAGAGGAGTTAAGATTCAAACCTGTGAGCATGTTTTGGCAGCTTTGGTCGGAATGGATATTGACAACACAATTATTGAATTAAATGCATCTGAACCACCTATTATGGATGGTTCTTCCAAATATTTTGTGGAGGCAATTGAAAAGGCCGGTATAAAGGAACAATCAGCTCCAAGAGATGAATACATTGTAAAAGATGTTATTTCATATATCGATGAAGAAACAGGCAGTGAAATAACAGTAATTCCTGCAGATGAGTATCAAGTAACTGCTATGGTTGATTTCGGGACTAAAGTTCTTGGTACACAGAATGCCTATATTAAACATATTTCTGAGTTTAAAGATGAAATTGCCAATTCTCGAACATTTAGTTTTTTACATGAAATCGAAATGTTATTGGAGCATGGTCTTATAAAAGGAGGAGATCTTAATAACGCCATTGTTTATGTAGATAAAGAATTATCTGTTGATACACTGGAAAAGCTTAAAGTGGCCTTTAAAAAAGACAGTATAACTATCAAGCCTAATGGGATATTAGACAACCTTACTTTGCATCATCCCAATGAAGCTGCTCGTCATAAACTATTAGATGTTATTGGTGATTTAGCATTAGTAGGTACACGCATTCGTGGAAAGGTAATTGCTAATAAACCAGGACATTTTGTAAACACCCAGTTTGCTAAAAAGCTTTCAAAAATCATTAAGAATGAGAAGCGAAATAATGTACCAAAGTATGATCTTAGTTTAGAGCCTTTAATGGATGTGGTGAAGATCATGAACATCCTTCCGCATAGACCTCCATTCTTATTAATTGATAAAATTATAGAACTTTCAGATACGCATGTTGTTGGGGTTAAAAATGTTACAATGAATGAACCTTTCTTTGTTGGACATTTTCCAGGTGCACCTGTAATGCCAGGAGTTTTACAGGTAGAAGCAATGGCTCAAACGGGTGGGATATTAGTATTGAGTACTGTTCCAGATCCCGAAAACTACCTTACCTACTTCATGAAAATGGATAATGTAAAGTTTAAGCAAAAGGTGGTGCCTGGAGATACACTTATATTTAAAGCAGAATTAATTACTCCAATTCGAAGAGGAATTTGCCATATGCAAGCCTATGCTTATGCTAATGATCGCATGGTATGTGAGGCTGAATTAATGGCGCAAATTGTCAAAGTGAAAGAATAAAAAAACTATATAAACACACGAAAACAATGAACCAACCACTTGCATACGTCCATCCCGGAGCAAAAATCGCTAAAAATGTGGTGATAGAACCCTTTGCTGTAATTCACAATAATGTGGTTATTGGTGATGGTACCTGGATAGGATCAAACGTTACAATAATGGAAGGAGCGCGTATCGGAAAAAACTGTAACATATTTCCCGGTTCGGTAATTTCAGCGCCACCACAAGATTTGAAATATCAAGGAGAGGATACCATAACTGAAATTGGTGATAATACAACCATTAGAGAATGTGTAACCATCAATAGGGGAACTTCAGACCGCATGAAAACTGTGGTAGGGAACAACTGCTTAATAATGGCCTATTCACATATTGCTCATGATTGTGTGGTTGGAAACAATTGTATTTTCTCAAATAATACCACATTAGCTGGACATATTACCGTGGGTGATTATGTGGTTATGGCAGGAATGACGGCTGTACATCAATTTTGTACAGTGGGAAGTCATGCTTTTGTAACGGGTGGGTCATTGGTTCGTAAGGATGTACCTCCCTATGTGAAGGCTGCTCGTGAACCGCTTTCTTATGTAGGAATTAATTCTGTAGGTTTAAGAAGAAGAGGGTTTTCAGCTGAAAAGATTAGGGAAATTCAAAACATATACAGAATTCTTTACCAACAGAATTATAATAATACTCAAGCTTCTAATATTATTGAAGCTGAAATGGAGGCAACTCCGGAACGTGATGAAATCTTGCAATTCATTAAAGATTCACAACGCGGAATTATGAAAGGATATTTTAGTTCAAATTAATACATTTATATGGCTACTACTTCAGATATTAGAAAAGGGTTGTGCATTCGTTTCAACCATGACATCTACAAAATCATTGAATTTCTTCACGTAAAACCAGGGAAAGGTCCTGCGTTTGTTCGTACTAAACTTAAGAGTGTGACCACGGGAAAAACACTAGATAATACATTTTCTGCTGGTCATAAAATAGAAGATGTACGAGTTGAGACAAGAACCTATCAGTATTTATACCCGGAAGGTGATACGTTTCACTTTATGAATACAGAGGATTACAATCAAATTACATTGAGTAAGGATTCACTTGATTCTCCAGATCTTTTGAAAGAAGGTGAAACAGTGACAATTTTATTCAACGCAGAGGATAATATGCCACTTTCTGTGGAGATGCCAGCGCACGTAATATTGGAGGTAACTCATGCTGAACCTGGTGTTAAAGGTAATACAGCTACCAATGCAACGAAACCAGCTACCTTAGAAACGGGTGCTCGTATCAATGTACCTCTTTTTATTAATGAAGGAGATAAAATAAAGGTAGAAACTGAAAAGGGAACCTACGTAGAGCGTATAAAAGAATAATTTTAATATGAGATTTCCTCAGTCATATACACTTGAGCAAATTGCGACCATTCTAGACATTCCTTATGTAGGCTCTCCTGATTTTAAGGTACTAGGAATGAATGAAATTCATGTGGTTACGCCCGGTGATATTGTTTTTGTAGATCATCCTAAATATTATGACAAAGCGTTAGAATCTGCAGCTACGGTTATTTTAATTAATAAAAAAGTAGATTGTCCAGAAGGAAAGGCACTTTTGATTTCTGAGGATCCCTTCAGAGATTTTAATAAACTAACTGCATTTTTTAAGCCATTTGAAAAAGCAGTGGCTACCATTGCTCCAACGGCTATTATTGGTGAAAATACGATTATTCAACCTGGAGCTTTCATTGGCAATCATGTGGTTATTGGTGATAATTGTGTAATCCATTCCAATGTCAGCATATATGATCATTGCGTTATTGGTAATCGAGTGACCATTCATGCCGGAACTGTATTAGGGGCAGATGCATTTTATTACAAGAAGCGTCCTGAAGGTTTCGATAAATTACTTTCTGGTGGACGTGTGGTATTGGAGGATGATGTGGATGTAGGAGCTTTGTGTACTGTTGACCGAGGTGTTACTGGTGATACTACCATACAAGCAGGCTCAAAAATAGATAATCAAGTTCATATTGGACATGATACCGTTATCGGTAAAAAGTGTCTAATTGCATCCCAATCAGGCATAGCAGGTTGCGTTGTTATTGAAGATGAAGTAACTATTTGGGGCCAAGTTGGGATGACTAGTGGAATTACCATAGGTGCCAAAGCAGTAATTTTAGCGCAATCAGGAATTAGTAAGTCCTTGGAAGGCAATAAGACTTATTTTGGATATCCTGCTGAAGAGGCCCGAAAAAAGTATCGTGAACTGGCGGGAATACGTCAAATACCAATGCTTATTGAAAAAATAAATTCATAAAAATTTGATAATCAAAGCATAACTTTAAAAACACAAAAATAGTTTTATCAATCTTATGCATTTGGCTATTTTTGCATAACATTTTATAAAAATTACATCATGAGTGTATTAGTAAATAAAGATTCAAAAATAATTGTTCAAGGATTTACCGGAAGCGAAGGAACTTTCCACGCTGAGCAAATGATTGAATATGGAACAAATGTAGTAGGGGGTGTGACTCCAGGAAAAGGGGGGCAGGAACACTTAGGTCGCCCAGTATTCAACACTGTTAAAGAAGCTGTTGATAAAGCTGGTGCAGATACTTCTATCATTTTCGTTCCACCAGCCTTTGCAGCTGATGCGATTATGGAAGCTGCTGATGCTGGAATTAAAGTAATTATTACTATTACTGAAGGTATTCCGGTAGCCGATATGATTAAAGCATTTGATTACATTAAAGATAAAGATTGCCGTCTTATTGGGCCAAACTGTCCAGGTGTAATTACTCCAGGTGAAGCTAAAGTTGGAATTATGCCAGGTTTTGTATTTAAACAAGGAACTGTAGGAATTGTTTCTAAGTCTGGTACATTAACATATGAAGCTGCTGATCAGGTAGTACGTCAGGGATTGGGTATTACCACGGCCATCGGTATTGGGGGTGATCCAATCATTGGTACTACAACTAAAGAGGCTGTAGAATTGTTAATGAATGATCCTCAGACCAAATGTATTGTTATGATTGGTGAAATTGGAGGTCAATTAGAAGCTGATGCTGCTCGTTGGATTAAAGCAGATGGAAACCGTAAGCCTGTAGTAGGGTTTATAGCTGGTGAAACCGCTCCTAAAGGTCGTACTATGGGACATGCTGGTGCGATTGTAGGTGGTAGTGATGATACTGCTGAAGCTAAAAAAGCAATCATGAAAGAATGTGGAATTCACGTAGTTGATTCTCCTGCTGCTATTGGTAAGAAAGTTGCCGAAGTACTTGGATAATTCTTTAGATAAATATCTTATAATCCCGCTTAGCGCGGGATTTTTTTTTAATTAATTTTAGTAAAACTGTGTATCTTTGGGCTACCATTGATGGTAAACCATTTAAAAACAATTAAATACTGATAGATGAAACTTTTAGAAGGAAAAACAGCCATTATTACAGGTGCAAGCCGCGGTATTGGTAAAGGCATAGCTGAAGTATTTGCTAAGCATGGAGCTAATGTAGCATTTACTTACAGTTCTTCAGCAACCGCTGCTGCAGAATTAGAGGAAAGTTTAGCCGCTTATGGTGTAAAAGCCAAAGGTTACCAAAGTGATGCCGCAAATTATGAACAAGCCCAAAAGCTTGCTGATGATGTAGTGGCTGAATTTGGAAGTATCGATATTCTAATTAACAATGCTGGTATTACAAAAGATAATTTGCTAATGCGCATCACTGAAGAAGACTTTGATAAAGTAATTGAGGTCAATCTAAAGTCGGTATTTAATATGACAAAAGCGGTACAACGTACCATGTTAAAACAGCGTAACGGCTCAATTATTAATATGAGTAGTGTTGTTGGGGTTAAAGGGAATGCAGGCCAAACGAATTATGCCGCTTCAAAAGCAGGTATTTTAGGATTTACCAAATCAGTTGCTTTAGAGTTGGGTTCTCGTAATATTCGCTGTAATGCTATAGCACCTGGCTTCATTGAAACTGAAATGACTGCTAAACTGGATGAGAAAACCGTACAAGGTTGGAGAGAAGGGATTCCTTTGAAACGAGGAGGAACTCCCGAGGATGTTGCCAATGCATGTTTATTCTTGGCTTCTGATATGAGTGCTTACGTAACTGGTCAGACACTGAATGTAGATGGCGGTATGCTTACATAAAATTTAACTGTATTAAGTATTAAAAAGGCACGTTGGCTTTTGCAAACGTGCCTTTTATATTGTATTTTGGATCCTAGTTTTTAAAGGTAAATCCTAATATACTTTGAGCGCATTCCAACTTCTATGGATTTTTTTAGCCCTTTTGCTGGCCGCAATGGCTGCATGGTTTCAGTATCGCTCTCAATCAGTGTTACCCAGGCCATTGAGGTTTTTTCTTATTGCTTTGCGTTTTTTCACAGTATTTACAATTTTTTTACTTCTTATTAATCCAAAGTTCATTAAGAAGGAATCTATGATTCTTAAACCAATACTTGCAGTAGCAGTAGATGTATCTGAATCCATAGCTCAAAGAGAATTAACAAATACGGTTCAAAGTGTATATAATGAACTCTTACAGGATGAAGACCTACAAACTAAATTTAATATAGAGCCCTTTTCTTTTGGAGCAACATTACAAAGAGGGTTTGATCCTACATTTGAAGCTTTACAAACGAATATTTCTGAACCTCTTAAAACCATTTCACAGACCTACAAGGGTCAGCCTACGGCCATTGTTTTGATTTCAGATGGAAATCAGACCTATGGGGAGTCTTACGTTCATAGTACTGTGAAATATAAAAAGAATGTATTTCCAATTATAGTGGGTGATACTATTCGAACAGAGGACCTGAGTATCAGTAGAGTAAATAGTAATAAGTATGCGTTTCTGTCAAATGAATTTCCTATAGAATTATTTTTAAATTATACGGGCGTAAACCCCGTGGATACAAAACTTACGATACTAGAAAATGGGACGTCTGTTTTTTCTCAACCACTTCATTTTTCCGCCAAAGACCGTACTAAGGTAGTCGAAACTAGTCTTATGGCTAACAAGGTTGGTACCCGGGTTTTTAAAGCGGTTCTAGAGGCTTTACCGGAAGAGTATAACTTGCAAAACAATCGTAAAGATTTTGCCATTGAAGTGGTAGATGAAAAGACAAAAATCTTACTTGTTTCTGCTATTACACACCCTGATGTGGGAATGTTAAAACGCAGTATTGAAAAGAATCAACAACGCCTTGTTACTATAGTTAGTCCTGAAACTGTAGGGGATAAAATTGCAGAAAATCAATTATTAATTCTGTATCAACCTAATCGTAGTTTTTCAGGGGTATGGGAGCAGTTAATTGCTTTGAAAAAAAATACTTTTATAATCGCAGGAACGCAAACCGATTGGAATTTTCTTAATTCGCAGCAATCCTTTATACAAAAACAAGTTACCTCTCAAACAGAAGATTTTCAAGCACTTTGGAACCCTACTTTTAATTCTTTTATCTTGGAAGATATTGGATTTGAAGACTTTTCACCTCTTACAGGGATGTTTGGAACCATCACCATGTCAGCTGCAGTTCAACCTTTCCTATTTCAAAAAATAAGAAATACTACTACCACAGATCCTTTACTAGCCGTGGCAGAAAGTGATGGGCAACGTCACGTATTTCTTTTGGGAGAAAATAGTTGGAAATGGCGAATGCAGAGTTTTGCGACTCATAATGGGTTTGAGAAGTTTGATGAATTTATTGGAAAATTAATTTTTTATGCCTCTTCCAATAAGCGTTCGGAACGTTTGGTAGTGCAGTATGAACCTTTTTATGAAAGTACTGGCAGTGCTGTCATTAACGCCCAATATTTTGATAAAAATTACATCTCAAATACCAACGCTTTACTTACTATTTCCCTAACTCATAAAAGAGATAGTACTACAACCACCATACCTATGTTGCAGCGACATGGGAATTATGAAGTTGGAATTTCACACCTTCCTGCAGGTGAATATTCATTTCAGGTGAGTGTTGCGAGGGAAAATATCTCAAAGAAGGGAGAATTTACGATTCTTGATTATAATGCAGAGATTCAACATAGCTACAGTAATGCTAAAGAAATGATTCAATTGGCTCATCTTACTGGAGGAAAAGCTTATATGTCATCTGAAGTGGCTAATTTGAAAGAAAATTTACTGAATTCCTCCGATTACAAGAGCATTCAAAAAGAAAAAGAAACAGTATCTTCGCTTATCGACTGGCGTTTGCTTTTAGTCTTGCTAGTACTATTGCTTTCTGCAGAGTGGTTTATTCGAAAATATAATGGTTTAATCTAAATAATACACATGAATCCAAATCCTAAAAGAATTATTCCTGTCATCATTGGTGTTGTTATTCTACTAATCATGCTTTCTAAATCTACAATTACAATTGGTTCCGGTGAAGGAGGCGTCCTTTTCAAACCTTTTGGTGGAGGGGTGGTCGTTAATAAACCTCCTATGGGAGAGGGGTTTCATATAGTTGCTCCATGGAATGATGTGATTGTCTATGAGGTTCGTCAACAGGAAATCTCAGAGAAAATGAGGGTATTATCTTCCAATGGTTTGGAAATATTACTTGACGCTACTATTTGGTATCAGCCTGTATACGGTAAACTTGGTTCCCTTCACAAAGAAAAAGGAGAGCGTTATCAAGAGCGTGTAATTGCACCCGCTATTAGATCAGCAGCTCGTAGTGTGGTTGGTCGTTACACACCTGAACAATTGTATTCAACAAAACGTGATGCCATACAAGTGGAGATTTATACGGAGACAAAGAAAATATTAGATCAGCAATATGTACAACTTAATGAAGTATTAGTCCGGGATGTTGCACTTCCTGAAACGATTAAACAGGCAATTGAAACCAAATTAAAGCAGGAACAAGAGTCTCTTGAATATGAATTTCGTTTGGAAAAAGCTAGGAAGGAAGCAGATCGCCAACGTATAGAAGCGGAAGGTAAAGCAAATGCCAATAAAATTCTAAGTGCCTCGTTAACTGATAAAATTCTACAAGAAAAGGGAATCGATGCTACTATAAAACTTTCCCAATCGCCAAATAGTAAGGTTATAGTTATTGGAAGTGGAGAAGGTGGATTACCCATAATTCTTGGAAATCAATAATCAATAAAATTTAAAATACATGAGTTTAACACTTGCCATTCTTGCAGCTGGTGTTGGTTCACGTTTTGGAGCCGATAAGCAGTTGCAACATATCAACGGTAGTAATACATTGTTCGATTATGCAATTTATGACGCAATTAATGCGGGATTTGATAAAGTTGTTTTAATCATTCGGACAGAGATTGATCCCCTGGTGAAATCTCATTTTGCTAACCGTTTTCAAGATAAAATAGCTATCGAGTTTGTATACCAAGATCAACAAGTTCCTGAAGGTATTTATAGAGAAAAACCTTGGGGAACGGGTCATGCTTTACTTTGTCTTAAGGATACAGTAACTAGTCCGTTTTTAATTATTAATGCGGATGATTACTACGGGGTTGAAGCATTTGGGCAAATGGCGCAGGCGTTGAAAAGTAATAGACCTAATACATTTTATTCTTGCGGATATAAATTAAAAAATACTTTAAGCGAGAACGGTACGGTCTCCAGAGGGATCTGTGAAGTGAATAGTCAAAATCATTTGATTGCTATTACTGAAGCCACAAAATTGGCCAAAAAGAATCAGACCACTGTTTATGATGAAGATTCAGATCGCAATTTTAATGCCGATACATTTGTGTCTATGAACTTTTGGGGATTTACTCCTGAAGTATTTCCTGTAGCAGAAGCTCTTTTTAAAACTTTTGTAGCTTATAATAAGGATAATCCTAGATCTGAATTTTATATTCCTACAGTGGTTCAGCATTTTATTGAGCATCCGGACTATGCCATAGAGGTATTACCTAATAATGATTCTTGGTTTGGAATGACCTATAAAGAAGATTTAGAAGCAGTAAAAGAAGAGATTGGAAAATTGGTAGCCAAAGGGGTATATCCTGAAAGCTTTTAATTTTTTAAACGATTTATAATTATAAGTGTACATTTCATAACATAAATTAATGGAAAAGAATTTGGAAATTATAATGGGATTGTTTTAGATTTGCACTATTCAAGACAAAGAAATGTTTTTAAACCAATTACATCATCATCATTTTCATACTGGCTCTCAGGCGAGTTGAAAGTGTATTGTGTAAAGTAAACAATCATATAAACCCGTTTGAGTCATTCAAACGGGTTTTTTATTTTCCGTGGAATGGCTTAGACATTAACTACAAAGCAACATGGAAAAGTTTAAAATTGCTATTCAAAAATCGGGAAGACTCAACGAGGATTCCTTACAAATTCTAAAAGATTGTGGTATTTCTATTGACAACGGGAAGGATCAGCTTAAAGCAGATGCTCGTAATTTCCCTCTAGAGGTATTGTATTTAAGAAATGGAGATATCCCTCAGTATTTACGCGATGGGGTTGTGGATGCAGCCATTATTGGTGAGAATTTACTATTTGAGAAGGCCAAGGATTTGGTAGTAGTTGAAAAGCTAGGTTTTTCCAAATGTAGAGTTTCAATGGCCATTCCCAAAGATTCTGAATATCGGTCTATTAAAGATTTTGAAGGTAAAAAAATTGCCACTTCGTATCCCAATACCGTAATGGAGTTTTTGCAATCAAGGGGGGTAAATGCTGAACTTCATATTATTAATGGTTCTGTTGAAATAGCTCCCAATATTGGACTGGCAGACGCTATTTGTGATATTGTATCCAGTGGAAGTACTCTTTTTAAGAACAATTTAAAAGAAGTAGATGTAATCTTAAAAAGTGAGGCTGTTCTCACTATTGCTCCAAGTCTATCTGAGGAGAAGAAGGCCATATTGGAAAAATTACAATTTCGAATAAAATCTGTGTTACGAGCCAGAGAGTCTAGATATGTACTTCTAAATGCACCAAATGAGAAACTTGAACAGATTATTAGTATAGTTCCTGGAATGAAAAGCCCAACGGTCCTGCCCCTAGCTGAGGAGGGTTGGAGTTCTATTCATACTGTAATCAATAAAGATACATTTTGGGAAGTAATAGATGAGCTTAAAGAAGCAGGAGCAGAAGGCATTTTAGTGTGTCCGATTGAAAAAATGGTACTGTAATTAAAAAAATAAACTAATGAATAGTATATACAAACTAAACCAAGCCAATTGGGAAGAATTACTTCAACGTCCTACGGACTCTATGGCTTCTATCGAAACTACCGTGCTGGAGGTGTTTAATGAAGTCCGATTAAAAGGGGATAGTGCCTTGGCTAAATATACGTCTATTTTTGATGGAGTTTCTTTGGATGAATTTTATGTATCGCAAGAGGAATTTCAATTGGCTGAAGCATCCCTTTCTAAGGAATTGAAAAATGCGATACAACTAGCTAAAGGGAATATTGAACGATTTCATGGGGCTCAGAAAACAACAAAGGTAGAAATTGAAACTATGCCCGGAGTTTATTGTTGGCAAGAAAAGAGACCCATTCAAAAAATAGGTCTGTACATTCCTGGAGGTACAGCGCCTTTATTTTCAACTATCTTGATGCTTGCCGTACCTGCAAATTTAGCAGGTTGTGAAGAAATTCTACTATGTACTCCTCCTGATAAGAATGGGGCTATTAATCCCGCAATTTTATACACAGCCCAACTCTGCGGAGTAACTAAAATTGCAAAAATAGGAGGGATTCAAGCCATAGCTGCTATGACTTTTGGTACCGAAAGCATCTCAAAAGTATATAAGATTTTTGGACCAGGAAATCAGTTTGTCACGACTGCTAAGCAATTGGCTACCAAATATGGTGTAGCGATTGATATGCCTGCTGGGCCTAGTGAGTTATTAGTTTTTGCAGATGAAACAGCTAATGCCTCATTTGTTGCTTCAGATTTATTGAGTCAAGCAGAACACGGAGTAGATAGTCAAGTCATTTTAGTGACCACATCAGAGGTCCTTCTAAAGGAGGTTTCCCTGGAAATTGAGCGTCAATTACCTGATTTACCTCGTCGTAAAATTGCCGAAAAAGCCATGCAGAATTCAAGGTTGATTTTGGTAAAGGATACTGTGACAGCATTGACTTTTATAAATGACTATGGTCCTGAACATTTTATTGTATGTGCTTTGGAAGAAGACTTTATTGTTCGAGAAATAGTCAATGCAGGCTCTGTTTTTATTGGAAATTATACTCCTGAAAGTGCCGGTGATTATGCTTCTGGAACAAATCATACCTTGCCCACCAATGGGTATGCTAAGAATTATAGTGGGGTAAATCTAGATAGCTTTTTGAAAAGTATGACTTTTCAAAAAATAACTGTAGAAGGAATTAAAAATATAGGACCTGCCATAGAACAAATGGCTGATGCTGAAGGCTTGCAAGCGCATAAAAATGCTGTTAGTATTCGTTTAAAAAGTTTATAATACATGATGAAAACGACTAAATTTACTTTAGATTCCTTGGTTCGTGTCAATGTCAAAAGATTGACTCCGTATTCTTCTGCAAGAGATGAATTTAAAGACAGTTCTCAAGACATGATTTTCTTAGATGCTAATGAGAATCCATTTGAAAATGGCGTGAACCGTTACCCTGATCCTCAACAACGTTCATTAAAACAAGAATTGGCCCGAATAAAAGGGGTCGATAGTAATCAGATTTTACTGGGAAATGGGAGTGATGAAGTGTTGGATTTATTGTTTCGTGCTTTTTGTGAGCCTGGAGTGGACAATATTATAACATTACCTCCCACTTATGGAATGTATAGTGTTCTGGCGGATACAAATGCTGTTGAGAATAGAGAAGTATTGCTGACAAGTGATTTTCAACCTGATGAAATTGGAGTGATGAATGCTGCAGATGAGTATACGAAAATTACGTTTTTATGTTCACCCAACAATCCAACAGCGAATTCCTTTGAATCGAAAAAAATTGAAAAAATATTGGAAAATACCAAGGGGTTAGTTGTTATAGATGAAGCCTATATTGATTTTTCTTCTCAGCAGAGTTGGCTTAGTAAGCTACAGAAGTATCCAAATTTAATAGTGGTTCAAACGCTTTCTAAAGCCTATGGTTTGGCTGGGATTCGCTTGGGAATCTGCTATGCTTCACAGGAGATTATTTCGGTTTTAACTAAAATTAAGCCCCCTTATAATGTAAATGAATTAACCCAAAAAAAAGCCCTTCAAAGAGTTGTTGACCAAAAAGGTGTAAAAAGTGAAATTGACCTTATATTAGCAGAAAGGGCACTGTTGATCAAAGCGTTAGGTGAGCTTCCATATGTAAATAAAGTATTTCCTACTGATGCTAATTTCATCTTGGCAGAAGTAGATGATGCACAGCTTCGATATACCCAATTACTAAAGGCAGGTGTTGTAGTGCGAAATCGTAGTACCCAACCTATGTGCACTAATACATTGCGATTTACCATTGGAACCTCAGAAGAGAATAAACAATTAATAAACGTATTAACTACCCTAAAGAACTAACATATGTCTAAAAAAGTATTATTTATAGATAGGGATGGAACCCTTATAAAAGAACCAGCCGATGAACAAATAGATAGTTTCGATAAACTTGATTTTTACCCGCAAGCACTTATCTATATGTCAAAAATTGCTAAGGAGCTCGATTATTCATTGGTAATGGTGACTAATCAAGATGGTCTGGGGACGTCTAGTTTCCCAGAAGAAACCTTTTGGCCAGTTCAAAATTTTATAATAAAAACGTTAGCCAATGAAGGTATTCAGTTCGATGAGATAGTAATTGACCGCACCTTTGCTCATGAGAATGCCCCGACTCGTAAGCCTAGGACAGGATTGCTAACTCCCTATTTTTCTAAGGACTATGACCTAGCTAATTCGTATGTCATTGGGGATCGAATGACAGATGTGGAGTTAGCAAAAAACTTGGGTGCAAAAGCTATTTTCATTAATGATAATACTAAATTAGGAAGTGGAGAGACTCAGTGTGATGTCAATGAACTTGCCTCTTTTATCTCATTAGAAAGTAATGATTGGCAGCGTATATATGAGTTTTTAAAATATGAAAATCGTACGGCTTCAATAAATCGTAAAACCAATGAAACGGATATTACAATAGCTATAAATTTGGATGGAAGTGGAAAAAGTACTATTTCTACAGGATTGCCATTTTTTGATCATATGCTTGATCAAATCGCAAGACATGGTCAAATGGACCTGGAAATCCAAGTTAAAGGTGATTTAGAGGTAGACGAACACCATACCATAGAAGATGCAGCTATAGCCCTTGGAGAGGTTTTTAATAAAGCCTTGTCAGATAAACTTGGTATAGAACGTTATGGCTTTTGCCTTCCTATGGATGATTGCCTAGCACAAGTTTCAATTGATTTTGGTGGCAGAAATTGGTTGGTATGGGACGCTGAATTTAAAAGAGAACTGATCGGAAAGGTACCTACAGAGATGTTTTTTCACTTTTTCAAATCCTTTACAGATGGCGCTAAAGCCAATTTGAATATAAAGGCGGAAGGTACTAATGAGCACCATAAAATTGAAGCTATTTTTAAAGCATTTGCCAAAGCTATTAAGATGGCTGTAAAAAGAGATATCGAAAAAATGATATTGCCATCAACAAAAGGAATGTTGTAAAAAACACATATGAAATTTGAAAAAAGAACAAATGAAAATAGCAATCATTGATTATGGAGCTGGAAATATCCAGAGTATCAAATTTGCCATTAAACGATTGGGATATGAGGCTATTTTAACCAAGAATATTGAAACGATAAGAGGCGCAGATAAAGTTATTTTTCCGGGTGTAGGAGAGGCTAGTTCGGCAATGATGAAATTAATAGATAGTGGATTACATACCCTTATCCCATCACTAACTCAGCCTGTATTAGGTATATGTCTGGGGATGCAACTTATGTGCAAATTTTCAGAAGAGGGTAAAACCCAAGGGTTAGGAATTTTTGAGGTAGATGTGGTTAGGTTCCCCGGTACTTTAAAGGTTCCCCAAATTGGCTGGAATACAATTAATCAACTTCAGACTCCTTTATTTTCTGAAATTGCTGAAAATGAATATATGTATTTGGTTCATAGTTTTTATGCGGCTTTATGCCCTTCTACTATTGCAACAGTGACCTATGGGTTCCCTTATAGCGCTGCATTACAAGTTGATAATTTTTATGGGGTGCAATTCCATCCCGAGAAAAGCAGTGACGCTGGAATTCAGTTATTATCCAATTTTTTAAAACTTTAATGTATGAGAATAATACCTGCAATTGATATCATTGACGGAAAATGTGTTCGTCTTTCAAAAGGTGATTATGCCACTCAAAAAACCTATAATGAACATCCATTGGAAGTAGCTAAAGCCTATGTAGATCATGGAATTACTCATTTGCATTTAGTCGATCTTGATGGTGCTCAGGCTAGCCATATTGTAAACTATAAAGTTCTTGAGAACATCGCTTCAAATACTCCTTTGAAAATTGATTTTGGAGGAGGATTGAAATCAGATGAAGACCTGAAGATAGCGTTTGAATCTGGCGCTTCTCAAATTACAGGAGGAAGTATTGCCGTAAAAAATAAATCACTTTTTAAAAGGTGGCTAAATGAGTACGGCCCTGAAAAAATTATATTAGGAGCTGATGTACTTAATAATAAGATTGCGGTTAGTGGTTGGCAAGAATCTTCTCAGGAGGAATTACTACCATTTATACAGTCCTATCAAAAGGAAGGCATATCCTATGTGATTTGCACCGATATCTCTAAGGATGGTATGCTTCAAGGCCCTTCATTTGAGTTATATAAAGCCATACTTGAAGAGACTACTGATGGACTTAAATTGATTGCTTCAGGAGGGATTTCACACTATGATGAATTGCCAAAATTGGCAGCACTTGGATGCGAAGGAGTTATTATAGGGAAAGCCATTTACGAAGGAAGAATTAGTTTAAAACAATTAGAAGAATTTATACAGTAAAGAATGTTAGCAAAACGTATTATTCCCTGTCTAGATATAAAAAATGGGAGAACAGTAAAGGGTGTTAATTTTGTAGCACTTAAAGATGCTGGTGATCCTGTTGAGTTGGCTGCTAAGTATGCTGAAAATGGGGCGGATGAGCTTGTATTTTTAGATATTTCGGCCACGGAAGAACGAAGAAAAACACTGGCTGATTTAGTTTTAAGGGTGGCAGAAAATGTCACCATACCTTTTACAGTGGGAGGTGGGATTTCGGCTGTACAGGATGTTGAAATCTTGTTGCAATGCGGCGCTGATAAGATTTCAATTAATTCGGCTGCTGTAAAAAATCCAAATCTAATTACAGAATTATCCCAACAATTTGGGAGTCAATGTGTGGTAGTCGCTGTAGATGCACGTCAAATGGATGGACGTTGGAAAGTGCATTTGGTAGGAGGAAAGGTTCCTACCCAGTTGGATTTGTTTGACTGGGCAAAGGAAGTTGAACAAAGAGGTGCGGGGGAGCTTTTATTTACTTCTATGGATCATGACGGTACCAAGGATGGGTTTGCAAATGAAGCCTTAGCCATTTTATCAGATTCACTGTCAATTCCTATTATAGCTTCGGGAGGTGCAGGAAAAATTGAACATTTTACAGATGCCTTTATAAAAGGTAAGGCAGATGCTGCTTTAGCAGCTAGTGTCTTTCACTTTAATGAAATTGAATTAAAAACGTTAAAGAAAGAATTACAACAGCAGGGAATTCCTGTAAGAATATAATGATATGAATATAGATTTTTCAAAAAATTCAGATAAACTGGTACCAGCCATTATAGTAGATGCTAGTACTCAGAAGGTTTTAATGCTAGGCTATATGAATAATGAAGCCTACACCAAGACCATTAGTAGTGGTAAGGTTACTTTTTTTAGCAGATCAAAAAACAGGCTGTGGACCAAAGGAGAAGAAAGTGGTCATTTTTTAGAATTAGTGGATGTAAAAATTGATTGTGATAATGATACGCTCCTCATATCGGTGCATCCTAAAGGACCTACCTGTCACACTGGGACTGATACATGTTGGGGGGAAAGAAACGACCCTAGTTTTGGTTTTTTTACTACTCTGGAAGCAATTATAGCTTCTCGTAAACTGGATAGTAATAACCCTACTAGTTATATTGCCTCACTGTTCCGGAGTGGGATTAATAAAATTGCACAGAAAGTCGGAGAAGAGGCTGTGGAGACAGTAATTGAAGCTAAAGATAATAACAACGAACTTTTTCTAGATGAAGCTTCCGATTTATTGTTTCACTACTTAATTTTGCTCCAAGCCAAAGGATTTACTTTAGCGGATATTGAAAAACGTTTGCAAAGCAGACATAAATAGTACCTATGCAAGATAACCATACTATTAAACCAAATGGATGGGCACTCATTCCATTGTTGATTTTTGTTTCGGTTTTTTTAGGAACCGGAGTTTTACTAAATGATTTCTATGCATTGCCAGCCCCCATTGCAGTATTGGTAGGATTATTCGCTGCTTTTATAGCCTTAAAAGGAGGAACGCAACAAAAAATTGCTACCTTCCTTCAGGGGTGTGGAGAGAGCAGAATCATGACCATGTGTATCATTTTTCTATTGGCCGGAGCATTTGCAACGGTTACTAAAACCATGGGTGGTGTAGATGCTGTTGTACAACTAGGAATGCAATTTATATCTGTAAAATATTTACCTATTGGAATTTTTATTATCACTGCATTTTTATCATTAGCTACTGGAACTTCAGTAGGAGCCATTGTAGCCATGGGGCCTATTGTTGTAGGCTTAGCTGATCAAAGTGGTGTATCATTAGCCTTATTATGCGGTATGCTTCTTAGCGGGGCAATGTTCGGTGATAACCTATCCATTATATCGGATACTACCATCGCAGCAACCCAATCGTTTGGTGTTAAGATGGGTGAGAAGTTCAAAGTAAATACCTTAATTGCATTACCTGCATTTTTAATAACAATTATTCTGTTATTGTTTTTTCTACCTGATGCTCAAATGGCTACACAAGTAAGCCCAGAAACCCCTGTTTCGGTAATTAAAATCATTCCTTATCTTTTAGTTGTTGGGTTGGCTGTTTCAGGAATAAATGTGTTCTACACTTTATTTACTGGTATTATTGCTGCTGGTGTTATAGGGTTGGCTTATGGTGATTTTGGGCTTTTAACTTTCGCCCAAGAAATTTACCAAGGGTTTACAGGAATGATTAATATTTTTTTATTAGCCATGCTTACAGGAGGATTAGCTGCAATGGTTCGTAAGGCCGGAGGTATTGCATTTGTGATGCAAATGGTATCGCAACAAATCCGTTCTATAAAATCAGCACAAACTGGGATGGGATTCCTTACCGGACTTACTAATACGGCTATAGCCAATAATACGGTCTCTATCATAATAACGGGTACCATTGCCAAGAACATTAATGACTCGTATCAATTAGACCCTAGGAAATCAGCTACCATCTTAGACAATTTTGTGTGCGTAGTTCAGGGAATATTGCCTTATGGAGCTCAAATGCTTCTAATTTTAAACTTTTCTCAGGGAAATACAGATTATATTTCTGTCTTGGAACATGCCTGGTATTTATTTGCCTTATTAGGGATGACACTTATAAGTATTTATACCCCTTTGTGGGATAAATTGATAGCTAAGATTAAATAATTTGTATTTTTATAAAAATAGTATGATCGATGGCAACTTCAAAAAAAAGAGCTAAACGTATTTCCAAATCGCATAAAAAAGTTGGGTTGCCTCCGGGAACCATGACCTACGTTGGGAATAAAGAGTCTAGCGAGCTTATCATAGAAGTATATAATTATACACCGGAAGGTGTTACTCATAAAGATTGTACTACTGTAGAAGATGCAGTGGCGTTTTTGGCAACCGATGCTGTTACTTGGGTGAATCTCAATGGCCTGTTTCATGTAAAAGCTATTGAGGAGTTGGGAAAATCAGTAGGGATGCACCCCTTACAGTTGGAGGATGTAGTTAATGTCAACCATCGCCCTAAAATTGAAGAATTGACTAAAGGGGGGCTTTTTGTAATTCTAAAAATGCTTTATTACAATGAAGCAAATGAACTTATTATAGAACACATATCACTAGTATTTAAAGATAATACAGTGATTTCCTTTCAGGAGGATGATAAAGATGTTTTTGACATTATACGTCAACGTATCAAGGAGCCTAGAGGCGTGATTAGAAATAAGCAAGCTGATTATCTGCTTTTTGCCATAATGGACGCTGTAATAGATCACTATTTTCTTATCCTAGAAACCTTAGGTGATAAAATTGAGGTGCTAGAGGATCAGTTAATTTATAATCCCACTGATAATCTGGTAGGTGAAATACAACAACTTAAAAGAGAAGTCCTTAAAATACGTCGCTCTATTTATCCCTTAAGAGAGGTTGTAGGAAATCTTGAAAAGGCAGAACACCCCTCAATTTCTGATGACACCCAAAAGTACTTTAGGGATTTATATGATCACACCATCCAGGTTATTGAAACCATTGAAACCTACCGTGATATGTTGTGGGGACTAATGGATATGTATATGAGTAGCGTAAGTAACAAAATGAACAATGTCATGAAAGTACTTACCATCATTGCAACCATTTTTATTCCTTTAACTTTTATAGTGGGGGTTTATGGAATGAATTTCGAGAACATGCCAGAGTTACATTACCAAAATGGATACTATATAGTGTGGATAGTTATGCTTGTTATCTTCTTAGCAATGCTCTATTATTTTAAACGTAAAAAATGGTTGTAACCCTTTGGTGACTACTCAAAAAGATCAGAAGAAAGGTATCTGTCTCCACGGTCACAAACAATGGCTACCACAACACCACTATCTATTGTTTCAATCAGCTTTAGGGCGGCTGCTACAGCACCACCGCTGCTCATACCAGCAAAAATCCCTTCCTCTTTGGCTAATCGCTTGGTCATTTGAATTGCTTCTGTTTCTGTGACTTCTATGATTTGATCTACTTTGTCAGGATTGAAAATTTTAGGCAAATATTCTTTTGGCCATTTTCGAATTCCGGGGATTTTAGATACATCATCAGGTTGTACGCCTACAATTTGAATATCAGAATTTTGTTCTTTAAGGTAGGTAGAAGTTCCCATAATAGTACCAGTTGTGCCCATCGAGGAAACAAAATGAGTGACCTTTCCATTGGTATCATTCCATATTTCAGGTCCGGTAGTCTTGTAATGAGCCTTCCAATTATCATCATTGCCAAATTGATTAATCATTACATAACCTTCATTGGCTACCTTTGATTCGGCGTAATCACGACTGCCTTCAATACCCACCTGAGCAGGAGTGAGTGTTACTTTAGCTCCATATGCTCTCATTGTCTGTACTCTTTCTTTTGTCGAATTCTCAGGCATTACAAGTTCGATATTGAGTCCATATAACCCAGCAATCATGGCTAAGGCGATACCGGTATTACCGCTTGTAGCTTCAATAAGTTTAGTATCCTTATTAATATCTCCGCGTTCTAAAGCGCTTTTAATCATGTTGTAGGCTGGTCTGTCCTTTACACTGCCTCCTGGGTTGTTGCCTTCTAGTTTTAAAAGAAGTGTAACCCCTGGTTTGTTTATTAATTTTTTGGCCTCTACAAGGGGAGTATTACCTATTTGATCTAATATGAAATTATTCATGATTTACAGTCTTAATTTTGATTTCAGGGGTATGAGTTACCAGTGAATTTGCTGGTATAGAGGATGTTAACCAAACGTTTCCTCCAATTACGCTATTGGCACCTATAATTGTTTCTCCACCCAAAATGGTAGCATTGGCATAAATAGTTACATTGTCCTCAATAGTTGGATGACGTTTTACATTTTGCATTTTTTTTGATACCGATAAGGCTCCTAGGGTAACCCCCTGATATATTTTAACATTGTTTTTGATGATGGTTGTTTCACCTATGACCACACCTGTGGCGTGGTCAATAAAAAATGAATCTCCAATCTGAGCACCAGGATTAATATCAACACCGGTTAGGCGATGTGCATATTCAGTCATAAGACGTGGTACCATTGGAAAACCCATTTTATGAAGTTCATGAGCAAGTCTGTAGACTGCAATAGCATGAAAACCAGGATAGCAAAGATACACTTCTTCTATAGAGTGGGAGGCAGGATCGTTTTGTGTCGTGGCACACGCATCCAAGTTAAGCTTTTCAAGGATATTGGGAAGCTTCGAGACATATTGTTCCCAAACTGTATGGCAAGGCTTTTCTGTTTTCCAACACACTAAATCAACTAATTCTGTAAAAATAGTTTCTACTTCTTTCAGATTTTCTGCAACTGGGGTTTCAGCGTCGAATAAAGTATAGAAAAGGCGATGTGTAAACAGTTCAGCTTTTTCCTTAAGACGTATTTTTAGATTGGGATGTTTTTTGTGAGCTTCGAGAAGCGATATAATAGATTCTTGACTCATAGCGATCTTTTATGGAATGTAAAATTAACAATTATTACGCTTCATTATAGTAGAAAATAGTAACTTTAAACTGCAATTTATAAAAGATAAAACCAATGATTATTGATGTACTTCAACCGACAACCATTGAATTTCTTAAAGAATTAAGAGCAAATAATACGAAGGAATGGTTTGAAGAACATAAAAAGCAATTCAAAAATGAAGAAACGCATACCAAAGCTTTTTTTTCTTCAGTTCTAAATTTATTACGAGCTCATGATGATATTGATGCCATGAAGATGTTTAGAATTTATCGAGACGTTCGATTTTCAAAAAATAAACAACCCTATAAAAACCATTTAGCTGTTTCTTACCATAGAAGAAAGCCTCATTTAAGAGGAGGGTACTATTTACATATTGAACCAGGAAATTCTTTTATAGCTTGTGGTTTTTGGGATCCCAAACCCGATGATCTTTTACGTATTAGAAAGGAATTTGAAATGGATGATGTCTATATACGTAAAATATTAAATGATCCAGATTTTGTGTCAACTTTTGGAAATTTGCAAGGAGAGGAGGTTAAAACAGCTCCCAAGGGATTTGATAAAAACCATCCTGCCATAGACCTAATCAAAAAAAAGCAATTCTATGCACAGCATTCCTTTACAGATGAGGAGGTGTTATCTGTTTCCTTTCTAAGTACGGTAGATGAGGCCTATAAAAAAATTCGCCCATATTTTGATTATATGAGCGAAGTATTGACGACCGATTTAAACGGTGTTTCTTTAATAGACTAGTGAATTACCTTAATAGTAAAGTTGTTATTGTTAAAGGTAACCGTATCTCCAACTTGTTTGTCAAGAAGTAATTGACCAACAGGAGCCTCTTTAGAAATAGCAAAAAACATTTTACCATCCAATTCAATTTTACCTAGAGGAATCGATAAGAAGAAATTTCCCATTGAAGTTTCAATGATACTTCCAATTTTAACCACCTCATTGGTTTGGAAAATATCAACTTGTTTGAGTTGATCTTTCATCTGATTAGCCTCTTCTAAGTATTGTACTACTTTGTTCTGTGCAGATGTAAAATCAGTAGTTCCACCTCCTTCTTCATCGCTTGAGGCTTTGTCATTGTTTTCAATAGATTCTTTAATGATTTCCAGCTCGCCCTTATATTTGTCAATACGAGCATTTAAAATGTCCAGGCACTTTCGATACACTTGTTCTTTAATCATTGCTTCCAAAAATTAGACTGCAAAATTAAGCTAAAAAGTAAAGCGAAAACCCCTTAAATGAAAATTATGCAACGTTTTCAGATTCTAACAGTAGTAATTGATTTTTAAGGTTCTCAATTACAATATTCATCATACGTTTGTTAAGGGCAGAAGAATTTTCTATATAGACTAAATACTCCTCTACAGTAAATTGTCCTATAATCATCCCCTTAAGAGAGTTTCGAAATTTAATATCCTTCTGTATTGCATTTTCTATATAGTGCATGCGCTTTTCTATGGATAATGTAAAGAATACACCTTTGTGTTTATTAGCATAATTACGAAAAGCTTCAATTAGCAGTTCGTTTTGCAGTTTGATTACCGGACGTAACGTTTGATTTTGAAAACGTTCGTCACAGCTCATTTGTTCATTAAACGTCACTGAAGAAACTTCTGGACGAATACGGGTAAGATTAGTGGTTCGAGTGTTCATAAGAGAAGTTTTACTAAAGTTAGCCAATAATAAATGGGCATTTGGAACATTAATCTTGTAGTTTTCAACTAGTTTATAAACAATCTATATTCTGAAATTGTTGTTTTTGGAAGAGTTTAGTATCTTGTAGTCATAGAAATACATTGCAATTAGAATGAATTCACTTTCTAAATACCATGCTTGTAGTACGTCAATGTAATCACAATTAAATTGAAATATACTCATGAGATTTCACACTAGAAAATGGGTAAAACCAGAAGATTTAAATGCCAATGGAACTCTTTTTGGAGGGAAATTATTAGCATGGATCGATGAAGAAGCGGCTTTATATGCAATTATACAATTAGAGAATCAAAGGGTAGTAACTAAATACATGTCCGAAATTAACTTTACAAGTTCAGCTAAAACAGGTGATATTATTGAAATTGGAATGCTTGCTACTCATTTTGGTAAAACATCCTTAGAACTCACTTGTGAAGTACGAAATAAAATGACCAGAGAAACGATTATACAAGTTGAAAAAATAATCATGGTGAATTTAGGTGAAGATGGCAAACCTTTACCTCATGGAAAAACTGAGATAGAATTTGTACGTGATCGATTAAAATAATCCGAAAGAAGAATGATTTACTAATCTAAGTGTTTAGAAACGGTAAAATCCTTTCCGGTGGGTAATTCATATAATTCTAAATCAAAATACGGTGCAGCGGCAATTAGGTGCTCAAATATATCTGCCATGATTCGTTCATAATTCTCCCAACGTTTGTCACTTGAAAATACATAAATTTCTAGAGGTATACCCTGAGGTGTTGGTGGTAGATGACGTGTCATCATCAGCATATCTTTGTTAGTGGCTGGATGATTTTTTAGATATAAATCGCAGTATTTTCTAAAGATTCCGAAGTTAGTCTGGTTTCTACCATTAATCATGACATCTTTATTGTACCCATGATCGGTATTGTATTTATCAATATCCTTTTGTCGATGCTCAATATAGTGCGTTATCATTTGGATTTTTGAAAACCGTTCCAAATCATCTTTTGACAGAAACTTAATACTATTGGCTTTTATGTAAATGGCTCTTCTAATACGTCTACCGCCACTTTCCTGCATTCCTCTCCAGTTCTTAAAAGAATCTGAAATAAGAGCGTAGGTAGGAATAGTTGTAATTGTGTAGTCAAAATTTTGAACTTTCACAGTGGTAAGGTTAATTTCAGTTACGTTACCATCAGCTCCGTATTTCTCTTGGGTGATCCAATCTCCAATGCGAACCATATCGTTTATGGACACCTGAATACTAGCTACAAATCCTAAGATTGTATCCCTGAACATGAGTAATATGATCGCAGAAGCTGCTCCTAAAGTTCCTAGAAACTGAAGCATTTTCTCTTCGGTAAACTCTGAGTAAATAAAAATAAACCCAATAAACCATAAGAATAATATAATTACCTGAGCAAAGCTATCTATAGGCTTATCCTTATAATCATCTTTACTTTTTAAATATTCACGTGTAGATTTTACGATACTTCTAACAATCCAAACAGATAGTACAATGATGTAAATATCTGTAGCTTTCAGCAGTATCTTTTCCCACTTTGGAAAATCATCAAACAAAGTGGGAATTAGATACACGAATATTATGAATGGTATAATATGACCTATGTATTTTGGAAAATTACTTTTGACTAGAAAGTCATCAAAAGTGGTTTTAGTTCGATTGGAAAACATATGAAATGCCACCACAATAAACTTTCTAATGAACCAGTCAATAAATAACAATAGTAAGCTTACCAACACAAGGTTGACAAATAAATTGATATTTGTTGAAACTGTTCTATCAATTCCCTGATCTCGAAGAAACCGATAAACAACTTTACTTAGTTCATACAAGGTCATACTAAAATGTCATTACTTATTTTAAGATTGTGATTGTAATTTTTGCGCTACCGCCTGGACCTCATCCAAAACACGTAGTAAGTTTTCACCCCATAATTTAGCGATTTCTTCTTCAGAATAACCACGTCTTACAAGTTCAAGGGTTACATTAAAGGTTTCAGAGGCATCATTCCAGCCTTCAACGCCGCCACCTCCATCAAAATCGGAACTAATCCCCACATGATCTATACCAATTAGTTTTACCATATAATCGATATGGTCAACAAAATCAGCCACATTTACAGGGATTACAGTTTCTTTTAGTTTTTCTATTTGAGCTTCAGCAGCTTTTTGTACTTTTTTATAAGTGTCCAAATAGGCCGTTCTACTGGCTTCATCCATTTTCATGATTTCGGAGCGATCCTTACGTTCAAACCCCATTTCATCTCCTACTTTTTTAAGTAGCTCCTGTCTAGCCTTATTAAAGGCTTCATGTTTTTCTGTATTGGTATAGGCACTAAAAGCAACGGTTTGTACAACTCCTCCATTTTCCTTCATTAACAATAATTGTTCATCATCTAGGTTACGAGAATGGTTGCAAAGTGCTCTAGCCGAAGAATGCGAGGCAATGATAGGAGCTTTGGAAAGCGCAATCATTTGTTTCATAGATTCTTTTGATGGGTGAGATACATCAATCATAATCCCTAAACGATTCATTTCAGTAACAGCTTGTTTGCCTAAATCACTTAAACCATTATATAGCCACAAACTGTCCGCTTCACCTGTATTAGAGTCACAAAATTGGCTATGTCCATTATGAGACAAAGAAATATAACGAGCTCCAAGCTTATAAAACTTTTCAAAGTTTGTTAAATCAGTTCCTAGAGAATACCCATTTTCTACCCCAATCATTGCTACCATTTTACCTTGAGCATGAATGTCTCTTATTTCTTTAGAAGAGGTAGCCAGTCCTATTTTTTCAGGAGCAAAGTCAGTAACTAATTTATGGATTGCATCAAATTTTTCCATAGCACTTTTAGCTGCTACTTCGTACCCTTGCTCAGTTAGTTCTCCTTGTCCTGTATAAACAATAAACCACGCCACATCAAGTCCTCCAGCTTCCATTTTGGGAAGCGTAACCTGGGTGTCTAAGTCTTGGGTATAATTGATACTGTCTGTAAAATTAGCTACATTGATATCAGCATGTGTATCAATGGTTAAAACCTTTTCATGAATTTCTTTAGCACGTTTTACCAGAGCCTCTTCGGGTGTAAGTTCAGGAGTTTTTTCTTTGCAAGAAAAAAGCGCAAGAGATAGCAGTGCAATCGAAATAGTTTTTTTAATCATAGTATAAAAGTGTTTGGTTGATGTATTAACTGCTAAAATACTAATTATCCTTTCGCTTTTAAAATATATTGAAAATAGCCAAAGCATAAAGAAAGAATCGCAGAAAACGTAAAAGACCAAACAAAAAGACTCCTCTAAGGGGATATCCTATAATACCAGCGGCTACACATGTTATTGAAAATGGTATCGGAAGTAAAGCTCCAGCTACTATTAAAAATCCTCCCCATTTAGCTGTATTTTTTAAATGCTTTGCCATTTTAACTTCCAAGTAATTGTGAACAGCAGGGATGTCGGTAATGGCTTTACCAATAAAGTAGGACAAAATTCCTCCCATATATGATAATGTGGCTAACAAGGCTAAATTACCATTAGGGTGAAGGGTGGTATTTGCCCAAGCAATAAATATTTCAGGTGGGATTAGTCCTAATAGACTTTCTGAAAGGAAAAACACTAATAAAATTCCATAAGGAGGTAATTCTTGAGTCAAGCTTTTTAACGCTTCTCCTAAATCAATTACAAAAAAATGGACCAACAAAAGTATGGCTATTATTACCAGAATTGGCATAATGGCCTTTTTAATACTACTTCCCAAAAAATTATAAAAACCCGTATAGCTATAATATTGGTGTAGTAATTTTATACGTGATTTTTTTTTCTTCTTTTTTGATTTCTCTTTCATAATAAATATGTGTACAAAGACTTTCGGCAATGTTGCGCAATTTTAAGGCTTTTTTGATATGGTTAATGATAACTATACGTTAAAATTTCATCTTTGAAATGTGCAAAAATGACAAGAAATTTACAATCATTTACATCGTAGGTAACTCTAATCACCTTACATTCGTATCATGGTTACAGAAATCACTACAACTGGTTGGATACTCGCGTATCTAGGCGCATTTTTATTAGGCATTTCCAAATCCGGATTAAAGGGTATTGGGATTATGATTGTTACCATCATGGCCTTGGTATTTGGCGGTAAACCATCTACCGGCGTCCTCATGCCTATGTTATTGGTTGGAGATGTATTTGCAGTAAGTTATTACCGTCGATATCTTGAAAAGAAATATCTCTACAAACTTCTTCCTTGGATGCTCATTGGTGTACTTTTAGGAGTTTATACAGGAAATAGTATTTCTGAAGATCTCTTTAAAAAAGGAATGGCAGTAATCATTGCCATTTCGGTAGCCATCATGTTTTGGTGGGACAGGCAAAAAGGAATGGCAATTCCTTCACATCCTGTATTTGCCGGTACTATGGGGCTTTCTGCCGGTTTCGCTACGATGATAGGTAATCTGGCCGGGGCTTTTTCTAATTTGTACTTTTTAGCAATGCGGCTTCCCAAAAACAACTTTATTGGTACTACAGCTTGGCTGTTGTTTCTCACAAATCTGTGTAAATTACCATTTCACATTTGGGTTTGGGAAACCGTCACTAAGGATACATTAACCGTGAATCTTTACTTGCTGCCGGCCCTTGTTATTGGATTATTTACCGGGGTACAATTAGTTTCACGTATTAAAGAGATGAATTTCAGAAAAATAATTTTAATATTAACTGCCTTAGGCGCACTTTTAATCTTTTTACGTTAAAAAAGATTAATTTTCCTCAGCATAGGCAATTAAAGCATTGCAATACTCTCTTAAATCCAATGCGTTTGATTTTTTATCTGGATCTGCAAACAATGAAAGTAGGTAAGCTAAACTCTCTTTAGCGTCCACTTCTTCACTAGCTGCAGTAAATTCAATACCTTCAATTGGTTCATCATCAGGTATTGCAATTGCAAAAGTCTGATTTGCTTCTATGTGTTCAAATGTTAGACGAATAGTTTTTGCTAAAAGTGGATTTTTGTCTTCTACAGCATAAGGTCTTAAGTCTTGTAAATCTGCGACCAATGTATTGGTGATAATTCCATTTCTAGATAAATCGTCCTGTATTTTAGCCAGTAACTTTAAAGCTTTTGAATTTTTCAATGTTGAAAGTTTAGTATTAACGGTTGCAAAAATATAACAACCTGACGGTATGATACAATCAAATCATGCACAATTTTCAAGCAATTTTGAAGAAAAGAGGTAAATCTTAACGGTTTGTTAAACTTAAGTGCACGGCAAGAGAAAAACTTATATTTGAAACGTAATCAATTCTTAACTAAAATCCATTTAACTGATGAGAAAACCTGTATCACTTTTAGTGGCCTCATTTTTTCTTTGTAGCGTAGCTGTAATAGCGCAAACTAAGGAGAAAATGGTTGAAGCCATGGTAAAGGAAGCAACCGAAAATTCACATTTAGAATCATTAGCACATGAATTATTGGACCAAATAGGTCCTCGATTAATCGGTACTCCACAAATGAATCAAGCACATGATTGGGCTGTTTCTAAATTCCAGTCATGGGGTATAGACGCGCACAATGAGCAATATGGACAGTGGAAAGGCTGGGAGCGAGGAATTACACATATTGATATGGTTTCTCCACGTGTTGTTTCTTTAGAGGGCCGTCAATTGGCTTGGAGTCCGGCTACACCTAAAAAAGGTGTTCAGGCTGAAGTTATTGTACTTCCAGAAGTTGCAAATGCTGCCGAATTTGCGAAGTGGTTACCTACTGTAAAGGGTAAAATTGTATTAATATCAATGCATCAGCCTAGTGGAAGACCTGAGTATAACTGGAAAGAGTTTGCTACAGAGGAATCACTTGCTAAAATGAAAGAAGATAAGGATGCTGCCACCAAAGCTTGGGAGAAACGTATTGAAAACACAGGTTACAATAGCCGTACATTGCCTGAAGTATTGGAAAATAATGGCGCAGTAGCAATTTTTCAATCGTATTGGTCGCAAGGTTTTGGAGTAAATAAAGTATTTAGTGCGCGTACTAAAAAGGTGCCTACTATAGATATTTCTCTAGAGGATTATGGAATGTTATACCGTCTTGCAGAAAGTGGAAGCAAGCCTCAAATTAAATTAACTGCAGAGTCTAAGCATACAGGTATGTCTCCTGCTTTTAATACGATTGCTGAAATTAAAGGTACGGAAAAGCCAGAAGAGTATATTATACTTTCAGCTCACTTTGATTCATGGGATGGTGGAACAGGTGCCACAGATAATGGTACTGGAACCATTGTTATGATGGAAGCTGCTCGTATTCTTAAAAAATTATATCCTAATCCTAAACGTACAATTATAGTTGGACTATGGGGTGGGGAAGAGCAAGGTCTTAACGGATCGCGTGCTTATGTAAAGGATCACCCAGAGGTTGTAAACAATATGCAAGCATTGTTTAACCAAGATAACGGTACTGGACGAGTTGTTAATATTAATGGACAAGGATTCTTACATTCATATGAGTTCATTACACGTTGGTTACAAGCAGTACCTGTAGATATTCGTAAACATATTGAAACAACTTTCCCTGGCATTCCAGGTACAGGAGGCTCTGATTTTGCATCATTTGTTGCTGCAGGAGCACCAGGATTTTCATTAAGTTCACTTAACTGGTCATATGGAAATTATACATGGCACACAAACCGCGATACGTATGATAAAATTATTTTTGATGACGTTCGTAACAATGCTATTCTAACGGCTATTCTAACCTATATGGCGAGTGAAGACCCTGAAACGTTCCCGAGAGATAGAGCTGTTTTACCAATTAGCCCAAGAACTGGAGAGCAGATCAAATGGCCTGAGCCTCGTGATGCGAATCGTACAGGAGAATATTAATAATATTCTTCAAAAGATACTTAAACGCCGCTTTTGCGGCGTTTTTTTATACCTAAACTTGTTTTGAGATTGACTTTTAACGTTCTATTGGCTGAGTGCTTTGGCAAGATTTTTGTACATTAGCTAGGAAAATGAAATAGCTATGAGGATTTCTTTTACATTGGTATTAGCCATTATTTTTACATTTACTGCGTATACGCAAAAGATTCAAGATAGTAAAAAAGTTACTCCTTTAGTTATTCCTGCTGTCCCAAAGGCTAATTCAAGTCTTTTAATTCTTCCATCTGATAAATCCAAGGCAAGTCCTTTAGAACTTCCTAAAAAAGAGTTGCAATTTCCTGGAACTAATGATTTGGTTCAACGTAAATGGGATGTACGAACGCCAGGAGCTAATATGCAGAAAGGGGAAGATTATTCTGCTATCAAAGGGAATCAATACTTAGGCGATTTTAAAAGTAATTCTTCTAAGCTTAAAATTGTATACAGGGATCACCAGTATGTGGATGGAGATAGAGTGAATGTCTATGTCAACGAACAATTGGTTGCAGGAGATGTTTTCTTAGATGCTTCCTTCAAAGGTATTGAAGTGGAGTTGAAACCTGGTTTTAATACTATTGAATTTGAAGCGCTTAACCAGGGATCATCCGGACCAAATACAGCTGAACTGCGTGTGTATGACGACACGGGTAAGCTCATATCCGGCAAACAATGGATGTTGGCTACCGGGTATAGAGCTAATATGATAGTGGTAAAAGATTAGTCCTTAATTCAAGGTTTTTTATGAAGCTATCTTTTTTTGGAATTTTAACACTACTGATCATCTTAAGTGGTTGCTCAGGATCACAAAAAATAGCCACCCTCGCTCCGGAACCGGATTCTACAGGCACTATCACACCTTTTGAATATCCGCATTCCTACATCAGCATTCCTGTTTCCATACAACTAAAAGACCTTGAAAAAGTAACAAATACTTCCTTACAAGGCCTTATTTATGAAGATGATGATTTTGAAGATGACAATATAAGATTAAAGGTATGGAAGCAAGCTCCGATAGAAATTACCTATGATAATGGTAAACTCAAAACGGTATTTCCTCTTAAAGCTCATATTCAATATCGTTTGGGTACAACGGCTATGGGTGTTGCACTCTATAATATTCGTGATTTTGATTTGAATGGGACCGTAACGTTAGTTAGTAATGTTGGATTGTCGAATTGGAATTTAAAAACACAAACAGCGTTGAAATCATTGGTGTGGAAGGAACATCCTACCATGACATTGTTTGGTCAGAAAGTACCTGTTACTAGTGTAGTATCTCCAGCTATTGCACTTTTTAAATCGGTTATTGAAGATAATATTGATTCTGCTATTGCCACTTCACTTGATTTCAAACCTTCTGTATTAGATGCTCTTGAACAGATTTCAACTCCTTTTCAAATGAGTGATACTTATGAAAGTTGGCTTCGTGTAGTACCAGCAGAATTGTACACTACTGACGCCAAGCTTACTAAAAGCAATATTTCCTTTCAGATGGGCTTGAAGTGTGTATTGGAAACTGTGGTAGGTTATGAACCTAAACGAAAATTTGATAGAAATAAAATCATTCTCAAGCCTGTAAAAGAAATGCCTGAACGTGTTACGGCTACTATTGTAGCTGTTTCTACCTATGAGGATGCTTCTCGTATTATGACTAAGAATTTTAATGGATATACCTTTAGTTCTGGAAGTAAGAAAGTGACGGTTTCCAATGTGAAAATTTGGCAGAAAAGCAATAAAATGATCATTGCATTAGATTTACAAGGCAGTATTGCTGGAACCATTTATTTATCTGGATATCCACAATATAACGAGGTTACTCAAGAGGTCTTCTTTGATCAACTAGATTATGTACTGGATACTAAGAATGTGTTAACTAAATCTGCAAATTGGATGGCTAGTAATTATATTTTAAAGCAATTACAAGAACAATGTCGGTATTCCATAGCTCCCAATTTAGAAGAAGGTAAAGAAAATATTAAGAAGTATATTACTAATTATTCACCTACCGAAGGAGTATATATCAATGGGAAACTAGGTGAATTAGCATTTAAAAAAGTACAATTAACTCCACAGGCAATGTTAGCCTTTATTACCGTAGATGGTATGTTGGAAGTTAAAGTAAATGGATTGTAGGCACCTATAAAGAGAGTATTGTATGGAATGGTATGAAATTGCAAATGAGTCTGCTATAGATTCTCCTTCACTTTTATTATATAAGGATAGGTTAGACTTTAATCTAAATACTTTATTGGAAATGGTTGGTATGGATCCCTCGAGACTGATGCCTCATGTGAAAACCAATAAGAGTGGTAAGGTGATTTCAGAAATGATTGCAAAAGGAATTACACGGTTTAAGGCTGCTACTATAGCAGAAGCAGAGTTGGCGGCACAATCAGGAGCTAAAGAAGTACTTATTTCGCATCAATTGGTAGGCCCAAAAATAGATCGATTTTTGGCTCTACGAAAGGGGTATACTAACACTCATTTTTTTACCCTTATTGACAATGTACAATCACTACAGGAATTAAACGCTAAAGCTGCCAATCGCTTACTAGGTTTCTACCTTGATGTGAATAATGGAATGCATAGGAGTGGAATAGTACCCGAGCTTATAAATGATGAATTGTTACATGAAATAAAGGAGTCTAAAAATCTTTATTTTAGAGGGTTACATGTATATGATGGACAGCATAGAAATGCTGATTTTGAGGACCGAAAAAGCAATATTTTAGAAGGGTGGAGGGCTATTAAAGAAATTTGGAAACAAATAAAAAATGACTATCCTAAGGTTGAAATAATAGCCGGAGGGACACCTTCTTTTTCTACTCATTTACTAGAAAAAGATAGAGTTTGTAGCCCCGGAACTTGTGTTTTTTGGGATGCCGGTTATGAAAAGATACTTTCAGAACAACCATTCAAAGCTGCAGTTGTTGTTTTCACAAGAATTATTTCAAAACCAACAAAAGGAATTATCACAGTAGATATGGGACATAAAGCAGTCGCCTCTGAAAATTCCATTGATAAAAGAATCCAATTTTTGAACCTTATGGATTACGAATTTATCTCTCAAAGCGAAGAACATGGTGTTCTGAAGGTTGAAAACTGGGATAGCCTTCAAGTTGGAGATGTACTATATGGTATTCCTTACCATATATGTCCAACAGTAAACTTATACGAGGAATTACACGTAGTCGAACTGCACAATGTAAATACCACTTGGAACATAGAAGCTCGTAAAAGGAGGATTACCTATTAAGGTTTAACAATTCTATAATTAAAATTTACTACCTTTTTCTTAATTTTAAGTAGTAAAATTAGTAAACCATAGTTTAATTTAAATAGCAATATAATGAAAGCATCACATTTATTACGATTTGCAATACCTATATGGATATTGTTGGCTGTGGTATCTTGTTCATCTAGTAAAGAAGTGGCTACCCAGGCTCAATTGCAACAATTTAATGAAATGATTACTAATCGTACATTCATGATTGAATCAGAATGGGCAGAACCTCAATTTACCAATGCAATGTCAAGTATTGCCAATGCTGGTTTATTACCTCCAGGAAGTAGTGCATCTCGGATCAACCTTATTGGGAATTCTAATTATTTTAAAGTAATGAATGACAGCATATCAGCCTATTTGCCTTATTTTGGTGAGCGACAAATGGGAGGACAATACGGTTCAGGCAATGGTATAGAAATTGAAGGAAAAGCTGAGAAAGTTCAATATACACCAGGTAAAAAGGATAGTTATCAACTACAGTTTTCAGCTCGTGATAAAGAAAATCCAACAGAAAATTACCAGGTACGTATAGATTTGTTTCCGAATAATACTGCTTATATCACAGTTTTAAGTTCTCAACGCTTATCGATAAGGTATACAGGTAGAATGACACCTATAGAAGAATAAAATCCTAATCGCTGAGAATCGCGTATATTTTTTTTTGTTGATGGATTAACCGTATACGCGAATTATGGAGAAGTTATTACAATGAAGTAGTTCGTCATATTTCTTTCTTTTCATATAGTGTTGTATGGTAACGATTCTTTAATTAGTTAATCCAACAAAGTATTGAAATATTATAAATGAACTATAATTTACATTATGTAAAATAGGTTTTTTTGAAAGCTGTTAATTAACCTATTTTAACAATTCCCATTCCTTTATAGTATAGGTGTTAATTGTATTTTTGCCCTACTCTTAATTCTCTATCTATGAATAATAGCAATTTCCGTATTATCAGTATTCTTGAAGGAATTTCCTTTTTACTAATTCTTGGCGTAACTATGCCTTTAAAGTATTATTTTGAAAATCCAGCGCCTAACAAATTTATTGGTATGGCCCATGGTGTTTTGTTTGTACTTTATGTTATGATGGCTTTTAGCCTTCAAAAACAAAATAATTGGAACAACAAGACATTGGCCATTATTTTAGCGTGTTCCATAATTCCATTTGGTACATTTTGGATGGATCGCAGGTATTTAAAAGCCTAGTCTATTTGACATAATATTACTATAAGTATATATAAAAAGCGGTTATTAACCGCTTTTTCTTTTTTAATTATTCTTTTTGTGTAGCACTAATAACGGTGTTTGTGTATGAAAACTTACTTCACCTATACTAGATTTAAGAAACAGTCTTTCAAAAAATGAACGTTGTTTGTTTACCATACACAATAAATCGATTTCTCTACTTTGCGAAAAAACTCTCATTCCTACATCAACTGAGACATCTGTTAGATAATGATAATGTTTAGGTACCCCATTTAATAAACCATCCAGATATTCCCTCACCTTTTCTTTTTCAGGACTAAGTTTACTTGCAGTTAAAACATGCACAACTCGTATAGTAGCTTCTTGTTTTTTAGCGTAGTATTTAATTAGATTTATATTATCTTCATTGTAGTAAAATGAAAAGTCTGTGGCAAAAGCTATTTCATTTAGTCCTTTAAAAACAGCGTTTTCAGGTACTGCGATTACGGGACACTTTACTTTTTCAATAATGTTGGCCGTTGTACTACCAATCATCACTTCTTTTAACCCACTTGCTCCTTTGGTTCCCATCACAACCATATCTACTTTGTATTTCTCAATGGCTGAAATTATTGAAGATACGATATAATCATAACTAGATATGATTTCAAAGGTATGAGTTGGATTCGTATCGTATTCCTTTATTCTTTTCATGATGGTTTCCAGCCCCTGAGCTGACTCCTTTTTGGCAATTTCCTGAATAACCTCAGAAGCACGTGCTGATGATACCGCTGTACTTGGAGCTGACATATGCGGAGCATATGAATTGAAAACAAAAAAGTGGCAAGGTTCGTCTTTATGCATTTCCAATGCATATACGATTGCATTCCATGAGTTTTCCGAAAAATCAGTTGGTAATAAAATGGTTTTCATGTGTTTGTCTTCTTACAGAGAGCAATAATGGTTATTGATTTTCAATCCTTAAAAATACATTTTTTTCGACAATTAATCACTGCTCTATCGTAACTTAGGTTACAGATTTTTAGATCGATTTTCAATAAGTTTGCAACTAATTAATAATGAATAAAATGAGCAATTTTCAATCATTGATACAGAGCAATAAACCAGTGCTTATAGATTTTTATGCTGAATGGTGCGGACCATGTAAAATGATGTCCCCTATTCTTCAAGAGACCAAGGCAACCCTAGGAGATTCTGTATCTATACTTAAAATAGATGTAGATAAAAATCAAGCATTGGCTTCCCAATATCAAGTTAGAGGGGTTCCTACTTTGATGATATTCAAGGATGGTAAGCAATTGTGGAGACAATCTGGTGTGGTACAAACGAATGATTTGGTTAAATTACTGAAACAATACGTATAAAAAAAGGAGCTATTAAGCTCCTTTTCTATTATTTAGGTTCTAATAGTTGATTGATTCTTTCAATACAATCTTCGTAATGATACTTTGTAAGCGTGTCAGCGGTCTGCCCCTTCGCTGTGGTTAATTGACGCTGTAGCGCTTTGAGTTCTGCACGAACTAAAGCTCTTACATCAGATTGATTTACATTGTAATAGTACTGTACTCCCCTTCCTTGTGAAAGCTCTGCAGTCATAAGATATCCCATTCGGTCAATGTAGGCACGTTGTAAGTTTCTTCTATATACGTCAACCTTTTGTGATTGCATTGCCTCTTTCCATATTCCTTTTCTAACATCACTAAGCATTTCCATTGCTTTATAACTATTAGTAGTTAGTGCTTCAGCATCAATAAGTCTTCCAATAGTTTCGAAATTTAATATTGAATTTAAAGGACGTGATTGTAAATTTCTAATGGTCTCTGTATATCCCGCAGCATCAATGTTTTGAAGTATTTCGTTTGAAATTAGCCAATCAGGAGTGGTGAATGCATTACTGTGTAACCACTGCATTGACTTCTTTTGAACTTCTTTATCTACAGGAGTATACACAAGTCCACCTTGAGATGGAGTCTTAGTAATCGAATAAACACCTCCGATATTAGTCACTACATGTCCAACAAATCTTCCATACACACTCAATAATTCACCATATAACTCATCTAAATCATCATAGTTATTTGTCACGTCGGAGGTCCATTTAGGAAGATTTTCAGCTACATATTTAAGGTTTTTTAATCCATATGTGCTAGCCATTACTGGATCATTTCCAATAGATTCTGTTTGAGAAGATGGGTCAAACCTTGAAGATCCCCCAAAACGATATTTAGGGTCATTTGCCTTTTCAACAATCCATTTGTCAAGGGTTTTAAGCTCTTCCTCTGGTGATTTAGCGTTAGGAATAATTCTGTATCCCCAATTCGTTGCATAGTGATCATAGGGTCCCATTTGACGTATAAAACGGATATTTTTGTCTCCTGGTTGTGCAATGTAGTTATAACGGGCATAATCCATTATACTTGCTGCAATACCAAATTCTTGCGTAAACTCCCCATTTCTATATGAATCAACTGGGTATGCAAAGCTACCTGCCATATTGTGAGGAAACCCTAAGGCATGGCCTACTTCATGGGCAATTACCATACGCATCATTTCCCCTATTTCTTCGTCTGAAGTTTGTAAAGTGCGTGCCGAAGGATTGGCTGCCCCAGTCTCTAACATATATCTGTTTCTGTAAGACCTTAAATGATTGTGATACCATATAATATCACTTTCAATAATTTCCCCTGTTCGAGGGTCAGATACACTTGGTCCCATTGCATTACGAGTGGTACTGGCAACATAGCGCACAACAGAGTAACGAATGTCTTCTGGGCTAAAATCCGGGTCTTCTTCTTTCGTAGGAGGATCTTTGGCTATAATTGCATTTTTAAAGCCAGCAGTTTCAAATGGTTTTTGCCAATCTTCTATTCCTTGTTTGATATACTTTCTCAATTTATGCGGTGTCGCTGGGTCTAAATAATAGACAATCGGCTTTATTGGCTCTACTAATTCGCCTCTAGCATATGCCTCAGGATCTTTAGGTTCAAGTCTCCAACGGCGAATGAAAGTTTTTTGATCGCTTTTTAGTTCTTCACTTCCATAATCAAAATGGCTTACTGTAAACCATCCAACGCGGGGGTCATAAAAACGGGGGGTCATTGGATTTTCAGGTAAAAGAATCATGGATTGATTCATTTGGATGCTTATTGTCTCAGTATCTGCATTACTTGGAGGACTGGTCGCATTAAAAGTGAAATCTTGTATTACTTCAATATTTTGTGGAAAGCTTTTCATTGATGTAATAAAACTGCGGGAATCATCCAAGTTTCTCACTTTATAGGTAGTTCGCATGGAGGCAGAAAGTCCACTTATGGCCTTAACATCTGTACCGTAAAATTTGGTAACATCAATCACCGTAGCACTTGAATCTGGAGAAAATGTGGCGATATCAAACGCAAATAGTGTAGGCTCATAATTATTAGATTTAACTGAAAGATGGATCGGTAGTGAATCATTTGATACAGCAGAATAATTCTTTACTTTAATGAGTATTTTATCTTGAAATCGTTCCCATACAATTAACTGTTCATTTGTTTTTGAGCCTGCATTTACATATCCTCCTCCAAGATCAGCAGGGAGTTTAGCGTATCTACTCACTAGCAGCATATCTTTGTTTAGCAAAGAATTCGGAACTTCAAAATAATACTTAGCATCCACCTTATGTACCTTAAAAAGTCCTTGATCGGTCACTGCATTAGAAGGTATAACTTCTCGATATGTCTTAAATTTTGATTGTTTTTTAGGTGCCTGTGTAGTAAGTTCAGGTTGTTTTTTTGATTTTTTAGATTTGTTTTGAGCTTCAAGCGTTGGCGGATAAAGCAATACACTCAAAGCCAAGGTGATGAGAATTTTTTTCATAGTTATGGTTTAGTTTCTTCAAAAATACTTTTTTGCATTTTTTTTAGAAAACCTTTAACATAACTATAATATATGTGAGGTACGAAACTAAGGAATCTTATTTTTTTACCTCATTTAATACTAAAAATGGTATTTTAATATAAAAACTAATCTCCTCTACTCTTGGTTTACCAAAAATGCGCTCAAAGAAGTTATGTTGCTTAGCTGTCATACAAAGCATATCAATCTTTCTACTTTCAATAAAAAGTCTAGTAGCCATTAAAAGTGACACGTTAGTAAGGGTGTAGAAGTCATGACGTATATCCTTGAGGACTTTCCCTAAAAACAGCTTGATTTCTTTTTGCTCTTCGTTTAATTCTTCATAAGCATCTAATGAATGCATTACACTCAATGTGGAATCATTCTTTAATACGATATGAAATAATTCATAAATCTCTTCACTTTCATAATAATGATCATAATCAGTTACAAAAGCTATCTCTCTAGGAGGTGTATATACAGCATGTTCTGGAATAACCAAAACAGTACAATGAGTTTTTGCCATGACAGCTGCTGTATTACTTCCAATAAAGACTTCCTTAAGACCACTTGCACCTTTGGTTCCCATCACTATAAGTGAAATCTCATACTTTTTAAGTGCTTCAATAACAGCATTCAAAAAGAATTCATACGTACATATGGTTTCAAAATGATGCTTTGTATTTACATAGGTCTCTTGAATTCTTTTCAGCATATTGGCCAATCCTTCTTCTGCATTTTTTTGCACTACATCTAACATGGCTTTAGTTACCGCTGTTGAACCCATAGGATTCACTGGCTCAATAAGCATAGGTGTATACGCATTCAAAAGGTAGAATGTACATACATCTTCTTTATATAACTCCATGGCGTATTGAATGGCATTCCATGAGTTTTCAGAGAAATCGGTGGGTAATAAAATACGTTTCATAATAAAATTGCAATTAATGAGACCTTAGATGATGTATTAAAGATACCCAAAAAAATGCGCTTTTATTATGATAACTATCAGTTTCCTTAGGAATCTATGTCGAAAACATTAGTAATTCATTAATTTTTGCAGTGCAGTTTCAAATCGATGCTTTGGCAGGTATTGGTCTTCCAGATTTTTAGTAAAAGGTATGGGAGTTTCCAAGCTTCCAACACGAATCACTGGTCCATCTAAATGTTCAAAACACTGTTCCATAATAAGTGCAGATAGATCACTTCCTATTCCTCCAAATAAACTGTCTTCATGCAAAATAATAGCTTTACCTGTTTTTCGTACAGAAGTAAAAACAGTTTCTGTGTCAAGAGGTTGCAATGTCCTAAGATCAATCAAATCGGCCTTTATATCTTGAAATTTCTTTAGTGTATCTAGAGCCCAATGAACTCCAGCTCCATAGGTGATAATAGTTATTTGATTACCCTCTGATAGTAAAGCAGCCTTCCCTAAAGGTAAGGTATAATAGTCTTTAGGTACTTCCTGATAAATACTTCTATATAAAGCCTTGTGCTCAAAAAATAGCACGGGATTAGGATCATTTATTGAAGTAGCTAATAATCCTTTAGCATCATAAGGAAAGGCTGGATACACCACTTTAAGACCTGGAGTCTTTGTAAACCAAGCTTCATTTGTCTGTGAATGAAAAGGTCCTGCTTGCACCCCAGCTCCACAAGGCATGCGTACTACAACATCCGCTTTCTCATTCCAGCGATAATGGATTTTAGCCAAGTAATTTACAATAGGGTTAAATCCTGAAGAAACAAAATCTGCAAATTGCATTTCAACCACAGCTTTCATACCATTTATAGATAATCCCATCGCTGTGGATACAATTCCTGATTCACAAATAGGTGTATTGCGAACCCTGTCGTTGCCGAATTGGGAAACAAATCCCTCCGTTATTTTGAAAACACCACCATACTGAGCAATATCTTGCCCCATGATCACCAAGTTTTCATGACGCTTCATAGATTGACGTAGGCCTTGTGAAATGGCATCAATTAGTCGAATATTTTCTTTTTCTGAATCAGCCGTAAATTCTTCGTAATTAAAAGGATGGTATACATCATTTAATTCGTTACTTTCATGTGCATCAATAGCCTCTTCTTCAAACGCAAGTTGTAAATGAGTATCAATTTCAGCTTTGATTTGTTCATGAAGTTCCAAATCGTAGGACTCGGATAGGATCCCTTCTTTTAGTAGAAATTCTTGATAATTTCTTAAAGGGTCTTTTAAAGCCCAAGCGTCCATCAATTCCTGAGGCACGTATTTTGTACCACTCGCCTCTTCGTGACCACGCATGCGGAAAGTTTTAAATTCCAATAGAATGGGCCTAGGATTTTTACGAATATCCGCTACCAATTCACTTACTCTTGAGTATACTTCAATTATATTATTTCCATCAATAATATGAGCTTCAATCCCGTATCCAATTCCTTTGTCCACTATATCCTGACAACGATATTGCTCATTGGTCGGTGTTGAAAGGCCATATCCATTGTTTTCCACACAGAATAATACAGGTAGATCCCATACGGCAGCTATATTTAGAGCCTCGTGAAAATCGCCTTCACTAGTAGCTCCTTCACCAGTAAAAACAGCTGTCACCTTACCATTTTTCTTTAACTTGTTGGCAAGGGCAATACCATCAGCTACTCCTAATTGAGGTCCGAGATGAGAAATCATACCTATAATATGGTACTCTTGAGTCCCAAAATGAAAGCTACGGTCTCTTCCTTTTGTAAATCCACTTAATTTACCCTGCCATTGCGCAAATAACCTATGTAGGGGAATTTTACGAGTGGTAAATACACCCAAATTCCGATGCATAGGTAAAATATACTCATCTGATTCCAAAGCATTCGTGATTCCAACAGAAATGGCTTCCTGCCCTATTCCACTAAACCATTTAGATATTTTTCCCTGTCGAAGAAGTATTAACATCTTTTCTTCGATTAGACGTGGAAGTAACATCGTTTTGTAGAGCGTAAGTAATTGAACGTCAGTATGGTTTTTGTGATCAAAAACTAAGGGAGTGTGTAGGTCTATGGTAGTGTTCATAGGTGTTAGATTAGTCACTCAAATGTAGAAAAAAATAACACTTAACCTCCTTAAAGTTATATTTTTTTAAATTGTTAATAACTATATATTTAGGACTGGTAAATATTTATTTACATTTGTTTTTACAAGTGTTTTAACACAATTAAGTTATTAACAATTTAAAATTGACAATAGTATGAATGCGATTCCAAGTGTAGATTTACGCGATTTTTTGTCAGAAGATCCCCAACGAAAGGAAAAATTTATAAGAGAAATAGGTGATGCATATGAGCAAATAGGTTTTGTAGCTCTTAAGGGTCATTTTTTATCAGATGAATTAGTTTCTAACCTGTACAGTGAGATTAAAAAGTTTTTTGATTTACCTGTAGAAGTAAAAGAAAAGTATGAAATTGAAGGCATAGGTGGTCAACGTGGTTATACTTCCTTTGGAAAAGAACATGCCAAAGGAAAAAAGGAAGGTGATTTAAAAGAGTTTTGGCATTTTGGTCAATATGTTGAAGATGATCCTAAACTTGAAGCTGAATATCCTCCTAATGTGGTAGTTGAAGAATTGCCTAGTTTTAATGAGGTGGGTAAAGAGACCTATCAAATGTTAGAAAAGACTGCGAAATATGTCTTGAGGGCTTTAGCCTTGCACTTGAATCTTGAGGAAATATACTTTGATAAGTATATCAAAAATGGAAATTCCATTTTACGTCCTATTCACTACCCTCCTATTACTGAAGAGCCTAAAAATGCAGTTCGTGCTGCAGCACATGGTGATATCAATTTAATCACTTTGCTAATGGGTGCTCAAGGAAAGGGGTTGCAAGTTCAGAATCACAAAGGAGAATGGATAGATGCCATCGCTGAACCAGATGAATTAATGATTAATGTAGGTGATATGCTTTCTCGTCATACCAATAATAGACTTAAATCCACGATACATCAGGTAGTCAATCCACCACGCGAACTTTGGGGTACTTCTCGTTATTCTATTCCTTTCTTTATGCATCCTGTAAGTGATATGCCGCTAAACTGTCTTGAAAATTGCATAGATGATCAGCATCCGAAATTGTATGATGATATTACTGCTGGTGAATTTTTACATGAACGCTTAGTGGATCTTGGTTTGATTAAAAAATAATTCTTAATAAGGGTGCTATTTGTAGCACCCTAAAGTATGTTTAGACATGGATTTACAAGATCAATTAAAGAAACTTTTTCCTGATCATATTCCTACTGAACCTGAAGTTTCAGAAGATTCTCAAGAAGCTTTATGGATGCAAGATGAACCTTTGCTGTGTAAGTATGAGAAAAGAAATGGAAAACCTCATACGATAATTGCAGGTTATACAGGAGCTGATGCTGATTTTAAGAAATTAGCAAAAGAATTGAAAACGGCTTTAAGTGTTGGTGGTAGTGTTAAAGATGAAACTATTATAATTCAGGGGGACTACCGAGATAAAATAATGAAACTGCTCCAGGCAAGAGGATTTAAGGTTAAGCGTGTAGGTGGGTGATAATAAAAGTGTTAAACATCTGTTTTTTTACCTTAGTTTTATATAATTTTACTTTTCCGACCCAACCAAAACTAAAATAGTATCATGCGACAATCTTTGCATATTACCAATGGAGATGCTTTAACCGGTTTACTCCGGACAACATCTATTAATGGTGAAATTATAACCTGGAGAGAAATGTTATGTGAAGGGAAAACCACTACTGATGTAGGTAGTGAGAATTTCTGGAAAACACGTTTCGATTTTTTAAAATCTCAGTATAAGGTGACCAAAAGCAACTTTATTGAGGCTACTTTAAAAGAATACAGAAGACTATGTAATGAAAAAAAACAAGAAGAGATTACCCTTTGGTTTGATCATGACTTGTTTTGTCAGATAAACATGATTGCGGTCATTAGCTGGTTAAAAACACACAGAAAAGGAGCTCGTGTTTCACTTGTTCACAACAGTGGAGATCGCCTGATAGGGCTTGCGGAATTAACCCCAGAGAAGTTGAAAGAACAATATAAACATCGAATTGAACTTTCACAAGATGATATTGAATATGCGGATTATATTTGGCAACTCTACTGTAGTGATAGTCCACTGCGACTAGAAACTTTTTCCCATTTTAATTCCTCTCAATTTGAATATTTACCAGAAGCAATTCATGCCCATATTACTCGTTTTCCGTATGTTTCTAACGGACTTAATGCAGTGGAAAATATGACTTTGCAGGTAGCTTCGGAAAAGAAAAAATGGGATAAAGATCAACTTGTTGGCCAACTATTAAAAAAGCAAGATATTTTTGGCTTTGGAGATTTGCAGTACTACAAAATTCTGGATACTCTTAAGCCCTTATTTACTTCACTAAATCCTGTGAAATTGTCTGAAGAAGGCAAACACGTGTTACAGAAAACTACCAATTACTATGGCGCATTGCGCAATGAAAATGAATACTTAGGCGGAAGCCTAAAATATGGATACCTCTATCATGAGGATACTGGAAAATTACTGAAATTATAATTATGGCTATACAAGCATCTGAGCTTATACTTAACCCTGACGGGAGTGTATATCATTTGAATTTATTACCTCAGGATATTGCTTCTGATATTATTTTTGTGGGTGACCAAGATAGGGTTACCAAAATCACCAAATACTTTGATTCTATTGAAGTAACTAAGCAGAAAAGAGAATTTAAGACACAGACCGGTACTTACAAAGGAAAACGTATTTCAGTTATGTCAACTGGAATTGGTCCTGATAATATTGACATTGTTGTAAATGAATTGGACGCCTTGGTTAATATTGATCTTAAGACTCGTACTGTAAAGGATAAATTAAGCTCTTTAAATATTGTTCGTCTAGGAACTTCTGGGGCATTGCAGCCCGATATCCCGGTCGATAGTATTGTGATGTCAACCCATGGCTTAGGACTAGATAATATGCTGCGTTCTTATGAATTAGATCCCGTTTCTCAAACGGATATTGAAGATGCCTTTATTAGCCATACAAATTGGGATTCCAGAAAGGGTCGTCCTTATGTGATTTCTGGGAGTATTGAATTGCAAAACCGTTTATACTCATCGTCAATTTTTAAAGGTATAACTGCCACGGCAGGAGGATTTTATGGTCCTCAAGGCAGGGTACTACGGTTGGCTATTCAAGATGCTGAATTGAATTCTAAAATGGATAATTTTACCTTTAAGGAACATCGCATTTCTAATTTTGAAATGGAAACAGCAGCCATTTATGGATTGTCCAGACTATTAGGGCACAATGCCTTGTCTATGAATGCCATTATAGCTAACAGGGCCTTAGGGACTTTTAGTGAAGATCCATATATAGCTGTTGAAAATCTTATTTTATATGCCTTAGACAAGATCTAATGGCTTAAAAAACAAAAATCACATGAAATCATTACGTGTTGCTGGTGTCCCAGAGCATTTTAATCTTCCATGGCATTTGGCTGATGAAGAAGGTGCATTTGAATCTGCAGGAATAGATCTCCAATGGATTGACGTTCCTGAAGGAACTGGTAAAATGTGTCAAATGCTAAGAGAAGATGAGACCGACATGGCGGTTATTTTAACAGAAGGAATCATCAAGGATATTTGTGATGGTAATCCAAGCAGTATTGTTCAAACATATGTTGAAAGTCCGTTGTCTTGGGGTATCCATGTGGGTTCACAATCGAATCTAAAAAATAGTAATGAGTTAGAAAATGCTACCGTTGCCATCTCTCGTAAAGGCAGTGGAAGTCATCTTATGGCAATTGTACATGCGCAATCTAAAGGTTGGGATACCAACAAAATGTCATTTGAAATCATAAATAATTTAGATGGAGCGGTTTCTAAATTACCTCAGGATGCTAATCTCTATTTTATGTGGGAACGATTTATGACTAAACCCTTGGTCGATAAAGGAATATTTAAGCACTTAGGTGATTTTCCAACACCATGGCCTTGTTTTGTGATTGCTGTACGCTCTTCCTTTTTAGCAGAAAATAAAGCGGCAGTAAAACATGTTCTTAGTACAATTAATAGGTTTACCCAAGAATTTAAAAGTATTCCAAGCATAGATCGTACCCTAGCCAACAGGTATGAACAACAATTAGATGATATTAGAATTTGGTTGCGGCAAACTACATGGAGTCAAAAACAATTATCCATGAATTCAGTGGCCAAAGTACAACAAGCGCTGCTAGATTTAAAATTAATTTCAGCTGAGAAACCTTACTCAGAAATAGTTACCAATTTATGATCCTCTTTCCTTTAGAAGCCAAATAGTTGTTGGTTTGACTAAAATGCTTGTTACCGAACCATAGACCTCGATTGGCACTTAAAGGGGAAGGATGACCAGTGCTTAGTATGTAATGTTTTTGGGTGTCAATTAAAGTGGCTTTCTTTTTAGCAAATCCTCCCCAAAGCAAAAATACTACCTCATTTTGGTGGGTTGAAATAGCTTTTATTACTGAATCCGTAAATACTTCCCAACCTTTTTTTTGATGGCTTCCTGCATTATTTGCGCGTACAGTTAGGGTTGCATTTAACAACATCACTCCTTGCTCTGCCCAGCGTTCAAGGTTTCCACTTTTAGGATAAGGAGTCCCTAAATCAGTTTCGATTTCTTTAAAAATATTAATAAGCGAAGGTGGGTGTGAAATTCCGTCAGTAACAGAAAAACAGAGGCCATTAGCTTGACCTGGTCCATGGTAAGGATCTTGTCCTATGATCACCACTTTTACATGGTCAAATTGACAATGGTTAAATGCAGAAAAGATTTTTTCCTGGGGTGGATAACAAACCTCATGTTCATACTCATGGTTTACAAAATCTATAAGATTTTGAAAATAAGGCATTTCAAATTCCTTTTCTAGAAAAGGCTTCCAACTTTGATCAATGGCAAGATCCATTTTTATTTGCTTTCTATTTTGAGTAGCTAAAATAGTATTATCTTTAATTTTTATTAAACATTTTTGGAGTGAAAAAACTAAAATTCCCTACTGCTCAAAGTATTTTACTGATAATTGCTGCACTAGTTGCTGTATTGACTTGGGTTGTCCCTGCTGGAAAGTATGACACACTTACGTATAACAAAGAAACTAATAGTTTTACCAAAACAAGTTTAGAAACCAGTGAGACTTTAATAGCTAGTCAGGAAACTTTAGATAAATTAAACATTAAAATTCCACTCCAAAAATTTACTGATGGAGATATTTGGAAACCCATAAGTATTCCTAACACGTATCAAACATTGGACTCACATCCACAAGGGATTTCTGAGTTTATCACCTCTCCTATTAAAGGAATTATAGAATCTGCTGATATTATTTTTTTAGTTTTAATTATTGGGGGATTAATTGGTATTATGAACGCAAGTGGTGCTTTTGATGCAGGTATTTCATGGTTAGCTAAAACGCTAAAAGGCAGGGAGTACATACTTATTATTTTAATAACTACATTAATAGCATTGGGGGGGACCACTTTTGGTCTGGCAGAAGAAACCATTGCCTTCTACCCTATACTTATTCCTATTTTTTTAGCTGCAAAATACGATGCTATGGTAGCTTTGGCATCTATATATATTGGTTCTTCCATCGGCACGATGTTTTCCACGGTAAATCCATTTAGTACCATCATCGCAAGTGATGCTGCAGGAATTAATTGGACCACTGGGTTGGATGGTAGATTTTTAATGTTGGTTATAGGTACCCTTATCTGTATCGTTTATATCATCCGGTATGCTCAAAGGGTCAAAAATGATCCTGCTAAATCAATAATTTATGAGTCAAGGTTTCAAATTGAAGCACTTTTTCCTCCTATAGACACAAATACAACCCATAAACTAACTGCACGTTTAAGACTCATACTTTTTGTTTTTATGATGTGCTTTGTAGTAATGATTTATGGAGTTTCTCAATTAGAATGGTGGTTTGTTGAAATGACGGCAGTATTTCTTGTGGGTGCAATTCTGATAGGATTATTGGCCAGAATTAATGAGGTGACTTTTGTGGATACCTTTGTCAAGGGAGCAGGAGATTTGTTAGGAGTCGCCTTGATTATTGGGATTGCTAGAGGAGTTTCTGTGATAATGAATGACGGCCTTATTAGTGACACTATGCTTTATCATGCCAGCACTATGACGGAAGGAATGAACAAAGGTCTATTTGCGAATATTTTATTATTTATATACAGCGGTTTATCATTTTTTATCCCGTCATCTTCAGGGATGGCAGTGCTTACAATGCCTGTTATGTCTCCGCTTGCCGATACCGTTGGTGTAGGTCGTGAAGTAGTGGTGAATGCCTATCAATACGGAATGGGTCTTTTTGCCTTTATTAATCCTACAGGTCTTATATTGGCATCTTTGGCTATAGTTAAGGTAGGCTATGATAAATGGTTGAAATTTGTAATGCCTTTAGTTATTATTCTAACCATAACTACGATCATTTTTCTAACAGTTTCTGTGTATTTATAATACGGACTGCACTGATTTTATAGAATTAATTATTTTTGTGCTGGCTTCTCACAAGGGCCAACAATACTATGAATAAAATTCACTCGAAAACATTACAAGATTTAGAATTTTCAACCGTATTAGAACATATTACGGATCGATGTTCAACAGAATTGGGAAAAGCAACAGCCCTTGGTTTAAAACCTTTTGTTGACAAGGATCAAATGATGGCCGCCTTACTCCAAACAAGTGAGTATCTTTCTTCATTTGATAACAACAACCGTATACCTAATCATGGTTTTGAATCCATTAGTCAAGAAATCAAACTCCTGGCCATCGAGGATTCCTTAATAGAACTCAGTGGATTTAGAAAGATTAATAGCATCTCAAATACCGTAAATACGCATATTTTATTTTTTAAAAAATTTCATGAGTATTACCCTAATTTACAAGCAATAGCTGCAAAGGTTGAATATACAGAGGTAATCAATCAAAAAATAGATAGTGTTATTGATAAATTTGGAGAGATAAAGGATGATGCCTCTCCTCAGTTGTTTTCTATTAGACAGCAAATAAATGCCGTAAAAAGTAAAATCAATCAAAGTTTTAGTTCCGCTCTTAGTAGTTCTCACACGGCTGGATATCTTGATGATATTCGAGAATCTGTTGTCGAGAATCGTCGTGTTTTGGCCGTTAAAGCCATGTATAGAAGAAAAGTTAAGGGTACTGCACTAGGGAGCTCTAAAACAGGTAGTATCGTATATATAGAGCCACAGGCTACAGAACAGTATTCAAGAGACCTTTCTAATCTACTGTTTGATGAGAAGGAAGAAATTAACCGGATACTGAGAAGTCTCACTAATTTTCTTCGACCATTTGCCTTGCTTCTTACGGACTATCAATCGTATTTGGCAACCATGGATGTTACTGCTGCCAAAGCTCGCTATGCAGAACAACTAAATGCTGTATTGCCTACTGTTTCCGATGAACGAATTCTTAATCTAAAAGAGGCCTACCACCCTCTTCTATTTATTTCCAATAAGCGGAAAGGTCAAAAAACGTATCCTCAATCTATTAGCTTACAAAAGGATAATAGAATTATTGTAATATCAGGTCCAAATGCAGGAGGAAAAAGTATCACATTAAAAACGATAGGTCTTTTGCAATTAATGCTTCAGAGTGGAATGTTGGTTCCTGTACATCCTCGAAGTGAAATGTGCTTATTTGATCGAATTCTTACTGATATAGGAGATAATCAATCCATTGAGAATCATTTGAGTACTTATAGCTATCGATTGAAAAACATGAATTACTTTCTCAAGAAATGTAATGACAAGACTCTTTTTCTAATTGATGAATTCGGTACGGGTAGTGATCCAGAGCTAGGTGGTGCACTGGCTGAAACCTTCCTTGAAGAATTTTATCATCGAGAGGCTTTTGGTGTGATTACAACGCATTACTCCAATTTAAAAATGCTGGCTAACGAATTGCCATATGCCAGTAATGCAAATATGCTTTTCGATAATAAAACATTGGAGCCTATTTTTAAACTTATTATAGGTGAAGCTGGTAGTTCATTTACTTTTGAAGTTGCACAAAAAAATGGGATCCCATATGGTCTTATCAATCGAGCTAAGAAAAAAATAGAAAAAGGGAAAGTACGTTTTGATGCCACTATAGCTAAGTTACAGAAGGAAAGAAGTAAGATGGAGAAAACAGCTGACGCATTAAAAGATGAAGAAAGTAAGGCGCGTATTGAAGCTAAACGACTAGAGGAACTTAATGAGCGTATTAAAAACAAACTGACAAATTATCAAGAGCTTTACGATCATAATCAAAGAATGATCTATCTGGGAAACAAAATTAATGATATTGCAGAGCGCTATTTTGAAGATAAAAAGAAACGCCCGTTGGTATCCGAATTTCTTCGAATAGTGGAAACAGAAAACTCTAAAAGAAAGAAGAAATCAAGCCAAGAAAAAAAGGTTGAACGTCAGAAAAAACAAGAGGTAGAACAAGAGGTCATTAAAAAGGTTGAAGTCATCCGGGAAGAAAAAAAGAAAGAAAAGAAGAAGCAACATATTCAGGAAAAAGCAAAGCCTAAGGTAATTCTTAAAGTGGGTGATCGTGTACGCTTATTGGATGGAAAAGCAGTTGGAACTATTGATACGATTGAAAAGAACAAAGCATTAGTGAATTATGGGTTGTTTACCACTAGTGTAGGTTTGGATCAATTAGAACTCGTTGAAGCTAAAAAATAACATTTTATGATGATCGCTCAAGGAAAAAAAATTATACTGTTTGATGGTGTATGCAATTTGTGTAACACTTGGGTACAACGTATTATTGAAAAAGATGCTAATGATATTTTTAGGTTTGCCTCTTTGCAGAGTGATATCGCAAAGCAGTTAATGAATGAACGTCATTTACAACAGACCAGTGTTGATTCCATCGTTCTGATTGTACCCGGAGTGGCCTATTTTGTTAAATCTGATGCTGCCTTAGAAATTGCAAAGGAAATGGGGGGTAAATATCGTTTATTACAGATGATTTTAAGTGTATTCCCTGTATCACTTCGTGACCGAGGTTATGACTTTATTGCAAAAAATAGATATAAATGGTATGGGAAAATGGATAGCTGTATGGTGCCTACCACTGAAGTCATGAGTAAGTTTTTAGGATAATTCTTTCACGTATGATAAAAATCATATGGATAAATAGTAAAAGAATAGTATTTTTAAAAATCACTAACTACCAAAATAATACATATGATTTTATCTAACATTTCTTTAGTTTCTTGGGAAAATGGCGCCTTTATGATTGGTGTTTTTGCCGTGGTTTGCGTAATCATAGTGGCCGTTGTTTATAACATGATGAATAGTGGTACTAAAAAAGAATAAACTTTTCTTCATTGGTTATTAACAAAAAAATCGACTGATTTTTGAAAAATTAGATTACATTTAGGAAGTATAAAAACTGGTTATATGAGATTTATATACTTCCTTTTTGTTTTATTCTCGGTAGTGGGCTACTCAAATGAGCGTAAAACCCCTTCTTCTATTAAAAATGTGATTGTATATCTAAGTGGTGCGCAAATTACACGTGAGGCTACAGTTACATTGCAACCGGGTATTAATGAAATAGTTTTTACAGAATTATCTCCCCTTATTAATGAAAATAGTATTCAGGTAAGCGGGTTAAAAACAGCTTCCATACTTTCAGTAACCTTTTCTACAAATTATATGGAAAAGAAAGAGGCTACCGGTAAAGTTGCTTCGTTAGAGTCCATTTATAAAAAAACAGAACGAGAAATTGCCATCGTTAGAAGTACTATTAAAAGCCTTGAAGAGGAACAAATACTTTTACAGTCAAATAAAAGCATTCATAACAATCAACAGGGTATCACTGTCGCGGCTATTTCAGCCTATGCAAAACACTACCGTGAACGAATGGCTGCAATTCATACCGAGCTGTATGACCTCAATACAAATGCGAGAGAATTAAATGAAAAACTTTCTGATCTCAGGAAAGAACTTAATAAAGTACAAAACCAAACAAAAGAGCAACGTGGGGAAATAAAGCTTAAACTGGATACTCCTACTGCAACAACGGTAAATCTTCAACTTAATTATTTAGTATCGGGAGCTGGATGGTTTCCTGTGTATGATTTGAAAGCTAGCAGTACTACAACTCCACTTTCTCTTGTTTATAAAGCGCATATTTATCAACAGACAGGTATTGATTGGGATCAGGTAGCCATTACCTTATCTACCGCTGATCCTACTGAAAATAATACAAGGCCAGAGCTTACACCTCTCTACCTAGATTTTATAAATCCAAATGCGCCTAGACCCGTCACAAAAAATACTCAGACAACCTCTTACAAATATAACCCTATGGTACGTTCGGTTAGTGGACAAGTAGTTGATGAGTCTGGGGCTCCCCTGCCAGGTGTTAATGTTTTAATCGATGGTACACGTATAGGAACTACCACTGATTTTGACGGAAATTACCGTTTATCAATTAGCGAAGGGCGCGAATTATCCTTTTCCTATCTGGGATTTAAAACTACCCAGCTTCCTATTTATGCAAGCCAGATGAATGTTAAATTAGAAGAAGATTCTCAACGCTTAGAGGAAGTAGTAGTTATGGGATATGCTAAAGACCTTAGTGGAAGTACTCCAGGATTAAAAATCAAACAGCAAAATATGGTGGCTGAAGCAAAACCTATCTATATAGTGGATGGAGTTCCAATGGATGATATCTCACATCTTAATCAAGAAGAAATTCAGTCATTGGAAACACTAAAAGGTAGCAATGCTACTTCATTATATGGAACTAGGGCCTCTAATGGTGCTATTGTCATCACCACACGTAAGATGCTTGCAGTGGAAAGTTTAACCAATAAAGAATTCAGAATTTTAAAAAAGTATAGCATTCCATCAATTACAGATGTTACGGTACTGGAGATTAATAATTTTACTATTCAAGCCACCTATGAATACGTAAGTGTTCCTGTCCTTAATAGGAGTGTTTTTTTAACGGCAAAAGTTATGGATTGGGAACAATATGATTTACTCCCTGGAGAGGCAAATATATATTTTGAAGGTAGTCATTCTGGTAAGACCTTCATAGATCCATATTCTATTGAAGAGGCTTTGGTGGTATCCTTAGGTGCGGATCCTGCTATTGTTGTGGAACGTAAACAAATTAATAGTTTTAAAGGAAAGAATTTTACTGGTAACACACGGATTCTTGATAAAAACTATGAGATTACCCTAAAGAATAATAAAAATAATGATATCTCAATTACACTATTAGACCGTATTCCAATATCTCAAAATAAAGAAATTAAAGTTGAAGACGCTTTATATCCTGAGGGAGATCATGATTCAAAAACAGGAATCGTGACATGGAAGGTACATCTTGCTTCCAAGCAGTCAGCTACCAAGAAAGTCAGTTATACCGTAAAATACCCTAAAGGAAGAAACGTTAATCTATAAATTATCGTAAGTTTTTTAGGATAAAATCTACGGTGGTATTGGTATTACTATTGGTTTTATAGGCCATGTTTTTATGAAGTGAAGGTACTACAATACCCTGTGTCATCATAGATTCAATTACTGCCTTATGTTGCAGAGTGACCTTTCCGGTTAACAAGGTATCTAATGAATTACCTTCATTGTAATGATTGAATATTTTTTGCAAACCTGTAAGGTATAAATAATCCTTAGTAAACCCTCCGCCTCTGTGTACTCGCATGGAAATAGTAAAGGCATCATCTTTATTTAATTGGTAATCAAAATGAAGTAATTTGAAGGTCTCCATAAATCGATATCCTTTACGTAAGCTGTCTACAGCTAGAACTCTATAAGCTAGTGTTTTAAGTCGTTTCAATGTTAAAGCCCCAGCCATATATTCACTAAACACAGCGAGTCCTTCTTGGGTCTCTACGTTTCTTGGAAAACCGTTAGAGAAAATTTTAAGAGGTTGTTCAGCTGCATTATAGGAGGTCAGTAAGTGTACACCAATTTCGTGATGGGCTAATATTTTAAGTTGATTATTACTAAAATGGCCATTCTTTTTTAACAGTAATGTCTTTTCACTATTTTTAACCATCGCATCAGAAGCAATTCGTGTAGATTGAAGAATGGTTATAGGAAAATTATAATGTTCCGAAAAGCTCTCAAAATAGGCCTGTGCGGCGGCCGCATTATGAATTTTTATGGCATCGGGATCAGTGACATCCTTAAAATGTAAAATAAACCTGGCGTTGTCCACGTCTTTATCGGTAGGTGTTCCAAAAACCTTAAAGCTATTATAATAAAATTTTTCTCCATCCCCAATGGTATGAATACATTGAACCATACCCGAGTAATAGTAAATTATTTCTTCATAAAGTGCTCTTATAGCTTCATCTGAAATAAGACTTAATCGGTGAGAAAATAGTTTTCGTTGTAATTTATAGGCATCAAACTTAGGTTTTGTGTACGTAAAAACAGGTTCGATGGTATATTTAGAAGCAAAAAACCTTTTCTTCTCTTGTTCAATATTATTTGGATTCAAGTATGCCAATAATTCAATATCCTTCAGTAATTTATGAAGGCTTTTGTCTACAGCATACACCTGAGGGTGAGTGTTTTTCAGTACGTTCACAACTTATATAGCCTAATATCTACTCCTCTACTTTTGGATCTCCAAGTTTACCTACCGATTTTGCAACTACCATTGAAACAGCGGCATCTCCAGTTATATTAACTGTTGTACGACACATATCTAAAGGCCTGTCTACAGCGAAAATTAATGCTAAACCAGCTTCTGGAATCCCTGCTTGTGCCAAAACAATTACAAGCATGACCATACCAGCGCCAGGAACTGCCGCACTACCGATGGATGCTAAAGTAGCGGTGGCAATAATACCTAATTGCGCCGCAAAACTAAGATCCATTCCAAAGGCTTGTGCAATAAATACTGCCGCAACGGCTTGATATAAACTGGTGCCATCCATGTTAATGGTTGCACCGATTGGTAGAACAAAACTAGTCACCTCTTCTTCTACTCCTAGATGATCTTCTACACGTTCCATAGTAACTGGTAGGGTTGCTGCACTAGAGCTAGTTGAAAATCCTAATAATTGAGCAGGAGCAATTCCATTAAAGAAGAATTTTGGTGTCTTTTTTGTAAAAATATATACGATTGTTGCGTATACCGCCATCATTAATGCCAATCCAATAAGAACACTAATGGCATACATTCCCAAGGCTTTAAACAAATCAGCACTAGGTGCCTCTACCACCAAGGCCGCCAATAAAGCAAAAACACCATAAGGAGCTGCTAGCATTATTAGGTCAATTAGCTTAAGTATGACTTCATTAAACCCATCAAAAAAGGCCTTTACAGGTTGTGACTGTGCCTCAGGAATCAAAATAAGTCCAATTCCAAAGAATATGGCAAAAAAGATCACTTGTAACATATTCCCATTGTCACTAGCTGCTTTAAAAATGTTACTTGGAACCAGATCTTCTAAGGCTTGTAATGGACCAGCCTCACGTTGCTTTTCTGCTTGAGAAATTCGGGAATCGGCATCACCCTTATAATTCTCCATTAGCTCATTACGTGTTTGCTCTGAAATGGTCTTTCCCGGTTGAACAATGTTTACTACAGCCAATCCAATAGATACTGCAATGACGGTGGTTATTAAATAAATTCCTATCGTACGTCCTCCCATTTGAGACAACTTGGAGATGTCTTTTAAATCAGACACTCCTTTTATTAAAGAAGCTAAAATTAGAGGTACAGCAATTAGTTTAAGTGCATTTATAAAGATGTTTCCAAAAGGCTTAATCCAATCAGAAACAAATTGCTTCCCAAAATCAAATTGAGACATAATAAGTGCAAACACTACCCCGAGAGCCATTCCGAGAAGTATTTGCCAGTGCAATGCTAGTTTTTTCATTGGGTGTGTTGGTTTTTTAAGTTGGTGTTATTTATACGCTTTTTGAATTAGGAGATAATCAGCAATTACGAGGGCTGCCATAGCCTCTACTATAGGTACCGCTCTTGGAACTACACATGGATCATGTCTTCCTTTCCCATGCATTTCTACTATATTTCCATCTTTATCGATCGTAGGTTGTGATTGCATTATGGTAGCAACCGGCTTAAATGCAACGGTAAAATAAATATCCATTCCATTACTTATACCGCCTTGAATACCTCCAGAATGATTTGTTTGTGTACTTCCATCCGGATTGTATAAATCATTATGCTGACTACCTTTCATGCGAGCTCCTGCAAATCCACTGCCATATTCAAAACCTTTTACAGCATTAATAGAAAGCATAGCTTTGCCTAATTCAGCGTGAAGTTTATCAAATGCAGGCTCCCCTAGCCCAATCGGTACATTTTGAATTACGCAAGTTACTACTCCACCAACAGTGTCCCCTTCCTTGCGAATGTCTTTGATATACGCTTCCATTTCGGCTGCTTTTTTCGGATCTGGACAACGAACAGCATTTTTCTCTATCTCAGAAAAATCAAGATCTTGGTAAGGCGTCTTTACTTCAATTGGACCTACCGCTGAAACATAGGCTTGAAAACTTATATCTTTTAGGAATTGTTTTGCAATAGCACCAGCTACTACTCTACTTGCGGTCTCTCTTGCAGAACTTCGTCCGCCACCTCGATAATCGCGATGTCCATACTTCTTTTCATACACATAATCAGCATGACTGGGACGGTAGCTGTCTTTAATATGGGAATAGTCGTGAGATTTTTGATTGGTATTTTCAATTATAAACCCTATCGGAACACCTGTTGTTTTTCCTTCGAATATACCAGAAAGAAAACGTACTTCATCCGGTTCTTTACGCTGGGTAACAATTGCCGATTGTCCAGGCTTTCTGCGATCCATTTCAAACTGAATCGCATTTAAATCTATTGAGATTCCTGCGGGGCATCCATCAATAACGCCACCAAGTGCTTCTCCATGGGATTCTCCAAAAGTACTTAATTTAAATAGGGTTCCAAAGGAATTTCCTGCCATACATTCAGGGTATTAATAATTGAAAACTCAAGGCGAAAATAAGGATTCGCCGTTGTATATGCTAATGAATTACTAATAAATCACATTTTGAAGTAGTTGTGAATTAAAAATAAGTAGGTCTCCTTTACAATTATTTAATACAATCATTAAATACAAATAATTGAGCCTTAATATCCTAATAACATTACTACCTTTTATTTGCTTTAAAATTTCATTGAAGAAACGTAAAGTAGATATCGCTGTAATTTCAGATGTACATTTAGGTACCTATGGTTGCCATGCGCAAGAATTACTATCTTACCTTAATAGCATTCAACCTGAAAAATTAATTCTTAATGGTGACATTATAGATATTTGGCAATTCAGAAAACGATATTTTCCAAAATCACATCTAAAAGTAATTAAAAAGATCATAGACCTTTCTACTAAAGGTACTGAAATTGTTTATATCACTGGAAATCATGATGAAATGCTCCGTAAATTTAGCGAGGTACGAATGGGCAATATTGCCATAGTAGATAAGCTTATTTTGAATCTAGATGGTAAAAAAGCATGGTTTTTTCATGGAGATGTATTTGATGCTTCCATTCAGCATGCGAAGTGGATTGCTAAGTTAGGCGGCTGGGGCTACGACCTTTTAATCTACTTTAACAGAATGATTAATAGAGTACTTACAGCGACCGGAAGAGAAAAATATTCTCTTTCCCATAAAATTAAAAAGAGCGTAAAAAAGGCAGTAAAATTCATTAATGATTTTGAAAAAGCAGCTTCTGATTTGGCGATTGAAAATGGGTATAAATATGTAATATGTGGACATATTCATCAACCACAATTACTCCGAAAAGTGAACCGCCATGGAACCTGTCTTTATCTTAACTCTGGTGATTGGGTAGAAAATCTAACCGCATTGGAGTATCACAATAAAAAATGGAAGCTGTACCATTATCAACAAGATAAACTAATCCCATTTGTAGTTGATGAAGAACTTAAATCAATGAACTACAAAGACTTGTTAGCCGCTATTACCATAACTGGTACCAGATCTATATAGCTATACCAATAATGCTTCTTTTAAAATGGTTATTGGATGTTTGGAAATTCGTTTTGTTCCGTCTAATATTTGATGCCTACAACTGGTTCCATTGGCAGCTATAATAACATCTGAGGAAGCTGATCTTACTGCAGGGAAGAGTTTTAACTCCCCTATTTGCATGCTTATTTGATAATGCTCCTTCTCATAGCCAAAACTCCCAGCCATACCACAGCAACCCGTATTAAGAATAGTAACCGAGTAATTCTTTGGAATGTTTAATACATCGAATGAGTACTTTTGATGCGACAAGGCTTTTTGATGACAGTGTCCGTGAAATTTAATTTTTTGTGGTTTGGTAGTAAATTGTGCCGAAGTAATGGTCCCTTTGCTGATTTCTAATGCTAGAAATTCTTCAATCATATAAGTTGCCGATGCTATTTTATGAGCAGTTTCTAAATCGTCGCACAATCGTAGGTATTCATCTTTAAAGGTAAGAATGGCGGATGGTTCAATTCCTATAAGGGGCACATCTTGAGAAACTAATGGAGCTAAATCTTTGATATGTGTATTGGCAATAACCTTAGCTTCTTTAAGATACCCTTTTGAGATAAGTGTTCTTCCACTCTCACCGAAATATAACTGAACTGAATAGCCTAACCTTTGTAAAACATCAATACAATCTTTCGCAATTTCAGCCTCAAGCCAGGAACTAAACTCATCTATAAAAAGAATTACTTTATTTTCGGTACTGCTTTTGTTATTAGCACTTTTCGCATAGTGTTTTAATTTAGTAGTTGAAATTAAGGGTAAGGATCGTAATGGATGAATTCCGGCCCCTTTTTTTAATATACTACTAAGTATTTTATTTTTAAAAACCCCATTGACTAGCCATGGAAATTTCGCTGCAAAGCGGTTAAAATTTGAATTGTAAGCAAACAGTTTATCACGTAAAGAACTTCCGTTTGCCATACGATATTGGTATAGAAATTCAGCCTTAAAGCTCGCTACATCGACATTACTTGGACATTCGCTACTACAAGCTTTACAACTTAAGCATAAATCAAAAACTTGCTTTAATTCCTTATGATTAAATTTATTTTCTTTATCCGAATTGGTAAGAAATTCTCTTAGTGCATTGGCTCTGGCTCTAGTAGTATCTTTTTCATTTTTTGTCGCTTGATAGCTTGGACACATAACCCCGTTAAAAACGGCTGATTTTCTGCAATCACCACTTCCATTACATTTTTCGGCCGCTCGTATAATTCCCTGGGAATCTGAAAAATTTAGTATGGTTGGTATCTCCTTAGTGGGAGCATCAGGAACATATCTTAGAAAGGTATCCATAGGTTCCGCATCTATGATTTTACCCGGATTTAGTAGATGGTTAGCATCAAAAGTATTTTTTAACTGTCTAAGAGTTTCATAATTTTCCTTTCCTACCATTAGCTCAATAAATTCTGCTCTTACTCTTCCATCCCCATGTTCTCCACTCATGGAACCATTGTATTTCTTAACTAGGAGAGCAACATCAGTGGTGATTTTTCTAAATAATTCGACGTCTTCTTTTTTCTTTAAATTTAGAATTGGCCTTAAATGTAGTTCACCAGCTCCAGCATGAGCGTAGTAAACAGCTTTTTGTCCATAGGAGTCCATCAAAGAGCTGAACTCAGTAATATAGGGTGCGAGATCATCCAAGGCTACGGCAGTGTCTTCAATGCAGGCCACGGCCTTTTTATCACCAATCATGTTGCCTAGCAAACCTAAACCCGCTTTTCGTAATTCCTCAGCTTTCGTAATTCCATCTCCGAAAAGGATAGGATTGGCATAGCTTTTAGTTTCTGTATGCAAGGTGTGTAATAAGTGATTCTTTAAGTCTTCAAGAGAGTCCTTATCAGAAGCACATAATTCCAAGGTGAGGATGGCTTCTGGATCACCTTCTATAAAACTTCGATTGGGAGCGTAGGTTTTGTTACTTTTTGTACAATCCAATATCACTTTATCCATCATCTCACAACTATAAAGTGGATGTCTCATTAAAGGAGCTACAGCATTACAACAATCTGACACAGTGGTGAAATGGGCAGCTACCATCACACGATGTACGGGTGGTAGTTCATCAAGTTGTAAGGTAATCCCTGTGGTGAATGCTAATGTACCTTCACTTCCAGCTAATAGTTTACACATATTAAATGCAGGGCCCTCTTCACTAAATGGTTGCATATCTAATAAGACATCAATAGCATATCCTGTATTTCTTCTATGAATTTGAGGTTTGGGAAAGTTTGATAGGATGGCTGCTTGTACTTCTTGTTTACCCAAGGTGTTTTGTAGGAAACGATAGATATTCCCTTCTAAATTTTGCTGTTTGCACTTTAGTGAAAATTCTTTTTGGCTTAATTCACCAAAGGTAACCTCACTTCCATCACTTAATAAAACCTGCATCTCAAGAACCTTATCTCTAGTGACCCCATATTGAATGGAGGTTGTGCCACTAGAATTATTTCCGACCATCCCCCCAATCATGCATCGGTTTGAAGTGGAGGTATTGGGTCCAAAAAATAGACCATAAGGTTTGAGGAAAAGATTTAATTCATCTCGAACTACCCCAGGTTCAACAGTTATAGTCTTATTTTTTTGATCAAATTGTAAAATACGATTGAAATATTTAGATACATCTACAACTATACCATTTCCTACACATTGACCTGCTAATGATGTACCGGCAGTACGTGGGATTAAAGATGTTTTATGCGCCTTAGCAAATGTGATTAAGGCTTTGATATCTTTACTATTTTTAGGATAGGCAATAGCTAAGGGGAGCTCTCTATACACAGAGGCGTCAGTAGCATAAATTGCTTTGTGAAGATTATCATAAAATAAATTACCTTCAATACTGTTACTCAGCACTTTTAGATTTTCTTCCAGATTCATAGTATTAGTTGTATAATTTAATACGTATTTTAGCGTTATAAATGTAAAACTATTATTTATGAAGAAAGTAATTTTATTATGTTTTGTAGCAATTGGATTTGCTCTAAACGCGAGTGCTCAAGACATTTCTCCTAACGCTTTAGGTCTCCGTCTTGGAGATAGCGATGGGTTCGGTGCTGAAATATCTTACCAACGCGCTTTAGGGAGCAAGAACAACCGATTAGAGCTTGATTTAGGCTGGAGAAGTAATAATAACTACGATGCCTTTAAGCTTACAGGTTTATACCAATGGGTATGGAACATTGATGGTGGTTTTAATTGGTATGCTGGTGTAGGTGCTGGTGTAGGGTCATGGAGCTATGATACTCCTGGGTATGATGGTGATGGAACTGTGATTTTCGCTGCGGGAGATGTTGGTATTGAGTACAATTTCGACATTCCTCTACAATTATCATTGGATATCCGTCCAGAGTTTGGCTCAAACAGCTACGATGGATTTGACATCGCACTAGGTGTACGCTATAGATTCTAATATAATTATAGTCAATAGTATAAAAGCGTCTCTTAAAAAGAGGCGTTTTTTTGTTAAATACACTTCTGATTAAAAACCATCTCCTATTTTTGTGCATCATTGTAATTAACAAATTTATTCATGAAACAATTTTTTTTTATTTTTTCAATAGCCCTGCTAACTACAGCTTGTAGTGGTACAAGCGGTAATGAATACAAAATTGACGCTTCTATTGAAGGTATTGATAATGGCAGTACTGTCATTCTACGTAAACTAGATCAAGAAAATCAACCGGTAGATGTTGATTCAACCACAGTAAATGATGGCAAATTTATATTTAAGGGAATCAGTGAGTTACCTGAAATTCATTTTATGTATATAGAAGGTGCTCCCGGGGTCATCCCAGTAATTGCTGAAAAAGGGACCATTAAAATCACATCCTATAAGGATAGTTTATACGCTACACATCGTTCAGGAACAGTAACCAATGAAGCATTTCAGGCATTCATCGAAGAATCTAATGAGATTGCTGAAGTCTATAATAAAACTCGAAACGAAATTAGTATAGCGGCAAATGCTCGTGATACGGTTGCTTTTTCAATGGCACGTGATAAAATGATTTCTCTTGAAAAGGAAATAGATAATTTAGAATACAAACACATTCTACTCAACCCTAGTTCGTATTTATCAGTACTTCTTTTAGAAGGCATAGTTCAGGCCCAATCACAACCTACCGATGTCATTGAGGACTTATATAATAAGATTCCTTCTAAATTCAAAAATACCTCTACAGCTAAAAATATAGCAAAGGCTATTGAAGCTAATGCTGCAACTTCAATTGGTGTAATTGCACCCGATTTCACCGCTCCTTCTCCCTCTAAAGAAGAGGTAACACTTAGTAAAGTTGAAGGTAAGTTGATTTTATTGGACTTTTGGGCTGCATGGTGCCGTCCATGTCGTGAAGAAAATCCAAATATTGTAGCTGTATATGAAAAGTACAAAGACAAAGGGTTTAATGTTGTAGGATTTTCATTGGATCGTAATGAAGCTGATTGGAAAAAAGCTATAGTAGATGATAAACTTGATTGGATTCATGCCTCTAACATTCAATTTTGGAATGATCCTGTTGCTCGTATGTACAACATTACGGCTATTCCAAAGTCCTTTTTGTTGGACGAAAACAAGCGAATTATTGCTACAGACCTACGTGGAGCCCAATTAGAGGCAGCTGTACGTGATTTTTTTGAAAAAAATTAATAGTCTAGAATCCTAGTGTACAAACATTTAGAAAAAAGCTGTAAAACAAATGCAAAAAAGTAGTTGCAAAGCCTAAAAACAATTTTATATTTGCACCTGCAATCGCAAAGCAGCGGGGAGATACTCAAGCGGCCAACGAGGACAGACTGTAAATCTGTTGGTTTTTACCTTCGCAGGTTCGAATCCTGCTCTCCCCACAAAAAAAGGCACTCACATTAAATGAGTGCCTTTTTTGATTTCTATAAAGTAGTGTTTTACTTGAGTTCAAATACCACATTTACTTTGGCGCTTACTTCCATTTCACCTGCGGCCAATGTTTCAACTACATCTGCGCTTTCAGCCTTCATAGCCATAGTGCGTAATACGGGGTAAGGACTTGTACTCTGTGCAAATTCTGAAATTGAAATAGCTTTCCCTATGGTTTGTCCAAGAACTTCAGAATATTCCTTAGCCTTAGATAAAGCGTCTTCCATAGCTTTTTTTCTGGCCTGGCTTTCATATACTGCCATTTGCGAAGATCCAAATTGGACATTGTCTATTCTATTAATACCTGAATTTAATAGACCTTGCATGATAGCATCGTATTTACGTATATCCTTAAGCAATACCGTTAATGTTTGATTAGCGGCATAATAATATTCTTTCTTTTGGTAGTCGTAATTTTTAGATAGATTAACATGCTGTGTTTTGTAATCTCTTGCGTCAATTTTTTGGCCTTTTAGAAATTTAATAACCCCATCCACAGCTTTGTCATTTAGTGATTTCACTTCCTCTGCTGTCTTTCCTTGATGTTCAACACGAACAGTTACTGTTACCCTGTCTGGTACAATTGAAACTATTCCTTCTCCAGAAACTGAAACGGTAGGTTGAATAGTAGAGGTTTGCGCTGATGCTATAGTCGAAGCCATCGCAAAAAGTAATAGAATGTTTTTCATGTCGATGAATGTTTAATTTTCTTTCTTACATTCAACAACAATGCCAAAACCTATATTTTTCCGGCTTTTTGCATAAAAAATAATATAACAATCGGAATAAAAAGTAAGATAACCATTACTGTCTGTGTAAATAACAGCTGAGGATTAAAGAATAAAGTCAATAAATACCCACCTACTGCCCCTCCAAAGTGAGCAGTATGACCAATATTCCCAATTCTTGACTTCATGCCATATATAGAATATAATAAATACACAATTCCGAAGATATAAGCTGGAATTGGAATTGGAATGAAAAAGAGATACAAACTCATATTTGGGTATAATAAAATGGCCGAATAAAGTATGCCAGTAACAGCACCACTAGCACCTACGGCACTGTAGTGATACTCATTTTTATGAAAAAACAAACTAAATAAACTTCCAATAATTAAACTAGCGACATAAACTAATATGAATTTAAAAGCTCCTAAATCTTGTATTACAACATTTGCAAAAAAGTAAAGAGTAAGCATATTAAATAGTAAATGAGCAGTGTCTACATGTAGAAATCCACTTGAAAACATTCTAATCTGCTCTCCCCTTTTAATGGAACCAACGTGAAATTTATATTTTTCAAAGAAGGAAAAGTCATTAAATCCTTTCATGGAGACCAATACATTGGCAGCAATAATTACAATAGTCGCGATGTGTAAATTCATAGTATTTTCAAAAGTTGCTAACAAATATAGCTATCTTTGCCCAAAGATTTTTACAATGCAATTGTTGATATATATTCTTGCTTATCCTTTTTTATGGATCATCTCTAAACTTCCTTTTCCAATATTTTATGCAGTTTCTGATGGCATTTGTTTTCTGGTATACCGAGTTTTTGGGTACAGAAAAAAAATGGTTAGGCAAAACCTTAGATATGCCTTTCCTGAAAAGTCTTTAACTGACATTCTAAAAATAGAACAAGCCTTTTATAAGCATATGTGTGATCTTTTTCTAGAAATGATTAAATCATTAGGAATGAGTGAACAGGAGATGAAAAATCATATGGTATTTAATAATCCAGAGATATTTGAACCCTTTGAAAAGGCCCATAAAAGCGTTATATTGGTATGTGGACACTATGCCAGTTATGAATGGATGATGTCCTTAGGGTATCATATACATCATAAGGGATATGCGGTGTATGCTCCTTTAGGAAATAAATACTTTGACCGACTTGTACAAAAGATTCGTTCTCGTCATCAAGCCTTTCTAATTCCAAGAAAACAAGCCACAGCAACTATTAAACAGCACAAAGAAGAAGGTGTATTGGGTATGTACGGACTGGCAAGCGATCAAACCCCTAGTGCTAAATATGCAAAATATTGGCGCCCTTTTCTCGGTGTACGAGTACCTGTTTTTACCGGAGCTGAAACCCTAGCTAAAACCTTGGATATGCCCGTGGTCTTTTTTGACGTACAAAAAGTCAAACGAGGGTATTATCAGACTACTTTTACTTTAATTACTGACGCACCTAAAACGTACAATGACTTTGAGATTACGGATGTTTTTACTGAGTTATTAGAGAACCAAATCCGGAACAGACCAGAGTACTATCTTTGGACACATAATCGATTTAAACATAAAGACAAAAATCCATCGCCAACAGCTGTTATAAAGTAGATTCCTGATGAGTTTCATCCATGATGTAAAAAAACAAAACCATTGGATTTTACTTTATCAAATTAGTCTTTTTTTTCTTGCCAATTCTATGGCTTCAATTTTCGAATGTACCTGAAGTTTTTGGTAAATGTTTTCAATGTGCCTTCTTATAGTAGATGGTGAAACATACAGGTTTGCTGCAATTGTAGTATATGGAATTCCGGTGGAAAGTTGTTCAAGTACTTCTATTTCTCTGTTTGTTAATTTTATAGTTTCTTCCAATTCACCACCATTTTCTATTCTTGGAGGACGTAAAAAATTTAGAGCTTTCATGGCAATGGACGGAGTCATTACTGCACCTCCCTCTAAAGTTTGAACAATGGCATCATAAAGCACCTGAGGTGTAGTGTCCTTTAATAGATACCCATCAGCCCCAGATTGTATGGCATGGAATATGTTTTCATCATCGTCAAACACGGTAAGTATAATAATTTTAATTTGTGGATATTTTTGTTTCACTATGGCGGTAGCTTCAATACCGTTTAGCTTGGGCATATCAATATCCATCAGAATTAGGTCCGGTTGAATTTCAATTTTAAGTTTTTCCACACACTCCAAACCGTTATTTGCAATAAAGGAAATATGAATATTGTCAAAGAATGATAGTTTTTCCTGTACGCTTTTTATAAGAAAATTATTGTCATCAATAATGGCAATATCTTTTTTCAATTGACTAATTGTTCTATTCATTTATTTTAAACATTACTGTTGTTCCTTTATTTGTATCGGATTGTATTTGTAGTTCATCTCCTAATTCAATAGCCCGCTTTCTCATGTTTAACAATCCATTACCTGCCTCAACATTGTTTTCCAAAAAACCAATACCGTAATCTCTTATTTGAAAATGAATACTATTTTCTTCTTTATAGATTTGTATTTCTATATGGTTAGCCTCTGAATACTTGAGAGCATTGTTGGTGGCTTCTTGAATGATACGGAAAATGTTTAAGCCCTGTAAACCTGAAAAAGAGGTGTTTTCCAATGCAGCACTGTCCATTGTCATCGAAATAAGCACGTTTGGATAGAATTGCTTGGCCTTTTCAATAAAGTTTGCAATGCGACTTTTCAAGTCTTTCACTGTAATTTCTGGTTTATTCATGGCCCATATAGTATCTCGAAGTTCCCCAATGGTTTCTTTAGCAAAAATTCCAACATCGTCTAGTTTGGTGATCATACGATTGTTGGTATCACCAACATAATATTTTATAGCGTCAATTGCTGAAACAATAAAGGATAATTGCGCCCCTATATTATCATGTAAATCCCTTGATATTGATAATCGTTGTTCCTGTAACTTGTTTTGGCTTTCAATTTTTTCTAAGGCTAATTTTAATTCGTTGTCTTTTTTCTGTTCTATATTTTTCAACATTTGTTGTTTGTACAACAAAAATCCAATTAAACCAATAATAATAGTAAATGCAATTAATCCAAATATCCACTGATTCCGAATTTTTAATGCAAGTTCTTTCTCAGCAATTTGTTTTTCCTTTTCAGCTGTTTCGTATTTAGTACTAATTTCCTCTACATCCTTTAATCTCTTAAAATTGTATAGACTATCATTTAGGATGTTATATGCTTGTAGACTTTGGTAGGCCATTTGGTAATCACCCAGTTGCTCGTAATTATGCATTATATTTTCGTAATTATACTTTTGTATATCCGCAAACTTAATTCTCTTGGCTATGGCATTACTTTTTTCAAAATATTCATTGGATTTTTGGGGTTCCATTGTTTGATTATAATATTCTCCTAAAGCTGTATAATTCAGCATTATTGCAAAATCATCGTTTAACTTTTCGCGAATTGCTAATGCATCCATTAGATACTGTTTCGCATTTTTAAAGTCCTTGATAAGTAGCTGATTATACCCTAAGAATTCAAGGGAATAGCCAATCCCTACACTATCATTTCTTTGACGTTGAATTTTCAAAGATTTTTCGAAGCGTTCCTTGGCAGTTTTGTAATCTTGGAAGTCATCACGGTAAACTACTCCACTTTCATTATAAATTCGAGCAATACCTTCTAAGTTATTTTCTGCTTCATATAATGTTAGAGCCTTCTCATAAAAGTCCAAGGCTCTTTCAGATTGTTTTAGTTTACGGTACATTCTAGCCATATCATCATAAAGTAAGCCGAGATATTCCGTATTTTTGGAGGACTCCAATTCTTTAAGTGCCCTATAGTAATATACAGAAGCACTATCTATTAAACCCTTCTTTGTGTAAGAAAGACCAATATTTCGCAGAAAATTACCGCTATTTGCTATGTCATTGTTTTCTTTGGCAAGTTTATAACCAAATTGAGCTAGCTTTAAAGTCTCCTCAGATTTAGTATTATAATTTTTTTTGATGCTAGTTTTAAGGATTTCTATCTGTTGTTCGTACTTTTTTTCTTGTTGAAGGGATTGTATAATACTATCAAATAATTCGATGTTTTGTGCCCAGGTTTTGGTGAAATTTAGTGATGTATACAGTATAAATGTAATCGTAATGAATCTTCTCATATGCTGACTTAACTATTGAATGGATTGGTTACATACTATTTTAGGACTAATTGTTATGATGCATTATCCCTAACAAACAGCCACTAAATTTATTAAAATTTATGTAAGGCTAAACATCATATCATTCTGTTTCTAAGAGATGTAATGAAGAATGAAGCAACTTTTTAAGTTTTTCAATAAACATTCCTAGTTTTTTCTCATGTGTGTCTTCTGTAGGAAGTTTTTCATCCATTATTGTCAACTGCTGCTTAAGTTGCGTACTAACGTATTGATTTTTTTTAAAAGCTATATTTATTGTATCCCTTATTTTCAATTGCCTTTGAAATTCAGAAGTTTGCATTTTTTTGTATTGTTGCAATCTGCTGTATACCATAAAATATTGTTGTAGTAATACCACTATTAGGCATAAAAGGCCAATAATCAAACAATAAAATAAAGCTAAAAGGAGCATCTTATAATTCTTTATTAGTTACCAGAATTTTTTTCCACTTAATGAAACCCCAAATGAAAATGACCATTGCAATACTTATAATAACAAATGGAGCATAAGTAATAAATGAAGTTAACACAAAAGGAATATAACCTAAAAAGGTGTTGTCCACATGGTAGGGGTCATTTGTAAGTATTTCTTCGTAGCTAAGTGAATTTAAGGGTAATTCACTCATTTGATCTATAGTAGTAAATAATTCCTCAGCCTCCTCCACTTTTTTATCATAGTCAAATTGATTGATGTTCTTAAAGTAGGTAATTACAAGATTGTCACTTGTTGTTGGAATAAAATTAGATTTGGTACCGTAAAATATCCTGTTTTCATGGTTGAACTTAAATTCGAAGTTTTTAGAAATACCATGAACGTTTTTTGTAGTTAATCCGTCCATAAGTTGGATGTAAAAACGACCCAAATCAATTGGATTTTTCCACACATTTCCGCTTTCAAGTAAATATATAAATGCGTTAGTACGTTTACTATTGTAGCCATTAACTACAGTCCCATAATTAGTATTTACGATAAAGTATACATTTAGGATCTTACTTTCCTTAGGAAGAAAATTCATCTGCCATACTTTCCAATTTTCGTTTAAACTGTTTATTTTTCCGTAATCTTCATTTTGCTGTTCTATTATGTGTATCCAAACATCATTAGATCTTATTTTGAACTTACTAAGGAGGTCAATTTTTACTTGGTTCAAATGCCATCCACCCCCTGAATAAATGCCATTTAGAGGATAGCCCATTTTGAAATTGAGCGTTTCTTGTGTAGTGTTTTGTAGAAAATACGTGCCTTTTACTACTGCATAACCTTTGTAAAGTTGTACATAGATACGTTCTTCTTTCATTTGAACCTTTTTAAATGTTAAACTATCACTGGGATAGAGCATTGTATAAAGGGTTCCGCCAGCATTCCAAACTCCAGGCTGCGATACATTGGGCCATACTTTTATGGATGTAGCAACAATAAATAGGAAAAATACCATTTTGATACTCTTAGTCATATCAATACGAGTTTTATGGCTAGTTATTAAATGCATACGGTTTTAAAATAGGGATATTCTTAAACTCTAAAATTCTAATACGAATGGGTAGGCTGATCTGAAAAAATTAGTGGATAGTGTATATTCCCCAATTAATGCTCTTGTCAAAATCAGAAATAGTGAATTTTCTGTTGTCTAAACTATTCACCAAATAATACTGATCACTTTCTTTATTTATTTTCCAATAAGTGGGTTGAGTGGGGGCTCCTTTCTCTACAAAAATAGACCTGTTATCTGTAAAATGAACTAATACACCCTTGGCTTGACTATTACTAGTGACTCCTTTGATTAAATTACTTTTAAATAAATAAATTGAATTATCTGATTTTAATTTTAGCACGGTATAATCGCCTTTGCTTACATATAACTCATACTGTGTTGGAAGCAGCTTTTTTCCTCGATACTGAAAGGTATAGTGTTCGTTATTTTTGTTGACATACAAGTAAAACACCCCTGCTCTATCAGTTAAGGGATATAATTTTTCGGGTGACATATCATTCAATGCATAGGCACTGTAATAATCCTTAGTATAGGTTGTATATAACCTAAGGCTCTGACCTTCTTTTACTATTGAATAATTCAATGGTTGATTTATTCTTTTACCATTCTGGTAATAATAAACAGTTGTATCTTTTATTTTACGCACATATAGAGTTTCATTTTCATTATACGAACCTGTTATCTGATCTTTTTCGAAATTATTTAAAACAGGATCTACTGTATTGAAGCCTTTATTGGTGTTATTTTTAAACCCTTTTTGGTTTTCATAGGGAATCGCTTGGTAAAATATATTTTGTGCGGCTGCCTTAAAGTTTTCCAAGATCCATACAGGCTTTTGGTCTTTATAAATGAGTTTCGAACCATCATCTAATGTTTCTCCTAAAGTATGACCTGATGCTCCTATATAGCTCCCATTCTGCCATAAATACAGGTCATTTTTTTCATTCTTTAGCCATAGTAAAACGTTATTCCCTAAATCCTCAAAAACAGTAAATTTTTTACCCTTTTCAAAATCTTTACACCAATAGGTTAAGGAATTATCAGCATTATAAATAAGATACATTTTACCTACATAAGCCTGCTTAATATTGGAGGTCATATTAGTTCCTTCAACAATGAATTTAATGTTTTTGTCTACACTTGAATACATAAGGTTTTTACCCTTTAAAGCAGATAGTTTTCCATCAGATACTCCTGTAGATAAACCACTAGATGTAACTACATTTTCAGCAACCAATGTGGTAGACGTAATAGGTTCAAAGAAAAGTACATCTGTAAAATTATCGACGTCTTTTGAACTAAAATTTAGCGGGTTAACAATACGGTTTCCAACCGTTAAAAAGGGTGACCAATAGTTAGATTTTTTAATGTATTTCCAGCTCCATGCATCCCACTGTTTCAATTCACTATGGTAGTAAAAATACCGATCCACTAGAGATCCCCCAAAAGCAATGGTTAGCACATTTCCTTTAGTATCAAAGGTATAGGAATAGAGTTCTTCTAATTGATCTTCTTTATACTTCATTAAAAGACCATTTCGGTAGGTATATTCAAAAGTTCTGCTTTTACGTTGGTTATTTTCAGTAGTTGTTTCATTAGCCTGGATACTAATATCATTTCCTATTATGGAATAGGTGAATTCTGTAAGTATGGTTTTGTTATCTTTTATTTCAGTCTTCTTAGTAAGTCTTTTTTTGATATCGTAACTAAATGTGGTAACCGCGGGATATTTACCTTGGATTTCTGTTTTGGAGATAGTTCCATTGGAATTATAAAAATAGAATGTTTTGGTATCGAAAAAGAAATTCTCTCTATACACTAATTTTTTTTGATCGTCAAGCTTTAAATACGTGCTTTTAGTTTGACGTGCCTTTTCTTTGTCTAATAAATTATAGAACAAAAAAATCCGGTTTCCGTGTATGTCAAAGTTTAAGTATTCATTTCCTAATTGAAGATAGGCAACATCTCCTTTTAAATTTAATTGATTTCTATTTTCAATATATCCAATCGGATTTAATGGTGCATTAACCATATCTATATACTGTTGTGCAAACCCATTTATTCTTATAAATAAGATAAGCAGAATCGAAATTATTGCCTTCATTTAGTACCTTGTTACAATTAACTTTTGTATTCTATTTCCCTTCTAATTATATCGGTATACTCCCATCTGGCATACTTTATTTTATATATTTTCTTTATTATCCAATTACCTTTTGAATCATATTCATATATATAGCGTTCAGTATCTTTTCCATCCTTGATGATTCTTTCCAGTTCCTGATACTCCTGTTCTTCACCAAACACTAAAACTTTTCTGGATTTATAGTTATATAAGATTTTAGAGGTGATACCAAGGTTGGTAATAAAATGTTGCTGTTTCTTTCCATTAGAATCCACCATTACACTGTCTGTTTGGTCAAGTATTTGATCCAGATATAATTTTTGAACCGAATAATGGCCTCCATCATTGGCCTTGTAATACCACTGTTTTAATACGTGTTCAATTGTTCCTTGTGGAGTATACACCGTTTCTTGTAGGAAGTCATCATCATTACCTGTGTATTTTATTTCAAAAACATCGGGTTCTTCAACATTAAGTAGATAACGTTTTACACTAATTTTTTCTACATCAAATACCCCATTCGTATACTGCCATTCTTCTATGATGTTGTTGGTATTAGGGTTTGTAATTATTACCGATTTTAGTTGGGTGCCATAGGGATTAACATACTTAAAATGTATATCATAATCGACATAACTATTGTTGTAATTGACAAATTGGTAATCGATCAGTTGATTTGAATTGTTCCAAAGCATAAAAGTTTCATATACTGGAAATTCTTCATTTTCATCCAAGGTCAAGTGTTTTGTTGTGACACTCTTTACCTGTGAAAAATCAACTAAACTTGCATTATTCATAAATTCCCAATTGGATGGATTGTATGGTAAATAATATTGGGCATACCCTAGGTTTACAACGATCAAACTCAATAAATTCAAAATATGTTTTGCTGTTTTCATCTTATTAATTTTCTAAATTTTCACATTCTTGTTTTTTTTCTTAATCAAATCCAAAATGACTTTTTCATTCTTGATGGTATATAAGTTATTTGTTGTTTTTATATGACGTAGAGTGATACTATGTTCTGTATTGGGTTTAGAATCATTTTCAAACTCCATACGAGCTACCCATAGATAGTCATCATACCAGTATTCTAAAAGATATGTTTTCTTTACCTTGGGCTTTAATCCGGCTTTGGATTCATAGTATTTTATCTTTTTCACCGGATCACCTTTTGAATTGTAACGTATGGTTGTTAGTTGTTCTAGAGAATGTTTTCTGCCTGGTTGGATGTACTCCTTCCTTGAGCTTACATTTCCATTGTTACTAGTAGTATAGATAACATCAGAGACTATCTTATTGTCCTTAAATAGTTTGGTCCTATAGGCCTTTTTACCGTCAAATTCAATTTGTACTTCCCTTTCACCAAAGGCGTTGTAGACACTTTTTCCTCGCAATTGACCAGCTTCGTTATAAAATTCTATTCTCTTGGATGTTTCACCGTTGAGTTCTTTTCGTAAGTAGGTAGTTTTATAGTGGTCTTTTTCGGTGGTAAAGGTTGTAGAACCAACGATACCTTCATGAGTGCTTCCAATATGGTAATCCATCTTGTATAATTCCCCATCTAAATCGTAATGGTAGATGTATTGATTTCCGCTATTTTCGTTACTATTTTCTGTTAACTTCAAAAGCTTTCCATTGCTGTTGAAGAGATATTCCTTTACAAGGGTTTGTGTAAATGTGTTTTTCTCTGTATCATACATTCCTGTGATTTCCAACAGTATTTCAGTGTTTTTAGGCACATTAAAATCACTGGAACTAGTGTTTTCCTGTGCATTGATCTTAAGGCATATACAAAGAGAAAACAGTAGCGCTGTGTGTTGGGTTTTGAAAATCATTTTACGGACTGATGTGTTTGTTATTCGTACTACCGGAGGTTGTCAGATAATGCAATCCCATTCTCAACATTAAAAAGGGCAAAATAATAAGTACAGAACCCCAAGGGTTTTCAGGAGTGAATATTTTTGGATTACTTTTTACTATAAAAAACATACTAATTCCTCCAAGAATGATGGATATGTGTATTACAATTGTATTGGGATTGAATGCACTGAAATACACGTTCAGTTGCTGCTGTGTTTTATGTTGATAAATTCGTTGGAGAACTAGGAAAATGAGATTTAGGTTAAAAAACCAATTATGAAAAAACAACACCATCATATTGACCTTCATAATCTCTGCATTTTTGGAACCTGCCATAAAACCAAAAAATACAACAATAAACACCCAATAAATTCCCATCAAAAATAACGATGTAGAAAAATCTGTTAAATGCCCAGCTTCATTAACCACTGACATTTTTTTCTTATACCATAATTTGTCCACAACCAATCGAATAAATTCATTCCACCAAAAAAAATAAATGAGATAAAATACGGTCGTTTGTCCATTTATCACAGATAGTATAGTCAATATCATAAAGAGAAGTATATCCCATTTTTGGAAATGGTTTACCTGTCCTTTGACGATGGATGAAAATAGTTTCATGAGTAAAATAGGATTCGTGATACCTTGTTTTTGAAGTATCAAATGGAATTATAAGTTAATTGCATGACTAATTATAGTGCCCAAGAAGCATACTTATTCGAAAAATTTGGCTTTAAATTCACGAATATGGTGGGATAAAAATGTGTAAATGGCCAATTCTACTCCTTGCTGGTATTTTTCTTCATCTGTAGGAACAATGGCAGCTTTAGATACGGATTTATTATTTGCGGAATATACGGTTCCAAATGCCGTACTTGTACCCCAATTGTCATAATCTGATGCTACATAATTGGTTATTTTTTCTTCCTTTATAACCCCATCAATGTCCAATTCCTTCTTTAAAACTCCTTGATATTCACCCAGAGGAGAACCTCCAATTTTATTTCTTCCAACAATAAAATGTGCTATTGTATTATTATCTGATAGCACCAAATTTGTTTTGGCCACCACATTTGCACCAATTCCACTCTTGTTAGAGCCTTTTGTCTCTACAAACACGATGTACAAATCGATTCGAACAACAGCGGCATCATTTAGTTCTTTTGATAGTTTTGTAGTGTTTGCATTTAGACCCTTTTCACTATAAAAAAATCCCACGTTTTGTGGATGTACTGTGACTGCACCTTCCATAGTGCTTGAAGGAGTCATACTTAAATTGGTACTGTACTTATGACCTTTATAAAACTCTGTATTGTTTGCCTGTTCCCCATCCAACACAGTAAATCCATTATCTTTTAACTCCAAAACAAACTTTTCATAGGCTTCATTGGTAATATTTTGAAGCGTTTGTTGGGATATATCTAAACCTACTGCAAGAGAGGCCTTGGCAGACCCCATTACAGCACCAAATATTCCTTGTCCACCTTTTTTAGCTGCGGATTCTTCACTGTATACTTGATAGTGTACTGCAAAGTCTGCGATATATACATTTTTATTATCAAATTTTGGTCTTTCCAAACTTTTAGGACCAGCTTTTCCAGGTTTGAATTCTCCTAAAATTTGAGCATCAACTTTTAAAATGCCTATAAAAAGAGCCGCTATAATGAATGTTTTTGTGTTCATCATTTTCATATTTGAATTGTTGTAAGAGCAATATTACTTAAATGGTGTACACCATAAAATAGGGCATTTGCCCCATTTTTAAATAGAAGCAAATGCCTTTACAAGTAGTTTCTAACAAATGCCTAAATAGATTATATACCAATTAAGAAATCTGAATTGCTCCAAACAGCGATAGTAGGCTATTGGAAAGTCTCTTTTAAAATTAAGGATGGCAAATAGACTCTTATTTCACAGCTTACCGAAATTTGTATGTAGTACCTAGATCTTATACACTAGGTTTATTACAAATGGTATCAAAATGGATTTAGGTGGAATGTTTACTATGGATACCGTTGCTAATAGGAATCATAAAAATGAGGAAGAGCGGTCAATGACCGCTCTTTTTATATACCCGCTATTTCTTTTATTTCTTCGATTATTCGATTTGCCAATGCATCAGCCTCCGTTTGAGAAAATGCTTCTGTATAAATACGGATAATTGGTTCTGTATTTGATTTTCGCAAATGTACCCAATTGTCAGGAAAGTCTATTTTAACACCATCGACAGTGCTTATATTTTCATTTTCATAACGGGTGGTCATTTCCTTAAGAATGGCATCCACATCTATTTGAGGTGTTAATTCAATTTTATTTTTACTCATAAAATAACTAGGATAACTGTCACGTAATTGACGAACTGACACTTTACGCTCAGCTAATAATGACAAGAACAAGGCTACTCCAACCAGTGCGTCTCTTCCATAATGGAGTTCAGGGTATATGATACCTCCATTACCTTCACCTCCTATGATGGCTTCATTCGTTTTCATTAAGGCGACCACATTTACTTCACCAACAGCAGAAGCTTCATAGGTGCCACCATGTTTTTCTGTAATATCCCGTAATGCTCTACTGGAAGACATATTAGATACTGTATTTCCTGGATTTTTTTCAAGTACATAATCTGCACATGCTACTAAAGTGTACTCTTCTCCGAACATTTCTCCATCCTCACAAATAAATGCCAATCGATCCACATCTGGATCTACAACAATCCCAAAATCAGCCTTTTCTTGTACCACTAGGGCACTAATATCTTGTAAATGCTCCTTCAATGGTTCAGGATTATGAGCGAAATGTCCGTCTGGGGTACAGTATAATTCTATTACTTCAACTCCTAATTCTTTTAAAAGTTTAGGAATGGCAATACCCCCCGTTGAATTTACACCGTCTACCACCACCTTAAACTTAGATTGGCGAATTTGTTCCACATTTACAAGTGGTAAGTCTAAAACTTCATCGATATGAATATCTATATAGGCATCATTGTTTAAAATAGTCCCTAAATGATCCACTTCGGCAAAAGTAAAAGCATCACTCTCTGCAATTTTTAATATTTCTGCCCCATCTTCTCCACTTAGAAATTCACCTTTGGCATTTAGTAGTTTTAAGGCATTCCATTGTTTTGGGTTATGACTAGCCGTGAGAATGATTCCTCCATCAGCTTTTTCTAAAGGAACGGCTACTTCAACAGTCGGTGTAGTACTTAATCCAAGATCAATAATATCTATTCCTAAACCTACTAAGGTTGAGGTTACAAGATTTTGAATCATCTCACCCGAAATTCTAGCATCCCTTCCAATTACTACGGTTAGCCGTTCTTTACTATATTGTTGTTTTAACCAAGTACCATAGGCCGCCGCAAATTTTACAGCATCAACTGGGGTTAAATTATCCCCTACTACACCTCCAATAGTTCCTCGTATTCCTGAAATTGATTTAATTAATGTCATCTTTATTGTATTTGTAACAAAGATACAATTCCTACTTTTTAACCAAATGGATTTTGTATTTTTAAACCGATGAATTTTTTAGCACACATTTATCTTTCGGGCAACGATGAAATGGTTCAGATTGGAAACTTTATTGCCGATGGTATTAAAGGAAAGCGATATGAAACCTACCCTAGAAATATTCAGAAGGGTATTTTACTACATAGATCTATAGACACCTTTACAGATAGCCACCCTATAGTTAAACTTAGTACTCGAAAATTACATGCTCGTTTCAGTCACTATAGCAGTGTTATAATTGATGTGTTCTACGATCACTTTTTAGCAAAAAACTGGACTGAGTACTCCCAGGAGCCTTTGGCGGATTATGTAGAAAGGTTTTACCAATTGTTACATACCCATTATGACATTCTTCCCTTGCGGATTCGACATATGATCCCTCCAATGTTACGAGAAAATTGGCTCCTAAGTTATGCTAGTAAAGAAGGTATAGAACATATTTTATTTCAGATGAGTAAGCGAGTAAAACATCCAATACATATGGATTGGGCGATGGAAGAACTGACTCAATACTATTCAGATTTTCAAAATGAATTCAACCTATTTTTTTCAGAAATACAACTTCATTGCCAAGAAAGATTAATGGCCTTGGAAATGGAACTAAAAAAGTAAGCAAATTATAATACCATGATTAAAAAATTCCTTCTAGTTGTTGCAATAACCTTATATGCCTGCAAAACAGAACAAACTATACTACTACCTACTGGAACCACGTCGGAAAAAGCAATGGTTGTCTCAGCCAGAGAAGAAGCTTCTCGTATTGGTATAGACATCATGGCTAAAGGAGGAAATGCATTTGACGCTATGGTCGCTACTGAGTTAGCTCTTGCCGTTTCTTTTCCATATGCAGGAAATATTGGAGGTGGAGGCTTTATGGTGTTTCGAAAATCAACTGGTGAAACCGGGGCCATTGATTATAGAGAAAAAGCCCCAATGGCTGCACATAGAGATATGTATTTGGATTCTTTAGGAAATGTAATACCAGGGAAAAGTACCTTAGGTGCTACTGCTGTAGGTGTTCCTGGTACAATTGCCGGTGTTTTTGCTGTTCATGAAAAATACGGAAGTCTTCCCATGGAAGAACTCTTGGAGCCTGTTATTGAGTTGGCGGAAAAAGGGGTTGTTGTAACCGCTAAACAAGCTGAAAGACTAGGCCAATACAGAGAACTTATAGTTCAGGTAAGTGGTGCCACTACTCTATTTGCTACTCCTTTTAAAGAAGGTGATACTATACGTTATCCAGCGCTGGCTCATACCTTTAGACAGATTCAAAAAAATGGTAGGGATGAATTCTATAAAGGAGAAACAGCTAAAAAACTTGCCCAATTTCTACAGGAAAAAGGTGGATATATTACAGAAGAAGACCTGGCATCTTATGAAGCCAAATGGAGAACACCAATTAGTTTTTCCTACAAAGACTTACGAGTTATTTCAATGTCACCTCCCAGTAGTGGTGGAGTAACACTAGCTCAGATTATGAAAATGATTGAGCCCTATGACCTATCGAAATATGGTCATAATCAACTTAAAACAGTGCAATTAATTACAGAAGCAGAAAGAAGAGCTTATGCAGATAGAAATCATTTTTTAGGTGATCCTGACTTTGTGGATAATCCTGTAGATGCCTTACTAGAAGAAGCGTATCTAAAAAAACGCATGCATAACTTTAGTTTTGAAAAGGCCACCCCTTCTACTGAGGTTTCTCATGGAGACATTAAAATAACTGAAAGTGATGAAACCACTCATTATTCTATAGTAGATACCTTTGGAAATGCGGTATCGGTTACTACGACCATTAATGGTGCATACGGATCTAAGTTGTATAATGATGAACTTGGCTTTTTTCTCAACAATGAAATGGATGATTTTAGTGTGAAGGCAGGAGAGCCAAATATGTTCGGACTAGTGGGCTCGAAAGCCAATAGCATAGAGGCAGGAAAACGAATGTTGAGTAGTATGACGCCTACCATTGTTGAAAAAGATGGAAAATTATGGATGGTTGTTGGTACTCCTGGCGGTTCTACTATTATTACTTCTGTTTTACAAACGATACTTAATGTATATGAGTTTAATATGAGTATGCAAGAGGCTGTTAACGCACCTAGGTTTCATCATCAATGGCTACCTGATGATCTTAGAATGGAGCCTGAAGGATTTTCTAATGAACTTATGGAAGCACTTAAAAATCTAGGATATTTCATCGATGAGTCCCATGCGCCTGTCATAGGAAAAGTAGACGCTATTCTAATACACACAGATGGAGTAATTGAAGGAGGTGCTGATAAACGAGGTGACGATAAAGCGGTTGGTTTATAAAAGCTATTTTAATCGCTTAAATTATATAAAATAGGAAGTGTAAATCTTATTTTCTCTTCTACATTATAATACGTAAATGGAAATTTTTCATTTAATAATGAAAACAATTGTTTTGTGGCCTCAACAAACATCGGATGCTGATCCGAACGCATCCCTAGAATGGTAAGATCTCCACTAGAATTTATTTCAAAGTTGACGAATACTCTGGCTTCGGCACCAATACGTTGCATCGTACCAGGATATTTGAAATTTACTTGAATAAACTGATTCAATTTGTTTTGAACTTTAGTTTTGAATTCTTTAATACTTTCACTATCCTGATATACGGTAGTCCTATTTGTATCTATAGGAATGCTCATTCCCTTCTCGTCATAAAGTAAGGTGTTAACGATATTGTTATTTTGATAAGTTACTACAGCAGCTAATTGTCCATTTTCGTGAAATGATTTTAGTTCTCCGTCAATTTCACCATTGGTATACTTAGTTTCCAGTTTGAGTTGACCACTTTGATAATACTGCTTTTCTATTCCATGTATTTTACCCAAATAGTAATCTCTATGTATTCGAATCGTTTTTCCGTCTTCATAATAGCTAGTATTAGCACCATCTAATTCACCTTGATTGGTATAATGCGCCCGATAGGATAGATTCCCATTTTTATGTTTTGATTCAAAGGAACCGTATAATTGTCCATCCTTATACTGTAAGATAGTGTAATTCGGGAAGTTGTAATAATTTTTCCACGGACCAACTCTGTTGTCCTGTTCATACTGTCCTTCTCTAATGGGGGTATTATCAGCATAATAGGTCCAAATTCCTTCTTTTTTATCATTGCGATAGGAACCTTCTTGTTTTTTAAACCCATTAGATTCGTATTTTATATAGGATCCATTTTTAATGCCTTGAGCATTTACATACAATTCTTCAAATAAAATAGGCTCCAATTCTCCATTGTTTAAATATCGTTTTACAAAATACACATCCTCACTGATTTTATCAGTAGTAACCATATAGGTATATGAACGTTTTAATCTTATTTTTCCAAATAAGTTCTCGTACGTAACTGTAGATGTTTGGCCATGAATGGAAAGTGTTGTAAATACACTCATCAAAATAAAAATAGTAACCTTTTTCATTGGATAAATTTAGCCACTCGAAAAATACATATTTTATTAATATCGGTAATGAAAAATAGAAATTTCACTATGATAAATTATTGGCCTATAGATTTCTGCTTTTAAAGAGGCACACGCTTCATAATTACCATTCTAAATTGTATTTTTGCTCTTTTGCTTAATTGTTATGAGTGCATACGACGAGAATATAGAAGTGCAAGGTGCACGGGTGCACAATCTTAAAAATATAGATGTTACTATACCTAGAGAAAAGTTAGTGGTAATAACGGGACTTTCTGGAAGCGGTAAGTCTTCACTCGCTTTTGACACTATTTATGCTGAAGGACAACGCAGGTATATAGAAACTTTTTCTGCTTATGCCAGACAGTTCTTAGGCGGATTGGAACGTCCCGATGTAGATAAGATTGATGGACTATCACCTGTAATTGCTATAGAACAAAAGACTACTTCAAAATCACCTAGATCGACGGTAGGAACTATTACAGAAATTTATGATTTTCTAAGACTACTTTTTGCTAGAGCGGCAGATGCCTACAGTTATAATACTGGAGAGAAAATGGTAAGCTATAGTGATTCTCAAATCAAAGAATTAATACTTGAAGAGTATAGAGATAAACGAATAGTAGTATTGGCTCCAGTCATTAAATCAAGGAAAGGGCATTATCGTGAACTATTTGAGCAAATTTCTAAACAAGGGTTTGTAAAGGTTCGTGTAGATGGTGAACTTGTAGATCTGGAAAAAGGAATGCGTGTAGATCGCTATAAGAATCACGATATTGAGATTGTAATTGATCGTCTAAAAATAGATGAAGCTTCTGAAACAGAAAAGAGGCTTATGGAAACCATAAATACAGCTATGTATCATGGTGATGATGTATTGATGGTGTTGGATTATGAATCAGGCGAAACCAGATATTTTAGTCGAAATTTAATGTGCCCTACAACTGGTATTTCTTATCCAAATCCGGAACCAAATACATTTTCGTTCAATTCGCCAAAGGGAATGTGTAGTCATTGTAATGGGCTTGGAAAAGTGTATGAGGTAAATACTTCTAAAATCTTTCCAAATACTAATCTATCCATTAAAAATGGGGGTATTGCACCAATTGGTGAATACAAGAATTCATGGATATTTAAACAATTAGAGATCATCGCTCAACGATTTGATTTCAAGTTAACTGATGCTATTAAGGACATACCACAAGAGGCAATAGATATGATCCTACATGGTGGAAATGAAAAATTTTCCATAGCTTCTAAAACTCTTGGAATAACTCGTGATTATAAAATTGATTTTGAAGGAATACTTAACTTTATTACAAATCAATTTTCTGAAAGTAATTCTGCGTCGATAAAAAGGTGGGCCAAAGACTTTATGGATAAGAATAAATGTCCGGAGTGTGAAGGTTCTCGCTTAAAAAAAGAGGCTCTGTATTATAGAATTAATGAAAAAAACATAGCTGAATTAGCTCATAGTGATATTACTGATTTAGTACAATGGTTTAAAGAGCTTCCTGGTCATCTTTCTGAAAAACAACAGGCAATTGCATCTGAAATTCTAAAAGAGATTAATGCTCGTCTTCAATTTTTATTAGATGTAGGACTTGAGTATTTATCCCTTAATAGAAGCTCAAAATCACTTTCGGGAGGTGAGGCACAACGGATTCGGCTTGCTACTCAAATTGGCTCTCAATTGGTAGGTGTGCTTTACATTTTGGATGAGCCCAGTATAGGACTTCACCAACGTGATAACGAGCGACTCATCTTATCTCTAGAGTCATTACGAGACATTGGTAACTCAGTGATTGTGGTAGAGCATGATAAGGATATGATTGAACGCGCAGATCATGTGATTGATATTGGGCCTAAGGCTGGCCGACACGGTGGTGAAATTATTTCACAGGGTACCCCAGAGGAGGTAAAAAAACATCATACACTTACTGCTGATTATTTAAGTGGCGTTCGCAAAATTGAAGTTCCTGTTCATAGACGTTCAGGAAATGGTCATCAGCTATCCCTTAGTGGTTGTACCGGTAATAACCTTAAGAATGTTTCAGTTACATTTCCTTTAGGAAAAATGATAGGTGTAACAGGTGTTTCAGGAAGTGGTAAATCAACCTTAATTAACGAGACCCTTTACCCTATTCTCAATGCGCATTTTTTTAATGCAGTGAAGAAGCCAATGCCTTATAAAGAAATAAAAGGCCTTGAACATATCGATAAGGTGATCGACATTAATCAATCACCCATTGGACGTACACCACGATCAAATCCAGCTACGTATACGGGTGTTTTTAGTGAAATACGAACGCTTTTTACCAAAACACCAGAAGCCATGATTCGTGGTTACAAAGCTGGACGATTTAGTTTTAATGTCAAAGGAGGACGTTGTGAAACCTGTGAAGGTGGAGGACTTAGAGTAATTGAAATGAATTTTTTACCTGATGTTTATGTTGAATGTGAAACCTGTCAAGGAAAACGCTTTAACAGAGAAACCCTAGAAATTCGTTATAAGGGGAAGTCAATATCCGATGTCCTAAACATGACTATTAATGAATCCGTGGAATTTTTTGAAAATATTCCTAAAATCTATCGAAAACTTAAGACCATACAAGATGTGGGTCTTGGATATATAACCTTAGGCCAACAATCTACAACACTTTCTGGAGGAGAAGCGCAGCGTATTAAACTAGCCACTGAATTATCCAAGCGCGATACAGGAAATACCTTCTATATACTCGATGAACCCACAACTGGACTTCATTTTGAAGATATTCGAGTTTTAATGCAAGTACTTAATGAATTGACTGATAAGGGAAATACTGTCTTAATTATCGAACATAACCTAGATGTAATTAAAATGGTAGACTATATTATAGATGTGGGTTATGAAGGAGGAAAAGGTGGAGGGACTATTGTCACCTATGGTACACCGGAGGAAGTGGCAGAACATCCCAAAAGTTACACCGCTCGTTTTTTGAAAAAGGAATTAGAATAACTATATTGAAAAAAAATAAATAATGAGAAAAGAACCGCATACTAAAGGTTGGAATGAAATAAAAACCAACGACTCCTGGGCGATTTTTAAAATCATGGGAGAATTTGTGAATGGATTTGAAAAAATGAGTGCCATTGGCCCTTGCGTTTCTATTTTTGGTTCCGCAAGAACAAAACCAGATCATGAATATTATAAGTTAGCTGAAAGAATTGCCAAAAAAATTGTGGAAGCTGGCTATGGCGTAATAACTGGTGGCGGCCCTGGAATTATGGAAGCTGGTAATAAAGGAGCCCATTTAGGAGGAGGAACTTCTGTAGGCCTAAACATTGAGTTGCCATTTGAACAGCATGATAATCCCTATATAGACCACGATAAAAACTTAAATTTTGATTACTTTTTTGTACGTAAGGTAATGTTTGTAAAATACTCACAAGGGTTTGTGGTAATGCCAGGTGGATTTGGAACCTTGGATGAACTTTTTGAAGCCATTACACTTATCCAAACCAATAAGATTGCAAAATTCCCAATTATACTAGTTGGAAAGGATTTTTGGGGAGGTTTATTCGATTGGATAAAGGCAACATTACTTGAAAAGTATCATAATGTAAGTCCTGGGGATTTAGATTTAATTAAGATTGTTGACACAGAAGAGGAAGTAATTGATGTACTAGACAGCTTTTATAAGAAATACAATTTAAGCCCCAATTTTTAAGGGTATGACTATATCCAGTCTATTAATAGACTGGATATTTTTTATTTTTTAGCATATTCTTGTTGGGCAATGCACTATATTTTTTATCTTTCACAAGAAATGAGTTGGTAATACCTCTTTACAAGTCATAAAATCTATATACATTTTTGAAGCCTACCTTAGTAATAGCCGTATTTTTATGCGTTGTGGCACCTCTTTTTGCCCAACATAAAAACCATATTACAGCCACTCTTATTCCAGAGGAGCATATCATTAACGTACAACAAGAAATCACTTTTTTTAATTCATCAAAAGAGGCACTAAACCAGTTATATATTCAGGATTGGAACAATGCATTTTCGAATAAAAACACCCCGCTTGCCCAACGGTTTTCTGAAGAGTTTGATAAATCATTATTGTTCGCTAAAGATAATGAACGAGGGCATACAAAAATTATAGGTTTTTCGGATGCTAATAATGCACTACTAAGTTGGAAGCGTTTAAAATCAAAGGATCTATTGCAGGTACAATTGAATTTCCCAATTCATCCAGGTCAATCCTACACCCTACGCATTTCGTATGCAGTAAAAATACCTCATGAACGTTTTACCAGGTATGGGTTTAATGAGGAGGGTAATTATTACCTTAAGAACTGGCATTTAGTACCGGCTGTTTATGATGGTCAGTGGCATTTATATAGTCATCTGGACTTAGATGATTTATACACACCTCCATCAGCACTTAAAGTTACCTTTAACCACCCTTCCTATTTACAACTCTATAGTGATCAGGATTCCATTGAAGTCACTCAATTTGGCGATTATACACATAGTCGACTTACTTATCACCACAGGAAAGAAGCTGTAATAATTTTAAGAAAGAACCCTTCTTTTACTACAATAGGAAATCAGGAGGTTTTATTTACTACAGATTTGGAAGCTAAAAATTTTGACGAGACTTCTAAAGTTGTAGCCATTAAAAGAGTTCTTGAATTTCTAAAACAACAGTTAGGAAGCTACCCGCATAAACAATTATTGATTACAGAAACAGACTATAAAAAATATCCTCTATATGGAATTAATCAGCTACCATCATTTATAAGACCGTTCCCTGAGAATTTTCAATATGAAATGAAACTCTTAAAAACAACGCTGACCCAATACCTTGAAAATAATTTCGATATAGATTTACGCAAAGAGCGATGGATTCTGGATGCAATGCAAATGTATTTGATTCAGATCTATGTAGAGACCTATTACCCTGATATGAAATTTACTGGTAACTTGTCTAAACTCTGGGGAATACGAAGTTATAATTTTGCTCAAATGGACTATAATGATCAATATCCATATTTGTTTATGCTTATGGCACGCAAAAATATTGATCAACCCCTTAGTATGCCACAAGATTCATTAGTGAAATTTAATGCGAAAATTGCTAATAAATATAAGGCAGGTGCGGGATTGATGTATGTGCGGAATTATTTAGAATCACCTACCGTGGATAGTGTGTTGAAGGATTTTTATCAAAACTATACCTTAAAAAAAATCACAGTAGATGATTTTAGATCTAGCTTTGAAGAAAAGGCAGAAAAGGATATTTCTTGGTTTTTTGACACCTATGCAAATACACGAAAAAAAATAGATTTTAAAATTTCTAAAATCACCCGTTCACAGGACTCCATTTATGTAACCATTAAGAATAAGACCCATGCCAATGTGCCCATTTCTTTATTTACCTTGAAGAATGACAGCATACAAGCCAAAAATTGGTACACTAATATACCCAAGCAACAAACTATTTCACTTCCCAACACACATCCAAATAAGTTAGTCTTAAATTACGATAAAATAATTCCAGAGTATAATCAACGTGATAACTGGAAATCTCTTAATGGTATTATATTTAACCATAGACCACTTCAAATTAGAGCCTTTAAGGATGTTGAAAATCCTTATTACAACCAACTATTTCATATACCTATTGTGTATTATAACTATTATGATGGGATCACCCCAGGAGCTAGATTTTATAATAAATCTTTCCTGGAAAAACCATTTATTTATGACATTCGTCCTTCTTATGGTCTAAATTCAGGGAAATTGGTTGGTGCTGGGTCGTTGCTTTACAGACATTATAGACGAGATAGTAGGAATTACCTAAATACCTTCTCTCTTTCCGGCTCCTATTTTCACTACAAACCTGGGTATTCCTATTCCACTATTACCCCAGCCGTGCGATTTACCTTTAGACCAGATGATTACCGTTCAAACAAACGATCGATTCTTCTATTTAGGAATGTAAATGTTTTTAGAGAAGTTGATGAAACTAGTACCACTGAAGAGCCTAATTACAGTGTATTTAATACTCGATTTGTGAGTACTCAAAATACCGTGGAGAATTTTTTATCCTATTCAGGAGATTTTCAGCTATCTCAAAAGTTTTCCAAACTAGCCTTTACCCTGGAGTACAGAAAGCTTTTTCAAAATAATCGCCAATTAAACCTGCGGTTCTTTTATGGAAAGTTCCTGCATAATAATACAAATTCTGATTTTTTCAGTTTTGCTTTAGATAGGCCTACGGATTACCTATTCGATTTACAATATTTGGGTCGATCTGAAAATAGCGGAATTTATAGTCAACAAATTATTATTTCAGAAGGAGGTTTTAAATCAAAACTTGATAACCCTCTAGCAAATGATTGGATGGCAACTGTAAATGGAAGTACTAATTTATGGAAGTGGATCGAGATATACGGTGATGCAGGTTTATTAAAAAACTCTCAAAATGATTCCCAATTTGTGTATGATGCCGGAATTCGACTCAACCTTGTTACAGACTACTTTGAGCTTTATTTTCCTATGTATTCAAATAATGGATGGGAAGTTGATGATGCGCGTTATGCAGAAAAAATCCGATTTATTGTAACACTAAGTCCAAGGACCTTATTAGGCTTATTTACACGTAAATGGTTCTAATGGACTTATCAGGGCATTGAAAAGTATTTAATCAAAATCTAATTTTTGAGTTTTTTTTGAATTATTCTTAGTAAAATATCGAAAAGACTACACTATTATCAATATTTTATTGTGGATTAAGATTGTAAAAACCACTTCTTTTCATTACTTTTGTTTCTGTTCAAAAACCATTTATACATGCAATCAAAATCAGTTGTGTCAGAGTCTATTTCATTTCAAGATTTCAAAGAGCAAGTATTACACGATTATTCAATCGCCGTTATTAGTCGTGAATGTAGTTTATTAGGCCGAAGAGAAGTACTTACCGGTAAGGCTAAATTCGGAATTTTTGGAGATGGGAAAGAATTGCCTCAATTGGCTATGGCACGTGCATTCCGTAATGGAGATTTTCGCAGTGGTTATTATCGTGATCAAACCTTCATGATGGCTATTGACAAATTGACTATTGAACAATTTTTTGCAGGTTTATACGCGCATACTGATATCGCTCACGATCCAATGAGTGCTGGCCGCCAAATGGGGGGACATTTTGCAACTCATAGTCTTGATGAAAACGGAAATTGGGTAAATCTAACACAACAAAAAAATAGTAGTGGTGACATTTCTCCTACTGCCGGACAAATGCCTCGTCTTCTGGGATTAGCTCAAGCCTCAAAAATCTATAGAAATGTGTCGGGCATTCAGGCCGAGAACTTTTCAAATAACGGTAATGAAGTAGCATGGGGCACTATAGGAAACGCAAGTACCAGTGAAGGTCTATTTTTTGAGACCATTAATGCAGCTGGCGTATTGCAAGTACCAATGGTGATGTGTGTTTGGGATGATGAGTATGGAATCTCAGTACATGCCAAATACCAAACAACCAAAGAAAATATTTCTGAAATTCTTAAAGGCTTCCAACGTGATGAAAATCAAGCCGGATATGAAATCATAACTGTTGAAGGGTGGGATTATCCAGCCTTAATGGACACTTTTGAAAAGGCAGGAAAAATTGCTCGTGAACAACATATCCCAGTGTTGGTTCATGTTCTTGAACTAACACAGCCTCAAGGACATTCTACTTCGGGGTCACATGAACGTTACAAGAGCAAGGAACGTTTACAATGGGAAAGTGAACATGATTGTAATGTAAAATTCCGTGCTTGGATTATCGAAAATGGCATCGCTACTGAAGATGAACTTTCAGAAATAGATAAAAACGCAAAAAAGCAAGTTCGTGAAGGAAAGAAAAATGCATGGGATGCATTTATTACTCCTATAAAACAAGAAAAAAATACTCTTGTAACGCTATTACAATCGATCATTGATGACAGTAGCAACAAAGTGTTCATTAATAAAATTAAAAACGACTTAATTGCGATAGATGAGCCTACTCGTAAGGATATTATGTCTGCAGCCCGTAAAACACTTAGATATACATTACGAGAAGATATCACTGCAGTACATCAATTAAAGAGTTGGATAAAGCAGCAATACCAAAGTATTCAACCTAGATATAGTTCTCACCTTTACAGTGAATCTGCGTTGAATCCTTTACACATCAAGGAGGTAAAGCCTATCTATTCGGACCAAAGCGAAGTGGTTGACGGACGTGTTGTGCTTCGCGATAATTTTGATGCTCTTTTTGCTAACTATCCTGAAGTATTGATTTTTGGGGAAGATAGTGGGAACATTGGAGATGTTAACCAAGGTCTTGAAGGTCTGCAAGAAAAATATGGTGAGTTTCGTGTGGCCGATGCTGGTATCCGTGAAGCCACTATCCTAGGACAAGGAATTGGAATGGCGATGAGAGGTCTGCGCCCCATTGCTGAAATTCAATATCTTGACTATATTCTATATGCCTTACAAATAATGAGTGATGATTTAGCAACACTACATTATCGCACGGCCGGAAAACAAAAGGCACCTTTAATTGTAAGAACACGTGGACACCGTCTTGAAGGAATCTGGCATGCCGGATCACAGATGGGAGGAATTATAAATCTATTAAAAGGGATTTATGTTCTTGTACCTAGAAATATGACAAAAGCTGCTGGATTTTACAATACCCTACTGCAAGGAGATCAACCAGCACTGGTAGTTGAGTGTTTAAATGGGTATAGACTTAAAGAAAAAATGCCTGAAAATCTGAGTGAAATCCGTACTCCTATAGGTGTTGTTGAAACCGTGAAAGAAGGGTCTGATATTACCTTGGTATCGTATGGTTCTACCCTTCGTATCGTTGAGCAAGTTGCAAAGGAGCTCATGGAAGTTGGAATTGATGCTGAAGTTATTGATGTTCAGTCTTTGATTCCATTTGATCTTAATCACGATATTGTAAAGAGTGTAGCTAAGACGAATCGTCTTCTGGTAATCGATGAAGATGTTCCAGGAGGGGCCTCAGCCTATATATTACAAGAAATTGTAGAAAAACAAGGAGCTTATGAGTTCTTGGATAGTGCTCCACAGACACTAGCTGCACAACCACACCGTCCTGCTTATGGGACGGATGGAGATTATTTCTCAAAACCGAATGCAGAAGATATTTTTGAAAAAGTGTATCAAATAATGCATGAGGCTTCGCCTTCAGATTTCCCTAAGTTCATGTAATCAATTAGTTATACAGTACTAAAAAATCTTGCTATTAGCAAGATTTTTTTTATCCTATAATTTACTTATTTTCACAAAAAAAAAGCGATGAATACACCTTATCATTTAGGTCTTGCCCTTCTTAGAGTTGGCACTTCTGCACTCATGTTAACACATGGTTACGGAAAATTTATGAAGTTATTTTCAGGAGAAGAGATTCAATTTATGAATTTCTTAGGCTTGGGGCCCACTATTTCATTGGGACTTACTGCGCTGGGAGAATTTATTATCCCGATCATTATTATTGTAGGTTTTAAAACCCGATTAATGGCAATCTTTCCGGCAATTACAATGTTTGTAGCTGCTTTTGTGGCACATGCTGGAGATCCTTTGTCCCAAAAGGAAATGTCGTTATTGTACCTAATCATGTTTACATCTATTGCCCTATTAGGTGGGGGTAAATTCAGTTTAGATGGTGTCCTACAAAAAAACAAATAACTAAAAAGCGGCTTAAAATTGCCGCTTTTTTTACGCCATAACTTTTATGAGCATTTCTTTAAGTAAATCTGCTTGAGATAGATTAGCAGCACCTACTCCCTTACTTTTCATGTCAATTTCACGTAATGAGGCAATGATACCACTCACTCTTTTCATGGGATAGTTTCTAGCTGCCGTTTGTATTTCACCTACAAAATAGGGATTTATTTTCAGTGATGAAGCTACATGCTTCGGGCTATGATCGGTTAAGCCATGATATTGTAATAATTGCTGGAAAAAGGAGAAAAGTATCCCCATGGTTACAACTATTGGGTTATCTTTTGGATTTTGACCAAAATAGGTAATGATTCGAGTAGCTCTCACTACATCACGTTCGGCAACGGCCTTTTTGAGCTCAAAATTGTTAAAATCCTTACTAATACCAATATTTTCTTCTATGATCTCAGGTGTTATTTGACTACCTGTTGGTATGATAAGTTGTAATTTTTGTAATTCGTTGTCAATCTTACTTAACTCAATACCTAAAAATTCCACTAACATTTGAGCCGCTTTAGGGGTAATGGTATATCCATTAGAGGCCAGTCGCTTGCGAATCCACTCACCTGCTTGATTCTCGTACATTTTTTTGCTTTCAAAAAGTACTCCCTTTTTTTGCAATGCCTTATACAGCTTTTTACGTTTGTCTAATGTCTTATACTTATAACAGATCACTAAAACTGTAGTGGGTTGTGGCTGTTCGACATAGGTGGCTAAATCATCAATGGTCCTTGAAAGGTCTTGAGCTTCTTTTACAATAATAACCTGTTTATCAGCCATCATTGGATATCGCTTTGCATTACTTATTATGTCCATCACTGACACATCACGACCATATAAAACCATTTGGTTAAATCCCCTTTCTTCTTCTGTTAGAATGGTGGTAGCAATATATTCTGAAAATCTATCTATATAATAGGGTTCATCTCCCATTAAAAAATAGACGGGTTGAATATTTCCTTTCTGTATTTCTGCTATCAGCTTTTTAATTTCTTCCATAAATCATGTTGAATCTTTAGGGATTTGTTCTATGAAAATAAAGTCAAATCCTTAGAGAGTGAGAGTAATTTTGCATATTTGCACTATGCAGTTTTTAAATTTTCCCACATATCACTTTCGATTCAAAAATAGCGAAAATAAAACGCATATCTTTGATGAGATTCGCAAAAAATTTGTGGTTCTTCAACCAGAAGAATGGGTGCGTCAACACGTAGTTCAATATTTACTACATGAAAAAAACTATCCAAAATCACTGATTAATGTAGAAAAGGAATTAAAAGTAAACGGCTTAAATAAACGATATGACGTGGTGGTGTATAGACCGGATGGAAGCATTTTTTTGGTGGTAGAATGCAAGGCACCAACTGTTTCTATTTCGCAAGCTACTTTTGATCAGATAGCCCGCTATAATATGACCTTAAACGCGACTATACTTATGGTTACCAATGGCATCTCACATTATTACTGTATGGTTGATTTTCAGGCCCAGCAGTATCGATTTTTAAAAACATTACCTGATTACTCTATAGTTAAATAACCATTACACATGAAAATAGCCGTTGTCATACTTAACTGGAATGGGAAAAAACTGCTTGAACAATTTTTACCCTCTGTCATCGAGTTTTCCTCGGAGGCTTCTATATATGTCGCTGACAATGCTTCAACAGACACTTCCATACCGTATCTTAAGGAACATTTTCCAACCATTAAAATCATAGAAAACAAAGAAAATGGAGGATACGCTCAAGGATATAATGACGCCCTAAAACAAGTAAAGGAAGAAGTTTACTGCCTGTTAAATTCAGATGTGGAGGTGACTGATGGTTGGTTACATCCTATTGTTAAACTGTTCAACTCCAATTCCAGTATAGCTGCAATACAACCCAAAATAAAAGATTTTAAAAATAAAACACATTTTGAGTATGCTGGGGCCGCTGGAGGATTTATAGATAAGTTTGGATATCCGTATTGCCGTGGAAGAATATTTGACACTCTAGAAGAGGACTATGGGCAATACAATGATAGCATTCCTGTATTTTGGGCCACTGGTGCCTGTTTATTTGTAAAAGCGGATGTTTTTAATTCTCTGGGAGGATTTGACATCGATTTTTTTGCACACCAGGAAGAAATTGATTTATGCTGGAGAATACAAAACTCTGGATATAGCGTATATTATTGCGGGCTTTCCACAGTGTATCATGTGGGTGGGGCAACCCTTAGCCAAGGTAGTCCTGAAAAGTCATTTCTTAATTTTCGAAACGGACTTTATCTCCTATTAAAAAATCTTCCTACAAGACAATTAATCCCAATCATATTTTTTAGAATGATGTTGGATGGAGTTGCAGGTATTAGGTTTCTTACAAAGGGGGAAACCGCTCATTTTAAGGCAATTTTAAGAGCCCATTTCAGTTTTTATCGTAACTTAGCGCTGATTTATAAAAAAAGGTGTCAGCCTAGGCAAAATCAATATTTCCGCCATTTTTCAATTGTTTGGAATTATTTTGTTATGAAGCGAAGAAAATTTTCGGATTTGTAACTTTTTGTTTTAGATGGCATGCTTTTTGATGAAAATTACTAAACAAACAAATCTAATTCACAACTTTTATGAAAAAAATTGTTATGCTGGCATCTGTAGCTGCCATTACGCTAACTTCTTGTGTTTCTCAAAAGAAATACTCTGATTTGGAAGCCCAACACAAAGAGACACAAGACCTATTAAACACCGCAACTGTAAAGCTTAATTCTTGTCTTGAGGAGCGTGCTTCTCTTTCTGCTAGAGCAGAGAGTCTTAAGGAGCAAAATGATATCTTAAGAGCAAATAACCAAGAGTTAATTAATAATATGGGTAATCTAACTACCCTTACTCAAAAAGGTGCTGAAAACCTTGAGAAATCATTAGAAAGCCTACGTGAAAAAGACCTTACTATCCGTCGTTTACAAGATGCTGTAACCCGCAGAGATTCTGTAAATCTTGCATTGGTACAAAGTCTTAAAGGAGTGTTAGGTAACTTGGATGATCAAGATATCGAAATTAGCGTAGAAAAAGGAGTTGTATACGTGTCTATTTCTGACAAACTATTGTTCAGCAGTGGAAGCTATACGGTAACTAACAAAGCTAAAGAGGTATTAGGTAAAGTGGCTACTGTAGTTAAAAACAAGCCTGACTTTGAATTTATGGTTGAAGGACACACTGATAACGTGCCTATCCGTACTGCAAGTATTAAAGATAACTGGGATTTAAGTGTATTAAGAGCTACTGCTGTGGTACGTATTTTACAAGATGATTTCAAAGTAGATCCTAAGCGTATGACTGCTGCTGGTAGAAGTCAATATGTTCCTGTAGTTGGAAATGATACTGCTCAAGAAAGAGCTAAAAACCGCAGAACACGTATTGTTGTATTACCAAAAATCGATCAATTCTATACAATGATTGAAGAAGGTATGAAAGATCCTAAAATAAACTAGGTATTACATACGATAACAATAAAAAAATCCCTCGCAATTGGCGGGGGATTTTTTTATTGTTGTCTAAACTAGAATTCCGAAACTGGTAAAAAGAATGTTTAGTCTAATTTTTCTATTTAAATAACTGACTAACCAAATATAGTTCCTTAGGTGAAAAAGAGGCTATGGATTGGAAGCTAAACAGAAATATACGGGACTGTAAGTTAAAGAATAGAAATATCGCCTTTTCCCTCCCTTACAACTACAGGTTCTCCTTCAGAGAGATCAATAACAGTTGATGCTACATTATCGCCATACCCTCCATCAATTACCATATCCACCAAATTTCCCCATTTTTCGAAAATAAGTTCTGGATCCGTGGTATATTCTAATAAATCATCTTCATCATGTATGGATGTGGATACAATAGGATTTCCGAGTTCTTTGACCAACAACTGTGCGATGGTATTATCAGGAACACGGATACCCACTGTTTTCTTCTTTTTGAATTCCTTGGGAAGATTATTGTTTCCTGGTAATATGAAGGTATAAGGGCCTGGAAGTGCTCTTTTTAAAATTTTAAATGTGGGAGTGTCAATTTGCTTTACATAATCAGAAATGTTGCTCAAATCAGCACAAACAAATGAAAAATTAGCTTTGTCAAGTTTAATCCCTTTAATACGAGCGATACGCTCTAATGCTTTGGTGTTGGTAATATCACACCCCAATCCATACACCGTATCAGTAGGATAAATGATAATGCCTCCATCGCGAAGTACTTTCACTACCTTTGCTACTTCCTTAGCATTTGGATTTTCATTATATATTCTAATAAGTTGAGCCATTTTTATTGTATTTATGTTCTCTAGGACTTAAGATACTATGGTAAGTTTCGCAAAACGTAGAAGCAACTTTTTCACTTCACCATTTGTGAATTTAATTTCAGCTTTTTTATCATTGCCTATTCCTTCTAGCCTGATCACCTCTCCCCGACCAAAACGTTCATGCTCTACAATAGTACCTACAGCAAGCGATGTATCTTGTTGATTGTTACCAATAGGTTCACTAATATCAGGTTTTAGCTTACGCAATTTACGAAGTTTTTCCTCAGATGGCTTATGGTATGCTGGAGGTGCGGAATTAGAAGGTTTTTGCATCCGTAACTTACTCTTATCTACTTCCCCGAAAATATCCACATCTACCAGTGGTTTATACCTGTAACCGGTATCAATAGGTGTCAAGTAATCTAGGTATTTATCATCAATTTCTTCAATAAATCGACTAGGCTCTGAATCTACAAGCTTACCCCATCTATATCGACTTTGGGCATAGGTTAAATAGGCTTGTTTTTCCGCTCGAGTAAGGGCCACATAAAAAAGCCTACGCTCCTCTTCTAATTCGCTACGGGTATTCATGCTCATGGCGGAAGGGAATAGGTCCTCCTCCATTCCAACTATATATACATAAGGGAATTCTAGACCTTTAGCTAGGTGAATTGTCATAAGTGCCACGCGGTCGTCATCCCCGGTGTCTTTATCTAGATCAGTGGCAAGGGCAACATCTTCAAGGAATTCACTTAAGGCTCCGGTAGCACCATCTATTTCGCGTTGACCTTCCACAAAATCTTTAATACCATTCAGTAATTCCTCCACATTCTCCATTCGGGCAATTCCTTCTGGAGTTCCATCCTTTTTAAATTCCTGAAGTATTCCTGATTTTTTAGATACATGTTCTGCCAATGCAAATGCATCGGCATTGGTATTCATAATCTGAAAACTTCGGATCATATTAACAAACTCTTCTAGACGAGCCTTGGTACCACTATTTATTTTTAAGTCAATTCTATCCATATGAGAGATTACCTCAAAAATAGAACGCTTATACTCATTGGCAATAACGGTAAGTTTATCAATGGTAGTTTGTCCAATCCCTCGAGCAGGATAGTTTATAATACGAATAAGAGCTTCCTCGTCATTTGGATTAATCACAAGGCGTAAATAGGCCAAAACATCCTTGATTTCCTTTCGTTGGTAAAATGATAATCCTCCATAAATACGATATGGGATATCTCTTTTTCGCAAGGCATCTTCAATGGCTCGAGACTGAGAATTGGTTCGATATAATACAGCAAAATGGCCATTTGATTCCTGTTGTTGCATTCGGGTTTCAAAAATAGATCCCGCCACAAAACGCCCTTCATCGGCATCAGTACTACTTCGATGAACCTTAATTAGAGGGCCATCCTCATTATGGGTCCAAACTACCTTATCAAGCCTTGTTTTATTCTTTTCAATAACACAGTTCGCAGCTTCTACAATATTTTTAGTCGAACGATAATTTTGTTCGAGTCGATACACCTTAACCCCCTCATAATCTTTTTGGTAGTTAAGGATGTTATTGATATTGGCACCTCTAAAGGCATAAATACTCTGAGCATCATCTCCTACTACACAGATATTCTGAAACTTATCGGATAAGGCCTTTACAATTAGATACTGAGAGTGGTTGGTATCTTGATACTCATCTACTAGAATATACCTGAATCGCTCTTGGTATTTTGCCAATACTTCTGGAAATCGGGTAAGGAGTTCATTTGTTTTTAATAACAAATCATCAAAGTCCATTGCCCCTGATTTGAAACATCGTTCTACGTAAGCGTTATAGATTTCACCCATGCGAGGACGTTTAGCCATAGCATCAGCCTCCACAAGCTCAGGATTGTTAAAATAAGCTTTTACGGTAATTAAACTATTCTTATAGGATGAAATTCGTGATTGAACCTGCTTGTATTTATAAACATCCTTATCTAATCCCATCTCCTTTATAATTGACGAAATTAGCCTTTGAGAATCTTGGGTATCGTATATTGTAAAATTACTAGGGTAGCCTAATTTATCTGCTTCTATGCGAAGAATCTTGGCGAATACTGAGTGAAAGGTACCCATCCAAAGATTTTTGGCCTCACTATTTCCAACAATATCGGCAATCCGTTTTTTCATCTCACGAGCCGCTTTATTGGTAAAGGTAAGCGATAAAATGTTAAAAGAATCCACTCCTAAGCTCATCAAATAAGCTATACGATAGGTAAGTACACGTGTTTTCCCTGAACCTGCTCCTGCAATAACCATCAGAGGTCCATCCTTATGTAATACCGGCGCTAGTTGCGCTTCGTTCAGTTCTGCTAAATATTTTTCCAAACCGTTCTCATTCATTTATCAACGCTGTGAAATTAACCCTTTATAGACGCATTCTAAAGCGTATTTCATATTTTTTATGAACATTGTACAAAAGATTGGTTACCTTTCGGTTACTAAATCATTACATCCACCAATCCGATGAAAAAACTTCAAGTACTGTTGTTACTATTCCCTTTGGGACTGAGCCTTTGTGCACAAAAGAAAATTGACAAGGATATTGAATCTATCCAATCCAAGGTTATTGAATGGAGAAGATACTTTCATCAACACCCAGAGTTGTCAAATAGAGAATTCAAAACTGCTGAAAAAATTGCTGAGCACCTAAATAACCTAGGTATGCAAGTGCAGACTGGAGTTGCTAAAACAGGGGTAGTTGGAATTTTACATGGGAAAAGACCTGGAAAGGTAATTGCCTTACGTGCAGATATAGATGCACTTCCTGTTACGGAACGTGTTGACCTTCCATTTAAATCAACAGTAGTAACAGAATTTGATGGGGTAACTACAGGAGTAATGCATGCCTGTGGTCACGATACCCATATAGCTATTCTTATGGGAGTAGCTGAAGTGTTATCCAAAAACAATGATTTTTCAGGGACTATTAAATTCATTTTCCAACCCGCAGAAGAAGGTGCTCCTAAAGGAGAAGAAGGGGGTGCAGAACTAATGGTTAAGGAAGGAGTTTTAAAAAATCCAGATGTAGAGGCCATATTTGGTCTTCATATTGGTTCGTATCTAGAGGTAGGTAAAATTCGATATAAACCAGGAGGAACAATGGCCGCTGCCCAGAGATTTGATATTAAAGTTACAGGAAAACAAGCACATGGATCCTCTCCATGGACAGGCGTAGATCCTATAATGGTATCTGCAAAAATTATTGACGGCTTACAATCTATTATTAGTCGAGAAATGGAACTAACCAATGAAGCGGCCGTCATTACTGTTGGTAAAATAACCAGTGGTGTGCGTAACAATATTATCCCAGAGACCGCTGAGATGGTAGGTACTATCCGAACTTTAGACTATTCCATGCAAGAAAAACTTAATAAGCGGATGAAGGAAATGGTTCCCGCCATTGCAAAAGCCTACAATGCTCAGGCAAGCATAACGATAGAAAATGGACTTCCAATTACCTTCAATGATCCGGATCTCACAGCCAAAGTCCTTCCTTCACTGGAGAAAGCGGCAGGTAAAGAAAATGTATTATTAGGTAAGGCCGTAACGGGCGCAGAAGATTTTTCATTTTTTCAAAAGGAAATTCCTGGGTTCTACTTTTTCCTTGGTGGAAAGCCTGTAGATAAAGAAGCCACGTTACACCATACTCCTGATTTCTATATAGATGAGAGTGGATTGCTTTTAGGGGTCAAAACATTTACACAGATTGTTTTTGATTATTTAAAGTAATTCAGGCAATAGTTCACTACAAAAACTTGTCAGATATCTTGTATATTTGACAAGTTTTCATTTTTAGGACATGGATATATCAATAGTACAACTGCTTTTTTATTTTTTACCAGCACTACTCACAGGTATCATTGCGTTTTATTTTTTTAAACTTCATACCGCAAATGAAGAAGGTCGAAGAAGGTATTTATTGCATAAAGAAACTCATAAATCAATTTTACCAATACGATTACAAGCCTATGAACGAATTACATTGTTCTTAGAGCGTATGGCCCCTCAAAAACTCTTGTTACGTGTACCTCCTATATCTGATCAAACTTCTGCATATGAAAACCTATTGATAGCCACTATTGAGCAGGAATTTGACCATAATATTTCTCAACAAATTTATATGAGTGATGAAGGTTGGAATATTGTTAAAGCAGCAAAAAATGCCACTATTCAGGTCATTAGGAAAGCTGCCATGAATGAAAAAACGACGTCTGCCGATAAACTCCGTGAGGCAGTTCTGAGTGAATATATTGACAAACAAACACCTTCTGCCAATGCCCTAGCGCATATCAAAAAAGAAATTCAAGAATTATGGGACTAAGTTTCCAAGGCACTGCTTTGTTGATTTTTTAATCGAGCAAATTCAAAACCACTCTGCCACCACTGTGACATTTTTTCTTTTTGAAAAATAAGGGAATTAGTGGTGAGTATTACTGGAGTATAGTAAAAGTTGATAATAGCGTCATTATAGTTGGCTACCAATTTACCAATTCTAATATTTTGTTTTTCGATCCGGTCAAGCATAAAAGCGAACATATTGGTAAGAAGGGAAAACGCATTGCGAGCGGGAAGTCTGTTCAAATGAGTCACTTCTGTTTGTAATATAATAGCATCCACCGTCTTAGCCCCCCTTCGTATAGCCTCTTCTATTGGAACCATACACCCTAGCCCGCCGTCTGCATATTCACAACCGTTCTTATTAACAAGGCTCATAAAAGGAGTATAATTACACGAAATCCATATCCATTCACAAAACTCATGGTAACTAAAATCATTAATTGATTTATACTCCACTTCATTCATTGACAGGTTACTAACAGTAACAATGATTTCTTTATCAGAAGATTGCAATTTAGAAAATTCAGCTTCTGTAAATGTTTGTTTTATAAGGCTTTGAAGATTATAACTTTCACCAAAGGTTTTACTCCCCCTCATGAAATTTCTAAGCACATTTAGGTGGTTTATTCCAATATTTTGACTTCCATGTTTTTCAGTAATGGTAAAGGGACAATGACTAAAAATACTTTTTTGCGTCACTGAAGTATACACTTCTTTTATTTTCTGAGTTTCTTTTAAAGCCAAATGTGACACTAGTAGACTCCCAGTTGATGTACCTAGGTATAATTGGTAATCCTTATTTAATTCTTCTATAAGATATTGGGCAACACCACCGGCAAAAGCTCCTTTACTGCCTCCTCCGCTTATTACAAGTGCATTCATAAATGAAAGTTTAGCAGTGTTAAGGTACTAAAATTATATGGTATCACTTGAACAGGAATTTGTTTTTTGCAAAAATGAAAAATAGTATCTTCGTCAGAATGAATCCGCAATTTTTATATACACCTATAGATTATTTGAAAAAAGTTGGTCCACAAAGGGCGCAACTGCTTAAGACTGAACTGGGTATACATCAATACCAGGATTTATTACATTTCTTTCCAAATAGATACATTGACAAGACCCAATATTATAAGATAAATCAGTTACAACGAAATAATGCAGAAGTTCAGATTATTGGAAAAATAATCCATTTGAAAATGGTCGAAACTGGCAATAAGGGCTTTGGAAAACGACTTGTGGCTACCTTTGTTGATGATACAGGAGAAATGGAATTAGTGTGGTTTAGAGGTCATAAATGGATTAAGGACAGTCTTAAGATTAATGAACCTTATGTTGTTTTTGGACGGTGTAACTGGTTTAATGGTGTATTTTCCATGCCACATCCAGAAATGGAATTAATGAGGGAACATGAGCAAAGTCTGAGAACAGCAATGCAACCAGTGTATCCTTCTACTGAAAAACTTACTAATAAAGGAATTACAAATAGGGTAATTAATCAATTAATGCAAGAACTCTTTAATGAATCCGGTGTACGGTTTCATGAGTCATTGCCAAAATCAATTATCGAGGAATTACACCTTATATCAAAGGCAGAAGCCTTATTTAATATTCATTTCCCTAAGAGTCAAGAATTATTAGCTAAAGCTCAGTTTCGTTTAAAATTTGAAGAATTATTCTTTATTCAGCTCCAACTTGTTAGAAAGAATCTCTTGCACAAGCAACGCATCAAAGGCTTTGTTTTTGACAAGGTTGGGGAACTTTTTTCAGATTTTTACAACAATCACCTCCCCTTTGAACTTACCAATGCCCAAAAAAGGGTTATAAAGGAAATAAGGAATGATATGGGATCTAATGCCCAAATGAATCGTTTGCTTCAAGGAGATGTAGGTTCAGGAAAAACGATCGTGGCTTTAATGAGTATGTTACTAGCCATAGACAATGGATTTCAAGCATGTATAATGGCGCCTACTGAAATTTTGGCAACACAACATTATAATGGTATAATGGAGTTGTTAAAAGAATTGCCTGTGAATGTACAATTACTTACAGGGTCTACGAAAGCAGCCGATAGAAGAGAAATTCATGAACAATTGGAGAATGGTCTTCTGCATATTCTTATTGGTACGCATGCAGTGTTAGAAGATAAAGTACAATTCCAAAATTTAGGGTTAGCTATAATCGATGAACAACATCGTTTTGGTGTAGCTCAACGTGCCAAGCTATGGCATAAAAATACCATGCCTCCTCATATACTTGTTATGACAGCTACTCCAATTCCACGTACTTTAGCGATGAGTTTATATGGAGATTTAGATGTTTCCGTAATAGATGAACTTCCTCCAGGGCGTAAGCCTATTAAAACGGTGCATAGATACGATAGTAATCGTCTAAAGGTATTTCAATTTTTAAAAGATGAAATTAACAAAGGGCGTCAAGTATATGTGGTCTATCCTTTGATTCAAGAATCTGAAACACTGGACTATAAAGATTTAATGGATGGATATGAGAGTATAGTACGGTCTTTTCCACAACCAGAATACCAAATATCAATTGTTCATGGACAAATGAAGCCCGCCGATAAGGATTATGAAATGGAGCGGTTTATTAAAGGAGAAACTCAGATAATGGTGGCCACCACTGTGATTGAAGTAGGTGTAAATGTACCGAATGCTTCTGTAATGATCATTGAAAGCGCCGAGAGATTTGGACTTTCTCAGTTACATCAATTACGTGGACGTGTTGGACGTGGGGCTGAACAGAGTTTTTGTATTTTAATGACTGGGCATAAACTCAGTGATGATTCTAAAACTCGATTACAAACCATGACACAGACCAATGATGGATTTGAAATTGCGGAAGTAGACTTAAAACTACGTGGACCCGGTGATTTAATGGGAACACAGCAAAGTGGAGTGCTTACGCTTAAGATCGCTGATATTGTCAAAGACAATGATATACTTAAAACGGCAAGATACTATGCTATTCAATTATTAAAAAGTGATCCTAATTTAGAAGATCCTCTAAACAAAGAGGTTAGAGTTTCCTACGAGCGTCTCCAAAAAAATAAGACCATTTGGAACTATATCAGTTAAATTAGTTTGATTTGGTATAAACGTCAATTGAATAGGAATCTTCATCATTAAAATTCACGGCCCTTTTTTGGGTATAACTTTCAGGCGCTTTGACTGTTAGCTGGTCCTTGTCAATTTTGTAAATGGCTTTGTTGCGTTGCAATTCTTTTCTATTTTGATACACAACTATATCCAGGTGATATGGAAAAACCTTTGTATTTGTTTCGAATTTAATATCTACCTTTCCTAGGTTAGGGTCTGTAAATCCACTTCCTCCATATACGGTAGTAGTATCATTATACAAATCAATAATAGTCATCTTTACAAAACCGTCAGATAGAAATTCTATATATTCTTCAGCAAAATAATCTTCATAAACCCATGTACCCAAAAGATTAGAAGAAGTAGTTGACAAGGCTGTATTTTTACTTCCTGGAAGGTAACTCATATCTGTTATAGAATAGCCATCTTTCCATAATTCATCAATTTCTTTTTTAGGAAACTCATAGCGCGTACGCCACGCTTGTTGTCCATAATCAGAATTCAAAATCATGGATAATACCCATCTATCATCTAAGTATTTGAGAAGATTTATTCGATAACCTTTATCCCAATAGGACTCTATCTTGTCCTTAGGAAAACTAAAGCTAGTATGGTACATTTGATTCGAAGTTTTGCTATCCTTTGAAAAAACAGTAAACCAACTGCCTGCACCAAAGGCCATATCCGATAAATAATATCCTTCAGCTATTCGTTGATCCATATAGGATTGAGGAAATCCATTTTTATGATAGAGCGCATACTGGTGAGTATATTTAGTCCCTTTAGAAGATACCAATGCCCATAAACCAGCTCCATAAGTAACAGAAACAAGCATTTTGCTTGCCTTATACTCCTTTTTTACTTCTTCAAAAAGCGATTCGACATCTAACCTGGTATACCATTGCTGTGCGTGTAAATCCGTATTTTTAGCGGTAACCAGGGTCCAAGTATCACCTATATAGGTAAGATTGGTAATATCATACGAATCATCCCAATCTGCTTTTATTTCGTCCTTTGGATACTCCAACCTTGTTTTCCAGCGCTGTAAAACATCCGCTTGCCCCGTCATCTTAGTCATGACAAGAGCCCATTCACTTTGACCTGTTGACGTAGGAGTAGCTGTTGTGGTGGTGGTACTTTTTTTAGTGGTAGGTGCCGTCATTGACTGCCCATAAAGCGAACTAAATTGTACAAAAACCAATAAGAAACAGATAGAAAAGTATGATTTCATAAAAAGGATTTACAAGACAATTAATCCATTGAAATGCATTTCATTCACCCTTTCTTCTTTTCTTCCAATGGTTTATGTGAAATTACATTTTTTTTATTCTTTAACAAAATGAAAAAATCACCAATTTTTAAGAGCATAATACTAGGCATAAAACCCAAAGGATTCTTATTTTTGCGCTTCATTAAAATTGTACCATGAAGATTTCATACAACTGGATTAAACAATTCATAAAAACAGAGTGGAATGCTGAGCAAACAGCAGAATTACTAACCGATTTAGGACTTGAAGTAGAAGGTGTTTCTGTGTACGAATCTGTAAAAGGAGGTCTTAAAGGAGTTGTAGTAGGACATGTTTTGGAATGTGAGCAACATCCAAATGCCGATCGATTAAAAGTTACTAAGGTAGCAATTGGACAAGATCAAGTGGTGCAAATTGTATGTGGAGCTCCTAATGTAGCTGTGGGACAGAAAGTGCCAGTTGCCACCATTGGAACTATGCTATATGATGCTCAAGGCAATCCATGGGAAATAAAAAAGGGAAAAATACGTGGGGAAGAAAGCCATGGAATGATTTGTGCAGAAGATGAATTAGGACTTGGACAAGGACATGAGGGTATTATGATTCTAGATGAAAGTCTTGTTCCAGGTACACCATGTGCCCAAGTATTTCAAATTGAAAATGATGAGGTTTTTGAGATTGGCCTCACTCCCAACCGTGCCGATGCTATGAGTCATCACGGTGTGGCCAGAGACCTTAAAGCAGGACTCATTCAAAAAGGAGTATCCCTTGAATTAATCTCCCCTTCTACCAGCAGTTTTCATGTCAATAACAGAACCTTGAAAATTGATGTGGAAGTTGAAAATAATGAATTAGCTCCTCGCTATGCTGGTGTAACCATTACTGGCGTGAAAGTAGCTGAGTCTCCAGATTGGATAAAAAATAGATTAAAAGCCATTGGACTTACTCCTAAAAATAATATTGTTGACATAACTAACTATGTACTTCATGAACTTGGACAGCCATTACATGCATTTGATGCAGCAAAAATAAGTGGCAACAAAATTCTTGTAAAAACCGTAGCTGATGGTACTAAATTTACAACCTTAGATGAAGTAGAGCGTACGTTGCATTCAGAAGATTTAATGATATGTGATGCTGAAAAGCCATTGTGTATTGCTGGTGTTTTTGGAGGACTCAGTTCAGGAGTAACTGAAAACACTACTCAGATATTTTTAGAAAGTGCCTATTTCAATCCGGTTTCTGTTCGTAAAACTGCTAAACGACACGGACTAAGCACTGATGCTTCGTTCCGTTTTGAACGAGGTATAGATATTAATAACGTAAAATATGCCTTATTACGCGCAGCAATTTTAATACAGCAAGTGGCTGGAGGAGAAATTTCAATGGATGTTACGGATATCTATCCTAAAAAAGTGGAAGATTTTCAAGTATTCTTAGCCTTTGAAAAAGTTGATAAACTGATAGGCCAGGAAATTCCAAAAGAGGTCATAAAAAATATTCTAACCTCCTTAGATATGAAAATTAACAGTGTAACTGAGCGTGGTGTTGGATTATCTATTCCTCCTTATAGAGTGGATGTTCAGCGTGATGTAGATGTTATTGAGGAAATTCTTCGTATTTACGGTTATAATCAGATTGATTTCACTGAAAAGCTCAATGCAACTGTTTCACATTCTTCTCGCTACGAAGACTATAAAGTTCAAAACATTATAGCAAATCAACTGGTAGGTCAAGGATTTAATGAAATGATGGCCAATAGCCTTACCTCAAGTAGTTATACTAAGCTTTCTGAACAACTGAAAGAGGAACATAATGTGATGATGTTAAATCCACTTAGTGCTGATCTTTCTGCCATGCGTCAGTCAATGTTATTCTCAGGTTTAGAGGCCATTGCCTACAACAGTAATCGTCGCAGACCAGATCTTAAGCTGTTTGAGTTTGGAAAAACGTATCATCGCTATGAAAATTATACGGAAAATAAGCACCTAAGTTTATTTATAACCGGTGATCGTTTTAATGAAAGCTGGAATACCATTTCCAAAAAAAGTGATTTCTTTTACCTAAAGGGAGTTTTACAAACTATTTTCGATCGTCTAGGACTATCTAAACTAAAATCTGCTCCTTTTAAAACAGACGTTTTTCAGGAAGGACTTATATTAAGTAGTGGAAAAATTCGACTTGCTGAATTTGGTATTGTAAAAAAATCAATTTTGAAGGCATTTGATATCAAACAAGAAGTAGTTTATGCTGATATCGACTGGAAAAATGTACATCAGTTGGTTCAAAATCATAAGGTTTCTTTTAAGGAACTTGCTAAATATCCAGAAGTGAGACGTGATTTAGCATTGTTACTAGACGAGTCGGTTACTTTTGAGCAATTGCATCATACCGCCATGCAAAGTGAAAAATCCTTGCTAAAAGATATGAGTCTTTTTGATGTCTATCAAGGGAAAAACCTACCAGAAGGTAAAAAGAGTTATGCGCTAAGTTTTGTTTTACAAGATGAAGAACAAACACTTACTGATAAACAAATTGAGAAGGTAATGTCAAAACTTCAACAAAATTTTGAAAAACAACTGGGTGCTGAACTCAGAAAATAATACAAGGGGCTGCAGGGGATGCAGCCTTTCTTTTTTTGTGTATTTGAAATTAAAAATTATTGTGTAACTTTAAGAAAGTAACCTCTTAAGAAGCAAAGCCATGAGTTCACAATTAAAATTAATATTTAATGGACCTCTTACTGATGCCATTCTTATTAAATCGAAACTAGCCGAAATTTCGGTATTCCCTATTGAGCGAAATAGCGATGCATCAGGTATTATTCCAGCAATTGTTGGAGGTGGAAATCAATATATTGAATTGCTTGTACTAGAAGACGAGTATACTCAGTCCATGCTTATTTTAAACGAATTAGGCTATTAGAATAAGCTAGCTAAAGTCTCTTTTCGTTGGATTTTGCCATTAGATGTCCTTTTGAATTCCTTAGTCACATATACTTCCTTTGGAAACTCATAGGGTAATAAAACGGCATTACCTTTCATAAGCTCCATGATTTGTGTTGTATCATTTGTTCCCTCTACTACTAAAATTAATCGTTCACCTAAAATGGCATCAGGCAAAGAGGTGATGAAAAATGGCGTAGATAGAATATTGGCAAGTTTTACTTCAATGCTTTCTGGGAAAAGCTTAATTCCCCCTGAATTGATCACATTATCAAAACGACCTACCCATTCAAACTCGGATGGTGAAAGTAAATTAACCACATCATTTGTTACTAAAGTTTCTGCACAAACATCGGGTGCAGTAATGACCAAACACCCACGATCGTCTTGAGTGAATGAAACATTGGGCATAGCCACATAATGTCTTTTAGGCTGCTCTTTTGTAAAATGATTTAATTTTTTAACAGCGACATGAGAAACTGTTTCGGTCATTCCATAGGTAGCATACGCTTTAGTGTGTTTATGTTGTAACTTTTCTAATAATTCACCCTGAATGGCTGCACCTCCAATAATAAGCTTTTTTATATGGCTCAATTCTTTCATCGAGTGACTTAACTGTTGTGGTGTCATGGCAGAAAAATCAAATTGTTCTTTTGTACCTTTCAAAGGGCGGCTACCAGGAGCCACTAATGAAAGTTCTAAACCTAAAATCATTGCTCTAACCAGCATCATTTTTCCGGCTATAAATCTGGCAGGTAAACAAAGTAAAGCGCTATCACCAGGAGATAATTGGAAGAAATCACCTGTAGCTAAAGCAGAATTCACCATATGCTGCTTAAGAATTTGTATTTTTTTTGGGGTCCCCGTGGATCCAGAAGTGGGCACTTCTATATAGGGGGAATCATCCAACCAATCCATTAGAAACTCCCCTATTTCCTGTTCAAATGGAACTCCTTCCTTAATAAGTGAATAGGCAACTTCTTTTAAATCATCAAAGCTGTAAAATCGATTTTCAACACGAAACCGATGATGTATATTTTTATAGGTAGGCTTTGTAATCATAACTCTATATCTTATCCTTCGGATGTATGTTTTACTGGTGGAATCACCTTGGCCGTTAGTTTTTCTTTCCAATTAGTCCATCCATATTTTTTAGCAAATAATAAAGTGAGTAAAGGGAATAAAACCAACACCGTTAAGAATATTTCGTTTCCAGCAGTTGGCAATGAAACGTCTTTAAATACAGAATGTGTTTGAAAGGCTGTCCAGTCCGAAGTGACCAATAAAGCTGTGATAAGGTTATTGGCTGCATGAAAACCAATAGCCAATTCCAAGCCTTCATCCATTAATGTAATAATACCTAAGAAAAATCCAGTACCTATATAATAAATCATAATTACAGGACCTAACTTTCCAACTTCGGGATTAGAGATATGCATAAGACCAAAAACAACAGAGGTAAACACCAAAGGAAACCAACGATTCTTGGTTATAATTCCCAAACCCTGCATAAGGTAACCTCTAAAGAAATATTCTTCAAAACTAGTTTGAAGTGGAATTAATAGCAATGCAATAACTGCCAATACTGCAAATTTTGGGAGGTCAAATTGCAATATATAATCCTGAGGGTTACTGAAATAATCTATAAAAAAGACCAATAATGTAATTCCTGCCCATACTGTAAAGGCAAAGAAAATTCTTCTCCAATCTACTCGTTTTCTAGAGGTGGTAAGTGATCGTATGGATTGTTCATGAATATACTTTACCCAAAAGAATAAACCTGCAAGGAATACAGCAAAAGGAATTAACATTTCAACTAAAAATCGATTGGACCCTTTCCTTGCGATTTCCTGTTGGATAATTGATTCAGCGTCCACACCAAGAAGCGTAGTAACTAAAACATTTAATGTCATTAATCCAAAAAATAATATTGGAATAATAAAATACTTCCAAATACCTAACTTTCCTTTATACCCTTGTTCTATGTACATAAAATGTCTTGAATTTAATTTAATTATAAATTTAAAATGGTAAGGTCCATTTCTCTTTAGGATTATAGTATAATCCCCCTTCTTTAACAATCAGTGGAGATTCAATGTTATTGGTGTATAGAGCGCCTGTTCCTAATCCTTGGGGTCTATTATTATCAAGTGTATACGTCCATTGTGCTATAGCATTTAAACCTACATTACTCTCTAAAGCACTAGTTATCCACCAACCACATTGGTAGGCCATGGCTAATGAGATCCACTCTTCAGAACCTCTATAACCACCCACCAGGCTCGGCTTTAAAATAATATACTGCGGTTTAATTTTTTCTAATAGGGCTAATTTGTCATCAAATTCAAATACCCCTATGAGTTCTTCATCAAGTGCAATAGGCAGAGGGGTATCTCTACATAATTGTGCCATGATGTCATGTTGACCTGCCCTTATTGGTTGTTCGATGGAATGTAGATGAAAATTGGCTAGTTGGTTTAATTTGGTTAAGGCCTCGTCGGGGTGAAATGCGCCATTGGCATCTACCCGAATTTCTATTTGATCTGGAGAAAATTGGGTACGAATAACCTCAAGTAGACTTAATTCCTTCGAAAAATCTATAGCTCCAATTTTGAGCTTTATACAATTAAACCCTTCAGAAAGTTTTGCCTCAATTTGTTCTTTCATAAAGTCAGGGTCTCCCATCCATATGAGCCCATTAATTGCAATTGAATCTTTACCTTCTGTGAATAGAGAAGGATTTAGTAGATAGGGATTTTTACTATGCAGTGAACGAAAGGCTTGCTCGACACCAAACTGAATGGAAGGAAACTCTATTAGAGCCTCCCAAAGGGCCTCTTCACCTAAATGAATATGATCACAAACCCATTTTAAACAATCTTCATAATCTGGCCTGTCATCTACACTAAGTGTACGAAGTACACCACACTCCCCTATACCTGTTCTATTACCATCATAGAGCTTTAAAAACCAAGTTTCTTTAGTAGTAAGAACACCACGGGAGGTTCCACTAGGACGTTTAAAATTTAAAATATAACGATGGTATGTAGCTCTCATTTATAGTATTAAACTTTCACCAATTGCCAATAACATGAGATCTTTACCGCTGTCAAAGAAGGTTCGTTTAGCCTCTTCTTCATCAATTTCAATGGGGCCAAACGTATTGTAATGTACTCCTAAAACCTTGTCACATTCAACAAAGTCTGAAGCCATCACAGCCTCATTCACACCCATGGTAAAATTATCTCCGATGGGTAGGATAGCTAAGTCAAGTTTATACAACATTGGAATAAGCTTCATATCCATTGAAAGCGCGGTATCTCCAGATATATAAATTGTTTTCCGTTCACCTTCTATGACAAAACCCCCAGGGTTTCCACCATAACTTCCATCAGGAAAAGATGAAGAATGTATGGCATTAACGTACTTCACAGTTCCAAATTCAAAATCCCAGGTTCCTCCATGATTCATGCCATGACCTTCTATACCTTTTTGTTGAAAATAAGTAACGATTTCATAATTGGATACTACCATTGCCCCGGTACGTTTGGCGATCGCTTCAACATCCAAAATATGATCTTGATGTGCATGCGTTATCAGAATATAATCTGCTTTAATGGTGTTGATATCAATATGGGACGCCTTAGGATTGGCCGTAATAAAAGGATCTACCAAAATATGTACATCATCTACGGTAATTCCTATACAAGAATGTCCATAAAATGTAATTTTCATCTATTGTATTTTTAATTAAACAAAATATATTAATATAAAAAATCGGTTCGATTATCCTCCTTTAGGTATGATAAAACGATGAGCTTTAAAGATACCATAAAATGGGTTATAAAATGTATTATTTTTATTTTCTTACACCCTATTATAGCTATATTAGGTACTTTTTCTTTGATTTAAAAATTCTATTGGACATAAATTGCTGTGATCAAAACAGAAAAGAAATATACTTTTTATTAGAATTACAAATTACAAAAGATATCCAATTAAAATAAGTAATGCCATCAATACGGTAGACAAGGCCACCTTTTTTAATTCAGGATCGAGCAATTTAGAATCTTTCGCACGTCTAACCTTTAATAGATGTAAACTCAAAGGGATGAATGCTAAAAGGTAAAGGAGTTGCACGCCAGTGTTCAGTTTTAAAATGGAATAAAGCATCATTAACAACATGGCCAATACAATAAGATAATAATGGTAATATTTAGCAAAGGGCAGCCCTATTTTAACAACTAATGTCTTTTTTCCTGCTTTTGTATCACTTTCATAATCTCTCATATTGTTTAGGTTTAATACAGCAGCACTTAATAAACCTATGGAAGATGCTGGTAAAAACACCATCCAATGTAATGTTTGCGCATATAGAAAATAAGAGCCAGCAACACTTAACCATCCAAAGAATAAAAATACAAATACATCTCCAAGCCCATGATACCCATACGCGTTTTTACCCACTGTATAGGTTATAGCCGCTATGATGGAGGCGATTCCTAAACCAAAAAACAATAGGGAATATAACAACTTTTCAGCACCAAATGCCTCATAAATTAACCATATGGCAATCAATAATGTAATAACCGTTGTAATTGCCATGGCCATTTTCATTCCTTTAGGAGTAATTGCTCCACTCTGAATAGCACGCTTGGGCCCTACCCGATCATCATTGTCAGTTCCTTTGACTCCATCCCCATAATCGTTAGCAAAATTCGATAGGATTTGAAAACCTATTGTGGTACATAAGGCAAGAATAAATATTTTGGTATTAAAAAGATCTTGTGACAAGGCAATACCTGATCCTACTAATATTCCTGAAATTGAAAGTGGCAAGGTGCGCAATCGTGCAGCTTGAACCCAAGGCTTTATACTCATATTAAATGATTCCATAAATAACCAAAAATCCTAAACAGATGGAAATTGGTGCTAAACATTTTAAATAATTCGGTTTTAAAAAATCAGCAGCTTTTCTAGAAAAACCGTTATGTAATTTTAAAGGTAATAGACCTATTACAAAGGCTGAAACAACAAGGAAGTAACCCATTGAATTATATAGTACTTCAAAATCTGTATCAACCTTAATTATAGCTAATCCTATAAGAAGTCGAGGTCCTAATTCCAAAAAATTAGTCCCATAAGAACTTCCAGCTTTTCTAATAAGGTTTCTTACAACGGTTGGATTAAAATACATTAGAATACCAACCAATACCAGAAATATTCCAAAGAGAAACGTTAGTAAAAAAGCAACACATTCCATGGATAATTATGGAATGTATTTTTTCTCAAAATTAGGTTTGCGTTTTTCCAAAAATGCATTTCTACCCTCAATGGCTTCATCACTCATATACGCTAATCGCGTTGCCTCCCCAGCAAATACCTGTTGACCCACCATTCCGTCATCAGTTAAGTTCATGGCAAACTTCAACATCTTAATCGATATAGGAGACTTTTCTAATATTTCTTGCGCCCATTGGTAGGCTGTAGATTCCAATTCATCATGTGGTATAACCGCATTGACCATTCCCATCTCATAGGCTTCCTGGGCTGAATAATTTCTTCCTAAAAAGAAGATTTCACGAGCCTTCTTTTGACCGACCATTTTTGCCAGGTATGCAGAACCATATCCACCATCAAAACTGGTAACATCCGCATCCGTTTGCTTGAATATCGCATGTTCCTTACTGGCAAGTGTCAAATCACAAACTACATGTAAGCTATGTCCACCACCAACAGCCCAACCTGGGACAACCGCAATAACCGCCTTTGGCATAAAGCGAATTAAACGTTGTACCTCAAGGATGTTTAATCGATGATATCCATCTTCTCCAACATAGCCTTGGTGTCCTCTGGCTTTTTGATCTCCTCCACTGCAAAAGGACCATATTCCGTCCTTAGTCGAGGGGCCTTCAGCAGAAAGAAGCACCACACCAATAGTTGTGTCCTCATGAGCATCCCGAAATGCCTCAAGTAATTCAGAAGTCGTACGAGGACGGAATGCATTACGTACATTCGGTCTATTAAATGCAATACGAGCTACTCCATTACATTTTTTATATGTAATATCTTCAAATTCTTTAACGGTAATCCACTTAGGTGTATTCATACAATTTCAATTTTGCAGCGTAAAAATAACGTATTTTTACGAGTATAAAGAATCATAATTGGGAAACTATAGTGGCCTTAGATAAACTCTTTATGAGGTAGTGATTGGATATAAAAAAAGGCGAATAAATTCGCCCCTTATAACTATACCTTGTATATACCATCCTCTTTAAGAACAATGAGTTTCTGCTTATAAAGCGTACCAATGGCTTTTTTAAAACTTTTCTTGCTCATGCCCAATATGGCAGCAATATCCTCCGAACTGCTTTTATCATGTAATCCTAAAAATCCTCCATTGCGCTGAAGCGCTTCCATCACTTGTACGGAAGAAACTTCCATATTTTTTAAGCCTTGAGGTTGAAAAGAAACATCTATTTTATGATCAGGTCTTATTTTTCGAATATATCCCTTTCTCTTTTCACCTAGACGTACGCGCGAGAATACTTCATCATTATAAACCAGTCCTAAATGTTTTTGATTTATAATCACTTCCATACCAATGTCAGTAAATCTAGCCACAATCACTTCTACTTCCTCCCCTTCTTGTATGGTAAGGTTTTCATTTGATACAAATTGATGGGTTTTGCTCGAAGCAGCAAGCCTCTGCGTTTCAGGATCCATATACATGTACACTAAATACCATTTTCCCGCTTCCATCTTACGAGCCTGCTCTCTAAAAGGAACAAATAAGTGCTTTTCTAGTCCCCAATCCATAAAGGCACCCAATTGATTTACCTCTGCAGCTCTTAAAAGGGCAAATTCATTCAGTTTTATATATGGATCTAAGGTCGTAGCAATAGGTCTTTCCTCATGGTCCAGATAACAGAAAACTGAAATTTTTGCTCCAATTTCATAGGCCTCAGGCACATATTTGTTCGGTAATAAAATATCATTGCCTTCACTATCGCCTAAAAACAATCCTACGGAGGTTTCTCTAAGAATTTCTAATGTGTTAAATGTACCTATGTGTATCATGTTATAAAAGTAGTTTATTTAATAGTATGAGCTATTGAGTTCTTAAAAAAGAAAAGTATTTCAATAGAATTTCATCATTTTCTAATCGAGGAGTAAAAACCTCTAAAACTTTAGGTTTATCTCCAGTGGAATAAAAAGTAGATAATGAGAGGTGTAGCGAGTTTTCATCTGTTGCTCGCTTGTAATCCCAACCATACATCTCACATAAATGGTTCGCACTAAGATTATGAACTGTTTCAAAATAGGAATCAAAAACTGGTGTATTTTTAGGTCCTGGCAAAATTCTAAAAATACCGCCCCCTGCGTTATTTATAATAATGATTCTAAAATCACTTGGAGTGTATCGATTCCATAAGGCGTTACTGTCATAGAAAAAACTTAGATCTCCAGTAACAAATACAGTTGGACGATTTACAACCATAGAAGCTCCTATGGCAGTTGATGTGCTCCCGTCAATTCCACTAGTACCCCTGTTACAAAAAACAGTTATTGACTCTTTCTGAGGAAAAAGTTGGGCATATCGAATGGTAGAGCTATTACTAAGTTGCAGCATACAATCCTCTGGAAGTGACTTAAAAATCGATTCATAGACTTTAAAATCAGAGAATGGGATTTGTGCAATATAGTCCTTATGTGATTTTCTACGAAGTTCTTGAACCCCTAACCAATAAGATTGATAATCGGATGGTACCTTCTCAAGTTGCGTGTGAACCTTATTAAAAAAAGTACTAACATCCGATTTAAAATGATGTGTCAAACAAAAAAAAGTGTCATACCCTGTTTTAGGGTCAATATGGAAATGTCTTTGAGGTTTATAGATCCTTAAAAATGCCTTTATTTTCTTAGACACAATCATACCACCAAATGTAATTAACATATCTGGCCGCAATTTTTCAAGTTCTTCAGGAATTTTTTCAATAGGTGCTATCATTACATCTATTCCAGGAAAAAAATGAGGATGGTGAATATTTGAGGTAGTCTCCGTAAAAACAACCACAGAATCATCTGAGGCTAAATTAGTAAGAATATCACGATCCACGCTATCTACAGGTAAACTCCCTACTAAAATCATCTTACGCTGAGCCAGATTCCAGGAGTCAATAAAGTCCACCTGCTGATCTAAATCAAAAGAAGAAATAGAAGAAACTGGATGAATCACTTTTGGATTCACCTCAAAATTCTCAATGAGCTCATAAAGTGGCTCTTCAAAGGGTGCATTAATATGTACAGGTCCCCTTTGCACCATTGCAGTATTTATAGCCTCATTAATTTTTCTCTCATTCTCGTTTTGATTTGCATCCACTTCACTCAGATTAGCTTCATATAGTATGTGATTTGCAAATACATTAACTTGTCGAATAGTTTGACCATCACCAATGTCAATTTTATCGGAAGGTCGATCCGCAGAAATAACAATCAAAGGAATATCACTGTAAAATGCCTCACTAATGGCTGGATAATAATTTAGTAATGCCGATCCTGAAGTACAAACCACTGCTACTGGTTCTTTTCGTTGCTGCGCCATGCCTAAAGCAAAAAAAGCAGCACATCGCTCATCTACTATACTATAGCAGTTAAAAAATGGATCATTACCGAATCCTAATGTAAGAGGGGCATTTCGGGATCCTGGAGAAATAACAATATGTGATATATTTTTGGCTTTACAAAGCTGGATAAGTGTTTGTGCAAGCCGAATTTTAGGATAGTTCATAATTCTAAATACGAACTACAAAAATAAGCCAATTTTTACAGATTTACTCAAAAACTATCCAAGTACTTTTAACATGGTCTGTGCTTTATTGATTGTTTCCTCCCACTCAGCATGAACATCTGAATCTTTGGTAATTCCTCCACCAACATACAACCGTATAGTATTTGCTAAAACTTCCATACAACGCAGATTAACATACATAATAGCCGAATTTTCAGTCGTATCTATTGGTCCCAAATAACCTGTGTAATATTTGCGATCGTAAGCTTCATTTTCTAAAATAAATTTTTTCGCCTTTTCGGTTGGAAATCCACAAACGGCAGGTGTTGGATGTAAAGACTCCACTAAGGCAGAAAAATCTAACAATCCATCTCTATGAAGTCTTGCTTCAATAGCTGTTTTTAAATGCAATAAGTTACCGGCCCTTGCCGTAGTTACCTCTGATGCATTGATTTCTTCCGACCATAGCTCTAATGCTGAAATTATGGTATCAGTAACCACCTGTTGCTCTTCCCTTTCTTTATTACCCCAATGTACTGGTGAGGATTCAATAAACTTTTGAGTTCCTGCAAGTGCCATGGTAGATAGATTTACATCTTTAATACTCACCAATGTTTCAGGGGTAGCACCCAACCAAGTACCTATAGACGGGTGATGCCATAAATAACAAAAGGCTGTAGGATAGGCTTCTAATAATCGTTCCAAATATATAGTTATATCAATAGTTTCAGTAGGGATATCTATTTTTCTAGAAATCACAATTTTACCAACTTCACTTTCCTTAATTACTTCTATTGCTTTGGCAACAATATTTTTATGAAATTCAGCTCCTTTTTCAACTAAATCCCTTGCTATACCAGAACGGGTCATTGGTGATTTTTCAGGGTTAAAGACCGCTTGAAATTGCTGCTCTGCACTAATAAAGACGTTCTTTTGTTCACCCTTTACAAAAGGAGCCATTACAAAACCATTGTTAAGATCTGACTCATCAAAATTCACTAGTGATGAAGACGATTGCCAAAAGGCTTGTACAATAGTCTGATTTGGATGTCTAAAAACCACTAATGGTTTGTTCTCTTCATATAACTCAGAGACCTTCTTCAAAAATTCTGAAAAATGCATTTTACTGTTTTTTAGGTAATGCAATGGTTGAAAGTTTACACACTGAAATCAAGTTGTCCTGCTCATCAGTAAGCTTAATATCCCATAGTTGTGTGGTCCTACCTTTGTGAATACATACTGCTTTTGCATATACATACCCCTCTCGCATACTTTTAACGTGGTTTGCAGCTATTTCTATACCTCTGATGTAAAACTCATTAGTATTAAGAAAAACAAAGCAAGCAGCACTACCTACACTTTCAGCCAGTGCAACCATTGCACCTCCATGTAATACCCCATCAGGCTGATGTACTTTTGGGGTTACAGGCATACGAGCTGTTAAATAGTCCTCACCTACATCCACATATTGAATATCTAATGTTTCCATTAGAGTGTTTGGAACAATTGCGTTACAATACGCTAGTATTTGTTCTTTATCTAAAGTCATTCTTTTCAAAATTTAATAGCGTAAAAATACAAACAAAAATCCCTAATGGATAGCCATTAGGGATTTTCTCTATGAAATCCGTCTGTAAAAAACAACAACTTAATTTTACTTCTTTAAAAATAACCATGCTTAATAATCAATAAGTTATTAAACTATGGTATTAATAGGGCACACAAACAGGATTATATATTGATAATAAATAGGCCGTTATTGGCAAACATATCATAGATTTTATGTTATAAATAATCGTTTTTTACCGATATTAGTACGAAATACAATCATTTTAATCCCTTTAATAATAATTGGTCGATTGCATATGTTTTTTTTGAATCAACTTGATACATTTCGGCATACAACTTCCAGTTTGAAACAATTGTTATACATGAATTAATAATGCCTTCAGGATTTCTAATCGAATTTTGTGCTGCAATATTCAACAAATCTTTTCTTGTAAAATCCTTTCGTTTGCCATTAATGCTTAAATTATGCTGACTTACCCATTTACTATCTGGTCTGTAAGCAAAACAAACATCGTAAGCAGGAGCTAATTTCCAAATTCCCTCAGCGTTCATCAGAAATGAAAAATTCTTAGTATGATCGTCACAATTTCTAGCAATCACATTAAATACCATACGTTTAAACATTTGTTCTGCTTCTGCATAAGTTAACCGAAGTTGACGCATAGTTTGAAAAATCTGCTCATAACTATAGGATGTGATATTTGCAAAATCATAGTGTTGCAAGGCACATAATGTTTGACTGTGTAATTTTTGATTTCCTTTTATGCGATCAAAGCGTTTGGTCATAAAATGAACCCGATTATTTTCTTCAATTAATTGTGATTCCATCATATCAACTCCAAAATCTGTTGCCATCTTGTAATAAGCCATTTCCACTCGTCCATATCCTTTTGATTCGCCGAATTGCACATCACTCACTTCGTCAAATTTAATTAACCAATGCTCAAAACCTTCGTCTGAAAGCGTCTGTCCAGATTTGATTTGTCCTGTTTTTTCATTGTAGGCAATAATAGCTTTAGGACGTGCACCTCCGGCAGATGTTCCCATTTTTAGGACATCCATCATCACATCCTCCATATTTTTTTGAGTTTGTATAGACACGTTTTCTTTGTTTGATAATAAAGCTTTTGTCGTTTCGATTAAATCACTTAGTTCAATATCATGCGAAGGTGATTCTTTAGCCATTACAGGTTCAAATTCTAACGCTCCCATACCTCTTCGTCCAATAAAACACAAAAGCTCTACAGGATTTAAACTATCATCGGGACGTCCCTGTCTTGCCAACCAGGCATTGATTAAATCTTTTCCGTATCGATCGGGTAATGTATCGGCTAAAAGTCCTGGCATACCTTTAAAGGTTTCGCTATTTCGATGTTCCGGAAAACTATAAATTCTATTTTTGGACGGCATTTTGATAGGTGCAATAGGTAATTTTTCTAAATTAAATTTAGGGTCGTACTCAAATGATGCCATTTCGGTAGTTGTATCATACGCTACTGCGCCTACACGTTGTCCAAAAATATTTATAAAAGCTGTTGTTACCATCCTGAATCCAAATTATCATCTTGCGAAGTATCTTTTTTTAGTACCCTTTTACGTAATTTTTTTTCTCCTTTAGCTAAACGAAGCGGACTGATTTCTTCTCTTACTTCAAATTCTTTTAAAACATACAACGCATCCAAAATTCGTAGTATTTTTAGTAAGTTAATTAAAGAGATATTTTCGCCACGTTCCAACAAACTCACGGTAGATCTACTCACCGCTGCCCTATCGGCTAATTCCTGCTGATTTAGATTTTGCTTAATACGGGTTTGCTGTACAAACAAACCTATTGTATTCAAAATTGTCTTATCCGAAAATAGACTAAAGTCTGATATATTACTCATAAATACCATATTTTAAAAACAACGAGTGATATTTTACGCATTGTAATTATATTGCTAATGTATGAAAAATAACGCATAATTGTGCTAAAAAATAATTACGCATAAAATTTCATTCATTACGTCTTTTATTAAATCTCGTTGTCGGTTTTATTTGTTGCTTTTTTTATACGGAAATGGATTTGTTTTTAATGTTAATTCAAACAAAAACAAGTGAAATTATGAACGTTTTAGTCGTAACTTTTTTTAATCATTACATTCAGTTACAAATACAGTAACTATTGATGCTTCGTTATTTTAATTTAATTTCTTTAGTAAAAGAGGAATGTTTCTATTGAGATAATCCAGATCTTCGGAAAGCGAAACATTCTTATTGATATCCGTTTTCAGTAAGATAACAGCTTGCAATATCAGGTTAAACTCGCGAAGAATTTCATCTTGTTCTTTACTTCTTGTATTTTTTGGAGCATGTTTCAAAATACGACGTTGTCATCCCCCATATTTATTCCTTAAGGTGTCATAAGAATCAAAAAGTACCGATACAAGTTTGATAGAATTAAATGATAAGAAACCATTAAAAAATAAAAATAAAAAACGCTGTAAATCAAATATTTACAGCGTTTTATTGCTTATTATCAGGTAATGTTACTAACTGATTATTTTACTTCTTCAAAATCAACATCTTGAACATCATCTGCTTGCTGCTTCGTATCTCCTGCAGTAGCATCAGGTCCAGGTTGTCCATTTTGCTGTGATTCAGCTTGTGCTTTGTACATTTCTTCAGAAGCTTGTTTCCATGCTTCATTAATTTTATCCAAAGCAGGTTGAATTGTATCAACATCTTTAGTTTCATAAGCCTTTTTAAGCTCCTCTAAAGCAGCCTCTATAGCTTGTTTCTTATCTGCTGATAGTTTATCTCCAAACTCATTTAATTGCTTTTCAGTCTGGAAAATCATTCCGTCAGCCTCATTAAGTTTGTCTGCCTTTTCTTTTACTTTTTTATCAGCTTCAGCATTTGCTTCTGCCTCACGTTTCATTTTTTCGATTTCTTCTTGAGTCAAACCAGAAGAAGCTTCTATACGAATATTTTGCTCTTTGTTTGTTCCCTTATCTTTAGCAGTCACGTGGATAATACCATTGGCATCGATATCAAAAATCACCTCAATTTGTGGTACACCTCTTGGAGCTGGTGGGATTCCATCTAAGTGAAAACGACCAATTGTTTTATTATCTGCAGCCATAGGGCGCTCACCTTGCAATACGTGAATCTCTACTGATGGTTGATTATCAGCAGCCGTTGAGAATACCTGAGACTTTTTAGTTGGAATAGTTGTGTTGGCATCAATTAACTTGGTCATAACACCACCCATAGTTTCAATTCCTAATGAAAGTGGAGTTACATCTAATAATAATACATCCTTCACATCTCCTGTAAGTACTCCCCCTTGAATAGCGGCTCCAACAGCAACCACTTCGTCAGGATTTACTCCTTTACTAGGCTTCTTACCAAAGAATTTCTCTACTGCTTCCTGAACAGCTGGAATACGGGTTGATCCACCTACCAAAATAATCTCGTCAATATCACTAGCAGATAAACCGGCGTTTTTCAAAGCACTTTGACAAGGAGCAATTGTACGCTTTACTAAATCCTCGATAAGTTGTTCAAATTTAGCACGACTTAATGTACGTACCAAGTGTTTAGGTCCTGTAGCCGTTGCTGTAATATAAGGTAAATTAATTTCTGTTTGAGAAGAAGAAGACAATTCGATTTTTGCTTTTTCAGCCGCCTCTTTCAAGCGTTGAAGTGCCATTGCATCTTTACGAAGATCCATTTGCTCTTCTGACATAAACTCTTCTGCTAACCAATTGATGATTTTTTCATCAACATCATCCCCTCCTAGGTGTGTATCACCTTCTGTTGCTAGTACTTCAAAAACGCCATCTCCCAACTCAAGGATCGATACGTCATGGGTACCGCCACCAAAGTCAAATACAGCAATTTTTTGATCTGCATGCTTTTTATCCAGTCCATAAGCCAAAGCCGCAGCTGTAGGCTCATTAATAATACGTTGTACTTTAAGTCCTGCAATTTCTCCAGCCTCTTTTGTAGCTTGACGCTGTGCATCATTAAAATAGGCAGGTACAGTAATAACAGCTTCACTTACAGTAGTTCCTAAATAATCTTCAGCCGTTTTCTTCATTTTTTGAAGAATCATTGCTGATAATTCCTGTGGTGTATACAAGCGACCATCAATATCCACTCTTGGGGTATCATTATCACCTTTTACAACTTTATAAGGAACACGATCGGCTTCCTTTTGAGATTCCGAAAATTTATTCCCCATGAAACGCTTTATAGAATAAATGGTTTTATGAGGGTTGGTAACCGCTTGGCGTTTTGCCGGGTCACCTACTTTTATCTCACCGCCTTCTACAAAAGCTATTACAGATGGGGTTGTACGCTTTCCTTCTGCGTTTGGGATAACTACCGGCTCATTACCTTCCATTACAGAAACGCAAGAGTTGGTAGTTCCTAAATCGATTCCGATAATTTTACTCATGTCTTTGTTCAGTATTTAAATTTTTACAATATGTGCTAATTCGGCAACGCTATCATTTGGACAATCATTATGCCAATAACCAAATACTGACAAGCTGTCATTTTCATTTTTTAAAAAAATATAAAACACTTGTTTTTAGCTTATTACAAAAAATACGATTTAAATTGTCAATTATTTAGTACTTTTTTCACTGTCAAGTGTAACAAATTAAATGTAACTTCATCTTTATAGCAAATAAGATTACTTTTTGAGCCCAACCAATTCAAATATTGACATTCTCCTCATGGCATGCAAAAATGGCCAACAACGTGCACAGGCAACTGTTTACGATATGTATTATAAAGCAATGTATAACACTGCTTATCGTATTGTAAAGGACGCCATGGAGGCAGAAGATGTTATGCAGGAGGCTTTTTTGAAAGCATTTTCAAAATTAGATTCCTATCGCGGTGAGGTAGCCTTTGGAGCTTGGTTGAAAAAAATTGTTGTTAATCATAGTATTGGTCGCTATCGCATGCTAATGGCACAATCTACAAATCCCTTAGAAGAGGTGCTGTATAAGGTTGAAGCGATTGATGATACAGATGATGAGGCTAATGATTATACCAATATGAAGGCTCAAAAAGTGTTGGAGATCATGGCTACATTGCCTGATAATTATCGAATTGCTTTAACCTTGCACCTAGTTGAGGGTTATGATTATGACGAACTATGTGAAATTTTAGAGGTATCCCCAGGAAACTGTAGAACCACTATTTCGCGAGCAAAAGAAAGTTTACGAAATAAAATGAAGTTGATATGGAACTAGAAAGAGATCATTTTAAAGAGTTGTTTAGCCAACAGGACGATTCCAATTGGAACACCCAGGAGCCGATGACAGGCCACCGAGAACGGTTTATGGCTAGACTAGAAAATAGTGCTGATACACCGAAAAAAAGCACATTTAATTGGTGGAAATCACTTTCCATAGCAGCAAGTTTTGTTGCCCTTGTCTCCTTAGGAATTATGGGCTACTCAATTCAAAAGGAACCTGATTTAGCCTCAGTATCACCAGAGATGTATCAATCTCAACTGTATTTTTCGAATGTGATTCGTCAAGAGGTAACCAAGTTAGAACAAGAACAATCCCCAGAAACCAAACAATTAATATCTGATGCCTTACAACAACTGGAAAAAATAGAATATGATTATTCCCTTTTAAAAGATGAACTAGTAACAAAAGGAGAGGATAAAAGAATCATACAAGCCATGATAGCAAATTTCCAAATGCGTATTGACCTACTTACCACTGTTCTGGATAAAATAGAAGAAGTAAAACAAATTAAACTAAATCCCAATGAAAACATACTATAAAATAGCACTAATCTTACTCGTACTTCCCCTTTCTTTACTAGCTAATGGAAAGATGAATGGTAAATATACCAAGGAAAAAACCATAAAAAAGGAATTTACAGTTAATAAGGATGCCTTATTGAAAATAAACAATAAATATGGGAATCTCCATATTACTTCCTGGGATCAGTCAAGAACAGTAATTGAAGTTCACATAACAACCAATGGGAATGATGAATCTAAAGTTACACAACGCTTAAGTGAAATCGATGTTCTTTTTGAGCATAATCCATCCATGGTTTCAGCCTCTACTAACATTAAGGAAAGTAATTGGAAATGGGGTTGGAAAAACAATAATGTAAACATGGAAATAAATTACATTATAAAAGTGCCCGTGACCAACCGAGCTGACCTGAAGAATAATTATGGTAGTATACAACTCAACAAACTAAATAACACAGCAACTATTATATGTAATTATGGACGTCTGGATATCGGTGAACTTTGGGGAGATCATAACGTGTTAAATTTTGACTACACTTCAAGGTCCGTTATAGGCTTTATGAAAAATGGCAAAATCAATGCTGACTATTCCGGATTTATACTAGAAAAGGCTGGGAAAATAGACCTTAATGCTGATTATACCAATGCTAAAATTGATAGGATAGATTATCTCTCGTTTAATACAGATTATGGAAATTTAACTGTTGATGACGTTGATTACATCTCGGGTAATTTCGACTATCTCACACTTCGTTTAGGAAAGATTAATCAATTTGCTAAACTGGAGGCTTCCTATGGCTCTATAAAGATTGATGAAGTAACAAAGGCTACTAATTCTGTCGCTATTAATTCCAGATATACATCCATACAGCTAGGTTATCAGCCCCAATGGTCGTTTAAATTTAATATCAACTTAAAATATGCCGGACTAAAAGGAGATGAAGAGTTAGATATTCAAAAAAAGAATACCACAAATACCAGCAAATATTGCGAGGGAGAACACCTTTCTGGATCCGCTACTTTATCTATCGATAGTGAATACGGGGGAGTCACCCTTAGAAAACTATAAATTAATCATCAATAAAAATCGAACTAATTATGAAAAAATTAATTTTAATCTGTTTGCTTGCTACCATAAGTACAGTACAGGCCCAATGGTTTCAAAAACGAATCGAAGGCAATGGAGTTGTCACTGTTGAAAAACGAAATACCAGTTATTATAATGCAGTCAATGTAGGAGGCCCATTTGAGGTAGTACTGGTTTCTGGAAAGGAAGGAGCGTTGACTATTGAAGCTGAAGAAAATCTTATGGAATACATAGTGACCGAAGTTAAAAACAATGGACTTTCAGTTCGAATTAAAGACAATGCCAATATAAAGTCTCGAAAAAAAATGAAGGTTACTATTCCTATTAATGAAATCGAAAAGGTAAGTCTGGCAGGATCAGGGAGTATCAGATCCGATTTCACATTAAAATCAACAAATTTCAAATGCACTGCAGCGGGCTCAGGAACTATTAATATTTCCATTGAAGCACAAGAAACACATAGCAATATCGCAGGATCTGGGAGTATCAATATGAAGGGGACAACTCATTACATTGAAGCTGAAGTAGCAGGATCGGGAAGTATTAAGGCCACTGATTTAAATTCCAAAAAAGCGAAAGTGGCCATTGCTGGTTCAGGAAGTGCCTATGTACATGCCAGTGAGGAATTAAAAGCAAAAGTAGCCGGCTCTGGAAATATTTATATTAGTGGAAATCCAGCAAAAGAAGATACTAGTGTAGCGGGTTCAGGGAAAATAAAAAAAATGTAATAAAGCACTTAACAAAACTTAAACCACCCTTTTGTAATGAAGCAATTGGGTGGTTTTTTATATAGTTCAATATCTTTGCAAAAAAGACCTTACACTATGAAATTGGTATTTGCAACCCATAACCAGCATAAATTAGAAGAAGTTCAGGCTATCATGCCTTCTGGTATTACCTTAGTCAGTTTAAATGATATTAACTGCCACGATGACATTCCTGAAACTGCTACTACCTTCCACGGAAATGCGGAATTAAAAGCGAATTATGTATATAAACAATACCAATTAGACTGTTTTGCCGATGACAGCGGTCTTGAAGTGATAGCTTTAGATGGAGCACCTGGAGTCTATTCGGCTAGATATGCCAAAGATGCTAAAAATGGAGAAGACAATATAGATCTATTACTTAAAAATTTAGAAGGAGTAGAACAACGTGAAGCTCAATTTATCACAGTGATAGCTTTACAACTGAATGGTAAGATACACTATTTTGAAGGTATTATTAAGGGAGAAATTACCACCAAAAAAAGGGGGATTAATGGTTTTGGATATGATCCTGTTTTCCAACCTTTAGGCTATGATCAAACATTTGCAGAATTGCCACCTGAAATAAAAAATCGTATAAGTCACAGAGCCATAGCCATTGATAAATTATTGGCATTCCTTAAGACATTATAAAGTAACACCTAGAACTACTCAAGAAAAAAACGGCTATATTTGCCTTTAACTATAACGTTATCGTCACTATGGAATGTATCAGTGTTTTTGATATGCTGAAAATTGGAATTGGTCCTTCGTCTTCACATACGCTTGGGCCTTGGAGAGCTGCTGAAAAATTTGTTGGCGAATTACAAGCCAAGGAATGGATTGACCATGTCAACAGAGTCACGGTAGATCTTTACGGTTCCCTATCACTTACCGGTAAAGGACATGCCACGGACCTAGCTGTGATGTTAGGACTAAGTGGAGCTGATCCGGAATACATTCCTGTCGAGAGTATTGACGTTATCATTTCTGCAATTAAGAATAAAAATGAGCTTTATTTAGGGAACGAAATAATTATTCCTTTTAATCAAGACTCGGATATTGTGTTTCATAGAGAGTTTCTTCCTTTTCATGCCAATGGACTTTCCTTTACCGCCTATACGGATAAAGGAATACATAAGGCTACCTTCTACTCTATAGGTGGTGGGTTTGTTGTCAAAGAAGACACCGCTGATGACACAAGTAACGAAGCCATTGTAAATACATTCCCTTATCCGGTTCATAACGGTAAAGAACTTTTAGAATTCTGTTTAAGTGAAAACAAAATGATTTCTGAAATTGTATATGAGAATGAAAAATCCATGCGTAGCGAAGAAGAAATTCATTTTGAACTATTGCGTATTTGGAATACCATGCTTGAATGTATATACATTGGTTGTCACACTGAAGGTACCCTACCAGGAGGTCTTAATGTACGTCGTAGAGCCTATGATCTTCATAAAAATCTTATTGGTGTATTACCCTACGACAACCCTCAATCATGGCTAGAAACGATTCGAAAAACTGAAGTAAAGTTTCGCCAAATCCTTAAATGGGTTAGTTGTTTTGCCTTGGCTGTAAATGAAGTAAACGCCTCTCTTGGGCGTGTAGTTACTGCTCCAACCAACGGAAGCGCTGGTGTTATTCCAGCTGTATTGATGTATTATATGGTAATTGAAAATCATCAAGCCGATGAGTCTCATATAAAGCAATTTTTAATGGTTGCAGGTGAAATAGGAAGTATCTTTAAAAAGGGAGCTACTATATCTGCGGCAATGGGAGGCTGCCAAGCAGAGATTGGAGTATCTTCAGCTATGGCCGCAGCTGCATTATGTGAATTAATGGGAGGCTCACCAGAGCAGGTGATGATTGCAGCAGAAATTGCAATGGAACATCATCTGGGTCTTACCTGTGATCCCATTGGAGGTTTGGTACAAGTACCATGTATTGAACGTAATACTATGGGAGCCATTAAGGCCATAAATGCTGCAGAACTTGCATTAGAGACCGATCCTAAAAATGTAAAAGTTCCTTTGGACAAAGTAGTCAATACCATGTGGGAAACCGCCAAGGATATGAATACTAAATACAAAGAAACTTCAGAAGGAGGATTAGCTGTGGCTGTTAACCTTTCAGATTGCTAATATTGAATCTGAAATTCACCATCCTTTATAGTTATTGATTGATAATCGGAATTTTTTGCGGTAAAGTTAAAGGTCCCGCTAATGTTTTTATTTTCAATATCGAAATGTTCAATGGAGACACTACCTATATTCCCGGCTGCATAAGTGGTTACGTATCCACTTTTTGTGGCAGATTGTAAGTATCCTGCAACATTGTTCTGGAGATTCTCCTCAGTAACTCCCAAAACATAAGTACCCGTATCCTTAGCATTTAATGTAAAGAAAATGGAGGTACTACTCTCCATATGGGTCGCCACTATATGCAATTGGTTATTGGCCACGACCACATTAGATTCATCGGCTACAAATAGTTTTCCATTTACTACTGCCTTTAGGTAGTGAGCCTCGGCCAATTCTTCAGTTGGATTATCGGAAGTACATGAAGTACATAGTACAAGCACTACCAAACCAACATTTACTAGGGTTGAAAAGATTGATTTCATGACAATAAGATTTTAACAGACATCTCAAATGTAGTGAGTGTTAGCACCTTAGGTCATTATCATTCGGCAAAGTGTATAAAAAAAACTGTTAATAGATGAACTACCTACGAAAAGAAGAATCTACTTACTTTTTAGGTACCCGACGCAACAAAACGATACCCATTGCAAAGAAAACCACTAAAAAAAGTACGGAATTTCTCATAGAACCAGTAATTTGGTCGATAAAACCATAGATTAGCATCCCTACCACGATTCCTACTTTTTCAGCCACATCATAAAAACTAAAAAAAGAAGTAGTATCAATAGTGACCGGTAAAAATTTAGAATAGGTAGATCTTCCAAGGGCTTGTATACCTCCCATTACCAACCCAACCATCACAGCAGTAAGGTAAAAATGAATCGGAAGAGTAATGAAATAAGCTATGACACAAATTACCAACCAAATGGCATTTACAATGATAAGAGTTGGAATATTTCCAAAAACACTTGAGGCTTTCGCCGTTAGCTTCGCACCGATGGCCGCTACTAATTGAATAAGTAATATACTAACGATAAGTCCGGTAGTTTTTTCACCACTTCCACTCCATCGGATTTCTTGTTCCCCAAAATAGGTAGCAACTAGCATTACAGTTTGCACAGCCATACTAAAAACAAAAAAGGCTAAAAGATACCGTTTAAGACGTTTATCTGCCTTAAGCATTACCCACACCTTTCTTAATTCCTTATACCCATTAAATATAATATCTCTAGTCACTTTAGGTCCTTTGTGACCTCTAGGTAAATAATAAAAAGAATACTGACTAAAGGTTAACCACCAAATACCTACAGTAATAAAGGAATACTTCATAGCTTTCATACTAGCTTCTGTCTCATTCCCTGTAATACCAAACACATTGGGATACATCACCATAGCCAAGTTAAAAATCAACAATAGCACACTTCCTAGATATCCTAATATGTATCCTTTAGCACTTAAGGCGTCATGTTGTTCTGGATCCGCTATGTCAGGCAAATAGGAGTTATAAAAAACAATACTACCCCAGAAACCTATAACCCCCAAAAAATACAAAAACATACCTACATATATATTTTCTAAAGAGAACCAATATAATCCAATACAAGATAAGGAACCCAGTGTACAGTAAAACTGCATGAATCGCTTTTTATTTCCCATATAGTCAGCAATTCCACTGAGAAGTGGTGAACCAATTGCAACCACTAGAAAAGCTAAGGCTGTTACAAAACTTACTAAGGCGGTACTTTTAAGTTCCCAACCTAAGAACTCAATATGAGAACTTCCTCTTATGGCAAAAAGTGCTCCATAAAAAATAGGGAAAATGGCTGATACTATTGTTAAACTATAGACAGAGTTCGCCCAATCATAAAAAGCCCAAGCATGTAATAGTTTTGGATGACCCTTCGGTAAGGTAGGTTTCATAGTAGTTAGGTTTGTTAAGTTCAAAAGAAAAAGCTGTTCTAATGAACAGCTTCGAATATACTAATTAATTTGTTTTTGCATGAATTACTTCTGAAAACTAGTTACTCCATATTTAGCAGCTTCTGATTTTGCAGCGGGCGCCCATTCTTGCAAATTGCGGATACGCGTTTCATTAGAAGGGTGTGTACTCAAGATCTCCGGTTGCGCTTGTCCTCCCGCCTGTGACATACGCTTCCATAATTCAGCTGCCTCATCTGGGTTGTAGCCTGCAATGGCCATAATTTGAAGTCCAATACGATCTGCCTGAGTCTCATGACTACGGCTAAAGGGCAACATCACCCCTAAGGTGCTTCCTATTCCATAGGATTGATTAAAAATATTCAAAGTTTTTTCATCTTTTATTGCCACATTACCGAGAACTGATATTCCTTGTTGTGCCATAGAAGCACTCATACGCTGCCCACCATGATTTGCCAATGCATGCGCTACTTCATGTCCCATTACAACGGCAATTCCCGTTTCTGATTGCGTAATAGGTAATATCCCTGTGTAGAATACAATTTTACCTCCTGGCATACACCAAGCGTTTATGGTTTTATCATCTACTAATTTGTATTCCCACTGATAATCTTTAAGGTATCCTTCATATCCATTGGCATTTAACCATCGTTCTGCTGCAGTAGCAATACGCTTTCCTACCTTGGTAATCATAGCAGCTTCTGGTGTACCAGTAATTACCTTATGCTCTTTAAGAAATTGGTCATACTGAGCAAAAGATGTTGGAAAAAGATAATCATTGCCTAAAAAATTGAACGTTTGCTTTCCAGTAAATGGATTCGTCTGGCATCCTACCGCCATTAATAAAAGAGATGCAGATAAAATCAGCTTTTTCATACATAAAGAATTTAGTTCCTTTTAAAAATACAAATATCTTTCCTTTTTTGAATTAATCTACTATTAAAATTCAATTGTTACCCATATAATATCAGCTTGTTTTCGAAAATATGATAGCGTTAATACTTTCTAAAGATTTAAATACCTTTTTGGATTAATTACTAACTTGCACATTGATTTTTCAACAATAAAATGCAAACTAACTCTCCTACAAAGAATTACAGACAAACAGTTGAGATACCGGCTCCACTAATTTTTATTGGAAAAGTGTTACAATTTTTCTCAATCCAATGGGCTGCAAACTATGCCGCAAAGCTTTTCTATACACCCTTTAAATTCAAAGTTCCTAAAAGGGAACTTCCTATGGATAATGGAAGTATTCAGAAACACTATTATGTACCGGCAATTCAAAAAGAAATAATAATTTATGAGTACGGCACAAGCGACAAAAAAATACTATTGTCTCATGGCTGGAGTGGTCGCGGAACACAGTTAGTAAAAATTGCTGACAAACTTCTGGAAATGGGCTATAGTACTGTCAGTTTTGATGCTCCAGGACATGGAAAATCTCAAGGAAAGGCCACTCATATGTTGGAGTTTGTAGCTATAATACATGAACTACACAAAACTCATGGTCCTTTTATGGCCGCTATAGGTCACTCCTTGGGAGGAATGGCCCTTTTAAATGCTATTCATCAAGGACTTCCCATTCCAAAATTAGTTACCATAGGCAGTGGTGATGTTATTGATGACATTATGGATGATTTTATTGAAAGGATGAAGCTAAGACCTGAAGTTGGCCAGGCTATGAGTCGTATTTTTGAAAAACGTATAGGTAAGCCTATGAACAGTTTTTCATCCCATTTGGTTGCTAAACAAGTACACATACCAGTTTTAGTAATTCATGATGTAGATGACATGGAAGTTCCTGTAAAAGCGGCCTATTCCATTCACCAACAGTTGCCAAAGGGGGAGCTCATGATCACAAATCAACTAGGACATCGCAAAATACTTGGCGACAAGTCTGTTATTAATCGTATTGAGTCTTTTGTAAAAATACCTTGTCATGAAAACGTGTTATCTTAACTTAAAAAAAAGTATTCATCGGCTACAACTCTTATGTCTTGTAGGTTGTTTTATAATACCTATCGGATGCCAATCTCAGAGCAGTAAAAGACCTGTTGAAAAGTCTACTGCCAAAACAGACCAAGAGTGGAAGGCCCAATTAACACCCTTACAATATTACGTTCTTCGTCAAAAGGGAACTGAAAAGCCAGGTAATAATCCTTATAATAAATTTTTCAAAGAAGGAACATATCATTGTGCGGCCTGTGATAAACTACTTTATCGCTCAGAGTACAAATATGATAGTGGTAGTGGTTGGCCTGCATTTGATCGTGGAGAATCACAAAATCTGGCCTATGAAAGGGATCATTCTTTGGGAATGGAACGACTTGAAGTTCATTGTAAAAATTGTGGAGGACATTTAGGGCATGTTTTTGACGATGGTCCTCGAAAAACCACAGGTAAACGTCATTGCGTGAATTCTGCGGCTCTTAAATTTAAACCTAAAACCAATGGATAAACCCCTATACCCTATTCGAAAATCTGAAGATGATTGGAAAGATCAATTAGGACCAGAGTCCTACCGTATTTTACGACAAAAAGGCACTGAATTTCCACATACTGGGAAATACAACCTTCACTTTGACAATGGTGAGTATTCTTGTTTAGGATGTGGTCAATTACTTTTTAAAAGTCAATCAAAATTTGAGAGTGGCTGTGGATGGCCTAGTTTTGATCAGGCCGTCGATGGCGCCATTGAATATCTGAAAGATGTTAGTCACGGAATGCAGCGTGTTGAAATAGTTTGTTCACAATGTGGAGGCCATTTAGGTCATGTTTTCAATGATGGACCTACCTCAAGTGGATTGCGATATTGTGTAAACTCTGCAAGCATAGACTTTACAAAATCATAAAGGAAGTATGGTAAACCATACCAATTATCAAACAAAACATACAATGAATACAGAGTATCTATCTAGTGTTATAAAGCAATTTAAATATTACAAACATCTGGGCGATAAGACACTTGAGATGGTAAATGAAGACGAACTTCATTGGCAAGGTGGTGAAGATTCAAACAGTATTGCCATTATAGTGAAACATCTATCTGGAAATATGAAAAGTAGATGGACCAACTTTTTAACTGAAGATGGTGAAAAAAAATGGAGAGATCGGGATGCTGAATTTGTAGACGACTTTGATCCTAAGGAAGGAATTATTGCACAATGGGAAAGTGGATGGAATTGTCTATTTAATGCACTTGAGTCTTTAGATGAAGCGCAACTTTCTGAACTAATTTATATACGTAACCAGGGACATACTGTAGTAGAGGCTATAAATAGGCAGCTTTGCCATTATTCTTATCATGTAGGTCAAATGGTTTTTATCGGAAAATTATTAAAAGGTAGTGAATGGCAATCACTTTCCATTGCAAAAAACGCATCCAACCAGTATAACGCTGAAAAGTTTTCTCAAGAAAAAATAAAGCGTCATTTCACCGATGACCAATAAAAAGGCTCCGTTAAAAAACGAAGCCTTTTTTTGAAAAACTATATGAAAACAATAAAAAAACTCGGTTAGGTTTTTTCTTTCTCTCATTAACAAAACTAGATAAAAAGCCATTTCTAACCTACTGATATTGCTACAATTCGACCTTTAACACCTTTGAAACGACCAACAAAATAGCAGCATCGATGAATAGCTAATAAAAATTAGTCACTGGTATGAAGGTGCTCTCTTTGTTTCTTATAAGGTCGAATAATAAGACGCGCTTCCCTATCAAAGCGAACATAATTATACACCCAATTGATAAACACTACTGCGCGATTTCGAAATCCGATAAGAAAAAATAAGTGAACAAACATCCAAACAAACCAAGCAAAAACACCTTGGGTTTTATAGTTTGGAAAGTCCACTACAGCTTTATTTCGACCTATGGTGGCCATGGAACCTTTGTTTTTGTATATAAAAGGTTTCATAGGTTTTCCCTCCAATAGCAAAAGAAGATTCTTTCCCAAACTCTCACCTTGTTGTATGGCGGGTTGGGCCATCATAGGATGACCAAATGGATACAACTCAGAGTTCATACTAGCCACATCACCTATAGCGAAAACATCATCAAAACCTTCTACCTGATTGAACTTATTTACCTTAAGACGGTTACCTCGTGTGACAAATTCATTAGCATCCAACCCTTTAATAACAGCACCTTTGACTCCTGCTGCCCATATAAGTGTACAGGTTTCAAAAGTTAAGTCGGTAGTTGTTTTAACCGTATACCCATCGTAATCTGTAACCCTAACATGCTTCCATACATTCACACCAAGCTTTTCAAGAAACTTCTCAGCAGCTTTAGCCGCCTGGTCACTCATGGCATCTAATATTTTACCACCGCTTTGCACTAAATTAATTTGCATTTGCCTGATGTCTAAATCAGGATAATCCTTGGGTAAAATTCCCTTTTTAATTTCTGCCAAAGCTCCGGCTAACTCAACACCAGTAGGTCCCGCACCAACGATTGTAAAATTCATCAATGCATTTCTCCTTTTTAAGTCCGTAGTGAGTAAGGCTTCTTCAAAATTTTCCAGTATTAGGCTTCTTAGATTTAACGATTGAGGAATCGTTTTCATCGCCATACTATTAGTTTCTATATTAGAATTCCCAAAATAATTAGTCTGAGAACCAGTTGCTAACACCAGAATATCATATCCTATAGGTCCTATATCAGTATCCAAAGTTTTCGTGGAGGTATCCACCCTCTGAACCATGGCCAACCGAAAGAAAAAATTAGGAAAGTCTTTTAAAATTTTACGAATGGGATAGGCTATAGAATCTGGTTCCAATCCTCCAGTGGACACCTGATATAACAACGGTTGAAAAGTATGATAATTATGGCGATCAAGTAATACTACTTGTACATCACGATTTGCAAGTTTTTTAGCCAATGAAATACCTGCAAAACCACCACCTATAATAACCACACGCGGAAAGTTAGATCTGGGAATATTCATACTTGAAGTTTAATATGCTATAAAGATACTGAGAAGCTACCAGATGGTCAAAGGTATTTTTTGTATGTTTGATGTAACAAAATTCTTCTTTCTACTACCTATTAAATGAAAAATTAGCTTTTGTGAATCGCGAACTAGAACATCTATTTGTAACAGAACTTGAACAGAACCAAAATATAGTTCATAAGGTGTGTAGATTGTATACTAATGATAGTGATTCACACAATGATTTATTTCAAGAAATTACTATCCAACTATGGAAGGCCTATCCTAAATTTCGAGGGGAAGCAAAATTTAGTACTTGGATGTACCGTGTGGCACTTAATACTGCCATTACTTTATACAGAAAATCAAAAACTAGTATTGCGACTCAGGATTTTGAGCCATTAGCCTATAAAATAAAATCTGAAGAATATAATGATGAGGAAGAACAACAACTGACCTTACTCTATAGTGCAATTAAAGAATTGAATGATATCGAAAAAGCACTGGTTTTCTTGTATTTAGAAGACAAAGACTATAGAGAAATTTCAGAAACATTAGGTATTAGTGAAGTAAATGCCCGTGTGAAGATGAATCGAGTGAAAACTAAATTAAAGACTATTTTGAATCCTTAGAAAGATGGATGAATTAGAACTATTAAAAAAAGACTGGAAAATGAAGGAGGCGTCGCTTCCGAAACTTTCTTATGAAAAAATTTACCAGATGATATGGAGACGATCATCTTCAGTGGTAAAGTGGATATTTTATATTAGTATTTTTGAACTTATTTTTTGGTTAGGACTAGATATCCTCTTAAAAATATTCGACCAAAAACCAGCATTAAACATCCCAAATGAGCACTATATTCAGTTAGGTATGAATATCATTATGTACCCTGTTATTCTATACTTCATTTATTCCTTTTACAGAAACTATAAAAACATAACTACCACCAGCTCCGTGAAGGAACTGATGAAGAGCATCCTAAAAACAAGAAGAACGGTTAAATATTATGTATGGTTCAACCTTGGATTTATCTTTTTTGCAAGCTGTATTTTATATACACTTATGTTTATCTATGATCCCGAACTTTCAGGACATATCCAAAATGATTCTACTCTTAAGATCGTAATGCTTATAGGAATATTATTTGTGTCGCTAATGGCAATAATAATCCTCCTTTGGTTATTCTATAAACTTATTTATGGAATACTATTAGGTAAGTTACATAAAAACTACAAAGAATTAGAACGCATGGAAGGAGCTTAAAAGCTCCTTTTTTATGCTATTCTTCTACATTAAACTTTCGTAGCTTATTAAGGGATTCCATTTCAGCAATCTCTTGAGGTGTGAGTACTTTTAAAAATGAAGGATGTTGTTCAATTGCATACTCTATTTTCTCTATTATTGAATCTACACTTTCGTTGTCATAATCAATATCCAGAGGTTTTTTAATTACCATTGATTGTAAAATCCCCTTTTTCTTTATCTGAATTCCTTTTTTATCAAAAGAACGACGGAAACCATCTATAACAATAGGTACTACTACTGGTTTGTATTGTTTAATAATATAGGCAGTACCACGACGAATAGGCTTCCAGGGTTTAGTGGTCCCTTGCGGGAATGTAATTACCCATCCATCATTAAGAGCTATTCCAATATTAGAAATGTCACTCATTTTTACTTGTCTGTTTACCTCTTTACCATCAGCCCTCCAGGTTCGATCTATACTTACTGATCCTGCATAGGCTAACACTTTAGGTAGTAACCCAGATTTCATGGTTTCAGCCGCTGCAACATAATAGATATTAAGCTTCGGATTCCAAAGATAGCCCACATTTTTTATGGAATCTCCCCTACCTTTAAGACTTGCGTTAAAGACATGGAACATGGCTACCACATCTGCAAAATACGTTTGGTGATTAGAAACAAAAAGTACATTTGTTTCCGGTAAATCCTTGAAAATTTCTGAACCCTCAATTTGCAATTGATTAAAACCACGATATCGACGATGCGTAAGCACTCCAAATATCCTAATAAGCCATTTTTTTAGAAAAAGGATATGACCAAAAGGATTACGTTTAAAAAAACCCATTATTACGTTTGCTTTTTATGAAACAGAATTGCAAAATTACAAAATATTGCCCTTACATCGCTTTAATAACAAGTTCTTTTATCTCGCTGAGCATCATGGCAGTAGCTCCCCAAACCGAATAACCTGAAAGATTATAGGTGGGAACTTCTATATTTTCAGCGTAAGAAGTATGCATAATTTCACTTACTACATTACTTGGATCTAGGAGCATACTTACAGGCACTTCAATAAGTTTTTCTACTTCACTTTCCTGAATAATGAACTGTGGTTTATGGTCTGAAAATCCAAGAAATGGCTGTACAATAAAATTACTTGGAGGAATATACACCTGACTCAAAGATTTCACCACCGTTACCGAATGAGATTCCACCCCTACTTCCTCGTGGGTTTCTCTAAAGGCTGTTGCTAATAAATCTTTATCAAACACTTCCGCTTTACCTCCAGGAAAACCAACCTGATTTGAATGGACACCTTGATATGTTTTACGTAGAATAAGTAATAAAGTGGCCAAATTATTCTCAGATGGGTAACACAGTGCCATAACTGCTGCTATACGTGGATCCCTTTCACTTAATTTAACAGACTTCAATTGGGCGATCCGCACTAACGGTGACATTTTAAAATGGGCTTCTTCTCCGGGAAGTTCCAGATTTTGTATTTTTGAAGCCAAGTGTTTAAAATCATTAAAATTCATGAGAAGTTACTTCCATACCCTATTTGCAATATTACTACTAATTTTTGTCTCTTCTTGTAATCAATCCAATAAGCAGTCCAGTAAAGTTGAAAAAACAGAAACAATAGAGGAAAGTGTTTCTACGAATAAATCTCCTGAATTAAAACCTGATCCAAAGGAAGATAAGCAGGAAGAAGAAAAAGAAGAAGTTGAAAAACTCACTGTAAAAAGTGCGATTCCCTTTTTCTTCGAATATGAAAAAAAGAATCCAGAAACCAAAGTAAGAATCAAAACAAGTTATGGAAACATCGATATTGAATTATTCAAAGAAACACCATATCACAGAGCTAACTTTATTTTCCTAACCAAAAATGGCTATTTCAATGGCACTTATTTTCATAGAGTAGTGAAAAACTTTATTATCCAAGGTGGTAATTCAGATGAGGCCAGCACCCAAAAGAAGCGATTTAAAATTGGCCAATACTTACTTCCTCCTGACACTAAAAAAGGATTTAAGCACCATAGAGGAACCATTTCAATGCCTAGCAGTGATATTGACAATCCACATCAATTGGCCTCTCCCTATGAGTTCTTTATAGTAAATCAATCACCAGGAGCTTATCATTTAGATGGAAAGTACTCTGCTTTTGGGCGTGTCATTGCTGGTATGGATGTGGTTGATGCCATTAATAGTATACCAACTGATGATGGAGAATGGCCAGTAAAAAATGTTAGGATGGAAGTGATTATTCTTGAATAATTACTGAATGGTGGGTAATCTTAAAGAATACTTTACTGCCAAAAGTCGAATTCCAATGACAATAGTGGCTGTCAGTACATAAATAAGTTGAGAAGGAAACCCTAACCACAACATGGTAAAATAAAAAACCCCTCCAACTATACACGCTGTTGCATATACTTCTTTACGGAAAATCACTGGTATTTCATTACACAGAATATCACGTATCACTCCTCCAAAACTCGCGCTCATAGTACCTATAGCTACAGAAATTATAGGATGTAGGTCTGTAGCAATACCTTTTTCTATACCAATGATCGTAAATACACCTAAACCAATGGTGTCAAATAAAAAAAGAGACTTTCTTAAATAGTCTATTTTCCTTCTGAAAAAGATGGCAAATAGGGTTCCTACAATGACAATATAGACATAATCTAGGTTCTCCATCCAACCCACCGGTGTATGTCCTATTAAAACGTCTCTAAGTGTTCCTCCTCCTAATGCAGTAACAAAAGCAATTATAAATATACCAAAAGGATCCAGGCGCTTATTCATAGCGGCTAAGGCCCCTGAAATGGCAAATACAAAAGTTCCAATACTATCTAGAAAGAAAAACATACCCTATAAAAGAATTTGGGCAAAGATATTATAAAAAAAAGACACCTTTTAAAGTGCCTTTTTTTTGTGCGATCATGAATTCATTTACATACTTTGATCAAGCCATGCTTTCATCATCCAAATGGTCTTTTCTTGCTCTGAAATAAAATCACTCATCATGGAGTTGGTTCCTTCATCATTGGCATCACCAGACATCTCCAAAATATTTCGTTCAATCTTTAATAATTCTGAAAGTGAATCTACCACCAATTGAACAGACGCCTCATCATTACTTACATTTTTTCCCACAGGAACAGTAGTCTTGGTTATATAATCATTAAAAGTATGCAGCGGTGTACCTCCCAAAGTGAGTACTCGCTCAGCAATCATATCAACCTTTAAGTTTGCATCTGTATAAAGTTCTTCAAATTTAACATGAAGATCAAAAAAACGCTTGCCTCTAATATTCCAATGAATCCCTCTTAAATTCTGATAGTATGTTTGAAAATTCGCCAAGAGGGTGTTCAGTTGATGTACCATTGCTTCTGTTTTTTGGACATCAAGACCTAAACTATTGTATTTCATATCTTTATATTTTTAAGGATTATTCTCAAATTTACAACTATTATAAGGGATATAATAATAAGTTTCATCGATAGTTTTTATAATTTTATAGTCTAAAATAATTGCAATGACCATTACTCAATTACAATATGTACTGGCAGTAGCCGAACATCAAAATTTTACACTAGCTGCGGAAAAATGTTTTGTTACTCAACCAACATTAAGTATGCAAATACAGAAATTAGAAGACGAACTTGATATCCTTATATTTGATCGTAGCAAGAAACCCATTCAACTGACAGAAATAGGTAAAAAAATTGTTGAACAGGCTCGAAATATAGTTAACGAATCTGGTCGTATTAAAGACATTGTTGACCAACAAAAAGGATTTATAGGGGGAGAATTTAGAATTGGGATTATTCCAACAGTCATGCCTACTTTATTACCTATGTTTCTCAATAATTTCATTAAAAGATATCCTAAGGTAGTGCTAAAAATAGAGGAGCAGAACACCGAAACCCTCATCCAGAAATTACAGGATGGTCATTTGGATGCCGCTATTGCAGCCACACCACTACTGAATGAAAGTATAAAAGAGAAAGTGTTGTATTACGAACCATTTGTTGCCTATGTTCCACAAAACCATAGGTTGTATCGTAATTCTAAAATTGACACTTCAGACCTAACTATGAAGGATATACTTTTATTAGAAGATGGCCATTGTTTTAGAGAAGGTGTTATCAATCTGTGTAATGCCTCCAAGGATTATAATGAGGAACATTTTCAACTAGAGAGCGGAAGTTTTGAAACCTTAATCAAATTAGCCAATGAAGGTCTTGGAATGACACTACTTCCCTACCTACATACCCTTGATTTAAACCCTGAATACAAACAATATTTACATCATTTTAATGAACCATCTCCGGCGCGTGAAGTAAGTATTATATATCATAAAAGCGAATTGAAACTTCATTTAATTGAAGCCTTAAGAGAAGTTATCATGGGAGTTGTACGAGGTGCCATTGCTTTTCACAATGTGAAAATCATAAGTCCTGTATCTAAAAAATAACCCAAGAAAAAGCCACCTTAGTTGGTGGCTTTTTTTATCGATTAATATACACTAAACAATGGGTTAGCTCGGGTTTTTCGAGCGTAAATCGAAGTAGCCAAAGGCGTAATTCTTCAATTTCATGGGGCAACAAGCGCGTTACCGCTTTTTGAAGTTCTTTACAAAAAAGAACAGGATCAAAACTAACTTTGGAGAGTACTGTTTTTGTGTACTCAAACATAGCTCTAGCCATAATAAAGAACGCTTTTATCAGGTTGATTTGTTACACTCAAAGATAACGAAAAATCACCATAAAAATTGTATACTAATCGTTAAAACTACCTAGACATATATTAATAAAAACCTAATAAAACGTTACTGATTAGAACCGATTATCTCCATCAAGTAAATTTCCTAATCCTCCCAAAACACTACCTTCACCCTTTTGTTTTCCACCAGCCTGAGGTGCTGCGGACCATACTCTACCGGCCAAACGACTAAATGGTAACGATTGGATATACACTACACCAGGACCTCTTAATGTGGCAAAAAATAATCCCTCACCTCCAAAGACAGTATTCTTTATTCCTCCAATAAATTCAATATCATAGTCAACCGTCTGAGTAAATCCTACCACACATCCTGTATCTACCTTAAGCACCTCTCCTGCTGCAAGTTCTTTTCTAGCCAAGGTTCCTCCAGCATGCACAAAAGCCATCCCGTCTCCTTCCAACTTTTGCATGATAAAGCCTTCCCCTCCGAAAAGTCCACGACCAATTTTCTTTGAAAATTCAATCCCTACAGAAACTCCTTTAGCCGCACACAAAAAAGCATCTTTCTGACATATAAACTTACCTTGATATGCGGTTAAATCGATAGGAATTATTTTACCGGGATAAGGAGCTGCAAAACTTACTTTACGCTTTCCTTGAAATTCATTTAAAAATACAGTCATAAATAAGCTTTCTCCTGTAAGTAGTCGTTTCCCAGCAGAAAACAATTTGCCCATAATGCCTTGATCCTGACCTGAACCATCTCCAAAAATGGTCTCCATGCGTATACCTGAATCCATCATCATAAAATTTCCGGCTTCAGCAACAACGGCCTCCTGTGGATCTAATTCGATTTCTACATATTGCATTTCTTCACCATAAATATGGTAATCTACTTCGTGTGCAGTCATAGTTTCTTTTTTTAATTGATATATACTAATTGGTATACCCGTTGTAATGATTGTTACACTTTACCCCTCTTTAGTTTGATAGTCCACTCAAAGTCAAATTCAGAAACCATATCACCAAGAGCATCCGTCCCTACTGATTTCATCCAAAAGGTCTGTCCCTCTCCAGTCTCAATAGCTTGAGTAATCGCATCTGCTATTTTGCTCCCATCTGTACATGTAAAAGTAATGACTCCTGTTGCTTTTTTTGTGAATGAGGCCTTATTATGAGCTACAAGCATAGATATTCTTTCCCCACTTTGTTTAATTTCTCTCATGATAAGAACACCTGTAGTTAATTCAGCTGCCATACCTTGAACAGCCCAAAACATAGATTGAAATGGATTTTGATTGATCCAACGGTGCTTTACTCGCGCCTGGGCATGAGAAGAATCTATTTTAGTAATCCGTATACCTGACCACCAAACTGATGGCAACTTAAAAAAAGTAAAAGTATTTAGTTTTTGGGGTGTGAATTCCATGTATGCATTGATTTTTATGGGATTAAATGACCAATGTACTAAATATTATAATAGGTTGTGTCTTTTCATAAATCTTAAAATTTTGTTAAATTATGGTACTATGTTTTGCATAATACCTTCTTTTAGATATATATTTGCATAAGAAAATAATATGTTATGGAATCATCAATCACAAAACATCAAAAAAACATTGCTAGTCTGATCCACATAAGCACTTTTGCAAAGTATCTATTTCCATTTGGGAATTTTATATTGCCACTAGTATTATGGACTAGCAATAAAAACGATTCAGCCTTTGTAGATCATAATGGTAAACAAGCCTTAAATTTTCAAATCAGCATTTTGATTTATAGTTTGGTTTTAGGATTTATCGCATTTATCATTGCTCTTTTTCAGGCTTGGGATTTACTAGATTTTATAAACATTTTAGAACACAACAAACATGCTGTTGATTTTAGAATTGATCATATATTCAAATTCGGTAGTAGTCTTATGTTACTGGGTGTAATTGGTCTTATATGGTTCATTCTATTTATAATGGACATTGTTTGTAGCATATTGGGTGCTGTAAAATCCAATGAAGGAAAAGAATATTACTATCCTATAACCATCAAATTCATTCGCTAATCACATCAAAAAACGAACATTATGAAAACTGTAGCAGAATTAGTAGTCAAAGTAAGCATACTGCTTTTAACCATTCTTATAGCAAGTATGTAAAAGAAATCATCAATCATCAATCATCAATCATCAATCATCAATCAAAAACGAACAGTTTAACCGTATTAAAAATGAACCCATGAACATTGAAAACACAAAAGCACAGATGCGCAAAGGGGTATTGGAATACTGTATTTTGTCCATTTTAAAAGACGAAGACAAATACGTAGCTGAAATACTTGATACCCTTAAGAACGCAAAGATGCTAGTGGTGGAAGGGACCATATATCCCCTACTCACTCGCTTAAAAAATGATGGATTACTCAATTATCGTTGGGAAGAGTCCACTTCTGGACCGCCTCGTAAATACTATTCTCTTACTGAGACCGGAAAACTTTTTTTGAAAGAGCTTTCCATCACTTGGGAAGAATTACAGAATGCAGTAACTTTAGTAACAAGCCAAAAAAAACCTAACCATGAATAAGACAATAAATATTAATCTTTCAGGCACTTTTTTTCACATAGATGAAGATGCATACCAAAAGCTGCAACGCTATTTGGAGGCCGTAAAACGCTCTTTTGCTGGAACACAAGGAGGTGATGAAATTATGGCTGATATTGAAGCCAGAATTGCCGAATTGTTTACAGAAAAAATGCAGCATGATAGACAGGTTATATCTGTAAAGGAAGTAGACGCTGTCATCGCTGTAATGGGACAACCTGAGGACTACCGTGTCGACGAAGAAATTTTCGATGATGCACCAAAATCAACTCAGAGACCAAAAACAGGAAAACAACTCTTTAGAGATACCGATAATAAATACATCGGAGGGGTTTCTTCTGGTTTAGGACATTTCTTAGGAATAGATGCCATTTGGGTACGTTTATTATGGGTTATTTTAGCCTTTGCCTCTGGAGGTTCCTTTATTTTCGTGTATATTTTATTTTGGATTATTGTTCCTGAGGCTGCAACCACAGCTCAAAAATTAGCGATGCGTGGTGAACCTATAAATATCAGTAATATAGGAAAAAAGGTTAAGGAAGGTTTTGAAGAGGTGGAGGATCGCGTTAAAAATGTAGACTATGATAAAGTAGGTGCAAAAGTAAAAAGCAGCTCCAAAACGTTTTTTGATACCCTTGGCGACATTATAATGTTGTTATTCAAGATCTTCGCAAAATTCGTTGGAGTGCTACTAATTATCATCGCAGGAACCTCACTGATCTCTCTTTTCGTGACACTAGTTACCTTTGGAAGTGTTGATTTCATTATTGGTCCATGGAGTGATTTCTTTGCCTACAGCAACACAACTGGCACCCCAATTTGGCTGATCGCTGTAATGACATTTTTTGCAGTAGGAATTCCATTATTTTTCTTATTCCTTTTAGGACTGAAGATACTTATCACCAATCTTAAATCTATAGGAAGTATCGCAAAATTCACCCTGTTTGGATTATGGATTATCGCTACCGTTGGACTCATTTATGTTGGGTTACGTCAATTCTCAGAAACTGCATTTTCAGGATCGATTAGTGAAACCACAGTATTAAATCATTCCGTTGTTGATACGTTACACGTCAAATTGGCTGCTAATACCCTCCAAGATGAACGTTACTACCAACATACAAAATATGATTTTGTTAAAGTAGATGGTACTAAGAAGTTATATATGCAAAATATACGCCTTAATATCATACCTACTGAAGATTCCATTGCTAGTATAAAAATTCAGAAATATGCGGATGGTAATGATTTTGATAATGCACGTGAAAGAGCTCAAAAAGTGGAATATGAATATTCCTTACAAACAAATACATTATTGCTTAATGAGTATCTATTGACTGAAATAAACAATAATATGCGTAATCAAAAGGTTCGTATCACGCTGTACGTACCTCAATTTCAACATATTTTCATTGACAAAAATCTAAGTAAGTATGTGGAGCGCTATATAGCCAATGATAAAGATTATTACTATGGAGATATCAGTAATCACCTTTGGCAAGTGAAGGAAGAACAGCTCATATGTCAAGATTGTCCAGAGGATGAAATACCTAATACAGATAAGGAGGAAACAAAAGGAATCCATATCAATGTAGAAGATAAAGGTGGTGAATCTTTTGAAATGAAAATAGACGAAACTGGAATCCGTGTGCAATCCAATTAACAAACTTTAAATCAATCATCAAAAACAAACAGTTATGAAACAATTAGCAAAATACCTTCCTCTAAGTTTATTAGTACTCACTTTAAGTGCTTGTAACCTGAATATTGATATCGGTGGTGTTCATGGTGATGGTAATGTCCAAGCTGAAAGCAGGGCAACACCTAAAACCTTTACAGAAATTAAAGCTGCCAATGGATTGGATGTCTTTATTACTCAAGATGATTCTTATTCTGTTCGTGTGGAAGCAGATGAAAACCTTCTTGAATTAATACGCACTGAAGTTGAAGGAAGCACACTTCACATTTATACGGAAAAAAACATTCGTGTTTCAACCTCGAAAAAGGTGTATGTGAGTCTTCCAGTTATTGAAAAGATAATGGCTAGTAGTGGTGCAGACATTGTCACAGAAAATGGATCATTATCAGTTAAAGACATTGGTGTAAAAGCTTCCAGTGGCAGTTCTATAAAATTAGACGTAGATGCCAATGAAATTCATTCAGATTGTAGCAGTGGAGCTGATATTTTATTGAGAGGAACTGCTAAAACACTCTATGCCGAAGCTTCCAGTGGGAGCGATATTGAAGCTAAGGAATTAGAAACAGAAAGTTGTGAAGTTCGTGTCAGCAGTGGAGCTGATGTAGCTGTGAACACTAAAAAATCATTGACGGCTAAGGCATCCAGTGGTGGCAGTGTTAAGTACAAAGGTAATCCAGAGGTAGTTTCTCAAGAAAAATCCTCAGGAGGATCCGTAAGAAGTTTATAATCCCCCATTCATAATTACAATAAAATCCCCGAATCATATTGATCCGGGGATTTTTCTGTTGGTTAGTAAAGTTGGATGGCTAGACATTCATCATTAACCTGAAGTCAATGGTTATGGTATCATGTACAACGATAAGGCCTAACACTTTTTTGGGAGGTTCCAAATTAAAATCACTTAATTGTAATTTTAGTTTCCCAGATACACATACAGTATCATCTTCTTTAAATTGCACTGGTACTTCAAACGATTTACTTATTCCAGCAATTTCGATTTCTACCAACGCTTGAACAGTCTTTGATTTTGTATCGGTCGTTTGTATTTCCTTTAAGCGTAAGTACAGCTGCGGATACTCCTTGGTCTTAATCAGGCTATGAAAATCTCTGTTAATCCCTCTGTTACCGCAATCAAAACCAAGGTTATCCAATACCAGGGTTGCTTTCTGAAAGCGTACTTTATTATTCTTTTTTTCAAATTGAACAGCCACTGGTGCTGTCAAATTTTTCGTGTTATATGCGCATGTAAAAGAATTTACATTGGAGGTTCCTGATATTTTTAATGAACTTTCAGGAGCTATGTATACCTTAGTAACATCTAGTGAAGTGTCTCTCACTGTAAATGCGTAAAGGAAAAAAACCGTAACGAATACCAATACTTTTTTCATGACAGTCGTTTTAAGAAGTGGTACGTATACTTTTTAAAAGGATTAACTGCTAAAATCGGGTGCAACCTATGTTGTTGATTGTTAGGTTACACCCGATGCTTAGGACAGTTAAATTACACTTATATTATGGTGCGCCTAGAAGCTGATTACTGCTTCAACCATAAGTCCTTTGAATTTCCCATCATTTAGGATGCTAGTTGTTGGGTAATCCTTGTATTGTTGGTTTACATATTCTACTTTGGCTAAGATGTTTTTAGTCATAAACCATCCTGCTCCTAATTGGAATCTATTGATATCCACATCATCACCAGAGCTTAACTCAGCACTTACGGTGTTGTAACGAGCACCAAGGAATAGGTTTTCATCTTTTCCGAAACGGTATACTAATTCACCAGCCATTTGAGTTACATTACGCTCATCTACTTCAGTGTTAGCTTTTCCGTTAGCAAATTCAGCAGTACCAAAGAACTCAAGACCTCCGTATTTTACGAACGGGTTAATCATAATGGCAGTAATTTGATTTTTAAACCCTGGATCAAAACGACCTGATCTGAATGGGCTACTTGCTGATGCATTTACATCTTCCATTACAAAATAGTATCTAGAACCTGCACGGTCTGCAGTATATAAGTAGTTATTTTGAACGTAACCTGTGTTGTATAAAGACCCTGTTAAACGGAATCTGAAATCGTCGTTAATTTGCTTGTCATATCCAAGTTTTGCTAAGAAAGAAGCTCCACCTGTATTTCCATTAGATTCTACTACTGATTGGTTTAATTTACCATTAGAGAAACCAACCATACCGATAAATCCATTTTTACGATAGTATAATTCAGCACCAACTTCAGTTGTGAAGGCATCCATAATTAGGTTACCAACAAACGGGTTATAAATAGCTTGAGCGTTATCTGATCTTCTAAAGTGAGCATCACCGTAGTTGTTTTCCATGTGACCAATTTTGATGGTAACATTTTTCATTACATCTTCAAGGAAACCTTCGCTTACGAAGTCTAACTTGTCAATTTGGAAATACCCGCCTTTTACATATGGCTCTGGGTGGTGTCTAGAAGAAAGATAGGTTCTTAAGTGCATACGAACACCATCATACAAAGCTACGTCTAAATCTAAGTTAGCAGTTGCAAGGTTAAAGTTATATCCTATTGGTTTCAAAGCTACCGCTCCAGAGTTGTAATGATCTAGTGCTTGGTATTGAATGGTAGATGAACCACCTACTCTTACTTTAACACCATCAAAAGTCGATACTGAATCTTTTGGGGCTTCGAATACATTGATGCCTCTTTTATCAGGTTGTCTGAAGTTGTCAAGGCTTCTCTTGTCTTGTTGAGCACTTACAGTTAACCCAGTTAACAATAGCCCAGCGATAAACACATTTTTAATGAAGGATTTCATAGTTATAGAGATTAAATTGATGTTTCTATTTATTTATTAAATACAGTGTTGAATTTTACAGTAATATCATTTCCGGTAGTAATGGTTCCCATTAGTGCTTTAGGAGGGGTTACATTAAAATCTGTCATTTTAAGTTTCTTTTCTCCAGTAAGACGAACTTTACCTCCTGAAATTTCAAGAGTGAAATCTAGTGGCACTCTTTTTTTGGTTCCTGAGATGGTTAAATCACCTTCAGTTTTTACATTAAATTTTCCGTTTCCTTTTGCTTCAACTCCTTTAACAGTTACAAGTTGATAAGAGATTTTTTTATGTGCATTAGTATTTAATGCTTTATAGATATTCTTATCCATACCTGATTTACCACTCTTAAGGCTTTCTGCAATTACCTCAAAAGAAATTTTTTCAATTTCTGCAGCTTCCATATCTTTGAAAGTAATACTGCCGCTTTGTTCCTTGGCAACTACTTCCCAGTCGTGCAAGCTAGAGGTTCCTAGCACTTGAAGTGAAGATTCTTGATTCTTAAGATTTACTTGTTGTGCATTACCTAAGGCAACAACAGCAATAAACAATGCAAAGGCGCTCCAAGTCTTTTTCAGTGTGTATTTAACTCTTTTCATAATTACTTGCTTTTAAATTATAGTACAAATGTCCACCAAACCAGTGGGCAAAAACATGATATATGTCAGTGATTTTGAAAAATCTTTTCTGTAATATATGATATTACCACACCATTAAAAACCTGAAAATAAATTAATTACACAACACTTTTACGTTTTAGTATTACTGAATTCACAAACTTTTTACATAAAAAAAACCTAGCGTTATGACTAGGTTTTCTAATTTATGTCTCCAAAAGGCTTTAAGAATGGGCTAAATGCTCTACAGAGGCTAAGTATCGTTCAGCATCTAAAGCAGCCATACATCCTGTACCTGCTGCCGTAATAGCTTGTCGATACACATGATCTGCAGCATCTCCGGCAACAAATACCCCTTCCACATTCGTTTTGGAGGATCCCGGTACATTTATAATGTATCCTGTTTCATCCAATTCTAAAAATCTATTAAAAATATCCGTGTTTGGTTTATGACCGATAGCTACAAAAAATCCTGTAGCAGGTATTTCTCTTTGTTCCTTAGTCACATTATTACTAACCATTACTCCACTAACTACTTGTCCATCTCCTAAAACTTCCACAGTTTCTGTATTTAGTAGTATTTCAATGTTTGCGGTGTTACGTACTCTATCTTCCATTATTTTAGAAGCACGGAAGTTTTCACTGCGTACTAACATGGTTACTTTTTTACATAACTTCGATAAGTAGTGAGCTTCTTCACAAGCAGAATCTCCTGCTCCAACGATAACAACTTCTTGGTTGCGATAGAAAAAGCCATCACAAACTGCACAAGCCGATACTCCCCCACCCATTTTCAAATAATGTTGCTCTGAAGGTAATCCTAAATATTTGGCAGAAGCACCTGTAGATATTATAACCGTATCACAATGGATTTCCTTTTCATCGTTAACCCATACCTTATGTGTAGGTCCTGAAAAATCTACTTTAGTTACCCAACCATCACGAACATCAGTTCCAAAACGTTGTGCCTGTTGTTGTAATTGTATCATCATTTCCGGACCGGTAATTCCATCAGGATATCCAGGGAAATTTTCCACTTCATTTGTTGTAGTAAGTTGTCCACCTGGCTGTGTTCCTTGGTACAATACTGGGTTCATATTTGCACGGGCAGCGTAAATGGCTGCAGTATACCCAGCTGGTCCTGAGCCTATAATCAAGCACTTTACTTTTTCTATGGGAGCTGTCATAATTTAATTGCGTTTGCTGTTATTCTAAATTTTCGTTTTCAAAAATAACAGATTTAAATGGAAAGACCTTTAGAAAATTATCAAAAGTTGTTATACTACCATAATTCATACGTATGGAGTGATTCCTTTATAATAGCCTATAAATCAATACAGAAATCTGATAAAACCATTTCAAAATTTTGTAACTTTAAATACCACTTTTGTTGATAAATACCTTAAAAGCATTTAGTTATGAAAACACTTATAAACTCCATTGTCTTGTTGGTAGCCATAGTGCTTCTAACAAGTGCCTCACCGATTGAAAACTATCCAACTAAAAAGTCGTTGGAAGGTTCTTGGGAACTCATCAGTTTTTATTCTTATGAAAATGATCAGGTTATAGATACAATTTTTAATAGTGCTGATTATAGACAAGTAAAAATGTATGCTGGTGGTAAAGTCATGTGGAGCAGAAAAGTACCAATGGATTCAATTCAATGGTATGGCTATGGCTCCTATAGTAACACAGATAGCACCCTTACTGAGGTGTTAGAATATGGTTCGGCCTCCATGATGCGTATTTTAGATACTATGAGAGTATTTAAATTCAAACTGATGATCGACACCAATAGTTTTAGCCAAATCACCCAAGATGAATTTGGAAACAAAATCTTTTCAGAAAATTATATTCGAATTAAGTGAATTAATAACAGTTCCCTGATTAATTATTAAAGTTTTCTTAAAATAACCTCCGGAAGGGGGATTTTTTTTGTGAAAAAGAAAACCACTCATAGATTTGAATATATTTGGGATGCTAAATATTTTTTATACAGAAAACAAGTTAAATTCTGACAGTATTTACGCTTGGTTTTTTATAACTATTACAATTAATTAACTAAATCATTCACATGAAAAAAATGCTCATTCCGGTAATGGCCTTGGCCATGGCATGTAACTCTTCCCAAAAGACCGTTGCGCCTACTACCGAAACTCCACAAGAAGTAACGCCTGTTACCTATGCTAACACCATTACTGAAGGTGAACTAAAAGAAATGCTCTATACCTTTGCTTCTGACGAATTTGAAGGTCGTGATACAGGTAAAGAAGGTCAGAAAAAGGCAGCTGCATACCTACGTGATCATTATATCGAATTGGGAATACCTGCAGCGCAAAGTAATGGAGATTACTATCAGAAGGTACCTCTGGTAAAATTATCAGTACCAGAAGGAAGTTTTTCATTTGGAAATTCAAACTATACCTTTGGTGAACAAATTCTTGCGTTTAGAGCTCCTGCAAAATCTCAATATGAATTCTCATCGATTGTATATGCAGGATATGGAATTGATGACGCAAAGTATTCGGACTACACGAATTTAGATGTAAAAGGAAAATTGTTGCTGATCAAATCAGGAGAGCCTGTAAATAACGATGGAACCTTTGTAGTAACTGGAACCAAAGAAGCTTCTAAATGGAGTAATCAACGTCAAGCCCTACGCGCTAAAACGATGTTAGCGGAGGAAAAAGGTGCTGCTGGAGTACTTTTTATTGAATCAGATAATTTCGGCCGATACATACAGCAATTCAATTACCTTAAAGAGCATGGTGGAAATATGACAGTGGATGGTAACCAATCAGATTTCTTCAGCTGTGTTATAAACACAGAATTGGCATCTAAAATATATAAAACCTATACGTCAACTGCTACCAGTGCAACTATTTCTGGTAAAGCATCTTTAAGCTTTAAAAGCAATAATGAAGAAGTGGATACTGAAAACGTAGTTGCTTTTATTAAGGGAAGTGAAAAGCCAAATGAATATATTGTTATTTCTGCTCACCTTGACCACGTAGGAGTTGATGAAAATGGAAATGTATTCAATGGTGCGGATGATGACGGTTCTGGAAGCGTTGCTATTTTAGAAATTGCTGAAGCATTCCGTAAAGCGCAACTGGAAGGAAATGGGCCAAAACGTTCGATAGTATTTTTACATGTAACTGGAGAAGAGCGTGGCCTTTTAGGATCTGAATACTACGCACAATCACCAATCTTCCCTCTAGCCAATACGGTGGCAAATCTTAACATTGATATGATTGGAAGAATTGATCCAGAACGACAAGGAAACCGTAATTATGTGTATGTAATTGGAGCAGATAAGTTAAGTACGGAATTACATGAAATTTCTGAGCAAATGAATGAAAAGTATTGTGGAATTGAGCTTGATTACAAGTACAATGACGACAATGATCCAAACCGTTTCTACTATCGTAGTGATCATTACAACTTTGCTAAACACAACGTTCCGGCCGTTTTTTACTTTAACGGAACGCATGATGATTACCACCGAATCAGTGATACCCCTGATAAAATCAACTATGATTTGTTGACTAATCGTTCGAAACTAATTTTCCATACTGCTTGGGAACTTGCTAATCGTGAAAAACGAATTGTAGCTGATAAAGCCAAGTAATATTCAATATTCCATAAGATAACCGCCTCGATATGTATCGGGGCGGTTTCTTTTTAACAAAATTTATAGATTTTATTCAACCACAAAAAAGTACTTTTAAAAACAGAATAATCAAACAAATTATCCAATGAAAAAACTTATCTCCTTTGGTCTTTTTCTCCTGACAGCCATACCGTTATTGGCTCAAGAGAATTTAACCTATCAAAAACCTCCTCAGGAAATTCTGGAACTTGCTGATGTTCGTCGTGCTCCATCGGTATCCATGGACAGTAAGCATGAAAACATGTTATTACTTCATCGCAATAGTTATAGAACAATTCAAGATCTATCCGATGACGAATTGAGATTGGCAGGATTACGTATCAATCCTAAAACAAATATTTCAAGTACGATTACGTACATTAATAACATTACCTTAAAGAAAGTTAAGGATAAGGATGCTACTCAAGTAAACGGATTACCTTCTCAACCAAGATTAAGCAATTTTAGTTGGTCTCCAAACGAGCAAAAGGTAGCCTTTACACACACCACAACAACTGGTGTTGAAATTTGGGTTTTAGACGTTGAAAGCAAGCAAGCGAGAAAACTTACGGAAGCAAAAGCTAATGCGAATATGGGAAGCCCAATAAGCTGGTTTAGAGATAGTGAGGCCCTTTTAGTTCGTATGTTACCTAAAGATCGTCCTGCTCTTATAAATACTCAAGAATCAGTACCTACCGGCCCTACTGTTACTACCAGTGATGGTACTTTGGCCCAAAACAGGACGTATCAAGATCTTCTCAAAAACCCTAATGATGAGGCAAATTTTGAAGCATTAGCAACTTCTGAACTTTATAAGGTAACCCTTGATGGAACAGCTTCTTTATGGAAAGAAAAGGCAATGTACGCAGGAGAATCATTTTCACCTGATGGAAACTACCTTATGATTTCTACATTACATCGCCCATTCTCCTATATAGTGCCTTTAAATAGATTCCCTTCTCAAACACACATATATGATGTTAATGGGAAGCTTATTACACTATTTGATGAGCAACCTCTAATTGAAGACATGCCAAAAGGATTTATGGCCACTGTAAGTGGAAAACGTAATGTTCAATGGCGTGCTGATAAGCCAGCTACCTTAGTGTGGGTACAAGCATTAGATGGAGGTGATCCAGCAATTGAAGTAACTCATCGTGATGAAATTTTTAGCGTAGAGGCGCCCTTTACTGCAAAACCAAAATCATTGGCTAAAACGATTAATAGATATGCAGGGATTACTTGGGGTAATGATAATGTGGCTATTCTTCAGGACCGTTGGTGGAACACTCGTAATACAAAATCTTACATTTTCAACCCTTCAAATGCTTCTAAAAAACCTGAGGTAATATTTGACAGAAACTATCAAGATGTGTACAGTGATCCAGGAGAGTTTGAAACAAAAAGAAATGAGTATGGCAGATATGTTCTAGATATTCAAAACAACCAAGCTTTCTTGATTGGTGATGGATATTCACCTAAAGGACAGTTTCCTTTTGTAGATGCTTTTAACTTAAAAAGCAAAACAACAAAACGAATTTACCAATCATCATATACTGATAAATTGGAGCGTATCATTTCAGTTATGGATGCTAAGAAGGGAGAATTCTTAGTAATGATGGAATCTAAAAATGAATATCCTAACTACTACATCCGCAATACCATAAAAAGAATTGCACCCATAGCTATTACACATTTTGAAAATCCATTCAAAAAAATAGCTGATGCACATAAGGAAGTGATTACTTATAAGCGTGAAGATGGGCTTGAGTTAAGTGGTATCCTTTATCTTCCTCCAGGATATGATAAGGCAAAAAAAGAAAAACTTCCTCTTATTGTATGGGCATATCCAAGAGAGTACAAAGATGCTAGTAGTGCCTCTCAGACGACATCAAACCCAAATTCTTTCACTTTCTTAAGCTACGGTACTCCTATTTACTGGATTACACGTGGTTATGCGGTGCTTGATAATGCAGCTTTTCCAATCGTTGGAGAAGGAAACTCTGAGCCTAATGATACCTTCTTAAAACAATTAGTAGCAAATGGTAAAGCAGCCATAGATGCTGTAGATGCATTAGGATATATTGATCGTAATCGTGTTGCTGTAGGTGGTCATTCTTACGGTGCTTTTATGACCGCTAACTTACTATCTCATTCAAACTTATTTGCGGCTGGTATTGCTAGAAGTGGAGCATATAATCGAACCCTTACTCCTTTCGGTTTCCAGAGTGAAGAACGTAATTATTGGGAAGCTCCAGATGTATATAACACGATGTCTCCATTTATGCATGCTGATAAAATGAAGACTCCATTATTGCTAATCCACGGGGAGGCAGATAACAATTCAGGTACGTACCCAATGCAGAGTGAGCGTTATTTCAATGCTTTAAAAGGTTTTGGTGCTCCTGCTCGTTTGGTAATGTTACCTAAAGAAAGTCATGGTTATGCGGCTTGGGAAAGTGTTATGCATGTTTTATGGGAACAAGATCAATGGTTAGAAACCCACGTTAAAAACAAAAAATAATTGCTTTTAAATCCATTATAAAGGCTATCTCAAAAGGATAGCCTTTTTTAGTACCTTTTGCTAAATTTTTGTGTATATAATTTTTAGAAAAACATGATAATATCCCTTCCGCTTATGATAATGAATCACATCATTTTTATGTATCTTCGAGAGTATGCTTTTAAATTTTAAACATTATATAAATCAAGAAAATATACTGCCTGAAAAAGAGGTAGAAATAATCAGTAATGAATTTGAGGTAAAGGAAATAAAGAAGGGTTCCCTTCTACTTCAAGCTGGAGAGGTTTGTCAAAATACCTTTTTTATTGAAAAAGGATTATTACGAGCCTATACTGTTGATTCTAACGGAAAGGAACATATCATTCAGTTTGCACCAGAGAGTTGGATGGTCACTGATCGAAGTAGTATGTATTTTAAAGAACCTTCTGAACTGTATATCGATGCCATTGAAGACTCTCAAATTGTGATACTTCCCATTGATTTTGTTTGTACTATATCATCTAAAAATCCTTCATTTAATGTACATAACGAAAAGGCGTTACATAAACATATTCGATATCAACAAAAACGAATAAATCTATTATTATCTGCAACTGCAGAAGAAAGATATGTAGATTTTATAACACAATATCCAGATCTTACCCTTCGGGTTCCACAATGGATGATTGCCTCATATTTAGGTATAACACCTGAGAGTTTAAGCCGCGTAAGGAAGAAATTAGCTTATTGATTTGATGTAACGCAACCATAAAACACGGCAGTATTAATCACCACCAATACTAACAAACCATTAAAACAGTTTTCATTATAAAAACTACTGAAATAGTCATAAAATAAGCTTACTAGAGAAAGTTACTCCTAGGCTCCGTTCTTAACATACATCAATGCACAACAGTGTTGGCTAGCCTATCTTTGTAGTGTAAAATTAAACTAATGTGATATGAAAACTAAAAACGTAGAGCTTGTGATAAGCCCACCAATGCCTCATATGGTTGGTGATGGATTTAGAGTACATAATTTCATTCCCTCAGGATACCATCTAGATATGGAGCGTATGACTCCCTTTATTATGCTAGATTATAATTCACCCCATTATTTTCCTCCAACCACTACACCCAGAGGTGTTGGTGTTCACCCACATCGTGGATTTGAAACCGTTACTATAGCCTATAAAGGTCAAGTGGCCCATCATGACAGTGCAGGAAATAGTGGCGTGATTAAAGAAGGGGATGTTCAATGGATGACCGCCGCATCTGGCATTCTCCATAAAGAGTACCATGAAGCGGAATTTAGTCAAGAAGGTGGCGAATTTCAAATGGTTCAATTATGGGTTAATTTACCAGCAAAGTACAAAATGACCACTCCTAAATACCAAGGGATTTTAAATTCAGACATTTCAAAAGTTGAATTACCCGATAATGGAGGTCTAGTGGAAGTCATTGCAGGTACCTATAATGGGACAAAGGGAGCCGCTCAAACCTTTTCACCAGTACATTTGTATAATGTAAAGCTTAATTCCAATGGAATGGCTACTTTCTCGTTTCCTGGAAATTATAATACTGGACTTTTAGTCATTGAAGGAAGTATTGTTGTAAATGGATCATCACAAGTACCTACCAATCATTTTGTCTTGTTTGAAAATGATGGTGAAACTTTTGAAATTAAGGCCTTAGAAAATGCGGTTGTATTAGTACTAAGTGGAGAACCCATTGAGGAACCTATAGCAGCCCACGGCCCCTTTGTAATGAACACACGAGAAGAGTTAATTTCCGCATTTAATGATTTTAACACCGGAAAATTCGGTTATTTAGAGGATTAAATGTAATTTATACAACATTACAACAAACAGTCATTATGTCCAATGTTCAATTAATAATAGAGGAACGTGCAGCCGATATAGGTAACTTCATGGTTGGAAGACTCCTACCCTTTCGTCAAAAACGAATGGTAGGACCCTTCATTTTCATTGATCATATGGGGCCTGCTTACCTTAAAGACTATCAAAACCTGGATGTTCCTCCACATCCTCATATAGGATTATCCACGCTAACCTATTTATTTGAGGGGGCCATCATGCATAGAGATAGTTTGGGAAGTGAGATGGAAATACAACCAGGTGCTGTAAATTGGATGACTGCCGGTAGTGGTGTGGTTCATTCAGAACGTACACCCGCTTATTTAAGAACAACGGATAAGATATTACATGGTTTACAAATATGGGTGGCTTTACCAAAGGAATTGGAAAATACGACTCCATCATTTTCTCATATCGAAGCCACAGAACTCCCAAATTGGTTGATAAATACTACCGCTGTAAAGCTAATTGCAGGACAGGCATTTGGAAAACAATCCCCAGTTCCTGTACATAGTAAACTTTACTTTATTGAGCTTAAAAGTACACATAGACAGAAAATTGAAATAGGAAAGGACCTTTACGGTGAAAGTGCTTTGTACATACTAGAAGGTCAGGTAACCATAGAGGGCACAACCTTTGATGCTAAACAAATACTAGTAGCCAAACAAGCGACCTTATGTGCATTTGAAATTCATGAGAATACAACCATTTACATTTTTGGAGGAGAACCATTCCCTGAAGAACGCTTTATTTTTTGGAATTTTGTTAGTTCTTCCAAAGAAACATTAGAAGAAGCCAAACATAAATGGGAGGCTCAAGAATTTCCTAAAATACCTGGTGAAACTGAATATGTGCCACTCCCTAAACCTAAATTATAATGATCACTATAACACAAGTAGACCAAGGAAGAAAGGGCTATTTTTTGGCCCAAGAAGACACCAATGAGGCTGGAAGAATGACCTATACATGGGCAGGTACCGGAAAGTTTATTATTGACCATACAGAGGTAAATAGTGATTTTTCAGGTCGTGGCGTAGGTAAAAAAATGGTCATGCAAGCTGTACTGTATGCAAGAGAAAATGACCTCAAAATTTTGCCTTTATGCCCCTTTGCTAAAAGTGTCTTTGATAAAGACACTACTATTCACGATGTTTTATTTAAATAAGTAAGTATGCATATAGTCGCTTTTTGGGGGAGTACCAGTAGTACTTCCATTAATAAAAAACTGGTACTTCACACCCTTCGTTATTTTCCTGATGCCAAGGTTACCCTTCTTGACCTATCAAATTATGAAATGCCAATTTTTTCAGTGGATCGCGAAAAGGGAGGGTACCCAGAGGCCGCATATCAATTTCATAGAGAGTTTAAACAGGCCGATTTAATCCTATGCTCTATGGCTGAACATAACAGAAGTTATACAGCTGCTTTTAAAAACATACTTGATTGGTGTTCACGAGTAGACATGAATATCTTTAAAAATAAACCCATGTTTTTAATGAGTACCTCTCCTGGAGGATATGGAGGCGGAAATGTTATGAACGCTGCTTCTGGTTTTTTTCCTAAATGTGGGGCTGAAGTAATCCAAACATTTTCCTTGCCTTCGTTTAATGTTAAATTCTCGGAAACTGATGGTATATTGGATAATGACCTGGCTATTGCTCATAAGAATTCCATTGACTTTATTAAAAGTCGTTTTACGGACATCCAACCTTAAATCATTGACTTAGAGTATAATTTTAGTATTTTTTTTAAAAGGAAAGTGCGGTTACTATTTTATTTTTTATTTACTTTGTATTTCAAAGTACTTTAATAATATATTTATGATCACTAAACATCAAATTTCTGTAGCCTTATATTTACTAGCCTCTGCCCTACTCTTAATGCCATTTATTGGCATGCAATTTTCAGATCAAGTAAACTGGTCTGCATTTGATTTTATCATTGCGGGTATACTCTTATTTGGAACTGCCTATGGGTGCAACCTTGTAATTAAACATATCAAAACAAAAAGAAAGGCAATAATCCTTTGTGGAATGATTATACTATTTGTTGCCATTCTATGGATTGAACTTGCAGTGGGACTATTTGGTACGCCCTTGGCGGGTAGTTAATTACAATCAGCTATTGCTATAACAGAGAACAATTAACAACTATAAAGGAATTACTTGAATATATAAAACCGTCAAAAAGACGGTTTTATATAGTAGTGTTTGCCCACCAACTGGTAGTAATAGTTAATAAACGTATGAAAAGAGGTCATTACTACCAGTATCGGGCAACTACAATTAGCTTATACTTTCTGGGCATCACCCAGAACTTTATCAATAAATTCAGTATTTATGTAAAGGATCCTAGCCAAATTGTAAAGAACCTTTACCTCTGAATCCGTAATCTCCCCATCAGAAAAGCTTATGATGGATAAATCCCGCAATAAGTTTAACTTTTGCATAACAGACAATACGACATCTAATTCCTTTGCCAATTGATTTAGTTCTTGGATAATCTCTTCATCAGTTTGTCCGCTAATGGTTAGCATGCATTTAGAAAAGATCTCTTTAGATACAATACTACTCAGTGCATGTGTTTCTGATTCATCAATGGTTCCATCGGCTTTTGAAATCATATACCCTCCTAGGAACATAAAACGTTGAAGTTTTTCATTATCCTGTGAGGTATTATCAATATCTTCAGGCTCCATAAGAGACATAATTCGTTTTATTTCTGCCTCCATTTCATCCTCGGTAATTTCTGCCTTTACTTGAGGATTAAAAATTTTATAGGTTTCACTTTTGTTGAATAACTCCAAGGACTTTATTCTAAGTGGACTAAATGGATGAGTTGTGTACCAGTCTGCAGGATCGTGTTCCGTACTACTTAAGACTTGTTCCAAATCCACAAACTGCTGCACATATTCATTTAGTTTAAAGGCTAAGGTATCTGAAGTAACCCCAGATGACAACTTAAAAAATGTTCTACCAGCAGCTTCAAAGCTTTGACAGCACAACAACCCGGCTCTATCAGCACTAATTTCGGCATTTCTGTTCCAAGCATATAATTTCATAGCATGTATAGGTGCCAATTCATTTTTACCGACCTCTAGTAGGTGTTTTACTGGATAATCAAAATGCTCAAATAATACATGCCCAATCTCATGTCCAATTACAAAAGTAAGTTCATCCTTTTCGAAACGTTCAATGATACCTGAAGATAAAATGATGTATAATTTATTAGTATCTGGTGGGTAACAGGAGGCATTAAACAAATCACTTTGATATACAAAAAACTCGATATCAGCCTTAAGTCTCAGCACATTTTTACAATGATTTCCAATTTCATATAGCACTGGTGCAAGTGTAGGTGTTAAACGTAAACTTGACTTTAAAAGATGCCTTCTGGTTTGAAATACTGGGTTGTTTTCTTTAATGTTCTTTAAGACTTCTTGAATAAGTTCATCCTTTTGAAACTCCAGTACATAATCCCTATCTCCATTATATACTAAGGCATCTAAATCAATGTCCGTACGATTATCACCATAGTATTTTTCCATTGGAAGTTCTTCAGGTATTGCTGTAAGCTCCTTAATGCGATCCTCAAAAGCCTCCATTAATAACATACTTGTCTTTTGGAATGACTCACTTATTTCTTGCATTTTAGAAAAATCACCACTATTCTGTGCTTCACCAAGGACAGCCATCATTTCAGATTGGGCATCATTTAAGGCGTTTTGATGCTCTTCTTGTAGAGCCTCTAAGGTTGTTGATACATACTTCATAATTCTTACACCTTGGAAGTATTAATCTTTAACAATCGGCTATTTAGGTCAAAAATTCCTAGTATTTGATCATCCTCCTTTGTAGCTAATAAATTATTGCCCATAGCCTTTACCTCATACCCTTTTGTAGTTAAATAATAATATAAGGCTACCTTATGATCCAAGTTCATATTACTGATAGCCTGAGTAAATCTTGATACAATAGTAGGTGCATCATTGGCTAATTTTTCATCTATCATTTCGGAATCAATAAGCACGTAAATATGAGTGCCTTTAAAGACAACCGGACAATAACAGCTAGCATTATAAATACCGGCAGCAATTTGACCAAAAAAATGACCTGTATTTTCAGTTGCCTCAAAGGACGGCGACATTAATTCATTAATGCGTCCTTGATTTCCAAAATTTTGTAAATGATAGGCTGCCTTAAGCAAGTTTTCTGGAATTCCACTTTGTTTATTTGCCCAAGCCCACATCCATGATTTCTCGCGTTCAGAATAAGTGCCTAAAATCTGCATTGGAAATACATATTCCTCAAAACTTACAGTTCCATCAGTCATATTAAAATCCCATCCACGCTCACCAACAAGTTCGTTAAACACGAGTTGCTTTTCATAGGTAATTACGGCATTTTGTAAAAAAAGTTCATGAATAGTGATTCCAGGAGCTGCATCATTTGTTGTTTGGGTTGTGCTTGAAGAATCAGTAGATTCACTTTCCACAGCTCCAGATGCAAAATCATCCAAATTATCTTCTAACAATGTTATTAAATACTCAGCACGTTCTTCCACCTTATCTGCATTAAGAACGGGACTATGATCTATTGTTAATACTCCATTTGTGAAGGTCATACCTCTCTCTGGGCTATGATGATCACTAGTATTCACAATACTTACTTTTTGTAACCCCTTTTGCAACAATTCTCTACCAAAATCGTCGACAGCAATGGCTTTTAAAGCTTCAATTAGCGGCAAAAAATATACTTTAGGATAAGTATCATTATACAAATGCAAATAGGTGTCTTCAAACAAGGTATCCCAAGATATTTCTAAAGGTACCGAAAAGCCTGCAGCTTGGTTAATTTCGTTTTGTAATGCCGGAAAGCTGTTCGCAATAAATTCTTGTGTAAATCGTCTTTCTTTAAGTCCCATGTCCTTTTATTTTATTTTAATTAATTAAATTATTACAATACGTTAGTCAATTGGTGCTCTAATTGAGTTGTTAAATCTTCTGGTAAAGCTTTCAAATAATTTATATGGATACTTAGTTTTGTATTGCTCCTACCAACACTTAATGTACCTTCTGTATTTCCTACTACTACTTCTGTAATAGCATTCCATGCTTCCCTACCCATAGAATCCTTTGTAATTCCATTAACTGCTACATGTAAACTATTTATGATATCTTGAATATTCAATCGATTGTTCTCAGCATCCATCCCTTCAGAGGGAAGTATAATAAGAGCGCCCAAATCGGTCTCCTGTTCCTTTGCCCATCGTTTAAGTTGTAAAACTGTCATGCTTTTCTCTTCAGAAATGGGTCTACTTATTGTTCCTTCAGATAAAGTAACGGCAAGCGATTTGGGTTGAAAAATGGTGACCAGCATAATACTATTCAATGAAAAGTAATACACCTGATCATGTTCAGAGTACATACAGATATACTCATTGCTTCCATAGGACTCCTGCTCTATGGCAATATGAGCAATAAATCCTTCTACATAAGCTCCAGAAGATAGCTGAATTCCAACCTTGGCATGAGGATTTTGCTTGTAAATTTTTTTTAAAATCTTTTGTGGTGAATTGGCCTTAAACTGTGTAAGGTAGGTTTCCATTTTCATGACATTTGGTTTTAAGTGATTTAGGGATACTTCTTAATTCTCAGTAAATAGATGGCGGAATTGTTATAGTTGGTTTTCTAACAATTTTACTAATGATTCAATCCTGTCATCGACCTGTTCGGCGTTTAAAACCGGACTATGGTCAAGCTTAAGGATTCCGCTTTCAAGGCTATAAGCTCTATCTGGATTGTGATGGTTATTTTCATTGCAAATTTCAATGCGCTGAATTCCTTCCTGCAATGCTTCTTTGCCTATCTGATCTTTACCAATAATTTTAAAGGCTTCAATAAATGGAATGAAATAAATTTTAGGATAGGTGTCGTTATACAGATGCAAAAACTGCTCCTCAAACAATGTTTCCCAAGCTATTTCTAGTGGTACTTCAAAGCCAATGGCTTCCTTTATTTTTGCTTCTAAAGCAGGGAATTGCTCTTCTGCAAATTGCTTAGCAAATCTTCTTTCTTTAAGTCCCATAGTACATACTAATTTTGATTTGAACTCAAAACTACTTGTGCACTCTGCAGAAAACAAATGCATTTCATAAATGCATTTGTTTGTTTTATAAGCGACTTATTTCTTATCTAAAAATTGTTTTATATATGTTTTTTTTCGAGTAGCCAGAGGTACTTCCTGCCCATTTGTAAGTCGGATAACATTTCTACTATTAATGGATTCTATATATTGAAGATTTACCAAATGAGATTGATGAACTCTCACAAAGGAATGTGCACTTAACAAATTTTCGTAGTATTTTAAGTTTCTTGCACTCATTATTCCATTACTTCCGGAGGCTGTAAAAAAAGTAGTGTAACTACCATCAGCCTGACAGCGTATAATATCTTTTATATCTAAAATATATTGCTGGTCCGTGGTTTTGATAAGTAAGGTTTGTTGTTGTTGTTTTTTATCAAACTGAGTAAGCTTTTGAACAGCATCCTTATAGGCTAGTTCTTGTTTGTAGGTTTCCTTAAATTTTTTCAAACAACTATCTAGTTCCTCAGAATCGATTGGTTTTAATAGATAATCAAGAGTATTAAACTTGATGGCCTTAATAGCAAACTCATCATAGGCGGTAGTGAAAATAATTTTGAAGGATATGGATTCAAGAGCCTCTAAGATCTGAAATGCATTGCCTCCTGAAAGTTCAATATCCAGAAATACTAGCTGCGGTTCAATTTCTTTTATTTTAGAAATGGCATCCTCCACATTATCTACCATAGCCATTACCTGTATATCCTTATGCGTATACCGTATAAGCTTTGCTAATGAATTCTGTGCATTAAATTCGTCTTCGACAATTATTGATTTTATCATATTAAGATCAGGGTAAAACTTACTTTGGTTCCTATGGGTTGGCCATCGGTATTATATAAATCCTCAATGGTAAAGGAGAGTTCTTCTTTTTTCTTTCTTCGATTTAATCGTTCTAAGAATACATCCGTTGCATGTTCAGTCTCAGAAATTCGCTTATGCTTAGAAGCTTCATTCCTGCCAACACCATTATCCTCTATACTAAAAAATAACGAACTGCCTTCCTTTCGAATGCAAATAGTAACAAGCCCCAAAGTATCCTTTTTATCCTTTACCCCATATTCAATAGCATTTTCAACAAAGGGTTGTAAGAGCATAGGTGGAATAAACACTTTAGTACTGTCATCCACCCCGGATATATCAATTTGATAGTTAAATACGTTATTAAAACGTAAACGTTGAGTCTCTATATAATTGGTAATCATGGAAATTTCTTTGTCCAAACTGATTTTATCTTTACGCACATAATCAAAATTTTGTCTTATCAGTTTCGCAAATTTGGCTATATGCTGAGAAGATTTAAGAGGGTCACCTTCTAATGTTATATTTTGAATAGCGGCTAAAGCATTAAAAATGAAATGAGGATTCATCTGAGCTCGCAATAACTTTTGCTCCAAGGCTGATGCTTTATTTTTTGAGTGCAATTTAAGATTGACATAAAAAACAATCAAAGTGATCAGCAATAGTAAAAGAGACAGCGCAATACTTATAAAAAGAAGTCTGTTGGCATTATTTATTTCCTTCTGGTATTGTAATTCAGTTTCTTGTTTTTTTACTTCATATTTCACATTTGCAAATGAAAGTAACTGATCTTTCTCGGTAGCTGTTATAATACGTTGGATACTATCGCGCTTTTTTTGCGCACTTAAAGCTTTTTGAAAGTCTTGTTCTAAAATGGCTATGGCCACCAACTTATCATATACTTCCACCTTATCTTTAAAGTTGCTATTTTGGTGATAAGCAGTCAACGCATGATGGTAATAGTAAGAAGCAGAATCTAACTGCTGATCAAGTAAAAATACATTCCCTAATCCCTTAAAGGGTGCTGCATTTATACTATTAATATTCTTATTTAATGTTGCGGCACCTTTCAGAAACTTTTTAGCACTGTCAAGATCACCCGCTTCGATATAAGTAAAGCCAATATTATTTAGCACTGTCACTAAGGTTTTTACATCACTAGAGTGCCTACTAAGGTTCATTGCCAGAGCATAATTTTCCAATGCCTTATTGTATTGCTTTAACTGCAAATAAAGGCTTGCTATATTACTTTTGGTGGCAATTATAGAAGTAGTATCTGTGCTTTTAGTAATTAGCGAATCAGATTTGGTTATATATTGTAATGCTTGAGAATAATCCTTTAAATGAAAATGAAGATAAAACAATCTATTATACGCTTTACTCAGTAATTTTTCATGTTTAATTTCCTGAGCTACATTTAGGGCTTGCAACGCATATTCCTGTGACTTATCAAAGGCTTGTAAATGAAGATAGGCAGAACTTAACGTAATTAAACAATTACCTACATAATAGCTTTCATTTAAACTTTTAAATGCCTCAAGTGTACTTAGTTGAGTATTTATTGCATCTATGTAATTATCATTTAAAAATAGAATTTCACCTTTATTAAATGTCAATTTAGTCTTTTCTAACGCAGTTAACGATTCTGAATTATTTAAGGTACTATCTATAATATGAATTGCCTTTTCAGGCTGGGTATAGGAAAGGGTGTCAATTTGATTTAATATATCTGAAATATGAGTTCTTAGCTCAGGTTTTGTAGTACAGGATACCAACAAAGCTAACATCCCCATAGCAGTAAATACTCCAATTTTATAGTTCATTTACAATGTATAATTTGCGCTAAAATACATGGTCAAATACAAATACCGTCTTTCTTTAACAAAAAATACTACAATTCATTGTGCGTATAATAGTATGCGTTATTATGTATTAGTTCCCTAAAATGAAAAAAGTAAATTATGTGTTAAAAATTGTCGGAAACGAACAAATGGAAGTCAGTGAATTAAGTAGGGCACGAATTAAAATTGGATGCAATCGAAACGTTCAATTATTAAAAAATAAGTTAATAGTTCACTGTTATAAAGATTATTACAAATTATTTCTAAGAAAATTCTTAATATTTTTTCTAATAATTTTAGTAAAAAAATATATTTTTACTTTCATAACCTAACCAATACAATTGATGTTGAAATCTAAATCATCTTCAAAAGAGAAAGTATCTGTAATTTTATTCTTTTTTATAATTCTTCTCCAAAGTCAAATTACTTCAGTATACTGTCAAAATAATAACCAATTTGAGAGTACCAAAGGTAGTCAAACAAGAAATGAACCTAGGAATGGAGAAAATAATTTAACCTATTTCTCCAGGATTAAAAAGGAACAAATTGAGGACTGGAAGAAATGGAATAATTCTTCAGATTATACTCATCCTGATTTTGGGATACTTCCAAAGGATGCTCCTTGTGAGGACTGTGTAGAAGTACTTAATAAAAGAAAGAGTGATGAACGTTATTTTGTTAATATCAAGGACACTAGTATGTTTTACATTCAAAGGGCCCTTGGAGATATCAATTATTTAAAAGATGGTAAATGGGTAGCTATTAATACCGATCTTAAACCCATTGCCTCCAATGTATACGAATCATCAATGTTCTATGAGCCTGTAGGTTTTGAAATTGATAATCAACGTACCTATGTAAAAACACCTAAGGGTAAAGTCTATTTTAATAATTGGACACTCTGGACAAGAACCAATGATAATGAAAGGCTCGCAGCCAATGCTAATTGGAGTAATTACACTATTGGTGATGACGGAATGTATGTCAATAATATTTTTAATGGAATAGATGCCGAACTTGTAGTATCCAGGGGAGCCATCAAAACAAATTTTATTATAAAGAAGAACTTATATGGAGCATTCGATGCTCTAATCTTCAAGGATAATCTTGCACATAATTCAAACTTATCCATAGAATTTGAAAATGCTCCAGGTATAATTGAGATGACAGGTTCATTAGTAGTGAAAAGTCAACAAGAATTACTTCAAATTAACCCAGCTTATGTGTATCCGAAAAATGGGGAAAAATCACTAGGACAAGAAGTAGATTATACTATTGATAATACTTCAATTGGAATTGTAGTTCCGTTTGATTGGATAAATAATTTAATTGACCAATATGAACTTGTAATTGACCCTTTGGTAACTGGTATTTATACACTTGCACAAGCATCTATAACTGGTTCTCGATATAATAGCACCTGTACTTTTACAAATTCTTGTGACTATACACTTCCTATTTCTACTCCTGCAAACGCTGAGATAGTTGACCTTACCTGGACCTTTTCTTATACAGCCTCAGGTTTGTGTTGGTTAGAAGATGGAGCCGTTCGCTTTTCTTTAAATTCCTGTATAAGTCCAAGTGCAACTGGAATTTATTGGTTTTGTAATAGTGTAGGTACAGGTACCTGTAATGGAAATAATGTATCGATTTTTAATGATGTGAATAGTTGTCTTCCTTCTCCTTCTTGTACTCCACAAACCATGGATATTACCTTGCAATTTTTTAGGACTTGCTATGGTGCTACAGGATGTAGTTCTTCCTGTATTGGTGCCGCAAGTCCACTAGTTATTAATGTAATTGGACGAACTGTTGAACTGCCTGATCCCACGTCTGGAGGAATTACAATTAACAGTCCAACCGTGTGTCAAAACACCCCTGTTTCAGTAAGTACAGATGGTGCTTCCTACGGAGTAGCTCCTTATACCTATAGTTGGAGTCTTGATGCCAGCGGAACCCCTGAAATAGCAACAGGAGATACGGCAACTATCACATTTCCTAACGTAGGTCCTCAAGAACTTTATTTATTTGCAACTGATAATTGTGGAGTTATAACATCCATTTCTACTACCATAGATGTCACTACTGCCATTGTATTAGATGAACCTAATCTTTCTGATATAACAAATCAGTGTAGTGTTACCATAGATATCTCAAATTATCCTACAGCCACAAATCAATGTACAGGAGAAATTCTAACTGCCACCACAGCTAACCCCGTAACTTATAGCTCACAAGGTACCTATACTATTTTATGGGAATATACCGACAGTGATGGAAATACAGCTAGTCAAACTCAACAAGTAATTATCGATGATTCTACACTTCCTGTCACAGATGTGGTCAGTCTTCCAGATATTATAGAACAATGTGAAGTCACTAGCCTCATAGCACCTACAGCCACTGATAACTGCGATGGAACTATTATTGGAACAACCACAGTAGTTTTACCCATTACTACCTCCACTACAGTAACTTGGACCTTTACAGATACAGCTGGTAATAACAGTACACAAACGCAAAACATACTGATACAAGACACGGATGCACCAATACCTGATAATGCAAGTTTGCCGGATATTTTAGAACAATGTGAAGTCACAAGTCTTACTGCTCCTACAGCCACTGATAACTGCGATGGAACTATTATTGGAACAACCACTGAAGTGTTACCCATTACGGCCTCCACTACAGTAACTTGGACCTTTACAGACTCATCGGGAAATAGTAGTACTCAAAACCAAAATGTACTAATTGAACCCCTTACCCTTGTTATTACAAATCCTCTAACAGCCTGTGCTAACACCACTGTGGATATAACTGCTGCATCGATAACTAGTGGAAGCACCGGAAACGGTATCCTAACATATTGGAATGATGACCAGGCAACCAATCCACTTAATAATCCAACTACTATTTCTGTGAGTGGAACCTATTATATTCAAAGTTCCAATGGTAATTGTACAGATATTAAACCAGTACAAGTAACCATTAATAATACGCCTACCGCTTCCATTATGGCTGAAACTATTTGTTCTGGTTCCACTGGTATGGTAACCATAAATGGCACTCCCAATACAGTTGTAACTTACTCAATTGACGGTGGGACTCCTCAAACAATAGCCATTGGAGCCACCGGTAGTTCTACCCTAGCTACTCCAACCCTTACTACAAGCAGTATTTATCGTTTAGAAAGTATTCGATATCAGAACATACCTTATTGCGAAGTACCACTCAATGAAACAGCTACTGTAAATGTGATAAATCCACTTACAGATTTTACTGTTACTATTAATAATACTTTTTCTGAAAATACCTCTATTACTGTAAACACCACAGATACAAATACCCAGGTATTCTATCAATTGGCTGGGCAAAACCCTCAAACTTCCAATCAATTTTTTAATGTTTTACCTGGCTTCTACACCATTAATGTCTTTGACAGTTACAATTGCTTTTTTCTTTCAAAGCAAGTTTCTATTCTAGGATATCCTAAATTTTTCACCCCAAATGGTGATGGATATAATGATACATGGAATATAATAGGTGTTCAACCAAATTCTAAAACCAAGCTTTATATTTATAATCGCTATGGCCAGCTTATAGTCCAACTAAACCCTTTTGGTGATGGATGGGATGGTACCTATATTGGAAAGCCACTACCATCAAACGATTATTGGTTTACTCTTGAATACGAAGAAAATAATCAATTAAAAACCTACAAATCGCATTTTTCACTAAAACGATAGTAGCACTATTAGTTGCGTAATCCGTTTAAATTACGTTTATAGACCTTGTCAATGACAAGGTCTATTTTTTTGTATTAATTAACCTGCTATGTTTGTAGTGCTACTAGTATACTAAATTCTTTATCACTATATTTATAAAACTGAATTACAATTAATTAACCACATCAATTCTACCGTAAAGAAGTTTAGTCATGCCTACCAATCAATACAAAATTTTTATATCTCGATATTTAAAACAATGTCTAATTCTATTTAGTATCTGTTTTATTAGTCCTATCTATTCACAACAAAAGGAAATTGATAGCCTTAGAAAGGAACTATCTTTTAATAAAGAAGATACCCTAGGTATTATTGGTTTTAATAGACTTGGTTTTCTATACCACACCTCAAAACCCGATTCCACCCTATTTTTTGCTCAAAAGGCATTAAAATTATCTAAGGAAATTGATTATCCTAAAGGGGAAGCAAGAGCTCTAAGCGTGCTAAGCAATGCTTTTTACTCTACTGGAAATTATTCCAAAGCATTAGAACTACAGCTAAGTGCCTTAAAAAAATATGAATCTATACATGATCTGCAAGGCATAAGCAATACCACTGGAAATATAGGTAATATCCAAGGGGCTTTAGGTAATTTTTCGGAAGCACTCAATTACAATTTTAAAACCTTAAAACTTAAACAAAAATTAGGAGATACAAGAGGTGTTGGCATAGCATTGGCCAATATAGGTCAAGTACATTTGATTCAATCACAGCTAGACTCAGCCCGCTATTACGTATTACAATCTTATGATATCGCCCTTAGAGAACGTGACTCCTATAGGAAACGAATAATGTCAATTCGTTTAGCATCGATCTATACAGAAATGGGAGAGAAAACAATGGCCCTGGAATACTTTAAAAGTGCCTTTGACAAAAGTAACCCCGATATATTTACCCTAAATGCATCGTTAGGACTAGCTGAGTTTTATAAAAGCAAAAATATTTCAGACTCTACTTTGTATTTTGCGCATTATGCCTATGATAATGCAAAAAAGGAAGGATTAACGGACATAGTGAATGCATCCAGTACATTTTTAGCAAGCTACTACAAAGAAAATCATCAATTTGAAGAGGCCTACACCTTTCTTGAAGTTAGTCTATCAGCAAGAGATAGTTTATATAGTTTGGAAAAAAGAAATAAAACCCAGTCATTATACTTAGAAGAATTAGCCCGTCAGCAGGAAAAAGAAGAAGCACAATTGGCTTTACTACAAAAACAAAAAACGAATTTGCAGTATTTAGCTATTATTGGATGTATTTTTATTTTCATTTTAGTATTTCTATTACTCAGTCGAAGTATCCGTGTCAGTGAAAAGTGGTTAAGTTATTTAGGTATATTTATTTTGTTATTAGTTTTTGAATTTATCAATCTGTATTTGGCCAGTAAAATTGCGCTTGCTGTAAACTTTTCCGCCATATACACTTTACTAATAATGGTTTTAATTGCTATTGTCCTAGTACCATTACATCATAAGATAGAAACCTATATTACTAAGATAATGATTGTCAAGAATCGGAAGCACAAACTTGCTGCAGCCAAAAAAGCCCTGGAAAAATTACAAACGGAACAATCACAACTATAAGTCAAGTACTAATTTTTAAAAACTATTGTGTATTTTTAAACTAGTTAGACCATACAATGAAGTTTACCTCAATTGTCTTTATCTTCATACTATTTGTAAATAATGGCTTCTGTCAAAGCATCTTTAGTCGAGATAGTCTAACTACTTTGGCCGATTCTTTACACAATGATGGTAACTATGAAAAGTCACTTCTCTACCGAAAAAAAGCATTGTCCAAAACGTACAAAACTGATGACTACAAACTATATATTCAAGCAAAATACTACCACACAAATTCCGCTAGATTAGAATTCAAAAGTTACAATTATCATAATCCCAACGTCTCCATTACTAAAAAAGCAAGAGAACTGTATCTAGACAGCGCCTTGCAATATGCTATTAAAGCCCGGGATATTTATCTTCAAGCAAAGGTTCCAGACAAAAAATTTCAATACAATATTCAAAATAGAATTTACCACCAAACTGCTTATTTAGGGAATTGGAAACATGCCCTTGAACAAGCACAATTAGGGCTTAAAATTGTAAAAGACACCTTATCTTCTAACGATAAGACATTTGTTGACTTAATTTATGACATAGGCTATATATACAGTAAATTAGGGGATTATTCTAAAGCTGTAGAAAATTACCAGACTTCACTAAATTTATACAAAAATATCATTGGTGACACCCACACCGATATAGCACAAGCCTACAATAATATTGCCGTTGAGTATCGGAATTTAGGATTGCATAAAAAGGAATTAGAATCACTCTTAAAGGCTAAGGCCATCTGGGAAGGTTTAAACCAAAATGATGATAAACAGTTCCTTTACCGCTGTTATCGAAATTTATTCTATTGGTATTCCTATTATGGTGACTATGACAAGGCGGAAGAATACATTCTAAAAAAGCAAAAGTTAAGGGCTACGAAATTTGCTTCTCAAATCAATGGCTTTTTGAGGAATAAAGAGGAGATTTATGAGGATAAACTAAAGGAATGGCATGATTTAATGTTGCACTATGCTAGAAAAAAAGACACCTTAAAATCAACATTTTATGCACAGCAAATTTTAAAAACAATAAACACCACCAAAAAGTTACTTCCATTTGAAACAACAATAGTAACTGCAACAATGAAATTCTACGCTAATCTAATTGCTTCAAGAGATAAAGTAGAAGCGCTTTCACTCATAGATAAGGCCATACATTTACAGCAGTCCTACAAATCAATCCAATACACTAAGGAAATCCCTTTTTTACTAGCAAAAGTAGAACTCTTACTAGACTCCAAAAGGGATGCCGATGCTATTGTTTTACTGAAACAAATTAGCACTTTAGATGAAAACAAAGAAATCCAAGACTCCTTTAAAATAGCAATTTTAAATGGTCGTGCTTATCAAGCATTAAAGAAATATAGTCAGGCACAGCATTATTTTGATAAGGCTTATACACTTTTAAAAAATGATAATGATTCTTTAGAACACACCAATGAAGTAAGCATAAAACCACTTGTATCTTTTGAAGTAATTGAAGGTTTTTTACGAATGGGGGATTTATACATGGAATTAAACGAAGAGAAAAATAATAAAGTGTTCCATGAAAAAGCCATACATCGCTATCTTTTGGCAGCAACCATTTACAATCAGCTTTATCTGGGTGAACACTATAATGATGAGTTGTATAAATCCTACAATGCCATAAATGAACGTCTATTGCAAGCATCCTTAAAGGATCCTTCTAACCAAACTATCTTAATCAATGTTTTAAACACGATTGAAAACAATGGATCGAAACTTATTTGGTCAAAGTTTGTGTTTAATAACCAACGTCAACAATTAGATGTTCCCAAACATTTTCTTCACAAAGAAGAGTCCATAAAGGCACAACTTAATTTTTATCAAAAGCAATTACTAAGCACCAATAAGGAATTAGATCTCGATAAAATAGCGATTTGGAAAGAAAAGGTCTTTGAATTCAAAAATGAGTTAAATAGCATTCAGGATTCTATAAAACTATATAGCAAGGCATACTATCAATTTACGATAAACCACTTTGATATTTACAAACTGCAAAAAAACTTACATGAAAATGAAGTCATTTTGCGATATGTACAAACAGCTGAAACCCTTTATGTATTCAGTATAACAAAAGGGACCATAAAATTGCAGCTAATCGGAAATAAAACATTCATATCTGATGAATTGACTATAGGTTTAAATAAGTTAAAAACCAGAAATCAATCCTATCAAAAAAATGTAAGAACTTTAAAAGAATTACTATTACCCAATAGTTCTTATGCCAGCTATAAAAAAATAACTATTATTCCCGATGGACCTTTACAATACTTTCCTTTTGAGGTATTGATGATGTCAGAGGGAATGCCTTCTGTTAGTTATGCACCCTCACTTCTACTCTATACTGATCAACAATCTATATTTCCGGATTTAAATCAAATTAGTTTAGGTGCATTTTCAGCATCAAATCCTGATGCCATGCTTGCAAGCGTTTCTAAAGAAGTGAATAACATAACGGCCATTATAAAGGGAAAACAATTTTTAAAAGCATCGAAAGACCAATTTCTGGCAAACGCCAATAAATTTACTATCTTACACCTAGCAATGCATTCTCAAATTGATGATGTACATCCTGAATTTTCCTCCCTTGATTTCTATGGAGAAAAGGATAATAAACTTTTTATTTCTGAACTGTATAATGAAACATTTAAGGCAAACATGGCCGTTTTAAGTGCTTGTGATACAGGTAACGGATTGTATAAAGATGGTGAGGGAGTCATTAGTTTATCTAGAGCATTTAACTATGCTGGAATCCCCAGTACTGTTATGAGTTTATGGAAAGTGGATGATCATGCCACTGCCCAGATAATGGAATATTTCTATATACATTTAAAGAAAGGGGAGCCTAAAGATGAAGCTTTAAAAAATGCAAAATTAGATTATCTTAAATTTACAGAAGATGAACTTTTAAAACATCCATATTATTGGTCAGGGTTTGTAATAAGTGGAAATACTCACCCACTTTTTGACACACCCAACTCATGGTGGTGGTCATTGTTTATTCTTCCACTAGTACCTTTAATAGCATACAGAAAAAAATTATTCCAGAGATTCCAAAAGTGACATTGCTTCTTCCCTTTTAAAACGTTCTCCTGTTTTAATATAGGCCCTAAGTGCTATTTTGGTTTCTTTCAAATTCCCAGATTTCAAATACGCCAAAGCCAAATACCAATGACTGCGATTGGTAAGCATTTCTTGTAACTCTAAATGTTTTTTAAATTGTTCAATAGCATACTCAGTTTGTCCATTAGCAAGTAACGAGTTCGCCTGATAAAAAAGCAATTCTGGGTTTCTATGAACAGTAAAGGCCTTCTCAAACAAGCTAGCGGCCTTTTCATAATCCTTTATAGAATAGGCATCAAAAGCTTCAGTAATGATTTCTTGACTGCCTTCCGAGCGTATAATTGGAATACTAATATTTTTTGAAGGTTCAAAATACGTATTAAACAGATCTGCCTCACTTACCTTAGTAGGCCATAATGAAACTATACTAAATCCAATCACAAATACCGCTGCAATAGCTATAAATGTCCTTATTCGATCAGTAGGTCTTATCGACCTTCTTCTAGAGAATTCAGATTCAAAGCACTGCAAGGTAACCTTAAAATTTTCATCATCGACAGCCCCAGCAACCTTTTTTACATTTTTATAAAAATCAACTTCCTGTTTAAACTCTGGATCACTTATATATCTCTTTTTAAATTCCAAAGATTCCTCAGCAGTGATTTTTCCGGTAAAATACTTTTCTATTAAGATCTTATCCATCATTTCTTTTTAGAATTTAGAATCAAATTTTTTAATGTCTTCAAGCAACGTGATTTCTGGCTTCTTACTACAGCTTCACTTTCATATTGCCCTATTTCAGCAATTTCCTCATTAGTTAGTCCTCTATAAAAGGCTAATGTTAACACCTGTTGGCAACTTTTACCTAGTTGTATGAAAAAGTGTTTTAAAAGCAATTGTTCCTCAGTAAGTTCCTCTTGAGGTTCTACGACAATTTCATCATAGTGATCCACTATATGTTGTGATGCATCATAGATAGTCTTTACCGAATTCTCTTGTAATTTCTTATATACCAAATGCTTTCCTATTCCAAAAAGATACGTTTTTAAACTGCATTTTACAGTATCCAACTTTCCAGAGATCGCATGAGATCTTACAATAATAAAGGCTTCCTGATACACATCAACAGCATCATCTTTTAGCATTTTATACTTGTTCGTAAAGTTAAGAAATGATGCCCTATTAGCATTATACAGCTCTTTTAGTATACGATTATCATCAGATTTAAATGCCTCAACATACTGTTGCTCCATAAAACATTTTTTTTCGGGATGTTAACATTCGGAAAATTTATGCCACTAAAGATAAATTATTAAAAATCAAATCAAAATGAAAAGAGCAAATTCCCAGTTGTTAACTATCATCTTTTTGATGTTTTCAATCAATACTACTCAGGCCCAACTCTTGAAAAAAATTAAAAACAGGGTAGAACAAAAGGTCGAAAATGTCATCGTTGAAAAAACCTCCGACAAAGCTGCTGAAAAGACCTCAAAATCAATGGATAAAATTCTTAATACAAATCCATTCAACACAGGTAATACGAAAGCAAGTCCAGATTTAATTGCCGATTCATATACTTTCACATGGAAGTATTCTTTAAAAATGACTACTAAGGATGGTCAAATGATTCTTGATTATTATCTACATCCTGGTGCAGGCTATTTTGGATTTACTACTGAGGCCATGAACTCCATGTTTACTGTGATGGACAATGAGAACAAAATAACAGCCATGTTTATGACTTCCAAAGGAAACAATATAGTAATGGCAAGTCAGATTTCAGATGATCTAAACCTTGAAGACACTGAGGAATCTGTAGAAGAATTCAATTTTCAATCCTTGCCTTCCAAAACCATCAACGGATTTAATTGTAAAGGAGTAAGAGCAACCAATTCCGAATATCAAATGGATATGTATTTCACGGATGAGGCGGAAGTGAGTTTTGATGACATTTATAAAAATCAGCAAACAAAAATTCCGGTACAACTCCAAAATTACTTCAATAAAGACGATAAAGTTCTAATGATTTTTATGGATATGAAACATCTAAAGAATAAAAAAAGAGACGCTCAAATAGAATGCATTGGCCTGGAAAAAGTAACAAAGACTATTTCTAAGTCAGCATATAAATCAATGTAATCTTCAAATTCTAATGAAAAAATCAACCTTGCTATTAATCGTACTTTTCACCATAGCTAGTGCATGTAAAAACGATTCAGCTACACCAACTGAAAGTACCAAAGAGAAGCTTTTAACTTCCAAGAAAGTCAATTCAACTGTTAAAAAAGCTCCAAAAATTAAGTCTTTGAATAAGGAACAACTGAGCACGTTTTTTCCTGATTATTTAGGTTCTCACAAGCAATTTGACATTTTTGCATATGCGCAAGAGTCTTTGGCCACTGCCAGTTATGGTAGTTTTGATAACAGCTATAATTATTCTCTATCAGATGGAATAGAAAATACCGCTATAGTTAAAAATTTTGAGGCAACCTATCAGTCAAAATTGATTGGACCTGAGGGGACACAATATATAAGACAGGAACGTAACGGGTACAAAACCTTAGCCTTTCTCCAGCCCAAGATCAATAGATATTCTATCGAGTTTATTTATAAAAATCGCTTCAAATTAGTATTAGAAGGTCCAGAGGTTCCCGATATTCTATGGAGTTATATTAAAGAAGAAGACTTAAAAAAACTAGACAACTATTAAATCATACACTATGAACACTATTGAAAACAAAACGACCACAACCCAACAAGAAGGTAAAAATATTGCCATCATTGCCTATATCACTATCATCGGTTTAATTGTTGCCTTTGTCATGAATAATGACAAAAAAAACAGCTATGCGAGTTATCATATTAGACAATCTTTAGGTTTAGCTGTGTTAGGCCTTGCTCTTGGAGTTATTGGAATGATTCCAATAATAGGTTGGATTATAAACTTTTTCGGCCTATTTGTCTTGATTTATATGTGGGTAATTGGTCTTATCAACGCCATAAATAATCATGAAAAGCCTGTCCCCTTTTTAGGTACAAAATTCATTGAATGGTTTAAAAATATATAATTCACTTCTATGAAAAGACCAATCCTTATTACAGCATTCCTATTCCTACTGTTAGCATGTCAAGAAAAGGAAAAACAAGGCTTGACTCAAATTAAACAAGTATTGAATCAAACTAAATCTACTCAACAAGAAGAGAGTAAAGGACAAATAGTAGCCAATAAACTGGCAAACACCATTCCTTTAAATGAAGATCAATTAAGGGATGCCTTTCCTAAAAGAATTAACGATTTGGCTGTTGATGATAGGATTACTGTTATAGGACAACAAATCATTGGGAATTTCGGGAATCACAAAATTACCCTTTCTGTAATGGATGCCTCTGGAATTAATAGTCAAGCGGCAGCCCACTTTTTAGATAGCTATTCTTATAATAAAGATGAATTCTCTGAAGGATTTAAAATTATTAGAAAGGAGCGTAATGGTATTAAAACAACCTCAGATTATTACATCAACACAGGACAAAGTGAAATCAGATTCCTTTTTAGAGATCGCTATTATATTACACTAGCAAATAATAATACTTTGATACAAATGACACCAGATCAGCTCTGGGATTCCTTTGATGTCAATGTTCTAGCAAACTTCAGATAGTAACTTCTTTATGCCATAATGAAACCTAAAACTCCTATAGAATCCAATACAAATTCAAGACGTGAATTTATTCAGCAAATAGCCTTGTACTATTTAGCCGCTCAGATACCATGGTCTATTGTAAGTTGTTCTACCAAACAAAAAACCTATAAAGGTTCAGGAAAAGTACCTTACAAAATATGGGAGGAAATGCTTTTATCATTGGAAACCTGTCCTGATCATTTGGAATCTAGAATGAAAAACTTAGTAATCTCCAAAGATGCTAAGGCCATGTTCGATTTTGTAAGGGACGAAATTCATTTAATACCAGCAAATGATAGATCCTTAGGTTACATTGGCACCCAATTAAAATGGGGAATTAAAGGGGCCTTACGATATGGTATGGCCACCCCTAGAGAGAAGGCTGCCTTGCTGCATCAAATGTATACACAGGCAGGTATTCCCTCCAAGATAGTTACAGAACGCACTACCATTACTCCTAAAAAAGCAATGGCTTTCTTTCTTCGCCCCATAGAACGTGCTTATACGATAGAAGTATCTAAAGCACAGTGGAAACAATGGAAAGATGATCTTCAAATTACAACTGATACCCAGAACTCTCTTTTTGAAAGTAATCATATCAAAGCTGAAGAGCTGGCAGAACAATTATGGGAATATATTCCCGATAAAGAGAAACTAAAAAAGTTGGATTTTGATTTTAGGTGGGATAATTCTGCCACTCCAACAGTGGAATTTGAACTAGAAGGGCAAACTAAATATGCTCATTTATTTGACACCGCTGTTCCTTTTGGGGAATTAAGGGACAGCGGTCAAATTTCATCTGCTCCCCCCGAAAAACAAAACGAAGAAACAGTAGAAATCCAACTTTCATATAGAGAAGCTATCCATCCTGATAAGGAATTACCTTTGGTCTCTGGAGTTTGGAAGTCACAAGATCTTATTGGAAACCAAGTACTGTTTAGCTCTTTAAATGGTCTAACCATTGAACAAAGTGCACTGGTTCCCATAAATAATTTACGAGTGTTCACCCCTGTCCTAGCGTTTCAGTCTTTAGAGGCAACTGCTGAGACCTTAGAAGCCAATTCGTTTATAGGCGATGCTTTTACTTTAGAAGGAAAGAAAGTAATTATTCCTGATGCCTCAAATCAGAATGCTCCAATCGTTCTGAATACATCAAGTTCTGATTTACTTAAAACAATTGACAACATTTATCTTAAAGCCATTCCTGTATTTAAATCACAAGTAAAACTATATGTTGACGTAAAAGATTCTCTTGGTAATAATATTGAAGGTCTACAGGCTGGTGATTTCAACTTCACTGACAATAATAATATGGTTCAGGTACTGATGGAATCAAACCATAAAACTCCTAAAATTCTTATGCTTTATGATGTCTCTTTAAGCATGCCCAAAGAGTATTATAAGGAACAAATGGATGCATTCATTAATACCTTGCAACAAAAGATTCTAACTACTTTTCCAGCTGCTATAATAGACAAATGGCCAACTCCTTCGGAGCTATTTACCTGGTTGCTTAAGGCCTCAAAAACGGATTACGATCTCATTATTTATGCCACTGATGGTGACAACGACGACCGTTATGAAGAAGAAAATTACACCACCTATCAAAATGGACCTCCAGCACTTATCCTCAATGTTAATAACAGTGAAGCTTCCCATGTAAAGCAAACCTTCGATACGATGGCTCAAATTACCAACGGTGAAGTTGTATCAGCCATGGAACAAAATAAAGTTATAGAGAAGGTAGTGGCCTATGTCAATTCCATGGATATTTCAACCTATACATTTTCATATTACACCACCACGGATAAGGAACATGAGCTTATTTTAAATATGGATACTAAGCGTCTTCAGGCAACCGACACTTTTACGCTGGACACTACTGAAAACATGCAGGAACTTAACCAAGGGATCATTGGATTATACTTGGATTTAAAAATTGGAAATAAAAAAATCAAACGTGTCCTGGCAGGCTGGGATCCCGTTACACAAAAAAATATAAAACCCATCAATGCCAATTTCTTAGATGTTAAAAGCCTACTTTTTGGAGGATGTACCTTCTATTTTGAAGGAGAAGGACCTACCTTGGCGGCTACCATAGCCGATTTGTTGAAGTTCAAATTATCGACTAGAGCTTGGGGAGAAGCGCTATTAGATGACGATGTAGCAACTGCAAAAACCGAATTTGAAAAAGGAGGCATGCAATATCATCCCAACGCAATACTACTAATGGCTCCGATCGAAAATGGAATTACCAATAGTACCTACACCTTTGCTTCGGGAATAAGAATTGGCATTTATAAACAACAACTGAATATTTCAGAAAAAGAATTAATTGAATCCTTTGATTATTTGCCTACTTCATCTTACATAAGTTTTACGGATGGGAAGCAAAGTGCTTTTAAAACAACCTTAGAAAAGACTGCTCAGTTAGCACTACGAGAGGCAGCATTATTTTCTAATAACACCTATGAGTTACTTAAAAAATCATCTCTAATTGAAAGAGAAACGGCCATAAGTTCAAATTGGTTTAAAAATATTAGCAGGGATGATCCTTTCCAAGAGTATTGGTATGAACGAATCTATCGAGGTGATGGTACTTTTAAAATTTTTGATCCAACAGCCACTCAAAAAGCATTTTGGCAAGTGGATAAAAATGGAGAATTATACGGTATACTTAGCGATGGTGCAGGTGGAGGAAAAAGCATTGAACAGCAGCTCAAAGAACTCAACAAAGTAATGGATTTGTATATGGCCATATTCACTGCCATGGGGGTTGCTAATACCCCATTAAGCATTGTGGCTACCTATGGAAAAACCCTGGTTAAACTATATGCTATTGTCACAGAAGTTTTAATAGTTATGGATAATACAGGAATGGAAGACAAGGTTGCAGAAGCCCTAAAGGAATTGGCCTGTAATGTAAATAAAGAAATTATGTTCTTTGCTTTGGGCAAGGTTGGAGAAGTCATGGGTGGTTTGGACTTAATGATTTCACTCATGGGTGGAAAAGGACTTCCTGGAACCTCTTGCGGTTAAATTCAAAAAACATCATGCTATGAAAATGTTTCAGGAAATGTCACAAATAGAATTATCGGGACTACTGAGTCTCCTATTCTCTATACCATTACTCCTGGTTCTAATACGAAATCTATTAGTTTCCAAAGCCTCTATTCACTGGCCAAAAGTAAGTGGGAAAATAATCACCATTACTGATTATGGTGCAGAATATAAGTTCAAGCTTACCTATGAGTATGTTGTACATAGAAAACCGTATCAAAGCAGTAGAATTATGTTTTCAACTTCCAATATCTATCATAAACATCATGCTAGAGAATTTGAAAAGAAATACAAGGAGGATCAAATCATAGATGTGTATTATAATCCAATAAAACCAACACAAGCCGTGTTAGAGCCTGGCAGAAATAACGGGGCCTCCTTAGGAATCGGTTTTTTCAGTCTGGTAGCCATACTAGGTGTACTAGCCATATACGATCAAAATCTATTTCTATACCTACTAAATCAATTAATGCAATTGTTTAATTAAGTACATCCTATGCAGATAAAAATACTCCTTATTGTAAACAACCTAGGGCCTAGCAGTAAATGTATACATACATCAAAAGGCATCAATGAAAGGATTAAACAACTTCTATTGTTTTGCTTACTAGGTACTCTAACTTTTTCATTTGCACAAGAAAGGGCCATTTTTGGAGTAAACAATGGCGGGAACGGAAGCTTAGGTACTATATTCAAAACTGACCTAAATGGGGAGAACTATACCATCCTTCATGAATTAAAATATACAAACCCTGGAGCGCAACCTGACAATTCCAGCCTATGTGAGGTTAAAGGAACCTTATATGGTACTACAGGAGATGGAGGAGAGTTTGAAAATGGTGTTCTTTATGCCTATCATATAGCCACAGAGACCTATACCAAACTACATGATTTTGAAAAAGTAACGTCTGGTAGATCCCCCTATTCAAATGTCATTTTAGCCAAAAATGGAAAACTATATGGTACTACACTATACGGAGGACTTTATGATTTAGGGACCTTGTTTGAGTATGATATTGCCAGTAAAACTCTCACTAAAAAATTAGATTTTGATGGTGTTACCATGGGCCAGAACCTGTATGCAAATGTAATTCAGGGATCAGATGGAAAACTTTATGGTCTCACAAACCGAGGAGGAACTTATGGACAAGGCGTTTTATTCAGTTACGATTACACTACCGAAAGCTTTAGTACACTTTTCAATTTTGATGGAGACAATACAGGAGTGGCACCCACCATTTTAGTTGAAGTTGCTGAGGGCACACTATATGGCACTACCTCTGGAGGTGGAGCCGATAAAAGCGGTACCCTATTCAAATACAGTATTGACAGTAACACCTTTGAAAAAAAATTTGATTTTGCCCGTGCTAGTACTGGCGGCTCTCCCTCATTAAGTTTAACAATAGGCACCAATGGAAATCTATATGGTCTAACCAGGGATGGTGGAGTTAACAATAGAGGCGTTATTTATGAGTATAATATTGCCTTAGAGTCCTATACCAAAAAATTTGACCTAACTCTCGAAAATGGAAATACTCCTACCGGGAAACTTATTGAGGTGGGAAACAACAAATTTATGGGACTAACAAATCTTGGAGGTAGTAATAATGACGGAGTAATCTTTGAATTTGATATTCAAACCAATACCTATACCAAGAAATTTGATTTCGAATTAAGTAGTGCTGGTAAAAATCCTAAAGGCAGCTTTGTTATGGCCTCTAACGGAAAATTGTATGCAACAGCTGAAAAAGGAGGGTATGGCTTAAGTGGAACCTTATACCAATATGATTTCGAGAATGACTCCTTTGAAAAAAAAATAGATTTCAATTATGCAGAAAATGGTAAAAATTTCAAAGCTGGATTTGCAAAAGGAAACAATGGTAAATTATATATAACTACATCGGCAGGAGGCAATAATTTAAGCTACGGCACACTTTTAGAATATAATCCAAGCGATAATACCCTACTGAAAAAATTTGATTTTAGTCCGACTCAGTCCCCTCAAAATTTGACTGAAGCTTCCGTCATGATGGCCTCTAATGGCAAAATTTATGGTGTGAGTACTTTTATGGGTAATCAGGAATCATTATTTGAATTTGATTTACAAACCAATACCTACACTCCCAGAGTCTCATTCGCATCTCCCTCTTTTGGGAATACACCCTCAGAGCTCATGGAAGCAACTGATGGTAAAATATATGGGACTACATCCTCTGGAGGTCTTAATAATATTGGGTACATCTTTCAATATGATTTTATTGAGGACAACTTCCAAAATGTAGGCGATTTTGTAGGCACTGATTTTGGTCACTCGGGAAAAGCACTATTCCAAGCCTCCAATGGGAAATTATACGGAATGAGTTTTAATGGTGGTGCTAACAAAAAAGGAATCTTATTCGAATTTGACATTACCACAAAAACACTTACCAAAAAATACGATTTTACAACTTCCTATTCAGGAAACAACACCTCCTTGATAGAAGTTGACCAAAACGTCTTATACGGATTTTATTCTGGTGGGGTTAATAATGCTGGAGGTATTTTTAAATTCAACATAGTTACCAATGAGTTTACTGAGGTCACCGTCTTCGATGTATTAAACACTGGATTTTTGCCACAATTTAGACTTTTAAAAACCTCAGAAAATACACTGTTAGGGTTACTGAAAAATAGCAACTATACTGACATAACAAAGCAAGGAGTATTATTTCATTTAAATCCACAAACCAATCAATTAACAACACTAATTGAGTTCGATTCAAGTACGGGCTTATCTCCAATTGGGGCCCCAGTAGAAATGGAGTATGACACCTTATTATCCACAAACCCTATTGAAGATAGTCCAACAATTCAAATTTATCCAAATCCTGTTAGTGAAAAATTGACCATCACATCCCTCCCTACAGAAATTGTACAAATCCATATTTATGATGTGCTAGGTAGGCAACATCTGTATAAAAAAATCTATGATCAAGATAAATCAATTGAACTCACTAGCTTAAAACCAGGATTATACTTTTTAAAACTAACCATAGGCAATGGAGAAACCCAAAAATTCAAATTCATCAAAAAATAATGTCATGAATAACAGACTTCCACTACTAATTTGTTTAGTTATCTCCTTTATAGGATGCTCACAAACACCACCAAAAATTGAAAACTATCCCTTTGGCGCATTAGATGTACGAGTGATGGTAATGCCTTTTGGCATGGAACAACCCATTGAGGTAGGGCAAGTACCATCTTCTGGAACCATTAATTTTAATTTTCCAAAGGAAATCGCCGTATCAACTGAAATGGCTACCAGCGAATCTTCAAAGCTATGGTATACCTTATTTTCTCAATGTGATTATGGAATGGATATGGTATCAGAAGAGGAAAATGTATTCTCATTTGATGCTGGCTTCCTTTCCCTTTGGACAAGTGACAATCGATATGTAGGCGTCATATTTACCGTATCTAATGAGGAACTCCTTCCATGGGTTGAAGACCCTGCCTATATGGATCCAATAATAGGCTCTTATTATAAGCTTATATATGTATCCAAACCCGTAAATTATAAAGAAGAATGTATACAAACAAAAGCAGCAGAGGATGGAGATGTCCAGGTTGCCTATAGCTACGATTTACAGTTAAAACAAGGATTTAATTTTCTTGAATACAAAATTGAACATATTTACAAAACCGACCCTAACATCATGGCATCTTTTCCAGATAAGGTAAGTGTCAAATCCGTAGAAAATATTCCAACCTCCAAATGGATTGGAAAATATTTTTAGATACCATATAAACCATTTTTTATTGGAAAATATAAATTTTAATGCATTAACACTAAAAACCTTTCTTAATTTCACAGTTTCCCTACACCATATGGCATAATTATTGACTTCTGCTTTTCGAATTTTTAAATTGTAAAAACGCAGTTGTTAGTCATTCAACTATCACTGCCTAAAACAATAGAGAGTATATAAAGTAGATTGTATGAAAAAAGTATGGGCATTTTTAGTAGTTATTGTAGGTTCATGTATCCAATTTTCCTGTGATAAAAATGAGGACTCAATTCCAGAATTTCCAATTGAACAAGCAGATGCTATCAGTATAGATGAATATCAAATCTATAGCCATGTACTAGAAAGATTTAGCAGCTCACAACTAGTTGTAAGACAGAAAACCTCTGCATATACCCCTTCTGAAGAAAAATTGACTCTTTTTTTTAATTTAGAAAAATTAGCAGCCATGGATGAAGGGTTATACAATCAATTTCAACTAGAAAACAGTGCTACCTACCTTTTAGGTCCTGATATTGTGGTACCTGGTAAAGAAACTTATCTCCTTTCCAATGATGCCTATTCTTATTATTTTGATAGAGCCAACCATAGCATATCATGGGAGCTTTTTGACAAAAAGTATCCAAATGGCGGAAAATGGTATACTACTTTTACCAAAATAGGATTTAACGAAAGTAGTAATCAAGCTCTAGTTGGCATGGAATCCTATTGGTACATGTCATCTGAAAATGGTTCTACCCATAAAAGCGGTACACTCTTTTATCTTGAAAAAATAGATGGAGTGTGGACTTTTATAGCCTCTACAGCCTATGAGTTACCCTAAACTTTAATGGACGAGACTTAAAAAGAAATAATGTCGTAGCTTGATATAAGAATTGCGATCTTTGTAGGACATGAAGTTTATAGGTACACATCACGAATATTTTGAAATACAGTCTATAGACCGTACTAATTGCCAACATTTAGAAGAAAAACAAAAAGAAGTACTACGACTCCTTTGGTTTACCTCTGATGGTAACAAGGTTAAAGTTGATGGGCAATCATATACATTTAACACCAATGAAGTAATCTGTTTAACTCAATTTCATTCGCTTGAATATGAACACATACATACCGTAAATCTTCTTAGGTTCAACAGACAATTCTATTGTATTTTAGATCATGATAGTGAGGTCAGTTGTAAAGGAATTTTATACTATGGAGCTGCTAAATTACCCATAATTGTGTTTGAAAACACACAATTGGAGGTATTACAAACTGCTTGGAGAATGGCCGCCCTAGAGATTGAAATGAATGATGCCTTACAATTAGAAATGCTTCAGGTAATGTTAAAGCGTATTCTAATTCTATGTACCCGTATTTATAAAAAGCAGCACAAGCTAGATGATGTAACATCTTTCCAAAATGATTTAGTAAGAGAATTTAACTTTTTAGTAGAAGTACATTTTAAGAAAAAGCACCATGTTGCTCAATATGCCGCTCTTCTATTTAAATCACCAAAAACAATTTCCAATACCTTTAAAAAAATTAGTGGAAAAACTCCTTTACAGTTTATTCAGGAGCGTATCCTCTTAGAGGCAAAAAGATATTTACTTTATACGGAAAAGGACATTTCTGAAATAGGGTATGAATTGGGGTTCCCAGACATACAATCCTTTAGTAGATTTTTCAAAAAGAATCAAGGAGTATCACCTTCAACTTTTAGAAACAACACGGAATAGGACGGGAAAAATCGATAAGTCTTAAGGAAATCTTCCCTAACTACCACCCTCTGAATCTCCTCATATTTGCACTACAAATTTTAAGTATTCAAATATGACAACTACAAAAGTGACTTTTAGAATTCCCGAAAGAGAGGAAGTATCAACAAACAATCAAGCTATTTTTAATACCCTTGAAAAACAAATTGGATTTCTACCTAATGTATATGCCTATTTTGCTAAAAACGATACAGCTTTAGCAGATTACCTCGCTTTACAAAACAGGAAAACCACCTTAACAGCAAAAGAAAAGGAAGTAGTAAATTTAGTAACTAGTCAATTAAATCAGTGTAAATATTGCCAATCCGCTCATACAGTTATAGGTCAACTGCATGGCTTTTCAAAGGAACAAATACTAGCCATTCGAAAAGGTACGATAGATTTTAATGACAAGCTGGATGCGCTTGCAAAATTCACTACTGCAGTTGTTAATAATCGTGGAAAAGCTTCTCAGGAAGCCATACACACCTTCTTTGAAGCCGGTTACGATGAAGCCAATATGATAGATGTTGTAATGATGATTGGTGACAAAATTATTAGTAATTATATTCATAATCTTGCTAATTTCGAAATTGACTTTCCATTAGCAGAAGAACTATAATCAGTTGCTAAAAAACCACCCAAAGAATGGGTGGTTTTACATGTTACTTTCATCAACTAACCCAAAAGTTGTCATGAAATGCCCTAACTGCAAGTAACACTATGATTTTCTAGATACTACATCAAGTAATCAATTTCTTTTAACTAGTTCAACACGTCTATTTTTAGCCTTATTCTCTTCCGTATCATTGGGAACTAAAGGTCTGGTAGCGCCGTATCCATTTGCTGACACTCGAGTGGAATTAATGCCATTTTGCACAAGCTTGCTTACTACTGCATCAGCTCGTTCTTTTGACAACTTTATATTGTACTCCCCTTCCCCAGTGTCATCTGTATGACCGTCAATAGAAATAGCTAATGAATTATTCTCCTCTAACGCCTTTACTATTTGCATCACCACTTCATCCCCTTCTTTAGTTATAGTTGCCTTATTTATATCAAAATTGATATATAAAACTACTTTACCTTGGTCATTTAGTGTATGTACAATTTCCTTAGAAGATATTTTTTTAATGGTCTGATTCAACTGTTTTTCCTGCAATACATTTAGTTTTCCACTATAGTTGTCCGCTGAATATTGCACATAGATATTTCCCTGATCCTTGCATCTAATCATATAGAAAGTAATATGTTCATCAAAATATCCAATATCACCCTCATCTCCTTTGTTAGGATCTTCTTTATGATATCTATAATATTCATCTTTACTTATATAACCCTCAAATACCTTTACCCCACCAATAGACTCGAGATATGTTCCCAGACTTTTCTCAAAGTACCTTTTAGAAAACTCTTTCCCGGGTTCCTTTACCACATTAAGTTTGTACAATTTCCCTTCAAAAGGAGTCATCACACCATTAATAGGAAAAAAACAAACATCATACTCCTTTTGAAAGGGTTTATTCTGAGCCTTAAGTCCTTCAGGTAAGGTCATATATGGAAAGGCACCTATGACTACCTCTGAATAAGGGATGCTATTCACAGAAAATTCCTCGGAAGCAACTGAGCTGAGCTGTGTTGTATCCGATAATTTCTCTTGCTCAAGCAATATAGGCTGGGGCTTATTGGATGTTTTATCGGTACAGGCAAATAGTGCAAAAACACAACCAATTAACAATAACTCTTTCATTTCAATTTATGAACATAAAAAGTAATACTTATTGTTTGGCACCATCAAAACTGTATTCAATGTCTGTTGCAGATTGTGCTTCAGTTTGCACATAAATGCTTTTTGCATCTGCGGTATACCACAATGACCCACTAAGATTACCTATTACAGAATGTACATCAGTTTCAACAAAGGGTTCTACTTTAAAGACTTTCTCTGTAACTGCGGAATAATCTTCACCAGATTTAGCAGTTACTTTAAGGTGATCCTTATCTACTTTGGTAACAATTAACACGGCATCATAAAATTTATATTGTTCTGAATTAGGTAAATCACCATACACATTCAGAGTCCCTTTATAGGTCCCAACTGCTATGTCTATTGTACCCTGATTTTTTTCCTCTCCGCTGTCTTTACTACAACTTACCATAAAGCCATTAACTACTAAAAGCATCACTACAACTATGCTACTCTTCTTAAAATTCATTTTTTTCATAAATATATTTTTCAATTTTACACGAAGGCAAAGTTGTTTTAATTCAATATTTCCCACAATCATCACTAACCATGATTTCATTTCTAATGGTATACCATGAATTTATTATTTAAATCAAAATAGTACTCCTTTTATGTTGATATTTGTAGCCTAAGTTATCTAAAATGAGTAAGCGACTTAACCTTCTGTATTTCCTAGTTGTATGTTTTTGGAATACTTTTTTTGCTCAAGACCTAATCCCATTAGATGAGAAAAACTATATACAAGCACTACAAGAGAATATTCAAAATAGTAGCGCTGATAGCATTCAATTACACAATCTATTACTTATTTCGGCCTATTGGGCTCCTAAAGACAGTATTCAAAGTAAACAAGCTTTAAACCATGTTTTACTTCATCCAAATAAAGAAGTACTTTCCAAAGCGATGCTTAATTATTATCAAGGATATTATTACACACATCAATCACAAAAAGAAAAGGCTAAAGCGTATTACAAAAAAGTCATTGAAGATGTAGGATTAGTAAAGAATACCCAAAGTAAGATGCTTTTAGCACGAGCCTGGTATCAATATGCTTATATTCAGGTAGAAGAAAAGGGGTATGATTATATGGTAGAGCAGCTAACCACTCAATGTATTCCATTGGCCATAGAATCCAAGAACAAAGAACTTCAAGCCTATTTTAAGACTCAATTAGGACTCACCTTTATGTCCGTGGGACAATTTGATACAGCTGAAGAACATCACCTCAAAGCGCTTGCGGTTTTACAAGAGTTACCCACTGAAACTGCCACTCACTTAATTACCTATTTCAACCTCATAAGTAATTACTGTTATAAACCTGATAGTCAATCAGCCAAAATATATATTGACAAAGCAAGTCGACTCATTGAAAAATATCCAACATCATCCCATTTTCCTAACTACTACTATCAACAGGCTATGTATTTTACTACCAAACAAGAATATTCTAATGCAATAGAAAGTTTGGATAAGGGAGTAAAATCAGCTACAGAGCTCAAACAATGGAAGCTACTACAATTGTTAAAGTTTCGAATGTATAACGTCCATTTAATGTTGAAAGATTATAACAAGGCACAAGCTGTCTTAGAAGACATTCTACAGGATAATATACTGACTAAAGAAGTAGTTAATCGTAAAATAACCTTTTCTCAATTAGCCTACGTAAACCAACTTCAGGGTAACTATAAGGAGGCATATCAGTGGTTAACTAAAGCGTCCGTCTTAGGTGATAGTATTCAGCAAAATAAGTTACTGGAAAAAATGAATGAGCTGGAAATACTGCATAAAACTGCTGAAAAGCAACAAACCATTGATAACTTAAAAAGAGAAAAAATAGAAAATGCCTTAAAGGCCAAAAATAAAAATCTTCGTTTAGGCCTACTAGCCATTGCTTTGGTACTTCTCCTTATCATAGCCATACTTATCTATATCAATTATAAAAATCAAAAAAAGCTTACTACCCAAATTCAAATCAACCATCAACAACAATTACACAAAATAGAACAACAGCATAAATATGAGGCAACTCAAGCCATTCTTCAGGGAGAAGAACAAGAAAGACAGCGAATTGCTCAAGACTTACATGACAGTATTGGAGGAATGCTAGCCAATATTCGGATGATACTTTCAAATGAAAATACAGATCGGATTCAAAACGCTGAAGATATTTTAAAAAAGCTTGACAAATCAATCATTGAAATGCGCAGGATTTCTAGAAACCTTATGCCTGAAACCCTAAAAAACCTAGGAATAGAAATAGCGCTAAAAGAATTATGTGAATCCATGAGTCATCAGCATCTTACGATACAATTTGAAGCTTTTGATATTTCAGAAAACATTCCTTTTCAAACGCAATTGGCCTTGTATAGAATAACGCAAGAAAGTATTAGTAATGTTATAAAATATGCACAGGCATCGAATGTTATTGTCCAAATTAGTCAACATAATAACCTCATAAACCTAACGATTGAAGATGATGGAGTTGGTTTCGACACCTATAAAATACATTATGGAATGGGATTAAAAAACATTGAAAACCGTATTAAACTGGTGGAAGGGTCATTTGAAATCATATCTGAAGTGGGTGAAGGCACGACTATTAATATCGAATGCTATGCATAAAACAGGGAAAATTCCACTGGCCATTGTAGATGATCATCCAATGATTTTGGAAGGTTTAAAAGCCTTGTTACAGGATCACACTACTTTTCAAGTATTTTCCTTTACAAAAGGGACAGCTCTATTGGACTTTATTCAAGAAAATGTAGTAGACGTCGTGTTACTAGATATGGTCTTAAATGATGGCAATGGATTACATTTTTGTAAATCTATTAAACAAAAATCTCCTAACACCATTGTTATAGCCCTTAGTAATCAGGCTGAGCGAAGTATCATTTTTCAATTTTTACAAAATGGTGGTAATGGGTACATATTAAAAAATGCAGATGCCCAAGAAATTCTGTTATGCATACAAAAAGCATTAGAAGGCAATCTTGCATTAAGTAATGAAGTTCAGGAAATCATGCTACAACAACCCTCAAACTCTTATGAGGTTCCAAGACTTACCAAAAGAGAACATCAAATCCTACAAGCTATTGCTAATGGACATACCTCGGCCGAAATAGCAGATACTCTTTTTATCTCCATAATTACCGTAGAAACACACAGAAGAAACTTGTTGCAAAAATTCAAAGCACGGAATATGGCTGAACTTGTAAAAATTGCCATTGAACATAAATTAATTGACTAACCCTAAAAAATGGTTTTTGTCAATCTAAGGAGTAACTCCTTTTCCAACCAGTTATCTCAATTCTATAAATATGTACATGATTTCCTTTATACACGGTTGTTTTGTCATGTATCATCCCATTTTTTAACGCAACTGCAATAGAAGGAGTATTGGTGGTACTAATTATTGAAATAAGAGAGTCTGTCAGGTTATTTTCAAAAGCAAAATCTCTACATTTCATAGCGGCTTCTGTGGCAAAACCTTTATTCCAGAATTCAGGTAAGAGGGAATAGCCAATTTCCAATTCCGAGATTCCATCTACTTCTTGAACCAAAAGTCCACAATGACCAAGCAACTTACCCGTTTGCTTTTCAATAAGTGCATTCATCCCTCCTAAATCATTTCTATATCGATAGAATTGTGTATCATACCATTGCTCACACTCTATTTCAGGGCTTTTAAATTCAGCAATCCAATGTCTAGAGGTTATTGGATTTTTATGAAACTCCAACCAATCATTAAAATCGGAAAGTTCAATTCCCCGAAACAGGATTCGTGATGTCTGCTGATTTTCAAGAAGATATTTCATAAAGTTCTTTAATTTACTTTACCTAATTACAATCCTTCCTTCTTGTATCGACAATGCCCACAATCTGCCAACGACCGGATTCATCTTTATACAGTGTGAAAGCATTCACTCCGCAATGACTCAAAGAATCATTTACATAAAACGAATACGGTGTCCAGACTTGAGCTATTCGATCATCATGTTGTATTTTATAGGCATGTAATTCCTCTTTAAAACGAGTTGTTGAAGGAATACTTGCAATGGACTTTAAAAAAGTACCAAATCCTTCTGATTTGACCCTTATTTGCCCCTCATTTCCAACCACGACACTCTGCAAGCTTACAGAACTCTGGGTAAGGGTCCGAATAAAAGTGGTATCCTGTTGATGAAAAGCAAGAAAAAAATCATCTATGGTTTTTTGAATGCGTATTCCCTCTGTTGAGGATTGAGCAACAGCAACACTTCCTGTAATTAAGAAGATATATAGAAGAATAGGTCTCATATGACTTCAATTTAAAGTGACAATTTAGTACTTTTACAGCAACTTTTTAAATAAAAGACATGTCTGTAGCTAAAAAAGAATATAAGCGCGTAACTGTAAAATCATTGGTTGAGATGAAGCACAGTGGCGAAAAGATATCCATGCTTACTGCCTATGATTATTCTATGGCTAAAATTGTAGACAATGCTGGTATTGATGTCATTCTTGTGGGTGATTCTGCTAGTAATGTTATGGCTGGACACGAAACAACCCTACCTATTACACTTGATCAAATGATTTACCATGCCTCTTCAGTGGTTAGGGCTATTGATAGGGCTTTAGTAGTAGTAGATCTTCCCTTTGGAAGTTATCAAAGTGATCCAAAAGAGGCTTTGCGATCTGCCATCCGAATCATGAAAGAAAGTGGAGGTCATGCAGTAAAACTGGAAGGTGGTCAAGAAATTAAAGAATCAATAAAGCGCATTCTAAATGCAGGAATCCCAGTAATGGGTCATTTAGGATTAACCCCACAATCCATATATAAGTTTGGAACCTATACAGTACGTGCCAAAGAAGAAGCAGAGGCTGCCAAACTTATTGAAGATGCACGTTTTTTAGAGAAAGCGGGTTGTTTTGCTATTGTACTTGAAAAAATACCAGCCACCCTAGCTCAACAAGTAGCGCAAAGTATTACTATTCCTGTCATTGGAATTGGTGCTGGAGGGGGTGTTGATGGACAAGTATTAGTACTTCATGATTTATTAGGTATGACCCATGAATTCAATCCTCGTTTTCTAAGACGTTATATGAATCTTTATGATGATATGAATAAGGCCATTTCTCAATATGTGTCTGATGTAAAATCACAGGATTTCCCTAACGAAAACGAACAATATTAAAAGATACCTGAGGTATTTCTCGATTTAATAATTCATATGCCTTCTACTGCCCAAAATTTGGATGTGGTCTACCAAGATAACCACTTGATTGTTATAAATAAACAGTCAGGCGATATTGTTCAAGGTGATAAAACGGGAGATACCCCATTAAGTGATATTGTTAAATCCTATATAAAAGAAAAATATCAAAAGCCGGGAGCGGTATATCTAGGTGTGGTTCATCGATTAGATAGACCCACTACCGGCTTGGTACTTTTTGCAAGAACCTCTAAAGCACTACCAAGGCTTAATAAACTATTTGCCGAAAAAGAGGTTGTAACAAAAACCTATTGGGCTGTCGTAAAGCAACGCCCTCCAAAAATAGAGGATACACTTATTCATTGGATGACACGAAATCCTCAAAAGAATAAATCAACAGCCCACTCTAAGGAATGTAATGGAAGTAAAAAGGCTTCCCTACACTATCGCCTTATTGCCACATCAGACCGTTATTCACTATTAGAAGTAACCTTGCACACGGGAAGACATCACCAAATTCGTGCCCAATTAGCTGCCATAGGCTGTCCTATCAAAGGAGATCTTAAGTATGGTTATGATCGTAGTAACCCGGATGGAAGTATCCATCTACACGCTCGATATCTGAGTCTTATCCATCCTGTACGAAGTGAGGAGCGACTTGAGTTTACAGCGAATGTTCCTAAGGACACCCTCTGGAAAGCATTAGAAGAGGCTGTGACTACCAACTAATCCTTAGTACACTTTTCATTTTAAAATAGGTCGTTTTGAAATCGCTCTACGATTAAAACTGCTGCGTAAAAAAATTAACAAAAAATTAATTTCGTTTAGTTTTGTAAGTTCCGAACCAATTGTATTTTTGCAGCCGTTTATCGATAAAACCATTTTAAACCATGGAAAGAGAAAAACTAATAGAAGAAATTGGAGTTCATTTTGAATCCGTATACAACCTGCCACCATTGGCTGCTAGAATCTACGCCATATTAATTATGGGCAATGAAGAAGGCTACAGCTTTGAGGCTCTGGTTGAAGAGGTAGCTGCTAGTAAGAGTACCGTATCTACAAGTTTAAATTTACTACTCCAACTTCAAAAAATTGAGTATTTCACCAAAACGGGTGACCGAAAACGATATTTTAGAAAAAAAATCAATTACCTAAAAACCAGGCTTGTAAATTATATCACTATCTTAGAGGATGAAATCGCTATCTTTCATAAGACAAGTGAATATATGAAATCCAGCCGTCCGGTAGATCACGAAAAAAACAAATCCATCGTTGATATCTACCATTGTTACCTACATAGAACAAAAGAGCTCATGCAAGAAACCGTTGCAAAATTGGAGGAAGCATGTGCAAACAGAGACAAGTAAATCACTATTCATCAATAACTATTGTAATCACTCGTATATGAAACGAATTTATGTTTTAAGTATGCTAGGCCTGCTTTTGCAAGCCTGTAATCAAGCACCACAGCAACAAGCTCCTTCAGCTATGCCCTATCCTGTGGTTTCCGTTCCTACAAAAACCGTAACAGCATATCAAAGCTATCCGGCAAGTATAGAAGGTACCAATACTAGTGCTGTACGCGCTAAAATCTCAGGGTACATCACTCAAGTATTAGTAGACGAAGGACAAGCAGTTCGTAAAGGCCAGCCTTTATTTAGATTAGAAACTGAGTCATTAAGTCAGGAAGCTGCTGCTGCAAAGGCTAATATGAATGCTGCTCAAGTGGAGGTGGACAAACTTAGCCCATTAGTAGCTCAAAACATTATTAGCAGTGTACAATTAGAAACTGCTAAAGCAAGATTAGCACAAGCAAAAAGTGCTTATAATAGCGTTATGGCTAATATTGGTTATGCCACTATTAAAAGCCCTATTAACGGATACATTGGTGCTATTCCTCATCGTGTAGGAGCCCTAGTAAGTCCGGCAGACCCACAACCTCTTACAACCGTTTCAACAACGGACGATGTGTTCGTGTTTTTTGCCATGAATGAGGCAAATTACCTTTCCTTCTTACATACTACTGAAGGAACAACACGTGCAGAAAAAGTAAAAATGTTCCCTAAAGTACAACTTGAATTAATTAATGGTACTATCTATGATACAGAGGGTACTATTGAAACCGTAACAGGTCAAGTAGACCCTACCACTGGTACGGTTAGTTTCCGTGCTCGTTTTGCTAATCCTACAGGAATTCTTGCCAATGGAAGTAGTGGTAAGATCCGCATACCTACAGTATACGAAAATAAGGTGGTCGTTCCAGAGTCTGCAACTTTCGAACGTCAAGGAAAAGTATATGTATTCACAGTAGGAGAAGACAATACAGTTGCCAACACTCCGATTGACATTTTAGACCGAGTTGAAGGCTATGTGGTCGTTTCAGGAGGATTAGAAGCTGGAACCAATATCGTTGCACAAGGAGTGGCTAAATTGCGTAATCAAATGCCTATTGCTCCTCAAATGGTAGCCTTCGATAGTATTGCTAAACCAGTATCACCTGTATTTAAATAAGCCTATAGAGTGTTTACTATAGGACTTATAAAGCAGCGCTTAAAAATAAGTATGTACGATTTTAATAACTAGATATATGTTAAAGAAATTTATAGAACGTCCAGTACTTTCTACGGTGGTTTCCATCGTGCTGGTCATATTGGGAATGCTAGGGATTTCAACCCTGCCTACCACCCAATACCCTGAAATTGCCCCTCCAACTGTCCAGGTGACGGCTAATTTCCCTGGAGCTAACGCACAAACCGTATTGGAAAGTGTTATTATTCCAATTGAAGAGCAGATCAACGGTGTTGAAGGCATGGATTACATCACTTCAACTGCCAGTAATACGGGTATGGCTCAAATACAAGTATTTTTTAAACAAGGTGTTGATCCTGATATTGCTGCCGTAAACGTGCAAAACCGTGTGGCCAGAGCTAATCCACTATTGCCACGAGAAGTAACCCAGTCAGGAGTAATTACTCAAAAGCAGCAAACCAGTGCTTTGATGTTCCTTACTACCTATTCTGAAAATAAGGATTATGATGCCACCTACGTGCAAAACTACCTAAACATTAATGTACTTCCAGTACTTAAGAGAATAAATGGTGTAGGTGATGTTACAGTATTTGGAGCCAAGAACTACGCTATGCGCGTGTGGTTAAAACCTGAAAAACTGGCTTCTTATGGATTAGTACCCACTGATATTACGGCTGCTATTAATGAACAAAGCCGTGAGGCTGCTGCCGGTGCTTTAGGACAAAACAACGGCGAAGCTTTTGAATATGTCTTAAGATATAGCGGTCGTTATCGTGAAGCTTCTCAGTACGAAGACATCATTATTAAAGCATTAGACAATGGTCAATTCCTGTATCTAAAGGATGTGGCAGAAGTAGAACTAGATGCAGAAGGATATAATGCTATTTCCTTTACCAATGGAAATCCAGGGGTGAGTATGGGAGTTTTCCAAACACCTGGATCCAATGCTCAGGAAATTATCGAGACCATCCATGAGAAAATGGCTGAACTTGAAAAAGATTTCCCAGAAGGCGTTAAATACATAGTAAACTTTGACACCAATGAGTTCCTTACAGCCTCTATTGATAAGGTACTTGCCACTCTTTTAGAAGCATTTATACTAGTATTTATTGTAGTATTCTTGTTTTTACAGGATTTTAGATCAACTCTTATACCTGCTATTGCAGTACCGGTTTCCATTATTGGTACCTTCTTTTTCCTAAACTTATTTGGGTACTCCATTAACCTTCTAACCCTATTCGCATTGATCCTGGCCATTGGTATTGTTGTGGATGATGCGATTGTTGTGGTGGAGGCTGTACACGCCAAATTGGAAGAAGGTGCTGAGTCTGCACTGAAAGCAACGCATGATGCCATGGGTGAAATTACGGGAGCCATCATCTCTATTACCCTAGTTATGGCCGCTGTATTTATTCCGGTAACCTTTATTCAAGGACCTACAGGAGTATTTTACGAACAGTTTGGTATTACCCTTATGGTTGCCATTGCTATTTCAGCAGTAAATGCGCTTACACTGAGTCCTGCTTTAAGTGCGTTATTCCTTAAACCACATTCACATGATGAATCTGGTAAAAAACGTTCATTCTTACAACGCTTCTTTGTGGCATTTAATGCAGGATTTACAGCAACCACTCAGCGTTATGTGCGCTCTCTTGGGTTTCTATACAAACACAAATGGATAACGGTAGCTATTTTAGTAGCATCAACAGCAGCTATATTCTGGGCTTCAAGTACTACTCCTAAAGGATTTATTCCAGATGAGGACCGTGGACTTATATTCGCAAACATTGAATTACCTGCAGGTGCGACAATTGACCGAACTACGCAAATTACAAACCTGTTAAATGATAAATTACATCAAGTAAAGGGTGTAAGTGATGTATCGCTTGTAAACGGATTTAGTTTAATTAGTGGTTCAGGTAGTAATTATGGGATCGGATTTATCAAATTAGATAATTGGTCTGAGCGTGAAGATGAGACCTTATCTGTAGAGGCCATCACTCGCCAACTATTTGGGATTGCAGCCACCATACCAGATGCTAATATCATCTTTTTTGCTCCACCAAGTGTACCTGGATTTGGTAGTTCAGCAGGTTTTGATGTAAAAGTACTAGATCAATCTGGAGGAAGCTTTAATGAATTAAGTGATGTGACCCAGGAGTATTTAATGAAATTGATGCAACGTCCAGAAATTATGTATGCTCAGTCATCATTTAATACCAATTATCCTCAATACGAAATAGATGTAAACATTCCTAAGACCAAAGAAGCAGGAGTATCTGTTAGTTCAGTTCTCTCTTCTCTTCAAGGATATATTGGAAGTATATATGCCGCTGATTTCTCAAAATATGGTAAACAATATAGAGTATATGTACAAGCATTACCAGAAGACCGTGCTTCCGCTGAAAGTTTGAATAGTATTTTTGTTCGAAATGATAAAGGAACCATGGCTCCAATCACTGAGTTTGTAACATTAAAACGCGTATATGGACCACAATCGGTAACTCGTTTTAACCTGTTCAACTCTGCAAGCGTAAGTGGAGCTGCTGCTCCAGGATACTCTACCGGTGATGCCATTACCGCAGTTCAAGAAGTAAGTCAGGAATTACCAAGTAGTTATAGTATCGATTTCTCTGGATTAAGCCGTGAAGAGATTAATGCTGGAAACCAAACTATATTTATTTTCTTCCTAAGTATTTTGTTCGTATACTTCATTTTGGCTGCCCAGTATGAAAGTTATTTAATTCCATTATCGGTACTATTCTCTCTTCCTGTAGGGGTAATGGGAGCCTATTTAACTACGAAGTTAGCTGGATTAGAAAACAACGTATACTTCCAAATTGCTTTAATCATGCTTTTAGGACTCTTGGCCAAGAACGCCATCCTAATTGTAGAATTTGCAATGCAACGTAGACGAGCAGGATATTCACGTAAAGATGCTGCCATTGAAGCTGCACGTGTACGTCTTAGACCTATTCTAATGACTTCATTTGCCTTTATTATTGGACTATTACCATTAGTATTTGCTGGAGGAATTGGAGCCCGTGGAAACAATGCCATCGGAACAGGAGCAGTAGGTGGATTATTAATTGGTACCATCTTGGGTATCTTTATTATCCCTACCCTATATATCTTCTTCCAATGGTTGCAAGATAAAGTAAGTAGCAAACCTGTAACAACTACTACCCATGAATAAACGAATAATCCCTATTATAACCGTAATGGTGGTGGCCCTAAGCATGCAATCATGTTTTGTAGCCAAAAACTATAGTCGTCCGGAAACAGAAGTATTAAGTGAAGAACTTTTCCGTACTGATATGATGCCAAAGGACAGCATTTCCATGGCTGATATATCATGGCGTAAACTATTTACAGATGCCCAACTCGTTCAACATATTGAAACCGGACTGCAGAACAATATTGACATTCGTGTGGCTTTACAACAAATAGAAGCAGCTCATGCTTACTATCGTCAAGGAAAAGCAGGGTACTTTCCTACCCTAAATGTACAAACTCAAGTTACTCATCAAGAATTGAGTAAAAACAGTCAGTTTGGGGCATTTTTTGATGGAGGAATTACCCAGTTTGATCTTAGTGGCACTTTAAGTTGGGAGGCTGATATTTGGGGAAAAATTAGAAGTACCAAGCGTGCTTCTGAAGCAGCCTATTTACAGACAGTAGCAGCACATAAGGCAGTGACCACTGAGATTGTATCGAGTATTTCACTATTGTATTATCAATTACTTTCATTGGATGCTCAAAAGGCCATCGTAGAAAAAACTTTGGTAAATAGAACAAGTAGCTTAGAAACTACAAAAGCATTAAAACAAGCTGGGGTTCTAACTGAAGTAGCGGTACAGCAAACTGAAGCACAATTATTAAATGCTAAAGCACGATTAATTGACCTAAATAAGCAAATTGCTTTAACAGAAAACACCCTGTCAATTCTACTTGGTCATGGTCCAAGAGCCATTGTACGCGCTTCCCTTGATGAACAAGAATTGAAAGCGCCAATTAGTACAGGATATCCGGCTCAATTATTAGCAAACAGACCAGATGTTATGGCAGCTGAGTATGGTTTAATAAATGCTTTTGAAATGACCAATGTAGCTCGTAGCCAGTTCTATCCAAGGCTATCATTATCTGCTACAGGAGGATTCCAAAGCTTAGAACTTGACCAATGGCTTAACTTAGATTCTTTCTTTGCAAACTTTGTAGGTAATCTAGCTCAACCGCTTCTTAACGGACGTAAAATACGAACCCAGCATGAAGTGGCAAAAGCGCAGCAAGAAATGGCTTTACTAAGATTTAAACAACAACTGTTAACTGCAGGAAAGGAAGTTTCGGATGCTTTATATAGCTACCAGGCTGCCAATGAAAAAATAACCATAAAAGAGCAGGAATATCAGGCCTATGATAAGGCCACTACCTACTCTGAAGCATTACTTAATAATGGTATGGCAAACTACCTTGAGGTATTAACTGCTAGAGAAAATGCACTTAATGCTGAAATGGTATTAGCTTCCACCAAACTAGAGAAGCTTCAATCAGTGGTAACACTGTATAAATCTCTAGGTGGAGGGTGGCGTTAACCGTTATCAATAATTTTAATTTAGTTATTTAGATTGTTAGAAAAGGGGTTATCTTAAAAGATGACCCTTTTTTTAATCACTACACACTCAAGAGCAACAACTCCTGTTAAAGTAAATCCATACTCATCCCCATTTTATAAATTCTTAATAGGAATGTTTCTAAATATAGCTAGATAGACAAAAAACAGCTGTTTTATTCCTAGTTTTGCCATTAAACTATTACACTTAAAACTATGTCAAAAACAAAACTTACCATTAATGACAATGGATCTGTAAAAATTGAAGGAGATTTTGAAATCGTAGATAAACAAGGGAATGCTTATGGGTTACAAGGCAGAACTGTTCTTTCAATTTGTCGTTGTGGTCTTTCTAATAACAAACCATTTTGTGACGGATCACATAGAGGACATTTTGAACATGAAGCCGTTGCATTTGACCTTCCTCCTAAAAAAGTATAAAAATCTAACGTTCACTACTTTAAACTAAACAATATTTTAATAGTATTGATTTAGAATTTAAGTATATTTCATATATAAAGGCTATACGATTATTCTAACGTATAGCCTTTACTCCTTCTATACTTCTTGCTTGACCACTAGTGTAATTAACTATGGTAAAATATACCCTAGCTACAATCCTATTCGTACTCCCTACTCTATTTCCTGGTTTTTACCTATAACAAGATAAGATTCCATAGGATATGTAGCCATTGTATGTCTTATTTTTGTAAATTCAATAATTAGATATTCCATTAGGTCACCTTTAACTAAATGAGTCAGAATTAGTGTAGTGACATTTAGATTCTAAGAAATCTTTTTATCTACATAAAGCGTAAACTCAGTTTCATAAGGATTTTAAGCCTAAATGACTATGAAAGTTACTAGCTTTCATTTCAAAAATCAAAAGGATCACTCACACCTAAAATATATTTCATGAACCTAAAAAAGGACAAATGGAATGATGGAGACTCTTATGAATACTTCATGGGAAGGTGGAGTTCATTAATGGCAATCAAATTCTTACAATGGCTCCAGATTCCTCCCGGCAAGTGCTGGCTAGATATAGGGTGTGGTACAGGAGCCTTAAGTGAAGCTATTGAAAAACATATGAGCCCTGCAGACCTATCAGCAATGGATAAATCCGCTAGTTACGTTAAGAAGGCTAAGCAACGAATACTGCAAAATCAAAATTTCAAAACTGGGGAAGTTGATCATATACCGTTTGACAATCAAAAATTTGATGTGTTGGTATCAGGTCTGGCGCTAAATTTTTTTCCCAGTATAGAAAATGCCTTACTCGAGTTTAAAAGGGTAACCAAACCAGGTGGTGTTATTGGCTCCTACGTTTGGGACTATTCTAACAAAATGGAATTTTTAAGGTATTTTTGGGATGCAGCCTATCAAATAGATCCCTCTTCTAAGTCTCTTGACGAAGGTATTCGTTTTCCCCTCTGTAGCACAGAAAATCTTGTAAAGGCATTTACAAAAGCTGGTATAACTGATATTGAATCCTCATTTCTCGATATTGAAACAATCTTTAAAGATTTTAATGATTATTGGAACCCCTTTCTTGGCGGACAAGGACCTGCACCCAGTTTTCTACAATCATTGCCCACAAATTTACAGAACGAATTAAAGGATAAAATTCGTGAACGAATCCATTCTGAACCCAATGGATCTATACAATTAATTGCAAGAGCCTTGGTGATTAAAGGAATAAATGATATAAAGAGCTAAAATGAATTAGAATTTTAAAGTAGATCCAAAAAAAAGATACCTGTAATGGTATTTTTAGTCCTTACTATCAATGCATTTGCATAAATATCAAAATGTTTGATTCACACCTTCTGTAAATCTATTAAATTGGAACCTTAGAAGAAACTCAAATGACGGACTATTTGACCAGAACTTCGTATTCTAAATTATTCTAACAATCTAAGTTTGAGTATATGCAAATCAAATTATATACATAATTTAGAACATATTAAAAATATACGTGTTATTAATAAAGCAATTTTTCAGTAATTAAGCTGATCAAAAAGAAAAGCAAATTAATGGTCTTCACACTAAAAAATAAAAAAATGGAGATAGAACTTAAAGCTACGAAATTTTCCGATTTGGAAACTTTATTTGATATTCAAATTGACAAAAAAGCGGGATATTTAGCGGCTTTTACCCCAAAAGATCCAGCTGATAAAGTGGCATATTTTAACAAATATAAAAGGCTTTTGCAAGACCCTACGGTTAATAATCAAACAATAATCCTGAACAATAAAATTGTAGGAAGCATTGCAAAATTTATTATTGAGGGTGATATAGAAATTACGTATTGGATTGATAGCAAATTTTGGGGACTGGGTATTGCATCCAAGGCACTTGATAAATTTCTTACCCTTGAGACCCAAAGACCTATATTTGGACGAGTTGCATTTGACAATATTGGTTCCCAGAAAGTATTGGAAAAATGTGGCTTTGTCAAAATAGGATCAGATAAAGGATTTGCCAATGCTCGACAAATGAAAATAGAAGAATTTATTTATAAACTTAATTAGTTCCAAAGCAATTCTTCGTATTTTATTGAGATTATAGTAATAAAAAAAAAACACCGTTAATCAATGGATTAACAGTGTTTTTTAGCTGTCAATAGTAAAATACTACTCTTTTACATTAAAAGTCTACATCCTTACTAGACATCCAGAACCAATACTTTTAATTGTCAATACTAATAGTTACCCTTCTATTTTGGATTCTATTAGCCGCTGAATTATTAGGTACTAATGGCTGAATTTCACCTTTAGAAATGAGAGTCATACGACTTCTATCAATTCCTTTATTTACTAGATACGACGCTACAGCATCCGCTCTTTGTTGACCAATTCGATCATTGGTGGATTCACTTCCAACATCACAAGTATGGCCTGTTATGGTTACTCCCAATTCATTGTGAGTCTTTAAAATGGCTGCAATTCTATCTAATTTACTAGCCAATTCAGCATTAATCTCTATATTGTCGATACTACCAAAGGATAATGGGGTCGTAATAGTTCCCTTCTCCTCTATTGTTAGTGTTGGTTTCGTTTCCTTAATCACTTCTTCAACGGCTACCGTCTCTTCAATCACTACTTCTTCTACAGCTTCCTCAATAATTGTTGGAACCACCTCTTCTATCTCTTGAGCTGGAGTTTCTTTATGAAGCGAAAAACCTAATTTTACTTGTAGACCTACTGCCAGTACCTTACTCTTTTCTAACCCTTTTTCACTTCCAAATACACCATGGGGTTTAACAGCCGTTAGGCCTTCTGAACTATAGGATACAATATTGGAATGGGTATCTTTAAAGAGATTCGTAATTCCATAATCAGCATACACGCCTGTATACAAATTCAGATGGGACTTGAGTTTAAAATATAAGCCTGCCTCTGCACTTGCAGTAAAGGTAGTCTTTAAACTACCCTCAGCCTCTCCACTATAATTAGAAAGTGCTCCAAAACCGTGATTAGGTAAATCATCAATCTCTAAATTAAGATCAGGATAGTAACCACTTAATTGCATACTTGATGCCTTTATATCTGACTTATAATGTATAGGAAATAACACTTTTCCTCCAAAACCCGCATAGAAACCTGTTGAACCAGAGGTATTAGACTTATACGTTAGCATCAGTGGAATAGATAGTCCGTAGAGTTGCTGTTTTTCTGTATATCCACTGGGGGATACACGATACTCAAATCCAGAACCTTGATCATCTACCTCATAGGAACTAAGGGTTGTATTAGGATGTAGAGCAAAATCTGTACGATATAGATTAACGTCAAAACCGGTTGTTAATCCCCAAGTCTTGGTGAAATAATACGTATATCCCACTCCTAATCCAGCTCCAAGCTTAACATCCCCACTTCCGTAGATACTGGAGTTATTTAACCCTTGGATTCCTGCGTTAGCCTTTAGAGTAACTTCCTGAGCTCTACCAATTGTCAATGCACTAATGAACAGTGCTACATATATAGTTAATTTCATGTTTAATTTCATTTTTAAATAGTTCACTGATTATCGAACCAATAGATTAATTGAGTTTCGATTTCCTCCAGATAAAGTCAAAATCACCATATATAACCCAGGTTGGCCTGGAGCCTGCATAAGAGTTTCTTGGCTTACGGTTTCTGTTCTCGACAGTTCTCTTCCACTAAGATCGTAGATACTTAGAACCGCACCATTTAATTGGGAAGCGCTATAGTCTAAACGAACTTTAAAATCTTGAGAACCAGCTACAGGATTCGGTAGTAAAACCATACTCTTACTATAACTAACACCACTCACACTTAGAGGACAACTAGTAATTACCACTCCATTACGATCTTTTGCTTCTACATAATAGGTCCCATTGAGTACCCCATCTTCAGCATAATATTGCTTGGTAGCACCAGATACCAAACTACCATTCCTATACCACTGCCAGCTCACGAAGTTTTCACTGCTGTTATCAAACACAAGTACATCTTCCCACTGTTGGCTAATCAGACCTTCTTGACTTACCAGTAAAATATTTACTACTTCATCTGCAGCATTATAATTTAGATTTCCTTCCTGAGTAGCTGTAATTGTAGTACTACCAGCCTGATGAATTGTTAAGATATTACCCTCTATACTTGCAATGGATGGATCTCCAAGTACATAGGTAATGGGTAGACCACTATTTGATACAGCCGTTAACGTTAACTGATTTACAGAATTACAACCTAAAGTCAAATCTTGATTCCAGCTAATTAGCTGGTTTGCAGGAGTGATTGTAAAGGCCCCTTCAGTAAATGTTACTTCATAATTAGTACCTGCCGAAAGACTTCCTAATTGGATCTTGTATACACCTACATCTTCTCCTATTTCACGACTAAGAATACCTTGGATAATAGATTCGTTATCCCCATTTTTAAACCCTGTAACTTCATAGGTAAATACTGGGTCATTTTGACCATACACCTTACTATGATTAGCAGCTGTAACTGTTAAAGTAGCGGGTGTAACTTCTAAGGATTGAACAACCTCAGTTGCTGGATTACGAGTACCATCTCCTTGCTGAGACGCTGTAATTGATGTACTTCCTGCCTTTAAAATGGTGGCCTGATTTCCATTGATACTAACGATGGTAGGATCCGAGGCAGTATATTTAACGGTAAGTCCTTGATCCGTTAATATATCTCCCAATGTAAAGACTCCGTCTCCATAGGTCTTATTTGAAATGGTAGTGAAATTAATGTATTGATTCACTTTAACAGGACCACGTAAGTCACTTTCCACTGCCACACCAGCATCTTTTCCATCATTTGGAGTAACTTCAAAACTAAGGTGTTTTCCTATATCTGATGATTGAATTGTATATTGCTGATTTACTGCTCCTGAAATAAGTGTTTTTCCTGTACCTGTAGCGTCATCTGATCTATACCATTTATAGGATGATCCACTTTCAACATCGTCATCCGCATCAGAATAGGTATAGGCTCCAGTTAAGGACTCACCTACCGTCAGTGTACCATTTATAGAAACTAAAGATGCCGTTGGGACTTCATTGGTATTTTTGATTGCAGAAGCAGTTACCTGAGGTGATGTATTCCTAGAACTATCTGTAAGTTCCACATAAAGAGTAATAGTTCCATCCTCTAATCCACTTAAATAAATTCCTGAAACTTGCTGATTTGATGAATGAATTGTTCCCATGCCACTAAAACTGGACACCCCATTGGAACTCCTAAAAGTATAGTTATAACGAGCCCCCACCTCTGCACCAGCAAAAGTAAAACTAACTGACTCCTGGTTTGAACTATTAATTATATCCTGATCAATACTAACACTATGACCAGAAGGAAAGCTAGTATCCTTAAAGTTGAAAGAAGACACATCTGTTCCTAAATTGCCAAATTCATCTGTAAGATTAACAATAAGTACTATTGAACCTTCTGCTAAAATACCTAAATCAATTCCTGTAATTTGCTCATTGCTAGCACTAATTATTCCAGAACCACTCACCGAATTTCCTGCTATGGTGCTAAGGAAAGTATAACGATATCTGGAGCCCAACTCTGCACCTGAAAAAGTGAAACTTACTGACTCCTGGTTAATACTATTAATAACATCATGGTCAATTGTAATACTATATCCTGAAGGCGCAACTGCGTCTACTAAAACCCCTGCGGTACTGCCCACATTGTTTAAAGTAAGATTAACATCGGTTCCTAAAAAATCTTTTATACTACCACCATTTAAGAATATGCTCCCAATGGTTATACCATTGGTATCTTCATTCCCAGGTTGAATTTGATAACTAAACATTATGGTTGAACTACCAGAGCCAAATACATAATTAGCCGTTGTAGTTAAATTTCCTATGGTTAGACCTAATTGAGGTGTTCCAGTTACAAAAACTGATTCATCAAAGTTCAGTGTAAAAATCATTGATTGTCCCCTTGCATACGTACCATTCTCAGGTACTCCAACAGAAACAACTTTAGGCACTGTAACATCCTCATCTTTGATGGTTAAAGTAAGCTGTTGAGTAGTCCCTTTACTAGCATTAGTGGGATTTCCCATGGTAATAATTACAGTTTCATCACCCTCCTTAATTCCATCGTATTGAGAGGTTACTCGAATACTGTCCATTACACTACCCTTAGGAATTTTAATACTAGATCCTGTAATTGAGTAATCAGTTCCTCCTCCTGTGGCCGTTCCTGAAAAAGACAAAGGAACCGTTACATCTACCCCTGTTGGCGTATTAATTTTGGCTCTAACAAAGGCCTGCCCACCACTCTCATCAGTAATAGGGTTATATTTATTCAACACCTCTAAATTAACCACTGGTAATGGATCATCATCTACTATGGTAAAAGTAACTTGTTGAGTTCCATTTTCAACCCCATTACTAACCGAACTTATGTCTATAATGATGGTTTCATTGCCTTCAAAAAGAGCATCTGGCATCGTATAAAAAATCAGGTTTCCTTGTGTGGTTCCAGCAGGAATTGTAATGGTATTACCAAATCTATTATAGTCATAAGTATTAATTGCTGTACCTGAAAAGCTTACATTCACCTCTGTATCTCTACCATAGGTATTGGATAGTGTAGCGATAACCTTGTTTTCAGTGGAAAATGCTTCACTTTTGGAAGTTGGATTTAGTGTTAAAGTTACTGTAGGTATTGGCTTTACATCTAGGGTCGCCTTATAATTTCCAGAACTAACATTGGTCCCATCACTTACTTCAAACTGAAAAGAAGTATCGACCCCACCATTTTGGATGTATTGAAGTCTTCCTGCATTCAAATCGGTCATGGTAATTTGCTGCCCTATAGTCACTTGTTCTCCTGTAGTAAACGAATCATTGTCATTTGAATCAAGATATAAGGTGCCAGCAGCAGGGAGGGTTTCTATAATTAGAGAACTCATGGGGTCTCCATCGACATCATTATAACCAAAAGCACTGGTTAAAAACGTAAAGCCTAAATTTTCATAGATTCCATTGGCAATTACAAAATTAGAAGCTGTTGGAGCACTATTAGAATTAATAATTCCTTTGAAACTATCAATATTTGTATTTAAGAAGTCGGCTGAAGTAATGCGAACTTGGTCGACAACAATATTAAATGAAAATGTTCCCGAAGTCTCTTTAGGAATGGTCTGAATTGATCCAACCGGTGAACCACCTATATATCCTTGTACTGATACAGGTGATCCCGCTGTATTATTAATAAAAATACTGGTAAACGTAAATGATCCACCATCATTTCTAGAAATAGTAAACCTTTCGATGGTGTTTAGGTTAGGACTAGTTGACAACAAATTTATAGAAGGAGAGTTTCCTTCTCCATATTGCGACTCCCACGCCATATCTCCACCATCGCCAGTAGATTCAAATATAAAATTAAACTGTTCTCCAGATAAGATCGAACTAATACTGGTGCTTACTCCTGAGTTTGTGTCAAAATTTTCAGTAAAACTTTGACTATGCATCGAATTAAATGAAATAGAAGTAATCAATAATAAAAGAATCCACCTCAATCTGGTGGAAATGTAGAGTTGATTCATAGAAAATTATAGTTATAGTGGTTTATTAGCATTAGCAAGGCATACTAGTTGACACCAAAAATCTTCATGGAATCCAACATTATATGACATTCGACCTACTGTGATGAACCTAAACATATATCGGGAGCTCATAAATTAATCAGCTCATCGTCAGTAATTACCGACAAATATAATTTTTTAGGCTTACATGCCATATAAGATTTCTATAAAATATATGATGGTAATGTGAATTTTATTACTAATACTAAGCAACTGATTTCTATCTATAAACAATAAATTGCTTATAAAAAAATCAAAACCATACTATAATGCTGGTCCTAATATCTGAATAACGGATGTATAGAATTCCTAAAATAAGTAGGCAAACTCAGTATTTACAGAGATAAAAATGGCATACATTTTGTAAATCCAATAGACAAATTATACGAAATAAATAATGTAGCAATGATCCTAAAAAAAACAATCGTATTAAGTCTTTTATCCGTTTTCATTTTTTCTATTCATTCAGCTATTGCCCAAGAAAAAGTGTACCAATTATCGAGTCACATTTTAGACATTACAGCAGGTCAGCCTGCATCAGGGGTTGACATTGATTTATATAAACTCGATAAAACGGGAGAATGGTCTCTTGTAGATAAAAAACAAACCGATAAAAACGGTCGTGTATCTACCTTTCTTGAGAACATAGAAAATAGAACAAATATGGGAATCTATAAATTAAGATTTAATACCGAACCCTATTTCAATATTCAAAATAAGGAAACCTTTTATCCCTTTATTGAAGTGGTATTTGAAATTTCTGATTCCAGTCACTATCATGTACCCATAACATTAACACCATTTGGTTATTCCACCTACAGAGGAAATTAGCCAGGTGTCCTAAATTATAGAATACTACATTCTAAATGGCTCCCTTGTGGTGCCATTTAATTGTAACGTATCTTGAGTGAAAGAATTACGACTTCATTTGCAGTAAATACAATGGATACTGAAGTTTAACCAATCATAATAATGAAATTATACTCTAGTCGCCTTTGGTTAATTCATTTAGTAAGCCTTTGAAAATAAATCCATGAAATGGAAGTACAGAGTACCAATATGCACGTCCTAAAACCCCTTTAGGCCGAAAGGTTGCTGATTGAACAAGCATATTTCCAACGATCTTAAATTCAAGCCAAGCCTCTCCTGGCAATTTCATTTCAGCAAATAAAAGCAATCTCTTTTCATTTTTATCAGCATAGAGAACCCTCCAAAAATCAAGTGTGTCACCTGCATTGATTTGATTCAAACTGGTCCTGCCTCTTCTTAAACCTACTCCACCAAATAGTTTGTCTATAAAGCCTCTAAGCTCCCATAACCAATTTCCATAGTACCATCCTGTCTCCCCACCAAGCCTCCAAATTTTTTCAATACTTTGGGCTGTATTCTCTACCTGACGTTTACGAACATCTTTAAAACAACCATATTGCGGAACATTGATATAATCTGAAATTCGATAGTTCATCCGACCACTAATGGTCGAGTCCTTCCAACTAGAAAGAATTTCATTTTGTTCAATTTTACTAAATGCTCTTTCTATACTCTCTTTATAGGATATTGGAGTAATATTAAGAAGGGTATTGATCCTTGTATCCTTGGCAATAACTTCTGTTTTCATACTGTCCACCAATGAGGTAGCCAGTTTATAGGAAGTTGAGGTAATAAAATATAACCAATAGGATGACAACCTTGGAGTCATAACAGGTACTATCCAAATATTTCTTTTTAATCCACGAACCTCTGCATAGCCCAGTAACATTTCCTTATAGCTAAGTATTTCATTACCTCCAATATCATAACTCTCATTATAAGTTTTCACATTTCCTAGGAGCCCAATGAGTATTTTAATCACATCAGAAATACCAATAGGTTGACATTTAGTTTTTAACCATTTAGGAGCTATCATAATGGGCAATTTCTCCACAAGGTCACGTATAATCTCAAACGAGGCACTTCCAGAACCTATAATAATTCCAGCACGAACAGTCGTTAACGCATAGGTACCCTTTCCCAATTCGATTTCCACATTTTGTCTGGAATGAAGGTGTTTTGATAAGGTAGAAGAATTGACAATCCCACTTAGGTAAATAACTTGTGTAGCATTGGTTTTTTTAATCGCTTCTCTAAAATTTATTGCTGATTGTTTTTCTAAGACATCATAATTCCTAGAAGTTGACATGGAATGCACTAAATAATAAGCAAAATCTATATCAGAAGGTATGCTATTTAGAGATTCTTTATTAGTAAGGTCAAGTTCAATCACTTCCATACAACCCCGAAGGGATTCCATGGTATGGAATTTATTTTTATCCCTCACACCACAGATTACGTAATATCCATTTTGAACCAAAATGGGCAATAATCTCTTCCCAATATAACCAGTAGCACCTGTTAATAGAACTTTTCGCATGCTTATCCTTTTCAAAAGTATGTATCATTATACTATAAATATACAAGGAATCCTTTATTTCTATTCCATTAAATGATAAATCCACCCAGAGAATAGCACTACTTAACATACCGATTCATATTAAAAAATGTATACTAGCAATTTTTCCTGACTTTTAAGTAAACTACCAGTAGTTTTAAATTCAAAAAGAGTAGAAAAAGGGAGAATTAAAATCCCAAGAAAAAAGAATAAGTGGAAGTGACTTTTCCTTTTTACAAAATGATTCTGAAGACCTCTATTAGACAAAACATTTTAAATCATTTAAAGATCAGTTAATTGTAAGTTACACTGATGGAAAACTTAAAGCCACTAAAGCCTTACCATTAAGGAAATTCACAGTGATAACTTTTAGGATTGTTTTAATAGTCAACTAAATTAGTCAATGAAATATACATTCTAATTAAGTCAGATTTTTCATATATTTAGATTTACTAATTCAACCAAATTAAATTAGATTCAGCTAAAGATGAGAGTGTATTCTAAGTCTATATGTTTTTTGTTACTTTATCTTTTAGGTCATTTATTTTCCCGCGCTCAAATAACCTTAACTCATAATGTTGGAGACACTCCTGTCATAACCAATATGCCTCCATGTGAATCTGAGGAAAGTTGGATGAGGGTTTTTAATCTTTCCGATTTTGGTGTTGGACCAAATGAACAGTTTATTATCCACTCTGCACAGATAGCACTAAGTGAATATAATTCGGGAGCGACCTTACAATATAATTTTTTTAGTATTGATGAACAATATGAAAATGATGTAAGCTCAGCATTTTATCACCAATTAATTGGGGTAGCACCTACTGGAACCATTGCTGAATTTAAAGGTCCTCCTCAGATTATTCAATCCAACTTTGCCAAACCAGTTGTTGTCCCTGCAGGTACTAAAAAACTATTAGTAATGGTTTTAAAATATCCAGACACGTACAGTACCTCCTCTTCAGTGGTTACTATGGCCGGTACTGAAGAGGATACTGGAATATCTTGGTACGATGGTTGTAATACCAATGGTAGAACAAAAACAACGGAACTCCCCAATCCAGTTCCTAATGCTAACTTTTTCATTAAAGTATTTGGTGAAAATTTTAATATTAAGGCCACAGGAACAACTACTAGACTGTCACATAACGTGTGTGATGACGTTTCTAGAACTACCCTTTATTCATGCAAAGATTCATATATTTATTGGTCGAGAGCTTTTACATTATCCGATTTTGGAATTACAGAGGACGAAGAATTTATTATTAAATCAGGCCAAGTTGCAGTCTACAACACTAGCTGGCAAGCAGATTTAAATTTTAATATATATGCCATAGATGATGACTTCCCTGCCTCTTTCTCTGAAGACAATTTAATTGGAAGTAGTCAGTATATCAATATACCTCCAAACATAGGCTATATCCCCCAAATAATTGAATTACAGTTTGAAAACCCGATAGTTGTCCCCTCTAGTACGAAAAGGATTTTAGTAGAAGTACATAAAGGGATAGTTTATGGATCTGCAGTTGCATTCATTGGAGGCAGCTCTCAAGATAATGACGTTTCTTGGCAGCGCGGTTGTACATCCAATAAGAGTACAATCAATGGGTTTGCCACCACTGCAGAACTAGGACATCCCAATGCTAATTTTTATATTAATGTAACAGGAGAAGTAATCCATTTATCTCATAATTTCGGTATAAACATTTCTAACATTTGTTCAGAATTTTTAAAAGAATTTAGTATTAATGGCACTGAAGGTATCTCATCAGTGGTATGGGATTTTGGAGACCCAGCTTCAGGAGTAAATAATGAGTCCACAGATTTATCCCCTTTTCACGATTTTTCATCTGATGGTAAATATACCGTCACAGCAAACATTACTACTTTGAATGGCAGAATTGAAGTTTTAAAGGAAACTATAGATGTTGTTGAACCACCACTTGCTTATGGAATTAATAATTTGTATGCTTGTGAAGATATAGCTAACACTGGTGTTTCCTCAACTTTCGACCTTTCAAATATTGAAAGTCAAGTTCTTGGAGGACAAAGTAATAAAGTTGTTACTTTCATTGATGGTTCAGGAAATCAGTATACGAGCTTACCTTCTCCCTTTACCAACACTATAATAAATCGAGAAACGATTACAGTTAGAGTGTCACATAGTAACAACTTATGTTGTTATTCAGAGACTTCATTCGATTTAATTGTTAATCCTAAACCGTTATTATCAAGTGTAGCAGAATTTACAAGTTGTGAAATTGACCCAAATGGTTTTGCAAATTTTAATTTAAATCTTATTGAATCATCCCTAATTGATGGGCAAACTGGAATATCAGTTACTTTTTTTGATGTAGATGGCAATTTATTCCCTACTCCCTTACCTACTTCTTATACAAATAAGGTTCCAAAAAAAGAAGTTATCCTAGTCAGGGCAACTAATGATATGACAGGATGTGTTAATGAATCAACAATTACCTTAAAAACAATTGAAATTCCTATCGCTCATACAATTGAAGATTTGATTGGTTGTGACGATGATAACGATGGTATTTCTGAATATTTTGACACCTCAAATGTTGAAAGTCAAGTATTAAAAGATCAAACAGGCATGGAAATTAGCTATTATGATCAAAATGGTATCGAAATAGAGGGTCCCTTACCTAATTATTATACAAACACAATTCCCTACAACGAAGTTTTAACAGTTAGAGTAACAGATCCTAAAACAACATGTTTTTCTGAAACTATTCTGCAATTAAAAACACTTACAAAACCAACTATTAACCAGCCTGGTAACTTATACGCTTGTGACCAAGGAAATGGTTATGCCGAATTTGACACATCGCATATAGAACAAATTTTAATTGGTAATCAAGCGGGTTTAATAGTAAAGTATTTTGATGCACAATACAATCAGCTTCCTAGTCCATTACCTTTGTTATTTAAAAATACAGTTTCCAATTCGCAAACAATTAATGTAAGAGTTGAAAATGCTTCGAATCCACTCTGTTATTCAGAGACCTCATTTGATCTAATTGTAATGGCTTTACCGGAAGTACATTTAGAAGAAGAATATTCTATTTGCAACTTAGAACCTTCACTTCCAATAAGTGTGAATTCATCTTTCAATACATATAATTGGATTTTTGAAGATGGTACCACAGTTTCAAATACTTATAATGCAGACCTTATAAAGGCAGGGATATATAGATTAATTATAACCCAATGGGACAACGGTGTACTTTGTGAAAATAGTTTTGAGTTCAAATTAAACCGTTCTAAATTACCAGAAATTACAAAGGTAAATATTGGAGCCTTAGGGGATAATTATATAGAAATAATAGCCTCGGGTGATGGTGATTTTGAATATTCAATTGACGGTATAAATTATCAAATAAGTAATTACTTTTCCAATATTCAAGGTGGTATTTATACTGTCTTTGTTAGAGACCAAAATGGTTGTGGAGAGGATTTCAGGGAGATCACTATACTGGATTACCCTAGATTTTTCACCCCTAACGATGATGGATACAACGATTTTTGGCAAATTAAAGGAATTGAAATGTTCCCAGATGCCATGATTTATATTTATGACAGGTACGGGAAATTACTAAAAAATTTATCCAATAAGGATATTGGATGGGATGGAACATATAATAGTAACATCATGATAGCAAATGATTATTGGTTCAGGGTTGACCTAGGTAATGGTGAAACCTTTACAGGTCACTTTTCATTGAAAAGATAAACTTCTTAAGAAAATAAATAATACTTCAAATGACACCAGGCAACTAAGTTATAATGCAACCAGTTTCCTTTTTTAGTTTAAAATCTAAAGCGATTACGATTATTTATACCTCAAAAATACTTTGCAATCCATTGAATATCTGAATTGGTATCTTTTACGTTCGTAACCTTGACCTTAGTAGGTTTATAGGAGGTTATTAGTGGATCAAATTCATAAATACTTTCTATGGTATAGGCTATAAAATTCAAACCTAACTTTAATTCTAAATCATACTCGTAATTAGCATTTATTTTCTCGGAGGAAAACTGCAATGAAGTGGTACAATTAGCCAAAAATGAAGTAGGTTTAGAAACATAAATAATATCATAAAAGGTGCCTTTCACTGGATTGTTATAAGCTTCATCCTCCAACCATGGAATTAGTGCTTGATCGGTTACAGGAAAAAGTACACCTACGTACCTATTTTTATACCATAACCCAATTGGCGATAATCTAGCAGTAAGCGCATCCGGATATTGAATTAAACTATTCCCCATGCAATTAAACATAAGTGAATATTCAAAGTCATTCACCAACAATTCATTGGTTTCATTAGATGCTAAAAAAATTGACTGGTCAGGAAAGTGAAATTCCAGTATGCCCTCGGCGGTTAATTTACCAATGTTTACTGCCTTATCCATCCCCATTGGCCAGATCATTATATCCATTTCAGGCATTTTTTCTAAAGGATTCATTAGTTTCCCACTAAATGATTGTGCATTTACTGAGGTATAGAACCACAAAACAAAAACTGCAAACAATACCTTCATATCTGTATACTTTAATTTAATTGTCCTTACTTCTTATTTGTATAGTTTGAATGAATAAATAGATATTTCTCAAATTACATAATAGATTCATCCTTCTTATCTAATTAAAAGATTGAATAATAAAAACTACTTTGTTTAAATCTAACTTAATAGTAGATTACCAATTGGCACTATTAAACTTCGAAGTGATAGGTTTAAGCCTTGTTTTTTTATCAGTAAATACCACATGAAATTCTTCCAACTCATTAATTTCATAGGGGCAATACATGGTTTTATCCATTAATGATTCTGTTAGGTCTACCGTTATCCAATCACCACTAATCAACCACATTATTTTAACCTCACAATTCTTTGAATAATTTCCAATAAACATAAGGGGCATAACTGTTGTATTAAGTTCCTTCGAGATATTATTCGTAGTCCTATTTGAAAATATAGAGGCACCAACATGCTTTCCATTCTGAGCAAATACCATAGAAAATGCACTCATCCATAAATACACTGCTACAATAGTTTTTTTTGACCATAGTTTCATAACAGGAATTAAAAATTTGAAATCGCTTAACTTTGATTAGGTGCTATTTTTATTACAATCATAGGAATATTGACTTTTTACAACCTCTCCTTCATTGACCCGAGTAACTGTGGTAATCCTTCCATCAGAATCAAAGGTGTATTCAAAATTGTAAATTTTAACTCCAAGATCATGATCAATTATCGATTTAATCAAGTTTTTACTTCTGACAACCGGGTACTCCCCATACAAAAAGTATTGTTCAAATAGGTATGGATCACCTTCACTTATAGGTTTATCCAAATAGTATTCAAATTCTCTTATCAATTGACCATTCATAGAAATAGATTTTAAATTTCCTTGGTTCCAGGTATATTCTACAAAAAGTTCAAAACCATCAGAATATGAATTCTGGTAAGTGATCAGTTGCGTACCATTATACTCAAATTGAGCATTACTAAATACAGTAGGGCTAACCTCTATATTTCTTGAAATAACCTGTTTTTGTGAATTAAGTGTTAAGGTGATTTTTTTTGGACCACTATTTTCTTCCACATAAACCACGATGGTATTATCGAAATACGTATAGGTATGCCGTCCTCTTTCTGAGTCATTAATCTGATGCAATTTCCCATCAGAATTAAAACTAAAAATAGTCTCAGATAATGGGCTAACCACTTTCTTAATTTTACAAGAGGCATCTATTGTGGGTACTTCTGTATCCTCTTTACTACAGGAAAGAAAGCATATAGCAACTAAAAATGCTGCTAGTTTTTTTTGTGAAATCATACAATATTCATTTTTAATTCTGTCTGGTTTTTATCCAATTTTAAAGGAAAGTGTGGTATAAATTGGTTCAGATTTCACCTCTGAAGGCTTCATTTCTAACCTAATTTCATAAGTTCCAGGCATGAGTTTACCTTTATTCTGATTAGCCTGCTTCTGCATGAGAGGTATAAAATCAAAAGCTTCCACTGGCACATACATATCTCCTGGTAGCCATGGCCAATCTGAGCGATAGCTACTACCCACAGTTTTCCCATTATGTATGAGTGTGGTTTTCATTTGAAAAAGAACTATGGCTTTTTCGCCGGCTGTGCTTTTAAAATGGAAAAGTATTTTATGCTTTCCATCTCTAAAATTTTTAAAAAGGCTAACGGGCTCGTGGGAGCTAATTTGGATACTCTTACTCCAACCTTCTGTGGTCAATTTTCCAGAAATGGATTGCCCATAAGCAGTGGTTGCAACACTGCAAATAACAATTACTAACACGTACAAAAATCTCTTCATAGTTTATGTTTTTATAATTTTTGATATCCCGATGTATTAAACTTAAAATCAACTGACTTTATGGAGGTACACTCCATACTACCAGAAGTATTCTTTTTACCTTTATTCACCTTGTCCTTCATTTCCATATACATGAGTAACGCCCCTTCATATGCTTGAAATTGCTCCTTTATTGGACCAGGGTAACGTTCCATTTCGGATTTAAATACCTGGTCAAAGCTAACCGGAGCATCCATAGTAAAATAGGAGGTAAAAACATATTGTTCATTTTCAAACTGTTTACCAATACAGTTGTAACCTAAATATGTTTTGTTGGGGAGATCGGTAATTGTAAAATCATTTAATGTTGGCACCTCTAGATTTTCAATAGCTTCTATTTCTTCATCCATGTTCAAGGCAGTAGCCGTTACTATTTTATTCCCACCACTTTCCATAAACATATAGGTCGCATTTGTACCATCGTCGGTAATCATAAAAAATGGCACTCCTGCATTCATTCTCACCCCCATATAACTGACATCGGGCTCTAAGAAATAATCGATATCCATATCTCCATTAGAGGTGGTCATTTTTAAGGTATATTGATAGGAAAAATTATAGGTGGCAGGAAGGTCTTTTATATCCACTTTCTTTCCAGTGGAGGTCCCATTTTTAAAGTTAAAATCAAACAACTTATCCATCGATTTTGAAGTCTTATCAGCTGCTTTATCGGAAGTTTTGTCTAAGACGACATCTTCCACCTTTTTTTGAACCTTTTGAGTTAACTTTTTAAGAAACTGGGCATGTCCAGCCTGTATAAAAATCATTAACATAAAGAACAACATCAAACCATATTTTCTTTTTGTAATCATACTCTTTGGGTGTTACAAATTTATTTTCAAGTTTCAATTGAATTCTGGAATAAATCAATTAGTTCTCAAGATCAAATAGCTCCTTAACCTGGTCATAGCTCAATTGCTGTAAGGTACTTGCATCCAAGAAATCCTTTTCACCAATCTTGGCAGTGTTAATCTGAATACCTGCAGGAATGAGCACATAGCGGATCTTTCGGCCATCTGTCAGGTCTATTATAGCCTGCGGTAGGGATGACCCAGGTGGGTTGGACACATTGAAATAAAAATTGGTATAGTTACCTGTCCGAGCGTACCATCGAGCCTTCCAGCCATCGCGATCGAAATAAGGTAATGGAAATTGCCACCACCCACTTTCTCCTGTAATATACACCAAAAGCACACCTCCATCTGATAGCATGTTCCCTAAGGACGAATACCCAACGGCATTTATTATGGGTGCTGGAATTTGATATGATACCTCCCGTATATATGAAACACTTGAAGCGTTCCATGGTTTCCAATCCATCCAGGTACTAGCCACCACATTAGCCGTGCCTTTTAGATTGATTGGTGTGCCCCATCCTGAAACAGTCTTAGGGCCATAAAGGTCACCTGAGATTTTATTTAAGAAGTAATCCCCAGGTATACCTATTCCTATGGTCGGATTACTATTTCCACTCAAAAACTGACTTCCAGGAGTTCCAGAAATTCCCTGTTCTCCCTGTTCTCCCTGTTCTCCCTGTTCTCCTTTCAATAGTAGTGGTACACCCCAACCTGTCTGGGTTTTGGGCCCATAAAGTTCACTACTTTCACGGTCTAGGTACATATCCCCATTGTTACCCAATGTTTCAACAGGCGCGCCATTGCCAAAAAGAATAACTGCACCATCCTTTCCTGGAATTCCTTGAATTCCTTGAATTCCCTGATCCCCAGTATCCCCTTTAGCACCTTCAGATCCTTCCTTACTGCAGGCTAATCCAACAATCATAAATACAGCTAGTAATAGTGAATTGAAAATTCTTGTCTTCATACATTTTAATTTTACTTTAATACTAATTTTATATGCATTGCCATTTGTTTGATGTATGAATTAATCACTTTCAATGATTAGGTTTTATTAGGTAAAACCAAATGCTTAAACAAATGGTTACTATAAAACAGTTTTACTAAATACCTATTTTCATACACTTTGAGGTTGGCTTAAGGGGAGGTACCATCTAAAAATACCCTTCAAAAATGCTTCATTTATTAGTAAGTTGTAAGTTAATTTGTATAGTTTGGGTAAACTTTTGTATAACTGGTAGTCAATTCATCATTAATGGTCAATCTTGTGCATAAATCGTATAAATACGAACTCATTATCAGTAAATTGAGTGTATTCATACAAAATTGAACTAATTCATATTCCTGATTTTGTACCTTTAAACAAAAACGACAATACGATGCTTAATGTAGTAATTATAGATGATGAAAAAAAAGCTATTGACAGCCTAGAATGGGAACTAAAAAACAGTGAACTACAGGTTACTATACTTGGGGTATTTACCAAAGCAGCAGATGCCGTATCCTTTGTACAGAGCCATAGTGTTGACTGTATTTTTTTAGATGTTGAGATGCCTGGAATGGATGGATTTTCCTTTTTATCAAAATGTAGTGATCGTACATTCTCGGTTATATTTACTACCGCATTTAATGAATACGCCATTAAGGCCATAAAAGAAAGAGCACTTGATTACCTCTTAAAACCTATCGATTCAGAAGACTTAAATAACGCACTGCTTAAAGCTTACAATGAAAAAAAGGACAAAATCCTTCAAAAATTACTTGAAGACAAATTACTTCAATTGAACACTGATTCTTCACATATACGAATATCCATCCCCATTGACGGAAAACTAATTTTTATAGATACTGATGAGATAATATATTGTGAAAGTCAAGGGAATTACAGTAAAATATATCTGGAAAATGGTGAATCTTATTTTCTTACAAAAAAGTTGAAATTTTTAGAAGAATTGCTTCCTAATGAACTATTCTTTAGAATTCACAATAGTTTTGTTATTGGATTACATAAGGTAAGGGCATTTTATAAGAATGACAGCTATGTACTAATGACCAACAAAAAAAAGATTCCAGTTTCCCGTCAGCGTAAAACTGACTTTTTAAACAAACTATAATTCATGGAGGGAACGACCATTCTTGAAATCCTCAGAAATGCTAACGCTAACGGCTTAGGAATGGCCTTTATAAGCATCCTTTTTTATCTATTTATATACAATGGTATAATTTACCTTAAAAACAAGGAAGTTTATTATCTCTACTATAGCTTGTACGTGTTAGTTAATGTACTTGTTTTCAGTAAATATCAAACAAATGTGTTTTTTGAGAATAATGAGCTGTACGCCCATTTAATGTTATGGCTAACCTATCCCCTTTTCTTTTTTAGTTTTGTGTTTTTTGGACTATTTATCCTTACCATTCTTAAATTCAAGGAAAGGCAACCCCAATTTTATCGTCTCTATATCAATTATTACTTAATACCAGCTATAACTGTCTTTTTACTACTGTTTATTGCCAGTGTTATACATACTAAGGTATTCCTAATTTTACGTATTTATTATGCATATATTTTTATCCCCATAACAGTTTTAATTAGCCTAAACGGGATCCGGCTTATCATTCAGATGAAAGACCCAATAAAAACTCCCTTGGTTTTAGGATTGGCATCCGTTTTAATGGCAACGCTTATTCTGGTAATACATTCGATGCTTACCGGATATGACATTAATAAAAATCAATACATCTTTTATCTTGGTATGCTCCTTGAAAATATGTTCTTTACCTACGCCATCTCCATAAGACAATATCAGGTATATAAAGAAAGGACACAAATTCAAAAAAAATATATTGGACAGCTCATTGAATTACAAAACATCAAAGATGTACATGAAAAGCAACTTGAAGAGGAGCTATTAAAAAAAGAGAAAAGCCTATTAGAATCCCAGAAATTAGCTGAAGCAGCCAGAGTAACGGTTTTAAAAGAACGATTTAACAATGAAATAAGTACCTTAAAGCTCGAAACTTTAAGGAGTCAAATGAATCCTCATTTTATATTCAATGCCCTTAATTCCATAAAAGCCTATCTGATTAGCAGTAACAAAATAAAATCCATATTTTATCTCAATAAATTTTCAAAATTAATTCGTATTATCCTAGAAAACAGTCGAAAAGATACTATATCCCTCGAAGAGGAATTACACATCATTCAGCTGTATTTACAAATGGAGAATATGCGTTTTGAAGAAAAAATTGAAATTGCTATCACCACAGACCCTGATATTCCTATACATACTATTACCGTACCACCTTTAATAACACAACCTATTATAGAAAATGCCATTTGGCATGGGCTTGCACATATTGAGGGACCTAAAAAAATGGAAATCCATATTTTTAAAGAAAAAGATAGTTATTATATATCTATAAAAGACAATGGAATAGGTAGAACACTCTCCAAGAAAACAAACCACTACAAAAAAGAATCTTTAGGGTTAGCCATAACCCAGGAGAGACTTCACTATTTTAACAAAAAGAATGAGGTACATTATACTATTAGAATTGTAGACCTTATTAACAGTGCCAATGAGCCAATAGGTACTGAAGTACGTATACAACTTTCCAGTGTAGCTAGTACTACACAGTCTTGAATAATTTAATTATCAATGATCCATATTACCCTTCTTCAACATACTCCAAAATATCACCAGGTTGACACTCCAATACATTACAAATAGCCTCTAAAGTGCTAAACCGAATTGCTTTTGCCTTTCCTGTTTTTAAAATAGATAGATTGGATAAGGTAAGTCCCACTTTTTCAGAAAGTTCATTAAGAGAGATCTTTCGCTTTGCCATTACAACATCTAGGTTTACTACAATTGCCATGGGCTATACTGTTAAATCATTTTCACTCTGAATCGCCACTCCCTTTTTGAAAATAGTAGCTATAATATACACCACAAGACCCATTATAATAAATGCCTTACTGTCTGCCCAAAACGGATTTAACATAGTAGTATCCAGACCACGATTCAAAAAGTGCTTTGCCAGTTTACTTCCTACATAACTTAAAAGCCCTATAGATAATGTATAGAAACTAATTAATTCTATTTGTCTAGCCACAAAACTACTAAATGGCTTTGCCAAATCTATTTTAAGCATTAGCCGGATGACATAATAAAATAAGAACGCTTTTAAAATTGAAATGGCTAGTATTACATAATAAAAAACATAATAGGCAGTCCTATTAGCCAAATACATTTGAGAAAGATCTAATTTTTGATACAATCTTGAGACCATTTCAGGTTTTAGTAAACTAAATATAAAGTTTACGAGTAGTCCACCTGCTTCTATACATAAGGCCACAAAAATGACCCAAGACACCGCCTGTAGCGCTATAAACACGAATTTGTTTGTTATTGATTCCATACGTTTAAAGTTTATGGGATCAAATATACAATTATTTATTGAAAAACAATAAATATTAATTCATATTCAACAATTTTTTATTAAATTTCAAATAACAAACAATAAAGTATAGACTAATAGCATGTCTGTATTGTATCTCTAATCTTCTTCTTCATTTCTTCTACGCTTCCAATCACGTGATTCTTTCTTGATTCGAAGTGCTTTTTGCATTTTTACATCCTTATTTCGATCCTTTTTAAAATGCATACTCGTTTCCGCTAAAGGAGATCCTTGACGAATCATTAAACCATTATACGGGCAATAATCAATTCCACAATCATGTTTTGCATAACTACCAAAATTGCGATGATTAAGCTTTTTCTCTTTGATGATTTTTTCCTGATTTTCTCGTATGATTCGCCACCAATTAAGCTCATCTCCTTTTGTTAATTCAACTCCTATGGTAGATACCTCAAAGAAGGTTTGCGGATCTTTAAGTTGAAGAAAATCGAAGGTCTTTTTAAAATAGTAATGGGATAACTCTCGAATTTCAAGCTTATCATCCTTGCTCAAATTACCATTCTCCAATAAGGAACGATACAGTCCTAAGGTATTAAATTCAGTATACAGTTGATGGTTGGGGATACATTCTAAATATTCCTGTTTACTAAACTGGTTGAAGGGTTTATCAATAGTCATAGGGATAATGGGAGCGTTATTAAAGTCATTTTAAGGTCAATAATAGTGAATTGTTCGCAGTGTAGGCTGTTTCGATTTCATTTCTTTCTTAATCCAGTTTCCCATGTGATCATACTCATAATTATATTCCCAATAATCTTTTGCATAAGAGGTATCCGTCTTATAACTAATTCTATTTCCTAAACTATCAAAATGGGTAGTGTATGTTTTAGTTTCAAACCTTTCTATACAAGTCATTACTACAGTTTTCAATTGCCCATTAGTATAAAAGGTATAGGAATTCCTAGTATATTCATTCCAAGTACCATCCTCAGCTAATTTAGACTTAGAAAGAATATTTCCAGATGAATCTTTGGTAAACAGATGAACTTTAGTAGCGCTATTAGCTTTAATATCCAGCCAAATAGAGTCATAAAAGATATACTCTAAGTACGCTCCCTTTTGAAGCAGGGTGTACAACAATGTACCTTTGAAATCAAAATAAGCACTTACTATAGATGGTTCAGTGATAGTGGTTTTAAACTTCAAGATTCCATTAGGATCATATCCAAAAGTTACTCTCCTTAAAAACTGTTCATCTCCATTTTTTGGATTGACTTTAAAATAGAACTGTTCTGTGATTTTTCCATCTATGGAATCCGTCGTAACATATACATTAAAGCCATCTCTATCCCTAAAGGATACTAAATTTCCATGGGTATCATACTGATAGCGAACCACACTTTTAATCGTATTTATAGTTTCAGTGAATTGTCTAAGACTTCCATTTGGGTTATATTGGTAGGTGGTATGTTCTGATTCCTTTGAATCCAACCAATGAATCTTTTTATTTGTCAGCCTTCCATCAGGGTTAAAATGATATACCACTTTTTTATCATGAGCTTTGGTAACTACTTTCCTTGGAGTTCCTTTTAAATTGTAATCCTTCCAGGTCTCTAAAGTATCTTGAGCATGTACCATCTGAATTATCCCAAAAAGAAATAGGAAACAGAAACTGCCTTTAGGAAGGGAATTGGATAGGGCTATTGGAAAAGTGCTTGGTGTTCTCATTGGAATTTTAAATCACTACGTAAATCTGGATTGGACTTTGCACCATGAAGCTTCATCAAATGAAAAAAATTCTTTATAAATAACACCTTATCTCCACCCTGGGTAGTCTTATTGAAATAGAATGATAAGCCATGACCGCCTGTATCAGGGCTTCCATTTACAGTTGTAATTACACTGGGTCTATCCAACGCAAATCGAAGTTGCATTACATTGTGAAAGTCCTTCACATAATTTATATAGACCTCCTTGAAACTGTTTCTAGGTAAAAACACCTCCATTTCTAAGGCAGGGTTCTTCAGACTTGTATACTGAAATAATCCTTTATCATTTAATACATACCAATGTAAAGACTGTTCTGTACTATCCCCTTGAACCAACATGGCAAAACCCTTAGTTCGAAACCAATCCTCTATTTCTTCTTTAGACTGAGCCAGACCAGAGGCCCAGAGTAGTATTAGAGTACAAACACCTAAAATATACTTATATATCTCGCACATTTTATCCTCACCCTTTATATTTCAAAGCCAAACTATCCTTTGAAACAAAAACCAGTTTCCATGAATCATTTTCAAGATTATAGCTGTGAAACCTATAAGTGGTTGTAATCACACTATCAGCATTCATCCTCCAGGTACCTCTATAATTTTGATACCTAATAGGAGGAGTTCCACAACTACTCTCATTTCTTCGGATGGTAATTTGACCATCTTGACCAAACTCAAATCCTGATCTATGAACCTCCATACGAGCTTCCTTACTATAATAAGACACCCCTTTTCTGGTTTCTTTATATACCCAACTTCCGCTCAAATCTTGACCCTTTACTACCCAGGAACAGGCTACAAATAGAGAGCTTAAAAGGATTCTTTCTATCATATGGTTTACAAATTACAGCATGTTTTTATCATCCTAATCACTTACTCTTTGACCTTGTTTATTTATATAAAATGATTCTCCATTAAGCTTCACTAATGATTTTCCTTTTATAAACCAATTTACACTATCATATATTATTGGAATTACTACTTCACCCTTCATATTGAGATAACCTTCTTTATTATTAAACTTTACAGAAATAAATTCTTCGGTGGCAACCAGATTCATATCGTCATATTTAAACTCAGTAATTTCTCGTCCACTTGTATCCAATAGTCCAAATTTGCCATTTAATTCAGCCCTAACCACTCCATCATGTACTACTCTTAAAGACTTATATTTAAGAGGAGTAATTAACTTTCCTTGAGTATCAACCATACCACATTTATTATTTTGGTATACAATCCCTACACCACTCAAAAATGCAACTACCTCGCTATACTTAGGTGGTACAATTTCCTTTCCGTTAGCATCTATATACCCATATTTTTCATTCAGTTTTACAACGGCAAGCCCATCATTAAAATCTCCCCATATGGAATGATACTTAGCTGGGACTATTACCCTTCCTGTGGTATCTATAATTCCACTTTTATCACCTTGATCAAAAACTGCCAAGCCCACACGCATATCAAATCCGGAATACAAAAAGTCATAAATACAAGGTATAACTTCCTTACCTTGAGAGTTTACATACCCGTACTTATAATGGCCAGCTTTCTTATCCAAAATAGCAACCTGAGTAAATTCCTTATCGGATTTATACCTGTTTTTACGATCGTATTTAGGCTCTATAAGGATATTTCCATTAGCATCTTTAACACCAAGCTTACCATTAGCTCCGGTAAAAAAGATTTGAGAATAGCTCGATTGGGTGCTAGATATAGAAACCATAAAAAAGACAAGAAGTACAATAGTATTTTTCATAGGGAATAGGTTTAGATGAAGGTATTGCACTATTTTTTTCGGTTGCAATACACATAAAAGTTATAGGTATAGCCCTTGGGTGAGGTTAGTTTAAAATTTCCTGATTTTTTTCTACTTAAAAACCTTCTGCTTTGCTCTTTTGCCCAATCACAGTCACCATCAATACATTTATTGTTATGCCATCCAGTAGTTGGACTGTAATAGGCCACATCACAACCAAATTGTGCACAATAATACCTTGATCCACAAGAAGTAGCAACCAGTAAAAGCAGTAGCAAGATTACTTGTTTTCCGTTTAAAATTCTCATACCTAATTGTTTATCTATTACATATTAAATTGTGCTCCATATACCTGAAAAAAAGTTTGAAGTTTATCTCTGTATACCTCCATATTAGCTCTTGATGTACCATCCTTAAAAGTAATGGTCAATTTGTCTAATTCCTTTACTGAACTAATTTTTACGCAATTTTTACTAAACTGAACCTCTATGGTATTCGCCTCAAAGTTTAGGAAGATTCGTTGGGCAAAGGAGAAGTCAGCACTTGAAATTTCTTGACTGCTACGATTAAGTCCAGTCATTCCTTCCGAATGATATTCAAGTACCACGCTCTTTTCTTTAAACACCATTGTTTCCTTTGTCAGTGAGTCTTCATCTTCCATATATTTCAGAAGCTTATTGCCATCATAGCGTAACCAGTATATGATGTCGTCCCGTTCCTTTTTTAAAAAATCACAAGCGTCCATATTATTTTTCTTGCATGATTTCAAAATCCATGAATAGGCATAAGCCTTATTCATGGGAACTCCTTTACCATTGTAATGTAGTAGGCCAACTTCATGCATCCCTGATTCATTATCATTTTCTGCTGCCTTCATATACCACTGAAGAGCCGTTGCATAATCAACGGGCATCCCTTTGCCAAGTTCATGCATTTTTCCAAGCATGACCATACAGTCCGTATTACCTTGTTCTATTGCTTTTTTATACCATAATGTTGCTTTGGCATAATCTCGGATACCACCTTCCCCTTGATCATATATATAGCCTAAATTATACATGGAATTTACATCTCCGGTTTCAGCTAATTTTTCATTCCAATACACGGCTTTAGAATTGTTTTGAGTCACCCCTTCCCCGTTGAAATACATATATCCTAGTTCACTCATAGCATTTTCATCACCTCTTTCTGCCGCTTTTTGAATCCATTTAAACGCTTTTGTCAAGTCTTGATCACCACCTAATCCCTCTCTATACATATATCCAATACTACTCATGGCTAAAACGTTTTCATTTTCGGCAGCTTTTTCCAATAGTTCTCTAGCCTTTAAATAATCTTGGGTATGACCTTCTCCATAATAGTACATATAACCTAATTCAACCATAGCTGTAACGTCTTCCTTAGCAACTGCCTTTTCATACCATTGGAACGCTATGGTAACATCTTTAGTAACACCAACTCCCTCTTTATACATATATCCCAGATTATTCATGGCGTAGGCGACTCCATTATCAGCCGCCTTTTCAAACCAATACTTGGCCTTTGCATAATCCTGGGATACCAGTTCTCCAGAAAAATAAATAACGCCCAGAGTATTCATCGACTCTATATCTCCATTTTCAGCAGCCGATTTAACTTCCTGGTAATTTACTTGAGCGGTCAACACTTGACTTAACGCTAAAGCTAGTAACACTAATAAACTATGTAACTTCATAGGTAATCGATCTTAATTAATATACAACTGTCTTATTATTCCTAATTAAACTATTCATTACTATACCCATTATAGGATTGGCAAGCCTCTTTCAGTCCATGATCGCAAGCTATTTTAAGATGTTTTAAACCAAGTTCTCGATTTTTTTTACCTCCATATCCTTCCAGAAGTGCCAGTCCATACATGGTATTAACGACAGCCACCGAGCCTAAATCAAAAGTGGGATCCTTCTTCTCCATTTCAATAAACTGCATGCAATAATTTCTGGACTTTTTGTAATCTATATGCGCTTCTCCTAGTCCACCGAAATAGATGTATGCCAAATAATAGGAAGCTTGAAGTGCTTCCCTATCGAAGGCTTGCTTAGCCCAATAAATTGCTTGATCGGCGTCAATTTTCCAATGTTCTCCCATAGTATATCCTTCAGCAAGTTTGACCATAGCCTTTAGATGCTTCATTTTTGCAGCATTTTCAAAAAGAAGTCTGGCCTCTTCTTTAGTATTACCGTCACTGGCAGATTTTACTAATTCTACTCCTTTTTTATAATAATCACTAGCCTTAGCTGCCTGGGCATCGGTCATATCAACTCGATCTTTATAATAGAATTCACTTTGTGAGAAAAGAAATGATGCGTTAAAAGCAACGATTAAAGTCAACAAAATGTAGCGGTACTTTTTCATATAAATATTCTTACTATTGAATTGTGATGGGTAATCTAACGTATATAATTTCTATATTTTTCCTCTTCCTTGCATTCCTTTTTTAAGCTTTCCATACGAGGATTCTGTGGTATATTTGATCAATTAATAATGAGGTAATTTTAATTATTCTAGGCAAAAAGTAAACTTAAGTCTATCACCATTATTAGTAAATACCTAATGTTAGGTATTTTAATGAAGGAAGTAAGGCCGGAGTTGATGGGTACTTTTTAGGTTGGTTTTTTTGAGAATGTTTTTTCTATGAGTATTTACAGTGTGAGTACTTATAAACAACTGTGAGGCAATCTCTTTACTAGTGAGATTATGTGCCAATAATTCCGAAATTTCAATTTCACGCTTGGATAGCAAAGAATTCAAATAACTCTTCGAATAATTTTTATGTAAAAGTGTGGTGTAGGTTCCGTGCTCATCTAAATATTTGACAGTGCCCATTATCGGGGCCTGTTCACCCTCACCAATAACCGTATGTTGGGTAACACCTATTACAGGCTTCCCCATATCATCTAAAACTATAGGAAGTGTATGGGCAAAAACTGTTTTATAATTTCCCCAGGCAGTTTTGATTCTAAAACTCCATGAATAGGTAAGTTTTTTGCGCTTTTCAGGTGCAACAGTGCTTAAAGTATATACCATCATATCATTCATGGTATGCAAAAAAATCTGGAGATCTATGGGATGAAAATGCGTAAGCCAATACTTGGTTCCTTCGGTTTTCATTCTTTCAGGATCCAATCCTAAGTTTGCTTTAAACCCTTTTCCCACAAAGGGAAATGTTTGAGTAGTGGTATTGGTAACAATGAAATAAGAATTATATGCTGGAAGAAATTCATCCATTTCAAAATGTTTCTCTAGGTGTTTTTTAATTAAGGATTGATCGTATTCATTAATGGAGCTAAAAACATCTCCATAGAGTTCAACAACGTCTTTTTTCATCCAATTAAATTTAGGTTTCTAATGAGTGGTACTATGATGTAAGCGTCTTTGCATTCTCTGTACATTTTACCTGGGCTCCCTCATTATCACTACAAAATTTCACACCTATCTTGAAAAAGTATGGTCTAGAATTTCTTAATGTCTTTCCTTCCAGATTCTATGAAGAGCAAATTAAAAATTGCTTTATAAATATAAAAATCATGATTACATACATCTGTTATTCAACCTAAAAAAAGGTTTAATTGACTCTTTTTTATGTTAAATAATACATTTTAACGCAACCTTTTCTGTCAAAATAGGTCTTTAAGGAAAACTACTATTATGTATAAAATTTTAGCATTAGCACTTTCTATTACCCTTTTATTTAGCTGTTCTGGAAACCCAAATTCTGATAATCCTACACTATCCAATTGTGATACTGCGGTCATAATAAGTCCCAATATGTTTACGGATGCACCAGGTGAATCATTGACTATTAATAGTGTAGAAATTATTGAGGATTGTTTACTACTAAATTATAGTGCAGGAGGTTGTAGTGGAAATGATTGGAAAATTACCCTTATTGATGCCGGAGTTGTACTAGAATCGGACCCTCCAAAAAGACGTTTACGAGTATCTTTTGAAAACCCAGAACTATGTGAGGCCTACATAACCAAAGAAAAGACTTTTGACATAAGTGGACTACAAATAGAAGGTGGGCAAGTCCAATTTACCCTAATGAATAACGGACAAGAAATAATATATACCTATTAAATGATATGAATTGAATACCGTATTTTAAAGTGGTTTTAATAGCCATTCGACTATTTTTTTAGTTACATAAATAACCCATACACTACAAACCTTCGGTACACACTTAACTCTTGACATTAAACTAACAACAATAATACACAATATGATTTCTTTCATATTGTGTATTTATTTTTTTTAAACTACTTTCACAAACTTTCAAAGTAACCAACCTAACCCAAATTAACCAATGAATACCTTCTCAAAAGAAACATTACTGAAAAGTAAGCAACATTTTCATGTCCTAGATGGATTAAGAGGAATTGCGGCATTAGCTGTGGTCATATTTCATTTTATGGAATGGATTTATCCAGATTTCACAGAAAACTTTATTGGACATGGATTCCTTGCCGTCGATTTTTTCTTTTGTCTTTCTGGATTTGTAATTGCGTACGCCTATGACAATAGACTTACAAAAATGGGTGTTAAATCATTTTTCACTTCCCGATTAATTCGTCTACACCCACTAGTCATTGCTGGTACATTATTAGGTTTTATGGGACTTTTTTTAGACCCTTTTGCTGACCATACATCGGCTCATTCCATAGGAACACTGATACTCATGCTTATATGCTCTTTATTTCTTATCCCATTACCCATCATGGAAGAAAGAGCCTTTAATCTATTTAGTTTAAACGCACCTTCTTGGTCACTATTCTGGGAATATATTGCCAATATTCTTTATGCACTAGTCCTTATTAGGTTATCTAAGAAAATACTTTGGATATTACTTCTAATGGCAGCATGTGGTATCATATGGGTGAGTTACACCTCCGGAAATTTACTTGGTGGTTGGAGTGGTGGAACTTTTGCAGATGGAGGTATCCGAATGTCCTATTCCTTTTTAGCTGGCTTACTTATTTTTCGTTCTGGTTGGATCATTAAAAATAAAATTGGCTTTAGTGTCCTGGCCGTTCTACTTACTGCTGCATTTATGTCTTCTGGCTTATGGAAAAGTGCCATAGTTGAACCTCTTATAGTGCTATTCTATTTTCCACTATTAGTATCCCTTGGAGCTGGTTCTATAGTATCAGACTCTATTCAAAAAGTATGTGAATTTATGGGGAATCTATCGTATCCTTTATATATGACCCATTATGTAGGTATTTGGTGGTTTGGTAATTACTTTATCTCTAAAAATCCATCACAAGAAAATCTAGTATGGATAATTACCTTAGGCACCATAGCCATGGTCCTATTTGCATGGCTTGTGATGAAATTCTATGATATTCCCGTTCGAAATTATTTAAGTAGAAAAAGAAAAGAGCGTTTGCTCGGTAAATAAGACTAATATATCCCATGAAATCACCCTATAGTATCGGGTGATTTTTTTTTACCGACCATCAGCTACATTAGGTAAAAAACACCATTTTTAATCCGAACAGCCGAGCTGATGACGGTACTTGATTTAGTAATTCACCTATTAAGAATTATGGTTACATCACTGTACTGACATTTATTTTTTCTTGAATAAAGAACCAAAATACTTCAATATTTAAGGAAACTACCCTTAAGTTATTTCAGAGTCTATTTACACTATAGTTACATATTCTTATTGTTTATCAATACTTTACCTCAAAATATTACACTATCTTTAAATAAATATTCCTTTTTTATGACTATTATCATGTATAAAAGACCTGCAAGTCTTTTATATTTGTCCATATTAAAAATTACACAAATTCTAAAACACCAAAACATGTCACATTTTTTAAAGAACTTTTTACCCGTACTAGTCCTACTAGTCCTAATGGTTTCGTGCCAGAAAAAAGAAAAAGAAACTAAAAAACAAGAAGCCAGTAAAGACTATGCAAGCTATGTCACCACTGGAGACCTAACAGCTGAGCTTACTGCTCCGCCACATGTACCGAAACCTGTCGGCAATCGTGATGCCAAGAAACTTACAGTAGAAATGGAAATTAAAGAGGAAGAAGGTGAAATGACTGATGGTGTACGTTATATGTACTGGACCTTCGGTGGAAGTGTTCCGGGAAGCTTTATTCGTACCCGTGTTGGTGACGAAGTGGAGTTTACACTGAGCAATCATCCTGATAATAAGCTTCCGCATAATATTGACTTACATGCCGTAACAGGTCCAGGCGGTGGTGCAACATCCTCCCTAGTAGCACCAGGACATTCTAAAACTTTTAATTTCAAATGTATTAATCCAGGTTTATATGTATACCATTGTGCAACTGCTCCCGTGGGTATGCATATTGCAAATGGAATGTATGGCCTAATCTTAGTGGAACCTGAAGGTGGCCTCCCTCCTGTAGATCGTGAATACTACGTAATGCAAGGAGACTTCTACACCAAAGGCAAATATGGGGAACAAGGAATGCAACCCTTTGACATGAATAAAGCAGTGGACGAACATGCGGATTATGTAGTCTTTAATGGCAAAGTAGGTGCACTAACCGGTGATGGCTCCCTTACTGCAAAAGTGGGTGAAACGGTACGAATTTTTATGGGTAATGGAGGTCCAAATCTGGTATCCTCTTTCCATGTGATTGGAGAGATTTTTGACAAGGTGCACATTGAAGGTGGTGATTTGATCAATGAAAACGTACAAACCACCCTTGTACCAGCCGGAGGAGCTGCCATTGTTGAGTTTAAGGTGGATGTGCCTGGAACCTTTATTTTGGTGGACCATTCCATATTTAGAGCCTTCAATAAAGGTGCCTTAGGAATGTTAAAGGTTGAAGGAAAAGAAAATGCAAAAGTATATTCTGGAACCACTCAAGAAGGAATCTACCAACCTGAAGGTGGTACTATTCAAGAAATGCCAACCAGTGGTAAGAAAGAAGAAGAAAATATCAATAAATCATTAGCGCAACAAATCACAGACGGTAAGAACTTGTACTCTCGTACTTGCTTTGCATGTCACCAATCCGAAGGACAAGGAATACCCGGTGCCTTCCCTCCTTTGGCCAAGGCAGATTATTTAAATGCCAATGTTAATCGAGCTATTAGCACAGTACTACATGGATTAAGCGGAGAGATTACTGTAAATGGTAGTAAATATAACTCAGTAATGACAAGTCAAAACTTAACAGATCAGGAAATTGCGGATGTATTAACTTATGTTTACAATAGCTGGGGTAACAACAAAACACGTGTAACTGCTGAGATGGTTAAAACTGAACGAGCAAAACCTGCACCCAAACATAAAGACATACACGAATAAATAAACAATAATAACGTTATTGTAAACACCTAAACTCACAAAGAAATGGAATCCCAAACTAAAAAATTGATTATCAGTTATTTCATGATATTAGTAGGAGTTTCCATTTCTTTTAGTCAAGGTGATACGGAAATGGCAACCATTAAAAGTGGTAGTTATATTCCGCTGTATGGGGCCACTGAAAAAAAGGAGGTTAATGTGAACACCTTTAAATTAGATATGTACCCAGTAACTAATCAGGAGTTTGTTCAATTCTTAAAAACAAACCCTGAGTATACCAGATCAAAAATTAAAAGGTTATTTGCGAAAGAATCCTACTTATCTCATTGGAAGAGTGATTTTGATTTTGGCAATCTTGCCCCCGACGCTCCAGTGACCAATATTTCATGGTTTGCTGCTAAAAAATACTGTGAATGCCAAGGCAAAAGGTTACCCACCCTAGATGAGTGGGAATATGTAGCCATGGCCGATAGTAAAAGATCGGACGCCCGAACCCGAGAAGACTATAATAGTTACATTCTTGGATGGTATGAAAAGGGAAAGACATTTCTTAATCCCGTAGGTAGTACTTTTAAAAACTATTGGGGTGTTTATGATATGCACGGTCTTGTTTGGGAATGGACCTTTGATTTTAACAGTATCTTCTTATCAGGCGAATCCCGGAAAGATAAAGATACCGATCAGAATTTATTTTGCGGAAGCGGTTCAGTAAATGCTACTGATCTCATGAATTACGCCGCATTTATGCGCTATGCATTTAGAGGAAGCCTTAAAGCGAGTTTTACCACAAAGAATTTAGGTTTTCGATGTGCCACTGATATCACTCAAACTAATGAAATTAATAAATGAAAAAACTACTATTCCTACTTTTAGCCCTTCTTGTAATGGCAAGTTGTACTGAAACTAAAACTAATAAATCAACAACGGATTCTAAAGAAAAACCAATTTCTGATCTATCTATTTATAATTTACCGGAGAAATGGACCAATCAAAATGGTAAGGAAGTAACCCTTAAAGAATTTAGAGGAAGTGTATTAGTCATGGTAATGATTTACACCTCTTGCAAAGCTGCATGTCCTAGATTAGTAGCTGATATGCGTCATATTGAAGAGCGTATACTAAGAAGTAATAAAGATAATGTCAAATTTATACTAGTTAGTATTGATCCAGAGGTAGATACCCCTGAGCGATTAAAAGAATTTTCTATAGAAAATAAAATGACAGGTAAACACTGGTCCTTCTTACGTTCAAACGAAGAACAAACCCGTGAATTTGCTGCAGTACTTGCCGTTAATTATAAAAAGATTTCACCCATTGATTTTTCGCATTCAAATATTATCAGCGTGTTTAATGAAGAAGGAGAAATGGTATTCCAGCAAGAAGGATTAGGAGTGAGTTATGATAAAACCATCAGTGTAGTTAATGAAGAGGCCAGTAACTAATTGACTAAGCTTGTGTATTTTCTAAAATACCTTCAGTATTGTCAATTACCATCAAACTAAACTCCGTCTTTAATCTAAAAATGTAATAGGTTCTAAAGTTGCATTTTAAAATAAAAGACTTTTAAATTCATTTTAATTAGTAGCCAATAAAATGTCATTTAAAACCCTTATATTCTAGTACATTGTATGGTCATTTTAGCTTCTATCTAACCTCCATTGGAGTAACGGTATACCCTATCTCCTTTAATTGATTTAATAATCCACATTCAAACATTAGGTGACTTAATCCCACCGCTATAAAACAGTTCTTTTCTTCTATTAATCCACTAATGGTTTTCATCCATCTATGGTTTCTATCGGTCAATAGTAGTGTATTTCGACATGGTTCGTCCACTTGGTAGTCCATCCCCATTTGGGTATACCATTTTGTTTCTTGGCAATCGTTTAAGTTTCTTGTCTTAATCTTTTCAATTATATTACCTAGTCTTCTTTTGTGCATTTTTTGTGGCATTCCCTCTACATCCTTATTTAAGAGGTTTATTTGCTCTTCTGTTGTTTCCAGACCATAAAGTTCTTTATGTAGTTCAACGGCCTTAGAAGCTATATAATCATCTAAAGAAAGGGAAGTATCATTAACATCTTTGCTCAAACATATTTGCTGTTTAAAATGTCTGTTTAGAAATACATACATCTCTGTGGGAGTCATTTTGTTATAGTCCGTAGGACTAGTAGCAAATAAATTTTCCAGAAATTCCAAGTCATCCTTGCTAACAAATTTCTTCCAATTAGTAAATTGTTTTCTGCCATTGATAATATCCTGGGCCATTTGTCCAGGAACATTTAAGTTCTCCTTTAGCAATACCTCACTTGCTGAAAGAGCCTTGTTTGCTTCTGGTAATGAGTCAAAGAAAGCTTTTCCAAAAGCATGATGGGTTCCAAAAAGATAGGAAATCTTGTCGTTTTTATCCGAAGAAATCTTAAACATTATGGTATTGAACTTACCATCATTTAAGTTATTATGAATTTGAGCATGAGAAAACTCCAATGACAAAAAGAAAATAATTGTCATTACATATATGCCTTTTTTTAGGGTATACTCCATACTTTGGTTTGATTATTATGATGGTCTATTAGGGTTAATAGAGGCTTAGGAGTACTTCCATCGAAACGTAACTTTGAAGAAAATAATAATTTTCCTTGATTCCAAAAAGCCACCCAATGAGGTGTTACCGGTGATGTCTCTTGCAATATCACATGACGCTTCCCATTCAATTCTATTAACTCAAAAGATCTTTTTCCCCAATAGGATATTAGTAACTCCTTGTTGGCATAATCAGCATCAAATAATTGATTTCTATTCAAGGGTGCATTTTTGACATTCTCATCAATCAACTTATCCCATTGTCTTATAATAGAACCATCATGCTTTACTAAATAACAAGAGTTATCTCCTATTAGAAGGATTTGACTGTTTTCAACCATTCGAATCCTATTTATAGGATGAGTAAACTGGAAGTACTTTGTGGGCTGTGCCCCCTTTTCCAAACTATACACATTTGGATATTTCCCAAAGACCAAATGAGTATCTGATTTCATGAAAAATCCACCTTCCCCAATTCTATACTCGTCTTTAAACCAATCCCAAATAACAGTTGGTTCTTTACCAATGCTAGTTTTTAAAATTCTCACGTGAAATTCATCAGAAGTCTCCAAAAATTTCCTTTCAATTATATAGATCTCATCGTTTTTAGTTGAAAGCATAAAATCACTTGCAGGAAATGCCGATTGCAATAGCACCTTTGGTTGAGTTCCTTTTTTCCAAATCATTACACAGGCATAATGAGTAGGATCATTAATTGGATTAATATACGACCAAAGTACATGCTCACCGAGGGTAATCATATTTCCAGTTGGATGAGCCGCTACAAAGGATGTAGTGAAAAACAGCACAATTCCAACTAATATGTTTCTGATATCTAGAACTTTCATTTGATTAAATTAAAAAAAATGAATGAATCTAACCCCTAATTTAATATGACATTAACAAGTAGTAAATGGCATAATCAGAAGTCGAACAGCACTCTGAAATTGTATGGCATTCCTATGCAACAACTAAAAATGGCCCTATAAAATGACACCATCTCACCCCTTAACCTTGAGAAATCTATGGAAGGCGTGTTTTACAGTAACAACCGTCAACCTTACTTTAAATCAGGTATTTAGGAATCAGAATACACATTATATTTTATAATAACGATTAAGTTAAATACTAACTTATGTAGATAAGTAACATCTCAACAAATAATATAGAAATTATAATTTTCTCAAAAAAAACGGACAAAATAAACACTCTTGAGCATCTTTCTCAGTAACCATGGATCGAAAAAGGGAGTCAAATTTGATAATAGTACAAACTCTTGCCTTAAAAAACCTAAAACGATAAAAAGCAATAGCCAAAATATCGAAGGAACACTACACTATATTTCGAAATTCATACTCATAAAACAATTATCTTTATAATGATGAGTCAAATCATATGGCGGCGTAATACTTACAATTTAAAAACATAGTAACTGACCATAAGGCAGTATTGCGCTGGGAGTTTGATTAAGTGTTCAACAAGCATTAAAAGGTATCTCACCAAAATTCTAAATTGAGTAGTATGCAAAAAGTGACTTTACTTATGGGTTCTATTTTATTCTTTGTGGGCGCAAATGCTCAAAAGATTTTTGATGTTCACATACATGGTGATAAAGATCCTTCCAAACAATTAGCAGAATTGGTGTCCAATGGTGTTTATAAAGCGGCTATAAGTACCTCTTGGGATCTGCAAACAAATTACAAAACTACAGCGGATCTAATAGTGCTTCAAGGGCTCCTTTTGGCTTGTCCTGAGGGTAAAGTTCCGTATAGTTTGCAATACTGTTTTCCCGATCAAAAAGAATTTCCTGATATCAACTGGGTTGAACAGGGTATTAAAGAAAACAAAATTCAATTTATTGGAGAGGTACTAAGCCAGTATTATGGGATATCTCCCTCGGATGAAAAACTGTTTCCATACTATGCACTGGCTGAAAAATACAATATTCCTGTTGGAATTCATACAGGTCTTGCGGGACCTAATCACGGAAGTCCGAATTTTAAGGTTAGTATGGGTAACCCCTTATTAATAGAAAATCTTTTACAACGATTTCCTAATTTAAAAGTCTGGATTATGCATTCTGGCGCTCCATTTATGGAGGATTTAATTGCCATAATGAAATATTACCCAAATGTGTACGCAGATATTTCAGTAATTAATAATCCATATATCTTCTCTAAAAAAGAATTCAAAGCTATTATGACCATGCTTTTAGAGGCAGGTTTAGAAAATAGACTGATGTTCGGTTCGGATAATGGGGATATCAAAAGTGCCATTGAGAATATTGAAGAACTTGGTATTCTCAATGAGTTACAAAAACGTAAAATCTACTATGAAAATGCTGAACTATTTTTCACTAGACAGAACTAATGCGTTTCCCATGATGAGCTAACATGATTGTTTACAATTGATTTCATCCATACCAAGGATACTTTTGAAGGAATTCCTAGTTGATACCATCCACAGAAATTGACTTTCTAATTTCTCTATTCGAACCTACCAAAGTATTCCATTTCATCCTAAAGTTTTATGATTCCAATCATAAGCCCCTACTCTGATTTATGGTTTCTTTGCTAAATCAAAATAAAAGACAAATTTATCCTTATTTAATTTATGTTATCGAAATCACAAGCCAGAACATTCTTTTTAGGCGGGACAGTGGTCACCTTTTTACTCTTTATTGGCTTAACTGTATACTCCTTTATGCCTAAAAATGATCAGACTAATCACGACGCTATTGACCAGAAAGTCGTGAGAGGTAAAGAATTGTGGGAATCTAATAATTGTATGGGATGCCATACCATTTTAGGTGAAGGCGGTTATTATGCCCCAGAACTCACAAAAGTAGTAGAACGTAGAGGAGAAGGCTATATTAAGGCAATCCTCCAATCCCCTGTTCCCTGGGCACCAAATGACCGACAAATGGTTGCTTATGGCATGAGCCCTGAAGATGCTGAGGCAATGGTTGCCTATTTCAAATGGATAGGTAATATTGATTTAAATGGATTTGACAGGGTCGTTTCTCCATTGGCAAAAGATAACAATAACGATAATTAGTAATACAGATGAAATATAAATCTCAAAAGGTGGCATACTGGTTTTTTGGTCTATGTATGCTTCTATTCACCCTTCAAATAGTTTATGGATTTATTATGGGCTTTGCCCGTATAGGAATGGATGGCTTACATGATATTATACCATTTAACACCGCCAGAGCCGTACATACAAACCTGTTAGTGGTTTGGCTATTAACAGGCTTCATGGGCGCCGCCTACTACATCATTCCTGAAGAGGCCCAACGAGAGCTTGTAAATGTAAAACTTGCTTATGTGCAACTAATTTCTTTAGCCCTTGTAGGTGTGGTGGCCATTGTTGGATATCACTTTAATTATTGGGAAGGACGTAAGTTTCTGGAAATACCACGTGAACTCGACTACCTAGTGGTTGTCAATGTACTATTGTTCCTTGGACTCATACTGGCGACTCTTTTTAAAGGAAAACGCCGAACAACAACAGCCCTAGTACTCACTATGGGATTGGTTTTTGCAGCCCTGTTATACCTTCCTGGTATGATTTGGTTTGACAGTCAAGTAACAGATTCCTTTTTCCGTTGGTGGGTAGTCCATCTGTGGGTTGAAGGAGTATGGGAATTAATAATGGGAGGTATCCTGTCCTACCTACTAATTAAACTTACGGGTGTAGATCGTGAAGTAATCGAGAAATGGCTGTATGTTATTATTGGACTAACCTTCTTATCTGGGTTATTAGGTACAGGACACCACTACTATTATATTGGAGTTAATAAAATATGGTTGATTGTAGGAGGAATATTCTCCGCTCTGGAACCATTGGCATTTTTGGCCATGGCTTTATTCGCTGTATACATGTACCGTAAAGGTGAAAAATCACATCCTAATAAAGTCGCCCTTTTCTGGACCATCGGAGCTTCAATCGTTTCTTTTATAGGTGCGGGCTTGCTAGGTTTTGCACATACCCTGCCACAAACCAATATTTATACACATGGGACGCTGGTAACAGCCATGCATGGTCACTACGCATTTTGGGGAGCCTACGCGATGATTGTTTTGGCCATTATCAGTTATGCCATGCCTAATATTACAGGTCGAAAACGCTTTGATAGTAAACTGGCCCATGCCGCATTTTGGCTTTCCAACGTAGGTATGCTTGGAATGACTGTAGCTTTTGGTGTGGCTGGTGTAGCTCAAGTGTATCTGGAACGAAAGTTCAAAATGGAGTTTATGGAAGTACAGAGTGAAATTGAAGTTCATTTTGTGGTTCTTCTTCTTTGCGCTTCACTCTTTGCTACAGGTATTGGATTATATATCTATGAGTTTTTCAAATATGGAAAACCCAGTGATGAAGCACTAAAAGTGAACACACATTAATTAACTAACTGTTCATATACCGAGATCACTAGTTATACTATTGATTTCGGTATTTATTCATAAAATATGGAGGTAGCAGAAAATACAATATTTTACAAAGCTATTGGTTCGGAAATGGATGTCTTTATCCATGCCAACAAGCTTAAACTTCCCTTACTATTAAAAGGACCCACTGGTTCTGGAAAATCAAGGTTTGTGGAACATATGGCACATAGAATTAATACTAATCTAATTACTGTGAGCTGTCATGAGGAAACATCCGCCACGGATTTAATCGGACGTTTTATTATCAAGGGGGCTGAAACAATCTGGATAGACGGACCACTAACCATTGCAGTAAAAAATGGGTATATACTATACCTGGATGAAATTGCAGAGGCACGACCAGATGTTATTGTAGCCATACACGCCTTAACGGATCACCGAAGAGAATTATTTATTGATAAACTAGGAGAAACCATCAAAGCAGCTCCAAATTTTCAATTAGTAGCTTCCTTTAACCCTGGATATCAAAAAGGATTTAAAGAATTAAAACCATCCACAAGGCAGCGTTTTATAGCACTTTCTTTTGATTATCCTGCAGCAAAAATAGAGACAGAAATTGTGTCAACAGAATCCGAATGCAGCCAGGAAATTGCTCAAAAATTGGTAGCTATTGGAAATAAAATCAGGAACCTTACAGAACTAGGATTAGCTGAAACAGTTTCTACACGGCTACTTGTAGATGCAGCAAAATTAATCCAAGATGGTCTCCCTAAACGACTGGCAGTACATATTGCAGTGGTTGAACCATTAACAGACGAACCTGACACTATTCAAGCACTAAAAGATTTGTGTGATTTAATGATTTAGAAAAAATGGGCTTAGAGCTAGATGAGTATGTGTTTGGAAAGGTAGTAAAGTATCTCAAAAAACGTAAAGAAAACAATAAGGAGGTATTGGCAAGATCCGTCTTTTTGGAAGACATGAAACCAAGACTTACCTTAATGGCCCGTGCCCTTACAGGTCACCCCATTGAGATATTCCCTGCAGAACGTGAAGGAGGATATAAAGACAACAATTTCTTTTTACCCATCAGTGTAGCCTTGTTTGAAAATAAAGAAAGAAACGTAACATTTTACTTTTTTAGAATCGCTTATCTAAGCTGTCAAAAGGAATTAGACCTAAACTGGCAGGATATGGAAACCATTGAAGAATTATCCCAATCCAAAGCCAGAGAAACCTCTAAGGAGGTACTACGGTTGTTATTCGCACAATACCCTTCTATGGAATTGTGGTACAAGTTGGCACTCCAGGATCTCAGTCCAAGAACCCCTAAAGAACAAGACAACACCTTTTGGCTTTTTGGAAAATGGATGACCAATTCATATTTCACCACTGAACCCGATATTTTAAGTGAACTAAATGCAAAAACAGCTTCCAAAGCACAGGACATTCAAACAACCCTAAAGGCAAGAGCGGTCGAAGAAATAGAATCCTTAACTATTGATAAAAAGCAACAAGAAGATTATGTATTGCTGCACAATTTTGAAAAGATTGAAACCGCAGAAGAATTTAACGGCAATTGGCGTGATTTTGATGGAAAGGATGTTTTAAATGATCACAAGGACGCCCTTGAAGAAATGAATATGCGGTTTACTGTTCGAGTGGATGATCCAGCCCATTCTGTGTACCAGGCTGATTTTGTAGAAAACACAACCATTGCCCAAAGCGCAGAAGTAGATCAAAAAGGCTTTCATTTAAAATACGATGAATGGGATTACAAGAAAAGAAGGTATCAGCTGAATTTCTGTAAAGTATACCCACGCACTCAACTAAAATCGGACCCTGTCTATTATCAAAAAACAATTACCAAACATAGGACAACCTTAATAGGACTAAGAAAAATAATTACCAGTATCAACAATAAATTACAATTTCAAAGACGTCAACTTCAGGGTGATGAATTTGATTTAGATGCCTTAACAGACCTATATGCTGATCTACATTCTGGAAAATCTCCTGATGAACGTATCTACCTTTCTAAGCGCAAAAAAAATAAGGACATTGCCATTTTACTCTTACTAGACAACAGCTTATCCAGTGATAGCTATGCCGGAGGAAACAGAGTAATAGATGTCGAAAAGGAAGTTTCCATATTATTCGGGGAACTATTTCATGAGTTTGATATACAATTCGCCATAGATGGTTTTTATTCAAAAACCAGAAACTTTACCACCTATACCACTTTCAAGGATTTTACTCATCATTGGAACACAGCAAAATCCAGAATTGGAACGGCTGAACCAAATGGCTATACTCGAATTGGACCGGCCCTTCGTCATGCAGGGGCTAGACTTGATCAGACGGAAGCTAAAAACAAATGGATCATTCTACTCTCAGATGGTAAGCCAAATGATTATGATAGATACGAAGGTCAACATGGAATACAAGACATAAAACAAGCCTTGCGTGAATTAAACCAGCGCAAAATAAACTCCTATGCGCTGGCTATAGAAGCCCAGGCTAAATATTATTTGCCACAGATGTTTGGTCAAAATCACTATCAAATCCTAACGTCACCCGAAGAATTAGTACAATCCCTTGTAAAACTATACAAACGAATAAAATATCAATAAGCCAATGAAAAATACCATACAGCCTGAATTACAACATGGGCATCCTATACATACATATCTAAAAGAAACCGAGTTCATTCATCAGCTTTTAGAAGAAATAAGTGCCACTGATCCTGCAAAGGAATATCAGAAATTCTATAATATTTTCAATCAACTAGGCACCATAGAAAGGCGATTTGAACGCAAAGAAAATCAACTCTTTCCCTTTTTAGAAGAAAAGGGTTGGACTGGCCCCTCTAGAAACATGTGGTCCTTTCATGATACACTGCGAGAGATGCTCAGGATCGTTAGAAAAAACGTGGAAGAGGGAGATTACACATCCACACTGCAAAACTTGGAGCTATTAAAGCAAAATATACATCGCCTATTGAATGTAGAAGAAAGTGTACTTTTTCCCAATGCGATGGAAATACTATCCAATGAAGATTGGATACAGATGCGAAAGGGAGAAGAAGAAATTGGATGGATGTTAAATTCACCCCCTTTACCCTATCCAAACACCCAGGAATACATTCATCCTTCTATGGATACACAGCTAAGAAGCGATGTTTCATTTTCTGAAGGAGCTCAATTATATGATCAGGGTTATATGAGTATTGAGCAGGTGAACTTACTCTTTAAGACCCTACCCATTGATCTTACTTTTGTGGATGAACATGACAAAGTCATTTTTTACAATCGTGGGGAGGAACGAGTGTTTCCTCGAAGTGCGGGTATCATAGGTCGTGAAGTTCGCTTTTGCCACCCTCCAAAAAGTGTGGATACCGTACTACAGATATTGGAGACTTTTAAAAGCGGTAAAAAGGACGAGGCATCTTTCTGGATAACCTATAAAGGAAGACTTATATACATACGTTATTTTGCCGTGCGTGATGCAGACAGAAAATACAAAGGAGTCGTTGAAATGTCACAAGACATTACCGATATTAAAAATATAGAAGGAGAACGAAGATTATTAGAATGGAACTAAAGCAAACGGAAAGATCCTTTTTTTATCCACCTGGAGGACTACTCATCTGGATAGTTATTTACCTGGAATTACTAACCTTTGGAATGGCAATAATAGCCTTGGCGTACTATGGCGTTCAGCAGCGAGCGCTCTTTAGTGAAAGTGCTGCGCATTTAAATAAAACACTAGCCACTATCAATACTTTGTTATTATTGACCAGTGGTTATTTTATGGCCCAGAGCATCACGGCATTCAAAAGAAAAAACACCCAGCTAACCCTAAAATTCATCAATTTTTCAATACTTACAGGATTTGGATTTATAATTCTAAAAGCGATAGAATACTATGACAAAATTGAGGCTGGACTTACCATGGATTACAATTCATTTTTCATGTTCTACTGGTTACTCACAGGGTTTCATTGGATTCATGTACTGGTAGGTCTGGTCATACTGCTATTCCTTCGTAAAGGTATACAAAGAAAAAGGGTGAATTACAATTTTGAAGATTTAGAGGCTGGGGCAGCTTTCTGGCACATGTGCGATTTAATATGGTTACTACTTTTTCCAATATTATACTTATTATTTTAAAAATGCGAAATCAAACAACTATAAGCTATCTCATTCTTTTAGTACTAACCACTCTTACTGCCATAATAGCATCCAATAAAGTACTCATTGTTGCCGTTATACTAACTGCTATCGTTAAGTTTTGGTTAGTAGCCTTCCAATTTATGGAATTAAAAAAGGCACATACTTTCTGGAAATTTTCAATTCTACTATTCGGAACCCTTATGGGATTATCTATTTTGATACTATTTACAACATGACATATACTAAACCCCTACACACCTTCCATATCCCAGTTATGGGACTGGCCTTTACAATAGACAGTCCTTTGCGAGTGGCACACTATGGAATTGACTCCGTAATTTCCATTATGGATGACGATTTAATTGAAAGAATGAATGCTTTCTATTCAGAAAAATTTAAACAACCTTACAAAGAAATCACCCAAAAAGTAGAAGATTTTAGAGCCAAACGGATTACAAACTATTTGAATCTATTGGATAAAGTAGTCTCTGAAAAATTTTTAAAGTTCAAATCTGAACTTATTGAAAAGAGAAGTTCCTTAGAGCAATTTATGCATCTTCTACCCTCTCAATCAGAACTTAAAATAAAATTAAGTGAACTATTCAAAATCAACAAATTAAACCTTCAAGAACTCACATCATTACTAGATGAGTATTTAAATCCCGGAAGCATTGATGTAAATATCATGACTAAAATTGATAAGGACAATTTTTCTAATGGAGAGCAACTACCTGTAATCTACAATGATGCCCATGCTGCCTTAAGAGGATTTGCTAATAGTACCACTCGTTCCTCAGTAGTATTCTCGGCTGGAATGAATCCACGATTGTACAGTTATATGGAGACTTTTGAAGACTTTTATCCGGATGTTAAAGGGCAATTTAAAAAGAAAATTATAGTAAAGGTCAGTGATTTCCGATCCGCAATGATACAAGGGAACTTTTTAGCTAAAAAGGGACTTTGGGTATCCGAATACCGAATTGAATCAGGCTTAAATTGTGGGGGTCATGCTTTTGCAACCGATGGAATGCTACTTGGTCCCATACTTGAAGAGTTTAAGACTAAAAAGGAAACCCTAATTGATACCTCATATTCTCTTCTTAAAAAGGCGTTAGAAGTGAAAAATAAAACCATTCCTGAACAAATACCAGTTGTAAGAGTAACCGTTCAAGGAGGTGTTGGTACGGCCCAAGAACATCATTTTTTGTTAGATTATTATAAGGTAGATGCCGTTGGTTGGGGATCTCCATTTCTGTTGGTGCCAGAGGCTACCTCTGTTGATAAGGCTACTAGAGCACTTATAGCAGGAGCAACAGAAAAGGATTTATACCTAAGTGCTATTTCACCTTTAGGAGTCCCTTTCAATACCCTTAGGGGGACCACTAATGATTTTTATAAAAATACCAGAATTAAAGAAGGTAGAGCCGGTAGTTCCTGTCCAAAGAAATACCTAGCACTCAGTAAAGAATACAAAAAGGAAGGGAGTTGCACGGCTTCAAAAAAATACCAAGACAAAAAAATAGAAGAATTAGAATCAAAAAAAGAGCAGTTAACAACGCAAGCCTATACCAAGGCTTATAAGGAAATTACAGATAAATCATGCCTTTGTGTAGGACTGGCTAATGCTTCCCATATAGAGTTAGGAATCCCTATTAAAGGGCAGCAGCAAGGAGTGGTGGTATGTCCGGGACCAAATATGGCGTATTTCCAAGAAGAGGTAAAGCTCTCTGAAATGGTACAACATATCTATGGCGAAAATTCCATACCCATAGCTCCTTCTAGACCCAATATGTATTTAAAAGAACTGGAGTTATATATTCTTTACTTAAAAGATCAAATGAAGCAAACTCATGATATAACAGACCAACAAATCAAGAAATGGAATTTGTTTAAAGAAAATCTTAGCAGTGCTATCGCCTACTATTATAAACTCTTACTTTCCGATGGCTATTTTCAATCGGATAGAGACAGAAATAAGAAAAAATTACAAGAATTAGAACAACAGCTATATCGTATTTCATAGTTGAACTAGTAGAATAAAAATGACCTCCAAAAAACACTACTCTTTTTGGAGGTCATTTAAAGTTCATTGCATCTTTGGTCTATAGGAAATGCTAATTTTCTGTATCCCAGAAAGTACCTTCCTTTTTGAGTTGAACTTCAAATCGTTCTAAGTCAGCCATCATTTGACGAACCTTTTCAGAATAAGTAGCGGCCACATTAATACGTTCTCCTAGATCATGCTCCACCTGAAACAATAATGGGGTTTCCCGTGATGCGGTAAAACCATAATCATTTTCCGTTTGAGAACCGATACGTACATGAAGTTTCCAAGCTCCTTGTCTAATGGCAGAAGGCTTATTATCCATATAGGAATATAAGAAATTAAATTCTTCCAATGTATCGCTATTAGGCCTTGGCATTAGAAGGGGCGTAATATCCCTCCCATCAATAGTTCTATTGGTGGGCAATGGAACACCGGCAATTTTAAAGATAGTAGGAACTATATCCAGTGTACTTACTGGTGTTTGCTCATTTCGGTTTCCTTTTATTTTAGCAGGCCAGCTAATAATCCCAGGTACGCGATGCCCTCCCTCCCAGGTGGACCCTTTCCCGTCTCTAAAAGGTGTTGCATACCCAACCTGTAATCGGGTATCACCGTATTTAGTCTCCGATTGATTGCTAAATTTTATCCAAGGCCCATTATCGGAGGCAAAAATGACAATCGTATTTTCTTTCACACCGACTTCTTCCAACGTATTCATAATGGCTCCCACAGCAGCATCCAGTTCCTCCATGACATCTCCTAATATACCATGACGAGAACGACCCTTAAAATCGTCACTCACAAATAGTCCCAAATGTGGCATATTAAAGGCCACGTAGGCAAAGAATGGATTCCTTTTATTGTCCCTTATGAAATCCATAGTCGCTTTCGCGCAAAGACCAGTTAGGGATTCAGAAGCTTTGATATTAGATGGCAAATCCTTTTCTAATATTTCATAGCCTGCTATTGGTGTATTACCGAGTGGATTACTTTTAATAAGCATGGCACTATCATAATCATGAGATACATTGGTTCCTATCCACTGATCAAAACCATGAGCTAAAGGAAGTGTCTCTTTAGAAAACTGATTTTTTTCATTTGGGGACCCAAGGTGCCATTTCCCAAACAAAGCTGTTTTATACCCTACTGATTTAAGCCCCTCAGCCAGTGTTATTTCCTTGGGATGCATATACTTCTTATCATTAGGTCCTATTACCCAAGATCCCAAGCCAGAACGCCCGGGATAACGTCCAGTTAACAAAGAATAGCGGGACGCTGTACAGGCTGGAGAAGTAACATAAAACTGGGTAAAATTCACACCGCTTTCCTTAAGTTTGGTAATGTTCGGAGTTTTAATGGTAGGGTTCCCATTATGTGCAAAATCCCCATATCCACTATCATCCAAATAGAATAGAATAACATTAGGTCTTGTATCTACATCTGGTTTCGGGCTATTACTAGCTAACATCAATAACGATAAAATCGTGATACCTGATACTTTAAAAAAAGTCAACTTCATATAATTAATACGACTACTTAAGGAATTTCAACACAACTAAAATACACATAGCAAATTAAGTTTTATTCATATGACCTCAAATAATCATAAAAAACCAAGTCCGCTTTATCAAGAATTGGGACTATTTGAGCATCTGTAATCACATAGTTTTTAGTAGTAATTTCAAGTACATCATTATAGTAATGATCTGTCAATATGATCCCTTTTGAATTCTTAAGCTCTATAAGGAATTCTTTTATCACCTCCTTATAAAGAGGCTCAATCATTGAAAATGGTTCATCCAGCAAAAGAAAAGTATGGGGAAGATTTCCCATTAATAGGAGTTCTAAATAGCGTAATTGTCCTAAAGAAAGGTTACCCACTTTAGTGGTTTCAAAACTGGAAACCTTTGGTGCATAAAAAATGAGGTCCTGTAATTCACCGTTTGGAAAAAACACTGAAATAATATCTCTTACCATTATATCTTTTGGTAAAAATGTGACTTGGGGCAGATAGCCAATTCTTCTGGAAGGGATAATTTCTTTAGGAGTGTATACCTTTGAATTTATTTTAATACCTATTGTATCTGCCTTTTCGGTTCCAAAAATCATCTTTAATAGCGTGGATTTGCCACATCCATTGCGACCTAAAACACCTATAATTTGCCCAACCTTACACTCAAATTCAACATTTTGTAATAGAATTCTTTTGTCAAAAGATTTATGGATATTCGTAAGCAAGAGTGTATCCATTTAGTTGAAAATTTGAAACACTAACAAACCGATACAAGCCAATACCATATTGATTATACACACTTTTAGAAGAAGTGATTTTTTTGTAAATCCAAGATTATAATATGCATAATATTCATTTCTTCTAAAGGTTTCATAGCCTAGGTAACCAATTAGAATTCCCAAGGTCGAAAACATAATGACACTCCAAAAGACACCAACAAAAGGGCTATCAGTACACAAAAGAAGAAATTAAAAACAGTACTATCTGTATAGTATTTGAACAAAGCTCTTGTATTCATTACGTTTGTTTAAACGAATATAAGTCCTAATATAAGGATTTAATCTCCCCTATTTATCATACTCTTCTGCTTTAACCACCACAAATCGTCTCATATCAGCTCCGTTTTGAAGCTTATATATAACTTGTCGCATTTTACCTGTTTGAATGTTTTCCTTGAAAATCGGAAAACGTTGAACAAGGTTGGTTTCCACAAGTGTGAACTCATCATGACCATTGTAGCCGTGATTAACGGCTGAATTGTCTTGAGTTATCGGAAAATACACTTGACTCATGGATTTCATATTATTCACAGAAAATGCATAGATATGTCCCTTCTGAAGTACATTATTTTCCTTGGTATAAACTACAAGTTCTGGTGAACCATCAGAATTCAAATCCTCCACTTCTGCATCAAATACTACTTGATTTTCCAGATCAAAGGTTTCATTATACTCATTAGGAAGACCGAAAGTAACAACTTCTAGTAGCTGTGTACCCTCTTTTACAATTGATGAAACATGAAATCCTACATTTTGTAGATTCAATACTTTAGAAAACTGAGTTTTGTCAATTTGATTTTCATCCAATTCTTCCTCTATTTTAGTATAGGTTCCAGCAATGGAGGCCCCAGCTGAGCAATAGAAATATAAAACACCTTCATCTTCCTTACTTTCTGACTCAATGGTAATTGTCTTATCCGTAAATTGGAAAATAACATTCTTACCATTTACAGTTGTTCTATACCTTTGTTGGTCCAACTTATAGGCAATAGTATCAAATAAACAGGTAGGTTTCTTTTTATCCGCCCTGGAACGAATTCGAACGGAGATGGACTCATTTGCTACTTCAGTGATAGTAATTGCTACCCAGTCATAACCTTCCTCCTTTTTATGGTATCCTTCGGACACATAATTACCTGTTATTTCGTCCTTCTTTTCAAATTCAACAGGAGAGGAAACTTCTTGTTTGGTATTTTGATTTTTACAACCAATGGTTAAAAAAACCATGCATGAAAGTAATACAATTCTCATCATAATTATGGTTACGTTTTAAACGTTATTGATAAACAACATTATGCAAATTCACTTGTTTCACACCTTTTAAAGAGCCACTTAATGAACCTACATCTCCTTTCAGATCGTATGCTTTTCCGTTAATTAGAACCTGTATTCCAATCTTCTCAACCTTCCCTTGTCTACGTACTTCATAAATCTTATAAGTAGCCTCTTCATTTTTAAAACCTAAGGTATCTTCCATGGCGTTAATGATAAAGTCTGGACTTTCATATGCAAAAGTACTAGGATATGAAAACTCAACCGTTGAATCAGGACGTATAAGCACATAGTTCAAAACCTGGCCATTTAAAGCATATACAACCACTTTCTTTTGACTTTTAAGTAAGGTAAAGGATAGTACTTGACGTATCCCTTCATACTCCAAATCGATAGTTTTCTCAATGGTTTCAATCTTTTTCGCATCCTCCCACCTTGTTATGGTAGTAGTATGAAAGGGAAAATCCATGGCATTTTCATCTACTACCAATATGGGTGTTGGTTTATTATCTACCACCTTAAAACTTGAAAACTGATGCCAGCAACACCCACTTTTAGTCATGGTATGAATGGTTTTAGTATCATAATCTACCGAAAACATACCACAATATTCCTGAGCAAGGCGGGTGAATTCAGGACTATGAATTAATTTATTATCAATATCCAAATATACTTGGAAGGATGGACCGTGATAACAACTGAATTGGCCATCCATAACCGCTAAGTCCTTTATACCATCAAAATTAAAATCCTGACAAATAAGTATACTTTGTTCACCATAAGGCAATTCAACCACATTAGTTCTAACGGAATTGTCATTATCCAGATCAAAAGTCAATTCTTCTGACTCAATTTCAAAGAGCTTTTTTTGAGATTTACTGTCAAAAATGGCAATTACTCCCTTTTTAAAAACTTCTTCTTCATAACCATCGACAAGGGTAAGAACACCCTCATACTTTTCAGAAAATCCTTTGATTTCAAAGGTTGTTTGACTAAAGCCTACTACTGAAATGAGCCCAATCAAAAGCCCAACTAATTTATTCATATACTCCTATTTCTTCCTTAAAATCAATGAATCTTATTACTACACCTTACTTTTTTAGTATGTCAAAAATTACCTATAAAAATTACAGCCCATTCAGCTAAGACACAAGGGATATTTCAATTCAACTTTTACGTCTAATTCATATGAATGGTAATAAAACACATACCCAAGTAAGTATATAACAAAAGTACTTTAAAATAGGGTGAACTTGACGGAAACATATATTAAGAGAATGCTAAAAAAGTAGTCTAAATTGAAAGTTAAATGTTGTACTTACTCCCAATAGTATCCTTTAAAAAAATGTTAGCATCAAATCACAATATTACTCCTATTTGATGACTGCTCCAATTGTTCAATAGGAGTCTGAAATTCACTATTTTTCTAATTAGATAACAACCATAAAGAGGTTCTTTGTCTGTACCTTTGTTGACCTATTTGTTCAAACTTTTAAAAGGGTAAAATCAGAGAGTAGTCCATCAAAATGATAGTCAAGTATTCAATTATTTCAGGTTGCCTAAAATCAACACCCTAAAGATTGCAGTCATATTATTACAGCCACTCGTTTAAAATCTAGGAATCAATTTGAACGCTGAGGAACGGAGGCATGAATTTGAACTATTCTCCAAACAGTGTCTCTCTTTTCGAGCACTCCGGTAATGCGTATATCACTCATCTGAATAGGTTCTGATTGAATTATAAGTGTCCAATCGGTGATATCCGAAAACCAGGCAACATTCCCTGCCTTACTAAGGTACACCTCAAGGTCTTTGGACTTGATTTCAGCCTTATCAAATGAGGAAAATTGAGCCATATGACTTTGTTTCCACTGCGACCAGCTTCTATGCACTTCTGATATATCAGTTCCAAAACAGCGCATGTTATCATCATGCGCCATCACTTCAGACATCAGCGTCATATTTTTCTCCTCAAAGGAGGTGTACAATGTATGCACAGCATCCACCACCTTTGATTGTTCCATCTCAGTATCAATACTAGGGGTACACGAAAAAGCTACATACAATACAGTAACTAAGATGAATAGTTTTCCTTCTATTTTCATTGTAGTGACTATTAATAATCGGTATATGAAATCCTTTAATTAGTACATCTGCGGTACACTAAACACCCAAAAAGGTTATGAAGTAGAAGGTTCAATAAAAAGAGACGGGGGCAAATATAGGCTGTATAAAAAAACAGTATGCTTCATACGCTTAGCATTCAATGAATTGAATACCAACTAGGTACCATACTAAATTACTCATTTAAAATGATGTATTCAAGAATCGAAAGATATCTTTTAAGGAAATAGCATAAATGAATTCGACAATTATTCGGAATACTATTAAATCAAGTATTCCGCTTCATGAATCCTTACCTATTTTAAGATTTAAACTCTGCCATTTTTTTGGTTAACAAACTCAATAAATCATTAAAATTGGTTTGTAAAGAATTTGAAGAAATACTAATTGGAGAGCCATAGGATAAATAATTCATTTTTATGGCATTTTTTTTCAAAGGATTATTCACCTTGTTCAAATAGAACTCAGGATTATTCACAATAATCATTATAAACTTCTGGTTCATCACCTGTGATATTTCTATATCTTCAATGTCACCCCAAGGGATTAAACCAGCAGACACGCCACTAGAATTATCAACGATACCTTGCCTATGAATGATTAAACCAGGTCTATTATCTACTAACTTACGAATAACAACCACGCATACCAATCCAAAAAATAGCATGGAAACAAGACCAACAGTAAAAACACGTGTTGGGTTGCCAAAAACTCTATGATTGCTCGCTGGTGGGTCTATTACAAACCAAAGACCAAGACCAATAAAAACCAAGGAGCCTAGTAAAGTAAGCACCATTTTTGTTTTACTAAATGGAATTTCAATTTGATCAATTGAACTCATTGGTTATCTAATTTTACTGGTGTTACAATCTGTATTAATTGAATTTATTTATTTATTCAATTCTATTAATCTCCAATTTTCGTTAGGCTCTTTTCTTAAGTAAACTCCGACATCCAAATCCTTTTGATTTCCAAGCACCTTAATGCTTAAATTAGCTTCTCCAACGTGATCTGTAATTCGCACAGTTCCTTTAGGAATCATACCATACCCCTTTATACCACCAGTTTCAATTTGTATTTCCTCGTTTACTTCAATTTCTGAAATGGCTAGTTTGTAGACTTCAGAATTTTTTACAGTGTTACCCACAAATAAAAAGATGAAAAAGAAATAGGAAATTCCCATTACTGCTAAGACAGAAATCCTTAGATATAAAGAAGACCTAACTGGGTTTTTAACAACCACTGTTTTTCCAATTCTATCCCCCAGTCTTTTCTTTTCCTTACTAAAGACCAGAACAATACATTCTATTGGCCAAATTAGTAGGAATAAGTTCCGAATTAACAATGTACCTATGGATGGGACTTGATCTAAATTATGCTCATCACGAACCATAATTCCCATAATCCACTTCCCTGGACTGATCCCTTTTATGGAATCCTTGGCAAAGTACACAAGAAATCCAAGTAGCACGGTTGGACCTATTTTAGAAGTCAAATTGCCCACATTATCGGTATCCATAAAATTTGGACCTAGCATCAAAAAAACTGCTACCACCATTAAAAATGTGACTATAAAATGGTCAATTAAGAAGGCAATTATTCGTCTTTTTCTACTTGATAAATGATACTGAGATTCTTTAATTTCCGTCATTTCTTAACATTTTGGTTATGTTAAAATTAAACTTAATCAAAACAATATAGTTCAGATTTTCTACAGTACATAAACCTATTGGAAAATCAGCCATTTCTACCTAAAACTTAGAAGAATATAAAATTGCCTTCCAATCAAATTAAAATTATTGGTGACTTTTTAGAAATAGTACTCATTCCCTTACTAAGACACATTAAAAACTACTTAATCATTCACACAATGATTTTCATAATATTCAGCTATTTGTACTAAACCATCACGTAATCTTAGCTCCTTTTCCTTTAGTTTTTGAATCAATAATTCACAATCTGAAAAATATTCATACACCTTAACCTTAAATAACCCCCTGATTGTACCATAGGTTCCCATATATGTGATATCATTTTCCCCTGTCTTTCGAATATAATATGTTGTATAAGGAATTGGTATTCCAATTGAAAATCCCATTCCAATACCAACACCAGATCCAGAATTAACTCCATGAATACCATATACTTCCAATTTTTTTCCTTTCATCAACAAGGCTACCTTAACATAGGTATTTTGATCCTTTCGTTTAAAAAAGTAGGATGTGTCTATGATACCCTTTGAATTTGTAATTTGAACCGATTCCAGTTTGGAAAAATCAATTTTTATAGCCTTTTTATCTGAATCTGATTTATAAACAAACGTCTTATTTGCTTTATACTTTCCTACAATGTTATTTAACGTATCTCCAGTCTTTAAAACCGCTTTGGCAGGCAAAAATGGATTCAACTGTGCCATAGCTGAAGATAATGAAAAAAATGTAATACAAAGAAAAAAATAGGCTCTCATTTTATATGTTTGATTTATTATAAACTTTATTTTAGATTCAAAAACCCTCGACTACAAATATGTTTCCAATTAGTATTAGGGATGTCCTTAACTTCAACCAACTTGCCAATCAATTATGAATTAAAACATCCCAATGTCTCATTAATAGGAATACCCTCCGACTCTTATCACGAGTACCATCATCATCATGGATGTATTTTAATTATTAATCAATAATTAATTTTAAAGCATCGAAATTTTCAGTCTGAATTCCAATTAAACCATATTTAGTCTCACCGTCCTTTATAACGGTACCGTTAATATTATACTCTAATAATTCTTGCTTAAAATTTTTATTAGAAATAGCAACGGTAATCATATTCGAAGCTGTTAATCCGGGCCCTATTACTAAACCAATAGGAGTTGAATTTGTCTCTTTTTCGCCATAGGAGTCTGCTGTGGTAGATTGGAAGGATACAGGCGTTAATAATAAATACCATAAATACGATGCCGCACTTTGTTTTAAGGTTTTAAATACCCTTTCATTATCTAATACCTGAATTTCAGAAGCATTTCCAAATGCTAATTTTGCATCTCCACCGAATGTTAGATCTCTTCCTGAATTATTGGTTATTTTAATTGCAACCAACCTCACTCCTTTTTTTAATTCCTTTTTCTGGTATTTCTTTTCTAGCAAACCATATTTATATTCAAATAAAACGCCGTTACTTTCATTTGCGGAATTATACGAAAGAGAGGCTGGATTAATCATTTTATAACTTGAAGCACAACTACTAAGTGTTACCACCGTTACAAATAAAAGGGCAATTTTACAAATTCTCATTTTTGGTTGATTATATTTAGTTGATTATATTTCTACCAACACATCATAAAATGCCTTTATGGATGTCTTAGTTTATTCGGACTAAAATAATAAAATTCCTACGATTTAAACAAGAAAAATTAAAGCATAAATAATAAAAAATATAGATAAATATCTGTACAACATTTTCTTATTGAAAATTTGTAGTCTTCACTGATAGTACAAGAAAATGAAAAGAAACTTGACCTAAAATTTAATCTGGTCTGTAAAAAAAGAATGCATCAAAATTAATGACTAGATCATGACAACAAATTACGGGGTTATTGTCTTGTTTTTGATATACTTATCAGGGTGTCGATTTCTAAATATTTATCTTTCATAAGACTTAATGCAAATGCACTTGCAGAACAAGCAAATACTGAAAAGTCAAACACTCCCTTAATTCCTGTAGAAAAGGTCATAGATAATGCAAAAATTAAGAGTAGCCATCCACTTAATTTGGCAAATAGTTCAGTCCTAAATCCAAGGATTAAGCATATTGCAAAAATAACTTCTGCAAAGGTAACAACACCTCCAACTAATGGAATTAAAGAATCAGGAAACCAAGGGTTAATCACTTGTGTATAATTTAAAAAACTATCCCAATTACCCCATACCGATACTTCTTTGCTCCAAATACCAAATCGATCTGCGACTGCAGATAAAAAACCTGCGGATAGAGCTAATCGTAGAAATATCTTCACCATTTTAGTCGTCATAGCATAAAGTATATTAACTGAATAAATTCCATTCAAACGAACCACAGCTCGTCAACTACTAATGGTTATCAGAGTAGATATCTAATATAGCAAATACAAACTAAACTATAAAATCTTTCCATTGGCTGAACATCAATAATAATCTTGAAACTACTACTTCCTATTAAAATGTCTATACTATTTTTGAGAATTTTATAGTATTTACTAGCATATTCTGGATTTTATAAGCTTGATATTGGCTTTGGTTACCCCATGATTTGTTGCTAAGATTTCCCATTGATTAAGCGCATTTTTAGTCTGCTGGATAACAGCATCAATTTTATCGCGTTTTAAATGAGCTTCTATACCTAATTTTACTAAATGATCTATAGTCGGAAATTGCCCCTCTCCCATAACCATAGTACTTTGCTGACCTCTTGGACCTGAAGAAAATGTCAAATCGTAAGCAGGAGAAAGCTTCCAGATACCTTCAGCATCCATAAGAAATGAGAAATTCTTACTATGATCATCACGATTATGTGAAAGAACATTGAATACAGCAAGACGATACATTTTTTCAACTTCTCGTATATCTTTAGTTAAAATCCCAGTCAGGGTAATTAAATCTACGTAATCCAATGACGGGGCTCTAAAATCTGAATGCAAAAGACCACTAGCCGTATGCATATGAAACCGTTGATTACCAATCCGATCAAAACGCTTTGTTGCAAAATATCCCGCACCTTTTGAGGCTTCAAACAAATTGACCGGCATCATTTCTACCCCAGCCTCTTTAGCCATAAGCGCATAAACATACTCAATAGCTCCTGCATCAACACCATCTGAACTGTTTGCGAATTTCACTATCCAATGCTCATAATTTTCTGGAAGATTATGTTTTCCTGAAATAATACGATTCATTACTTTATTAAAACCTATAAGCGCTTTGGGACGCGCACCAGCAGAGGACCCATTCAGATTGATAAGCACTTTTAGAACGTCTTCCGCATCTCCATCTAATATCTCTTGTGTTTGTTGGGATAATAGATCCAGATTAATCTCCTCTATTTGCTTATTTACTTCACTATGATCGGGTTCATATACCAAAGCACCGAGTCCAGTACTACCAATATGTGTTAAACGGTCTAGAGGAGTAAATTCTTGCGGTAATAAATGTAGACTTCTAACGTATCGATCAAAAAGTAATCGACCCCAACCATCCGGAAGGCTGTCATTAAAAACACCAGGTAAACCCTCAAAAGGACGGTAATCAAAAACCTGCAAACCTGCCTCCAAGGGAAGTTTTAAAGGAGATATTTCCAAACCACGACCAATGAAATTTTGATCGTATTCAAAATATATTCGATAATCTCTTAGCGCCAAACGTCCCACAGGTATGATATCCCCATCAAAGTTCAGTCCCACTTTTAATTCGTTTATTGATGCGTACTTCATCATTTGCGCCAACCTCTTTCGGGTCTTTTGTTTTCTTTCTTATTCAAGACATCATCTATGGATGTGAAATTATTTCCTGAAGGTTTTGATGCCTCAACAAACCTTTCTAAATTTCCCAATACCATGGCTAGCTTTAAAAAAGATTCAAGCGAGATAACACCTTTTTGCTCAAACTTTCGCAATGAAGACAAACTAACACCCGAACGCTTAGACAATCCCTCTTGAGTAAGACCTTTTTCAAGACGTAAATCTCTCATGTTTTGAGCTATTTTTATCTGAGCTCTTGACGATGTAATAAGTAATACCATAATGATAATTATATACAAATATAATAAATAATTACCACTATAGTGTTAATTATAATTGAAAACAAATTCTACAATATAATGAAATTTGTAAATTCAGAATGAAGTACCATTGCTTTCATTTTAAATTAGCTAATTAACTAGTCATAATCCTATTTAAATAAGAGAATATAAGAATTCTATTACTGGCTGAACATTAAAAATGATCTTTAAATTACTACTTCTTATTATAATGTCTTTACCACTTAGGGAAGACTATAGTATTCGTCTACAATATTATAAACTTGAGTAACTACTACCTTAATTAGCCATAGTTTTTATTTTTCTAGCACAATCAGATGCAATTAGTAAACCTCCTGCCATCATAATAATATCTTTTAAAACCAATCTACCGGCTCCAGACAAATAAGGAAATCCAAAATGAGGGGTAGGCATATCTCCTCCTAAATTTGGGACGTAAACTTCAGGTGTAGTCACCAGAAATGATAAAGTAACTATAGACATACCAAAGGTCAATAATCCTCCCCAAAGCCCAATTTTTGGATACCAACTTCCTAAAAGTGTGAACAAACCAATCAAAACAATAACGGTACCTAAACCATATGAAAAAATATAGGTTCCGTTTGATTGATGCCACTTAATATTTTCGGAAACCATCTTGCCTTCGGGATTTTTGTGCAGTATATATTGGGCCACCGTTTTACCATCCTGGTTAACACTTACATCCTTAGAATGGGTGTAAAAAAAGCTCATAAACGGGCTGTTCGTTACAAAAGGAACAATTCCATCTGCTTCATATTGAAATACCTTTAATCCACCAATCCAAGCCATGACAATGAAAATTGCAACACGCATAAAATGCACAAAATTAAAATGGCTGTTACTTAAGAAATCTATTAATTTATTCATCATAAAAGAGTTTCCTACAAAAATAGGACACCCTATAATGGTAACTAATGGACAATTAATGAAAAAGAATGTATTATTTTGCCACAATAGAAATACCTACTTCTTCCCGAAACTGTGATGGAGGCAATCCAACTTCTTTTTTAAAATAACGACTAAAATAATATTCATCGTCAAAATTTAGTAAGGATGCAATTTCCTTGACAGATTTATGAGTGAGGTGTAATTGTTTTTTGGCTTCTAATACAACACGCTCTTGAATTAGTTTTGTAGGCGTTTTTCCAAATTGTTGTTTAACTTTTTTACTAAAGGAAGAAGGAGACATCGCCAGTACATTAGCATAAAACGAAGGGGTACGTTGAAGTATAAAATGTTGTTCTAACAATGACTGAAATTCCAAGAGTTGCGTTTCAAAAGGATGCTCTAAAAGCGTATCATCAATTTGCAACGCTTTTTCTCTACTGCATATCGCTAAGAGTAACTGGAGATAAGATCTCAGTACTGCATCGGAGAAATTTATTTTGTTTTGATTTTCAAAATCCATTTTCTCAACAACTATTTCCAATTCTCGAAAGTTACTTTCATCCAGAGAGATGTATGGTTGAGAGTAAATGTTGTTAAACAATAAGCCATTACAGGCAACTTCCTTTTTATGGTATTCTATACAATAAAAGTCACCGTGAAATTCAATTATTTTAATCTTTTGAGGTGATGTTCTAAGCCATTTCAGATTTTGGTAGGGAGATAGAAAAAGAATAGAATTTCGCTTAGTTGTATAATTCACAAAATCAATGGAAAATTCACTAGGATCTTCCATTAGGATAATAGAATATCTCGGAATGTTATAGTTATCTCTAAAATAGTTGGTCTCAGTATATAGTATTGAAAACAATTCTCATTTTGTTTTAAATTCCTAGCAAAGGAAGGCTACACATCTCTCTCAATTTGGATTAAAAATAGGTGTTTCATTTTTATCTAGGGACGTATTTCTTAAATTTCCGCCTCTAAAAGTTCAACTTTTACTATAGTCAAACATATTCCAATCGCATAATACAGATATTCCTTGTATTAATAAAAATAACTCTTCTTACCATTCACTCTTGAATAAAATGAATCAAAAAAAAATGAAAGCTTTGCATACAAAAAAAGCATTTGAAGATTATAACTCGATATCTAAAGTGGTCACTTCACATTATAAAAAATTAGTATGCGTTTTTATAATCTTAAAATATAACTAAATTATGATTCCAATTTATAATCGTTTCATCATCCTAATTTTAGTTTTCTTATTCTCTTTTGGGTATGTAACCAAGTTGCTTTGTCTGATACCATTTACCTTGAATAATTTAGTAAACTCATCACAGGTCTACTAGACATCTCAATCAAAATGAAATGCTAAATCTGGATAATATTTAGATTCTTTAGCGTCATTCTAAAACTTCAATTACGGTACTCTAAATTATTTTTGTTTTACTAGTAGCAACCTAATACTTTGCAATTAAACAAATCCATAATGTAGTAAATAGGCACACCACATATGCTAGTACTATGAGGTTCGTAGCGTAAAAAAAATATCGAATTTTATTAGCTTTAATTATACAATTTTTGGGGCTATATAACTTACTAGAAAAATTCTTTAAGAAAGTGAATTAAGAATAAAGGAGATACAAAGGAAATTAGAATATAAAAATAAGAGAAGATCTTAAATCCAAAAGTGATTCTCAAGCCCCTTTGTAAGATGATTTCCATTCTTTCCTTAAATTTATACACATACCAATTAAATACTAAAACCACTACACCAAGAAATAAAAAAAAATTGGGCAAAAAAGCAAAATCTATTCTTAAAATATGAAATAGAAGAATAGCTAATAATAATAAATTTCCCGTTTGACCAACAGTTATAATAATAATTGGAAAATATTCAGGCGTGTCATCACTATTTTTTTTCAAATTATAAAAATAGGTGAAAAGTTGGTCATAAAAATTGATAATTGATTTCATAATAAAATTTCCTAATATTTGATTTAGCCATATTCTAACTCCCCGTACACAATATATGTTAGAACGAACTCCAAACACAGCTCCTTTATACCATTCTAGTTTAATTAAATAATTGTCTCCATAATATCATGTGTTCTTATATACCAATAGACCTATTAATTCTGTGTGGATTCAGGGTTTCCTAATTCCATGGAAATTGCAGTTATTCATTATTGTCAGTTGCACTTTTGTTTCTCCAGTTTTCAATGGTCATTTCAAATTTTAGTTCTCCCTTTCCATGAGTGCCAACTTCTTCCCACCCCAATTTTCTATAAAAAATTTCTGCTCTTGTATTGGGTGCTGTTCCCAACCAAACTTTTTTAGAGGTTTGCTTAAAATACCAATTTAGCATTAAGTCATGCAATTGTCTTCCTATTCCTTGCTTATCATAGCTTGGATGTACGAATAGTGCCCAAATATTATTTCCTTTTAGATCCGCAATTGAAAACCCTACAATTTGATTGTCAATTTCACAAACCCATCCTTTTCCTCTTTGAGTAATAAATTCCAAGCAATCAGCATCAGTTACCAATCCAGGATCTGATAGCGTATTTTCGGTTACAGCGTTTCTTACAATTTGAATCTGCTTAATGTCTGTATTATTTGCTTCTCTAAAAGTCATCTTTATTCAAATTTTAAACGTCATCTATCCTTTTATATACCTCTCCGTAATAGTACATATCACCAAACTTTTAGGTTATATAAACTATCCTAAGCAAATTAGAACGTGATTGAATCCGTCAAAAATACGGAAATAAAGTGTTGTACTACGCTACTTTATGCTTTTATAAAGATTTATAGCTCATCAATAATTCATTCCTCCACTCATTGCCTGGTCGTGGATCAATTCCTTGAGTTCTGGGTGATGTTTTTCCATTCAATTCAAAAGTCTGTCTAAATACAAAGTCCCATTTTAACCATTCTTCATATTCTTTTTGGGAAAATGTTTGTTCATACTCGTATTGGGTTACCTTTATTAAAAGGCTGTCAGTAAACAAACTTTCGATTGAGAGAATAGTTGAATTGTCAAGAATTTCACAATACCTTTTGACAATTTCCCTTGCTGGATTTTCACTGGAAACAATTCCAATTAAGTATACATAAAATAAGCACTTTAATTTTAGGCATTTTGAGTTTGGTTACCATTTCCGTATCACTACTGAAATGTATTTGAGTAGTAGTGTATTTTCCCAATAAACACTTAGATTTCAAGACACTAAATTAAACAAATTGGCGATCCAAATAGGCACTTGAACCGCCAATTATTAATACACATTATGGTGCATTTTCCGTTTTTTAATTTGCTGAATGTAGTCCGATTTTATTTCCTTCAGAGTCAAGGAAAATGGCAAAAAATCCAATCTCATCAGCATGGTGTGTTTTAGGAATTATGATTTTACCCCCATTTTTTTCAACTTTGTCTAGAATGTTCTGCAAATTATCTCCACCATTAAAATAAATAGTAACCCCACTTGCAGAAGGTTCATACCCCTCTCCTTTCATAATTACTCCTGTAACCATCTGGTCTTGAAATGGAAACAGACCCATTTCCATTTCGGGAAATTGTAATTTTTCAATATGCACCTCCAATATTTCTTGATAAAAGTTGATGGCCCGTGAAATATCCTTTGCAGGGATTTCAAAAATAGAGATATAACTATTCATTTGTTCTACGCTTTTTGTATTTGTTTCATTAATTTGACTTTGTTCCGAAGTTGAAGAAACTTTATTTTCACAAGACACAATACCAAATGTCAAGGTAATAATTGCAATAAAAAGTCTTTCTTTCATTTCTAGTTTGTAAATACCGGAACAAAACTAATAGCAGAAAGTCGGTTAAAATTGTAAAAATGCGACAACTGAATTATTTGTAAAAAAGAGCAGAAAGAGCCAAATTTTCATGAGTGATAAACTCTTTGGGATTAATTCCTGTAAATTCCCTAAAATCCTTTATAAAGTGCGCTTGATCAAAATATTCACTATTATAGGCAATGTCAGTCAGATTTTCCGACTGCTGGTTAAGCAACATTTTTAAAGCAGTTTGCAGGCGAATTAGCTTTCCCAATTGTTTGGGGCTTACTCCGATTTGTTTTCTAAAGTTTCTTTCAAGTTGCCTTCGTTTTGAAGGATTATCTTTAAAGATCGAAGAGATAGAAACACTTCCGTTTGTAGACAGCAGTGAATCAACTGTATTTTTAACAATAGCATTAATTGTTTTTTCCTCATTAAGCCTGTTCAAAAGAAATTCTTCAATAATGTTTATCCTGTGTTCAGTGTCTTTGGCATTGATTATATTTTGTTCTAAATCAGTGGCGGTTTCAAATCCAAAAAGTTGTTCTAAAGATGTTTCTTTATTTACTAGATTTTCGATTGGTTCGGAAATAAAGTTGGCAAATCCATAGGGATAAAATCGGATAGCAATTGTATTAACTAATCCTGTTGGCTCAATGAAAAAGGGTTCAATTGTTTGTCCAAGTACCATTGCACGAGGTTGAAGAAGAAATTCTTTATCAGAAGTGTACCGTTTTATGTCATCCCCGAGAATAAATGCCATTTCGATACATCCATCTGGTACGATTCGTTGCTTTTGCGTTTCAATTTGCTTTGGTACTTCCAAAGTCCAATAACAACTAACAAGTGATTTTAAGTCTATATGTGGTTCGTACGTTTTATATTCCATACTGTATAGTTTATACAAGTCCAAAGTAGGCACCAAACTGAAAAACTTAGCGGATTTTAAGAAGGAGTCCATGACAAGCAATTATTTATAGCTTTTGATAGCTTCTGGTTTTTGTCATTTCTGTTTAACGTGTGGAAACTTATCGCTTATTAAATTCAGTTCGATTCCGAATTCAAGATATGCTTTTAGTCCGTCTAACACAGTAGTAAATCCGCCTGTATTGTTCTTTATCACCTCAATCAGTTCATTTCCAGTTTGAGAAAATCCATAATTCTTGATTACAACATAAGTAGTTTCTTTGGACAATTCCGAAAACTCAAAATCCACGATTGTTTTAGGGTTGTCCCATTCAATTGATATTAGATGATTTGGTACAAGTTCAATTATTTTTATTGTATCTGAAACACCATACATTTCCCATTCCCATGTAACACTCTTCTCCTTTTCAAGAATTCCACTGGACTTGGTAAACCAAAACTTGGTTGTAATCGTAGGATCAACAAATGCCTGAAATACTTCTGAAATAGGTTTTCTTATCATCATCTGGCATTCAACAATTGGGTTTTCTATTTTATCCATAATAAATTCTAATTATAAAATTTTCCAACTTGCCGCTAACGGTTAGGCAATGAATTGTGAAGTATTAAAATGCACTTCACTTTCAGTGTATCCGTATGCTTGGTAATATTCACCTGCTTTCAATTTAATACTAAAACCAACATTAGGTATAACCAATTTTGTGGTTTGGTGTTTTATTTTAATTCAGTTCTTCTCCATTTAAAAGTCGTTCAATTTTCTTCTTGGTGTCTGCATTTGGTTCCATCTCCTTTAGTCTTTTTAACTTCTTAGTTAGCTCTTTAGACCAATTCTCCATTTTCCACTTAACCAATACTCGGATAGCCATATTCCTGTTTCTAGTTGCAGGACTATCTAAACCAACTAGAATAAGTTTTTCGCCTCTTTTTGGATAATTTCCTAAAAACGTTATGACATTTTCCAATGAATAATGCTTGTGAAAATCATCTCCAATACCTGTTGAATCTTTTGGTCCAGAACCTAAAAATTCTAGTGGTAAATTTTTTATTGCAAAATCTATGATTTCATCAACATTACTTTCTTTTGCATTAGCAGTTACATCATACCAAGCTGAACCATCTAGTGGATTTTGCTTTAGTCTTTCCCAAAATGTATCCCAAAGGTCAATTCCAAGTTTTTGAGCAGCCTGTTTACCATTCCAATATTCAAGATCGTCAGAGCTCTTTAAAGCAGTTTGAACTTCAGTAGTCAAATCTTTAGAGTGTAATAATTCAATAATGTCAATAAGGCAATTGGATACATCGTTTTGATTCCATTTTTTTAAAGTTTCATTTTCTTCTGGGGATTCTTCTAGATAATCTTTAATTCTATGAAGTGCTAAATAAGTTGAAATATTTAGGTTTCGTGTTTTAGAATGCCTAATAAAGTTTTTAATAGTTTCGCAAGAATCGTCATAACAAGACATTCCAACCGCAGGACCTTCATCCATTAATGAAATAATAATATCACTAGCTGAAGAATAAAGATTGTCGTCTATAGATTCGGAACTTAGTTTTTCATTGAGCATTCCATTTTTTGCACAGGTTAAGGCTAAATACTCATACATTATATTGTTTTTATATCCTTCAAGTACAAGCCAATCTTTAATTTCATCATTCAACTCCATTTCGCTTAACCGATCCACTATTTGAATTTTACCCCAACCTTGAACTCGTTTAGCGAGTTCCCACAAATCATTCACTAAATTGTCTGATAAATTTGAAAGTGCTACAGTTGAAAAAACTGAAAATTCATCATGAAGTCCCAAAATTTTAATGTCGTTAATTGGTTTCTTATTTTCGCACAATCCAAGAATAGCAATTCCAAATTTCACTGCATTTCGATTATTTGTTTTAGTAGCTAATTTATTGGCATAATCAAATAGATAAGGTTCAACTGGTAATGAGTTTTGTATTAGTTTATTTAAAAATTCATCTATAATTTCAATGACATTATCATTCTCTGTGATTTCTCTATAAAAGTCTGATTTACTTTGACTATCCCCGTTTTTGGCAATTTTATTAATTAACCTAACGAGTTGTTTTATTCTGGTGTTCGATTTATCTGATACATCAGCCCCAAAAGTTGCATCCAATAAGCCTGGCATAAATTTTATTTCAGCATCAACCTTTTTTTCGTCTGGCAATTTTTCAGCTGATTGATTCAATGAACCATCTTCTTTTATATTCCTTTTGAGGTATACAAGTATTGAATTGTCCGTTTCCCATTCAGGAATTTCTTTTAGGTCTTCGTTATTTAATATTTTTTTTATCCAATCTATCATTTTAAGGTTTCCTTGAAAGAAGTACAACGCAGATTTACACACCCTTTGATGTTTATTGTTAGCTGTTTAATTATAAATCTAATAAATTTTATTTATAACAAAACTATTTCCTGCTGCATGTGTGTAAATTTCTGTAACATGTATAAAGTTATGTCCTTAAAAAAGTTTAGTATACCTTAACTATAGATACCGTTGCAAGTAATTGAATAGTTAAATTATGATGCTGTATAAGGATCATCTCTTCCTTTGTTTTGTAGCTCGTATAGATTGTAAACAATTTCAAACAACAAACACCTTTGAAAAGGACGGTTTTGTATCATGTTTTACTCAATTAAGGGACTTCTGTAGGAGCTATAGTATTTACGATGGATTTAGTTCAATATATAAAGTAATGAAAAAATTGAAATAAATATCCATAAAACCAATGCTACTATAATGGGTTTCATTCCAGTGGATTTCAACTCTTTTATTGAAATGGTTGAACCAACTAAAAATAATGTTACTATCAATAAACGTTTAGCAATTAATACCAAATTACTAGTAACTGTTTGAGGTAAAATATGATAGCTATTAATTAGAATTGCAGCAATAAATAAAAAAATAAAGTAAGGAATTCGAATTCTTTCTCCTTTTGTTTTAAATAAAAACATGGAAAAAATTGATAAAGGGATAATCCATAAGGTTCTAGATAATTTTACTGTGGTTGCGATTCTTAATGCTTCGTCACCATAACCTAATGCAGCCCCAACTACCGAACTTGTATCGTGAATAGCAATAGCACACCATAAACCGAATTGATCTTGAGATAAACTTAAAAAGTGCCCTACCGCTGGAAACACTAACAATGCAATCGAGTTTAATAGAAATACGATACCTAAAGCTATACTTATGGTGTTACTTTTTGCTTTTATAACAGGAGCAATAGCAGCAACAGCACTTCCACCACAAATGGCGGTTCCAGAACTTATGAGATGTCCAAGTTTAAAATCTAACTTCAAAATTTTGGTTAACAGCAAGCCTAGCGAAACAGTTAAAATTATGGAAAATAGAGTTAAACTTACCCCCTCTTTACTTGTTTCTAGCGTTTCTTTAATATGCATTCCAAACCCTAGTCCAACAACTGAAATTTTTAAAAAATAATGGATTGCTTTATGGCTGTATTTTCTATATGGATTATTGAAAAAAATGGTAAACACAAAGCCAAGAAGCATAGCTGTTGGACTGTTTATTACCCCTAAAAGTGCGATTATAAGGATACAAAAATAAACTGTTTTTGAATAAATATCTTTCATATCAAATGATTCTATTTGATACAAAAGTAGATTCAATTAATAACCCGTAAGCAAATTAATTTATTATAAGAGATAACTAAAAGTTATAATTAAGTAGAATAAATTTTTTAAATTTTTCCATAGAATTTGAAAGATAACCTGTTCTTTTTACAAAATAGAACCATCTCTCAATACTTAAACCCTTTATGTCTACTATCTTAAGTTTATTGTCTATTAAATCATCGTTAATGGCGTTAATTGACAACAGAGCATAATCGGTAGAATTATATAGGTAGTTTTTGATGGCTTCAGTACTATTTAATGTAACTACACCATTAAGGTTATCGATTCCATTCTCAACCAAAAAAGCATCTATTATTTCTCTAGTTCCAGAGCCTTTTTCACGTTCAATTATTGGAATTTTTTGTAGCGTTTCTATATCGATACTTCCCTTTTTAAATGAAGGATTGTTGACATTGGTTACTAACACAATTTCATCTTTTATAAATTTTTCAAAGTTTAATTTTGGGTTAGAAGAATTCCCTTCAGTAATACCAAAATCGATCTCTTCATTTAAAATTAAATTTTCAATGTTTTCTGAGTTATCACTAATTATATCAAATTTTGTTGGAGGAAATTGCATCCTAAATTTCGCAATTACTTTTGGAATGATATAATTGGATAAAGTTGTACTTACCCCAAACTTTATAAACTCTGGAAAGCTTTCATTTTTATGTAGAAATTGTTCATCTATTTCAGAGTAGATCGCTACTATTTTATTCACATATATTAGAAATGATTTTCCCTCTTCGGTTAACTCAATTGAGTTTCTTTTCCGAACAAAAAATGTGGTTTCATATTCTTGCTCTAAATTTTTTATTGTTTTGGAAATAGCTGGTTGAGAAATATGCAATAGCTCAGCAGCTTTTGTGAAACTTAAATGTTTAGCAACAGTTTTGAATATGTGTAACTTCGTTTTCATTAGTTTTTGTACAATAGGAGGCTGCTTGACAACAGCAATTTCAATTAAAAATAAGGGTTTCGTTTTAATATAGATTCGCTTTTTTTAAGTTTTAGAGAATTTCATTTTTAAAGCGTAAATGCCATATAGGAAATGAAATAACCTAAAAGAAGTTGATTAGCCAATAGATGTTTATTTTTCAATGGTAAGTTCTCTGATCCTTTTTCTTTGTACCACCAAAAATAGACAACAATTTTTTTAAATTTAATAAGACCTCTCATAGGGTTGAACATAAAAGTGAATCTTATTTAAGAAAAAAGAAATTGGAATCTTAATAGAATTTTATATTATCTTGTTGGAATAATCATTAGGGAATGCTTTTCGGAATATATGGACTAGGGCTTATGTACTTTTACTGCATCAACAAAATCCTCGTTGATAAATTCCCAATATTTACCTCTTAAACATATTGGATCAAAATCATCATCCGCAAACAGAAAATTGATGAGGTTGTTCAGTATTAGTTCTTGATCGTGTGTATAAGGATAACGTCGTTGATGGAGAAAAAGCATGGTAGAAATATTGTATTGGTATAGTAGTTCATGCAAATCCCAGAAATCTTTCTTGCGACCTATACGTTGGACCACATCAATTTTCATAGCGATGATTTCTTCGGTAGTAGCCATTCTGATTTCATCCGCAATCAAAGGAGCCTGTATAAATGTATCCGTATAAAACACATCTAATTTTATCACATTATTCTTATCTGTACCCACACTGTGAGATTTACCCATTGCAGGAGCTAGATTTAAAAATGATGGTGGTAGGGAAATGTTTTCTCTATGAATTCATCAATAGCTTTAAAATCAATAGAACCTTACGGGGCATCACTAAACAAATCTATATCTACAGAAAACCGATGTCCTAATTGAAGACTTAATGCTGTACCGCCCACCAAACGAAAAGACTCAAATACAGAGGACTCCATCAGAGTAATCAATGTGTTTTTAAAAGATCATTGACTGTGTTATAATACATCATAATTAGCCTGTAGTTTTATTGAATCTGTATATAGTATATGGATTTCTGATATTGGACTCCTGCAAAGCTTGGTTTACTTTTTCAGTACCGTAAAAGCGAATAATCTCATTTTTATCATTCTCATTTCCTCGCTCAAAAACACGTTGAATAACAGCCCTGTATTGTCGTTCCCAATCTATGTATTTAATATCTGTATCCCAAAACAAAGCTTTACTTAAGATATGCAGATCAGGAGTACTTTTGATTTCTTTTTCTTTGATTTTTTGGATGTCATAATATGCTTGCAATATTACCAAAGTACCTTCTTCCAACCCAAGTTTTCGCTCAATCTTCAATGCTAATGCAGTGCTAATTCCTCTTTTACCTTTGGTAATAGCATTAAAGGTTTGAGGATGTTCCGCTAAAGACAAAGCAAAAGGTCGTTGCTTGATAGAACGTTTTTTTAATTCTCTACCAAGTACAATACCCGGATGGATACCCCTATATTTTTCATATTGCTGTAACATAATACAAAAATAAACATTTTTGCTTATATTCCTTTTGGTCGACATTACAATTTAATAAAGGAAAAAATGAGATAAATTCTTTCTTTAATTTCGACATAAAAAGTCTATTTTGTCAAAGTTATATTTCAATTAAGTGTTGCTTTTAAACGTTTCTAAGCCTGTGATTTACTGTAAATTAACATCTAAATAAGATGCTGTTAAAAAGGGGACATTACCAGGACAGAATTGTGAAGATATTGACAAGTTTTATGAAAAGTTGGAAAAGAAAAAAGAAGATCGTTTGATAGACCTTATTGTTGAGATTATTGTAAGTTCTACAATGAGAGAGTACCATGAGATTATTGATTCTAAAGATGAGCCTACACCAACTAATAAAATAGATGACTAACTATTAAAATTCACTCCAATAGAAAAAACAGAAAAAAGAAGGACTTTCTATCAACGGATGCAAACCAACAGAGCACTATAAGTCCCGATAAGTGGCGAGCCATTATTCGTGCGCAGTTGATGGCATCCGTTAGCTTTACTTTTCTTTTTGTTTGTTTTATTTGTATCCGTTTACAAATCTTTATCCATATATTCTTTTAGAGAAGATTTTAGCTGGTCTAAAAATGTGGTTCTCGAACCTTAAGACAAGAAAGAAACACTTTTGGTAGTTTCTGAAGTAGAAGATATGTTTATACAAAATTCAGTTTTGCCATCATTACTCTTCAGGGTATAGGTAAAATTATGCTTTTTAAGAATATCTCTTACCATGGTTAGTCCCACCCCCTGTCCCTGGGGTTTGGTAGTAAAGAAAGGAGTGAATAGTTCGTTTTGCAATTTTTCAGGAATACCCGATCCAAAATCAGTTACAATAATTTTATTAGGAGATATCTCCAATTCCACTACCCTTTTATCGGCTCCAATCGAAGCTTCAATAGCATTGAGCAATACATTAATCAATACCTGCTCCATTAATGTGGTATCAATGTCGGCATAAACAGGCATTATAGGTTTAATAAAAGTCAGTTGTACATCAGCCTCCAAAGCTTTGCTTTTCATGAGAGTTAAAACTTCTTCGGCCCAGGCAACAAGTTCTGTTCGTTGTAAGTTAGCCTCCGGAATCCTAACTACCTTGGCAAAATTATTGATAAACTGATTAAGCGCTAGATTTCTACGAATGCTTATCTCCAGTAAATTACATTCTTCTTCAGAGACCTCCTTTCTTAATTCATCTAAAATAGAATTTACCGCTCCAACAGAGTTCTTCACTTCATGTGCCATCATCCGTATTACCTTGTCATAGGCCTTTTTCTCTATGGCAAAAACTTCACGACTTACTTCCTCTAGCATAATAAGTTTCCTGTTAAAGCCCTTATGCACAAAATTGTTTATTGTTATTCTGAAATAATTATTATTATATCTTTTTATAGAAAATGTGGGCTCTAAGGATACCGATTGTAGAAATGGGAGCACCTCAAAGACAGCTGTCCCAATACTACTTTCATTTAACTGAAAAAGTTGTGCTGCCGAAGGGTTATATTCGGATATCTTATCGTCAAAATCCAAAATAAACACCGCTAAAGGTAGATTATCTATTAACTGTGAAAGAAAAAAGTGCTGTTCTTTTTGAAAACGGCGTTCCCTTCGAATATTCTCAATAAGGGCATTATATACCTTTATCATTTCGTCTACTTCCACCAGCCCTGTTTCAGTAATTTTTACAGTAAAATCTTGATCTTTTATTGTATCAATCCCCAATTTAATCTGGTCTATCGGAAGAAATAAAGCCCGAAATAAATTGAACGATAACACTATAAGTATCAAAATCACAAATTCAGCCAGCAATAGATACTTAAGATTTTCTTGAAACGTATAAACAGCTAAGGCTGTAAACAACCCAAATACAATAAAGTGAACAATTCTATACCGCCATTTAAGACTCATACTGTATTTTATGTTTTTCGATACGACGGTACAAAGAACTTCGTGTAATTCCCAAAGCTCGGGCGGCATCTGTTATATTTCCTGAGTAAAACTCCAAAGCATTTTTTATAAGCTGTATTTCCATTTCATCCAGGGTAACTTCACCAACCTTGGGAAATTTAGCTACACCTGTCAGCTTGGCTTCCAAATGAGGTTTAAAATCTTTTATCCCCAAACTTTTCTTAGCGCTTAACAATACAGTTCTTTCTACACAATTTTTTAGCTGCCTGATATTCCCTGGATATAGTTGCTTACTAAGCCACTCTAATGCATGCTCTTCTACCCTTACCTGTTGTTTTGTATTGTTGTTTAATTGCATTACAAAATAATTTACCAGCAAGGGAATATCTTCCTTTCGCTCATGCAAGGATGGTAAATGAATATGCAATAGATTCACCCGGTAAAACAAATCTTCTCTAAATGTCTGGTGAATAACCATATCCGGAAGGCTCTTATGGGTTGCTGATATTACTCTTACATCAGTTTGAACAGGCTTACTTCCCCCCAATGGCTCAAAAGTTTTTTCCTGAAGTACCCTCAATAACTTTACCTGGGAGGATAAGGCAAGATCTCCTATTTCATCCAGAAATAAGGTCCCCTTCTCAGCAAGTTTAAAACGTCCTTCCCTGTCTGAAACCGCTGAAGTGAAAGCCCCTTTTTTATGACCGAAGAGTTCACTTTCAAATAATCCTTCAGGGATTGCACCTAAATTAACCTTCACAAAAGGATGGTTTTTACGATGACTTAAATCGTGAATGGCTTGTGCTACCAATTCTTTTCCAGTACCACTCTCACCCGTTATAAGCACCGTTGCATCGGTTGGTGCTACTTTTACAATCCAATCTTTAACAGATTGAACTACCTCAGATGCACCGATAATTGCATCGAGGCTGGAATGAACTATATCTTTCTGTTCGCTTTTTGATTTTAATTGCAACTGTGTTGTAATGGTAGCTACCAAATGTTCGTTATTCCACGGTTTGGTCAGAAAGTCTACCGCACCAAGCTTCATTCCATCTATGGCCAGTTGCATGCTTCCCCAAGCTGTAAAAAGAATAACAGGAATCTCTTTAAAGTGTTTTTTTATTTCTTTTAAAATACCCAATCCTTCTTTTCCATCTGTTCCTACTCTAAAATTAAGATCTAACAGAATTAAATCAATAGGGTTGTTTTCAATAAAAGCCACCGCATTTAAAGGATTCGTTAGCCACTGGGCTTCCCATCCTTGTTTTACAAATAAGTATCGCAACGACTGACAAACCGTTTCATCATCATCCAGGATTAATATTTTGTTTGGTTGCATATACTTACTCTTCATGTAAAGCCACAGCTGGCATCAATTTAGAAGCTCTATGGCTCGGAATAATACTACAAATTAACACCAAAATAAGGATTAATAACAAGCTTAAGACTATAGATGTTATAAAAGTAGTGTAATCTTCAATAAGGTTTCCGAATTCGAATATTTGCACAGTAGGAATTAAAGCAACCATAAAGGCCAGCATCATTAATAACACCACTTCCCCTACCACCTGAAGACGAATGTTATTAGAGGTAGCGCCCAGCACTTTTCTAAGCCCGATTTCCGATCGTCTCTTATTTATGGCATATCGCAAAGTACCAAATAATCCCATGGCAATATTGATGATTAAAAACAAAGTAACACTCAACATTCCTATAAGAGGCACCCAATATCGATTGTTAAACGATTTTTTCCTATCGCCCAAGGCTGTAATTGAAAAATTTTCGTGTTTCAATTCTCTTTTTAAAATTGTATGTATTTCTTTTTGAATGGTAGCTGGTGTATCTGATTGAACAGCTATTATTAAAGCACTCGAATTCCCCCAGGCATAATTAGCCGGTGAAAATGCGAACGGTTCCTCCTTACGGAACTCCCCATTATATTTAAAGGCTTCTATTACTCCAACTATTATAGCATCCTCTCGGTTAAAAGAAAACTCAAAGCCCAAAGGCTCTTTACCTTTCATGTACATGTCTACAAATTTTTGGTTTACTACCAACGGCATTTTCCTTATAACGTAATCTTCCTTGGTATAAAATCGTCCTTTAACCAATTTTAGATGATAAGACTCCAAGGCTTCTTCATCATTTATAGCATAAGAGGTATTGTAGGAGAAACCATCTGTATCACTACCTGTTCTCCATTCACTATTTCCATATGGATACACTCCGTTTGAAACACTGACAGCCTTAATCGGCGATACTGATTTCAATCCTCTTTTTAATTGATTCAGTTGCGAGAAGAATGCAGTTGAATCTTCTGTAAAGTTCTTTTCGAATTGTACATCGACTACGTAACGGTCATTAACCTCAAAACCTAAAGGTTCGTTCATGTACTTTATCTTATCCAGCGTATAGTGAAGTACAGCGATCAACACAAAAAAGGTGAAAACAAACTCAATAAACAAAAGGGTATGTCTGTTCCGACGTTTCCATAATAGTTTTAGATAATGAAGTATCATAATGAAGAAGTTTTTAAAGCATTAGCAATGGCAATTCGAGAAATCCTGTACGCCGGTATAATACCAGAGAGAAAGGAGAAAATAACCATAATTGTAAAACCGATCAATGCAACCTTAAGATTCATAGAAAGATTGGTTTCTCCCAACCACTTGTTCGTATTGAACACTCCTAATAAAATCTGACTTAGAAAAATACCAATGATCCCTCCTATAAGTGTTAAAATCAAGTTTTCGAATAAAAATTGAACAAGTACATCCTTGGTTTGTGCTCCAAAAGCCTTGCGAACACCTATTTCTCCTGAACGCTCTAATACCCGTGTACTATTTAAATTAATTAGATTGATAAGGGGAATAAGCATAAAGAAACCGAGGCCGATAAAGATATACATCAAGAGTTTGTTCCCGAAACGTTCGCGTTGAGTTCCAATAAAACTCCACGCATACATATCTTTTACACTCTTTTCATTAAAGAAAAAATCATCCAGATTATTTACGGGTTGTAGTGTCCTTTCGACTTTATCCAATTCAGCGGAAATCTTATCTAAATCACCACTATTAGCAGCTAATAATATGACATGACATGAGCCTAAATGGCCATAATCATAATCCAGCTCGTTTTCATTTGCAAAGGTTATGGGGAAAAACAAATCAGCTATAACTGCTTCATTAGAGGATGCAGTTTTATCGATCACCCCTACAACTTTAAACGTCCCTTTGGTTCCCCACACAAATTCACGTCCTACATAACTTTCTTGCTTCCCAAAATAGGCTTGTGCAGCCTCTTGTTTTATAACTACTTCTCTGACCCTGTTAGCTACAGTTATTTCAGAAAAGGACTTTCCTTCAAGGAATTTAAAATCGAGAATATTCCAGAATTCAGCATCTACCAGATTGGCTATCAATTCAAGTTTTGCATTGGCCGGATATACATTAATAGGAACTCTTGGAAAATAGACTGATGCTCGTTTTGGTGTAGTCATCGTTTTTATTTTTCTATTAAAAACCGTGTATGATAATCCAGCGTTTGATTCATTTGTCTTATTAGCCCTATTTACTTTGGTTGTAATGATGGTGTCGATTTTAAGCATTCCCTCAACCCATGTACTGTCGTATTTAGTCTCTATTTCACGTTCATAACCATGTGCAGTCATACTTGGTAGAAACAATAATTTATCTGACTGGGTCATGGGTTTATTACTTCCCAATTCATTCTCTAATACTGCTACAGCAAAAATGAGCACCATCAGGGTAAAACTAATTCCAAAAAGAGTAATCCCAGTGTACAACGTATTCTTACGCAAGCTGTTTAAAGCAATTTTCAAATAATTTTTAAACATCTCTCCTAATTTTAGTTTACGATACTACCATCAAACAATCGTATAATACGATTGGTACGTTTCGCAATAGCCTCATCGTGAGTAACCATTACGATGGTAACTTTAGAATGGTTGTTTAGTTCCATTAATAAGTCCATTACCTGGGTTCCTAGCACACTATCAAGGTTTCCTGTAGGTTCATCGGCCAATAAAACTGATGGCTGCCCAATAATTGCTCTGGCAATAGCCACCCTTTGACGTTGTCCTCCTGACAACTGATTTGGGTAGTGATTTTTACGGTGAATCAATCCTACTTTCTCTAAAGCCTGTTCTGCCATTTCTCTTCTCTTTTTAGCACTTACCTTTCGGTACAATAATGGCAATTCTACATTGTCAATCACAGACAGGTCAGAAATCAAATGAAAGCTTTGGAATATAAATCCGAGATGCATGTTTCTAAACTCTGCCAGTTTTTTTTCAGGAAGGGACACCAATTGCATTTCATTAATAAAGATCTGCCCATCGGTAGGCTGATCTATTAAACCAATCATGTTCAGTAAGGTCGATTTACCACAGCCTGAAGGCCCCATAATTGATATAAACTCTCCTTTTTCAATGTCAAGATTGATATTTTGAAGTGCCTGAGTCTCCAGGGTATCGGTGAAATAGGATTTGTTAAGGTTTTCTATTTTTATCATTGGTACAAATAATTAGAAGTTTCAAAATCATATAAAGTTAATTCTCTTATTGCGTAGTAAAGCGTCCAATAACTTTGAAGCAGGTATATATGACTTCTCCATGAGGAGTCCCGCTCTGCAAAGGCAAGGGTTAAATCAGTGACGCTAATTCCATTTAGAATATATCGTTGGTTTGCTATTTCGTATCGTTTTTGAGCTAGTTCTAAACTTTTCTGACTCAATTCCAGCTCATTCTGTATTTCGTTAAACTGCTTTGCTAGCTGATGTACCTTTTGTTTAAAGCTTTGCTCCTGAAACTCATTATGAACTTCGGTAAATTTTAACTGTGCTTTTCTCTTTTCAACAGCAATTCTGCGTTGACCACCATCAAAAACAGGAAGCTTAATTCCCAGTTGTACTAGTATATCGGCTTTTGCATTTTCATAGGCAGTATTAATATCCAGTCCTGAACCAATTACGCCAACACTCCCAAATAGTTGCATTTGCATTCCTCGGATTTTACGTTCTTCATCGAGTACCATTTCAGCTTCAAGAATGGATTTTTCGTTTTCCAGTTGTTCCGGTCGGTTTTGCCAAGCCATCTCCTGAGCTTTTAGTGGATTTATAAAAAACTGTTTAATGTTCTGTGGTGCTTCCACCTTAAATAAACTGTCGTTTTCAGGAAAGAAATTGGCAATTTGTCTAAGACGACTATCCGAACTTAACAACTGTCGTTTAGCACTTATAAGATGTTCTTCAGATTTATTGAGTTGTAATTCTAATTGATAGAGATCGGCCATGGATAGCACACCAAGTTCATATCTTTCCTGGGCAATGGTATATATTTTTTTATTACTGTCCCTATTAGTCTTGGCAATTTCAAAACTTACTTGTGCCAATAGCACATCAAAAAATCCAGAAACCACATCAAGAGCCACCTTTTCATTATTTACCAACGAATTTTTAAGAGCAATCTGGTAATCCACATCGTTAAGCTGTCGTTGCCACCTAATGCTATTAAAAGTGTTAATCCCTTGTTGCACTCCAATTCTAAAAGGTACACTATTATACAGTACGGCATCGGCAGTGAAGTTTTCGTAGCGTTTTAAATTCACCTCCGAAAAAAGGAGGGTATTGGTGGCTCCAATCTGTTTAGAGAGTTGCAACTGAAGATCGCTGTCATCTTGAGATAATGGCAGAAAACTTATACTTCCGTCGGGTTGTGTAATAGCTGAGGAACTCTTGTAAAAATTAGGTAATTGAGCATTTAACGTCAACTGAGGTTTTAATGCTGCCTTTACAGCCTTAACATCTAGAGATGCCTCCTGTAGAGAAAGCGTTGTGCGTTTCTGACTCATAGAATGCTCCTGGGCAATAGCTATAAAACCATCAAGCGTATATGACTGCTCCTGGGCTAAACAAGATCCAAAACCAAGTAAGAATAGGACTATTCCTTTCATTGAATACGTATTTTTGATTGGTTTTTATAATTTTCCATATCAGAGATAATTACCCGATCACCTTCTTTAAGACCACTAAGAATCTCTACTTTTCCACCCGCCTGTATACCCAGCTCTACTTCTATTGGTTTTGCTTCACCTGCGCTTACCACAAATAACTTTTGAGACTTCGCTCCTTTAAAGGCAGCTCCGTCTGGCAAGTATAGGGCATTTTGTTTTTCTCCAATCACCACCGAAACCGGTACGGAAAGGTTTGGTTTCAGCATATTTTGTTTATCACCCTCCAGGCGGACTTTAAAACTAACCGCATTGTTTTCTATCGTAGGAGAAATTTGTTCTATTTCCCCTTTCTCAACTCTATTGTTAATCTCTACAAGCACAGGCATTCCGATCTTCAACTGCTGCATATACCTATCTGAAATTCTTGCACTCAACACAAAGGCCGACACATTAGCTAACTTTGCCAGAGGTTCTCCTTCCTGAACCTGTACCCCTATTCTCTTTTCGACCCAGGTAAGCATTCCTGGAGTATTGGCTGTGATTTTAGAATCTTCTAGTTTCTTACCCAACTCCTCTAGTTTTTGCCTTTGTATCGATGATAGTATATTCTCATTGGCCAGTTCTTGTCCGAAAGACGCCTTTTTATATTCGTATTCACTTTGCAGTTTTTCCTTTTCTAACCTGGCAATCTCCAAATCCTGCTGGCTCTGATTAAGTGCTTCTTTGGTAGCTCCTCCAATTTCGTACAACCGTTGCATTCGGTTAACGGATGCTTCAAAGTTTTTAACCTGCAGATTTTTAATTTCGTTCTCAAGTTTAATTTGTTGCAGGTTTTTTTCTAACTCAAGCCGTAGTTTCTGAACGTTGTTGTCTTTTAATCTGAGTTCGTCCTCTAGCCGTTTATACTCTAAAGCCATAAACTCTGCATCCAACTCTAAAATTACCTGTCCGGAATCGAGCACTGCACCCGCCTGTTGATATATGCTTTTAATTTTGGCTGTTGCTGGACTTACCAACACCATTTCTCCAAAAGGTTCGACAACACCTTCTGCCGATAAGGTATTTTCTACCGTACCACGTTTAACGGATTCAACTATAATAGCGTTAGAGTTTATAGAAGTCCTAAATAATGAAGGAAAGATGATAAGCATAAGTACAACTAAAATACCTATTCCAATAGGCACTTTTAATCGTTTTAGCTTACTAGTTCGCTGACTTTTTTTATCAATTATTTTATCCATGCCAGGATAAAAACCAATAAAATGCCAAAACAGTATTACACTGATTAACAGTGATTTACATTATACTTAAAAATAGAAAAGTGTTCGGTTTCGGACATTCATGTTCGGTTTTGGGATTACATAATCTAACTATCTATTTGAATACTCTCCCGTCCATAAACATGCTTGTATTATAAAACTAAAAATTATACACAAAAAAGACTAGATGACCGGTAAAATTAGGATGGATTACAATATTTCCATTCAGCGTTGTTGTAAGCTTATATTACTTAACAAGAGTATTCTCTGTTATATGGCAAAAGGTCGACGAAGCGATGAACTGTTGTGTATGAGTATGAAAGAAATAGCTTCGGTAAGGGTAAGTTAAGGTTTTGGCGCATCCATATCCTTTTGAGAAGGGAAGGCTTCATGAACAACCACAAGCGGATGTAAAAGGTCTATTGCTAGGAAGGCCTGAACCTAAGAAGTAAGCGTCCGAAACGCAACCGTTCCGCCACACATAGGCAACCCATTGAGGGCAACGCCTCTAGTTTAATTGAATGTTGGAGCATGGATTCTATGACCGCAATTGGTTCAGGCCCTTGATTATAGCCTTTAGCAATTTTTGAAACCGAATATTTTAGATTAAAAGATACTATGATTAAAACAAGAAATTCTACTGATTTTGTGAATGCTTAGACACGTGTTTAATACACAAGTTTTTATGTGATTGTCTGTCCAAATGACATGTGATTTCTACGACTGAAATTTGCATTCATACAGTGTAATCTTATAAAATCAGTTATACCTTCAATATTCACATTATATTTTTTTATGTCGTTTGGATGAATGCAAATTGTGAGCTGTTCGCAATATGATTCAATGTCTAAAGATGATAAAAATGAAAGAACAATTTCCTTAATTACTTCTTCACGTGTCATTTGTATTCTGCCTCGACCAGTTCCAATGATTGGAATCACTAAATTATCTTTTGATCCACAATGCGATAGAAATGCCCATAATTCAATTAATGAAGAACGAAGATCATCCTCCGTTGACTTGGAACGATTTTGACCATTTAGTGTTGAGCTACATAAAAGGTAGTATTGTTTTTCGTCGCGGTAAATAGGTACAACTGTTCCTATTTTATAAGTCAATGGATTCTCTGTTAATATGAAATTTGAGTAAAATTTCTCAGAATCTTTTAATTCACAAGATATATCAGATGCCAAGTAATTATGCTTTTGATTGTATACCTTGTCAATAAATAAACGTAAAATGCTACTAGATTTTGCAATAATGCCATGATTGTCAACATCCAAACGATTATTAACCGGAATTATCAATGCGCCGTCTGATTTAAATATATCACCAATTTGCAAAGTTATAAAAACGTCTCTATTGTTAACCTTGTAGGAAAATTTGTTTTTAGGCCAATTTTGATAAATCACTATTATTATTCCAATAAAAACAAATAGACCCCAAAATTCCTTAATTTGATTTACGATTTCTTGTTTGTTAAAAAATGTAAAAACTTCAATAACTAACCAAAGTACACCAAATACAGATAGTAAATTGTTCCCAACTTTAATAAAACTTAAAGATTTCCATAGAAGCCATAGGCCATTACCTATTGTTAAACGACATTTCATAATCCTAAATGTTTATAAATGGTTTCGTCATATTGAAATGGCCCTGACTTTTTTTCAGATGTATAATTTTCATGAAGGGTCTCCCAATTCTCTAGTGATTTTTGAATTATTTTAGCATTAAAACTAATATGCAAGGCTAACTTGTCTTTCAAGATTGATGGGCAATTGACGTCATCTAAACCTCTATTTCCATTTAGATTTACAACTATTATAGGCAAATCTAGGCTTAGCGCTTGTTCAATTTCCCACTTTACATATTTGTATAAATATTTTGTCTTTTCGCCAACAAGAAGGACAAATATTTTAGTATTCATTAGTCTTTCTCTAAGATTTCTCTTGATTGTTTCTTCTGAACTGTATTGCCAAATATTTGTCAAATCATGTGCGTCAAAGAAATTAAATTCTGAATTGTCACTTTGTTTCCAAGCTTTCATTAATCTGTAATATCTTATATCACTGTCAGCGTCAAAAGCTACATATGTTTTATTTCTGTATGGCATTTCGTTTTTTGGTATAAGTTGTATGTTTTAGGATTTGTCATTACGTTTGCATGAGTATGGTATTATAAATCTTTTAACTTCCAAAATGCATGAAAATTAATGCGTGTAACAAACTATAACACCACACATAAAGCCTTATTTACTTTACGGCATGTTAATTGCCGTTAATTCTTTGTTTTGTATCCAATTTGTTCCGTCTGTTGTTATCGCCAAAATGTCAATTGGACCACCCACCGTTTTAATTCTTTGTTGAAATCTAAATGTTTCTATTGTTGTCCGAACAGCATATATTGAGAAATCAATTGCATCTTGTAAGGTGAAAAAATTAAAAGGTATACCTGATGTAGTTAATTCAACCCAATCAGTTCCATTGTTGATTTTAATGTTGTTCAAAAGGCGCATCATTACCTCAGTCTCTCCTCCCCAATTTGCACCGTATTGAATATTGGTTCCATCTAAATTAATCCTATTTGTCTGGGAATGTGCAATATCAACATAATATATATGAGGAACAGAAATATTATTTTCTAATTTATAACCACATAAATAAAATGAAGTTTCTGGCTTCCCCAAGCCATCTCCAAAAAACTCATGTAATGATTGTGGTATATCATCTATATTAGTTTCATCGGTAATTTTTTCTTCTATAAACTGATTTATGTATCCAGAGATTGGAATTCCCTTTATATCAGCAGCTCCAAATGTCCCTAAACCAAATTTATTTTTTATTGCAAAAACTTTTCTATTGGAATCACTTGCAGTAATGGAAAATTGGGTTTGATGTCCGTTAATTTCTTTATTCCAATTGAGAGTCAATCTGCTATCCCCAGCTAAAATAATACCTTCTGGAGCATAAGTTGTAATTATTAATGACATATTTGGTGTTTTATTTGTTTATCCTGGGCAGTTTATTTATTACGACGGTCAAATATAAATGTAGTTTGGGTTAATAAGTGTCAATTTTCGGTTTGTCACAGGCCATAGCAATTCATAGTGATTCAGACCTCGTTAAATCCGCTGTAATTGCAGTAATAAAATGTTGGCCAACCTTTTTTTCCATTTCTGATTATTATATTCAGTGATATTCAATCCTATTTTAATTCAGCTTATAATTTCGTTCAATTTTACGTATCTGTATTTCTCGAAAATATTGTTGGATTTCTAATATACGATGCGAATACAGTTGCCATAAGAATAAGAATTACAATCTCAGATGGCTTTCCTTTATATATATGGATTAGAACAATAAAAGTTATATACAATGCTAAATTTGAAGTCCAAATCAGTATTGATTTGTTATATAAGAAAAGAGCCGTACCAAGTAAATTAAAAACTCCAGCAGTAATTAATACGGCACTACTTTCTAACACTTTACCAGTTTGGTCATGATTAATTAATTTGTCCAAAGCATTAGGAATATAAAACAATATTATTGCTAATGTAGGCAACCATATCAATATTCTACTCAATGTATTTTTTATTCCTGTGTTTTCTGTTCAGCCATAATTTAATTTTTTTTCGTTCCGTTTTCTAAAATGGTTTCCATCCTACGTTTAAACACTAGATGGTGTTTATTTATAATATCTGCTCAGTTCCAAGCTTAAAATATTTTAACTTTTTTAAACCAAATCTTGCAATCTATATTTAAATTTATGTACAAATTATTGAAATATATCTCAAAAAAATGAATAAACACAAGAATTATTCCTATTTAAATTAAATAAGTAATAAAACAATTAAGTAATGAAAAGAGCCGATATCAAAATCTAATTTTATCTTTTTAAGCAGTTTTAGAATAAGATTTCTTATTTTATTACTATTATACTTTCCTTCCTACTGATACTCAAATAAAAATATTTTGGTGATAAGTTTTATTTAAATTCTAAATCTGAAAAATTCTCAACTACTTTACAATCTATCATCAAAACGTTAATCATTAATCCGCTACATTTACCATAAACTGTAATTTTTTGTCCTTTTTGCAATTTAGAAGCAACATCTGCATCATCAACGAAACATTGCACACTTCCTATGGCTTCGCCAGTTTTTAGAGTTACATAAATGTCGTCCATTATATCTTTTTTAATATCTTCAACTATACCTTCAACATAGAACCATTTATCCTTAAAGTTGTTATCTGCACTTACTTCATTTTGTTGATATGTATAATATAAATCTTTTGCTGAAACAGTTTGGTTTTCCCTTATTCTGATTTCTTTTTGTCTTTCAATAAATAAAAGGCTATCTTTTTCGTCTTGAGTTAAGCTTTCGTCAGCTTGAATTCTTTCAGAATCTGTTGGTTCATTTGATTTTTCCGATTTGTCTTCATTCATACTGCCAAAAGCTATAAATGTAAAAAATGCTAAAGTGGAGGCTGAAATCAAGTGTCTTAGATTATTATCCATTTAGTTTGAAATTTTAAGTTAATGGTTTTAGTGAAAAATATGAATGGTAAAATCATTCCAAAAATGTAAAGAAGTAAATCTGCAAAGTCGAACGTTCCAATGACAAATCCAAATAGTTGCCCAATTTCACTGCCTATTACCAGAATTGGTATTAATAAAATCCACAAGGTATTTTTAGGTGAAACTGAATTTTGCCAAATAGCCAACATTAAGCTTACATAAGAAAAAATCCAAAGTCCATCGGGAAGAGAAAAAAGAATCCAATCGGGAAGTTCTACTGCAAATTTAAAAGTCAATTTTCGAATTACATTTGTTAGTCTGTCCAAACCAATAGTTTCGAACCAACCAAACATTTTGAGTGTTGAAGTTCTGAACATTACGTAAATCAATCCACCACCAATCAAAGTCAAAAAACTCCCAAAAAAAAATTGTTTTTTCATTCAGTTCAAAAATTCGTAACTATCAAATTAAACACGTTTTTGACTAAAAACTTTACGGGTTTCCGTATTCTAGATACTTTTTATATTACCCACAATGTTAGTATATGGGACGTAGGCAATTCCGACACACTTAACTTTCGGTTAAGTACAAGGTTTGACTTTTAACCGGAAGCATATAATTTATGTGTCTAATTCGGTGATGCTGGGCCAGTTATTTCGGAGTCATTGGGCCTTGAATTTAGCTCTTATTTTTGTTAAGGCGAAATGAATGTTGTTTATCCTATATTTTCCTTGAAGATGCAAAATTGAATAAATTCCCATTGTGAAATTTGATTCAATTAAAATTCTTTTTTCCTTTATTTTAATTTCATTTCTACTATTTTCCTGAGGTATATAAGATTAACTAAGTATTTCACGTTAAATTCTTTTTCAAATTTTAATTATTCCGTAGAGTTTGCCTAATTGGTTTTTATTAAGTTTTCCAGTGGTAAGTTCGTCTAAAATTTTCAATTTAAACGATTCCTTATAGCGTCTAATTACTTTGTCATTTTTGCACATAATAATTAAAATTATGTAGCCTTATTTCCAGACTGATCATAATTTTGCACAACGGTCTCGTATAAGAATAGTAGCGGATTTTTACGCACGTACTTTTCGGTTAAATACAGACCTTTTTTATTATTATTTCATTTTGTTTTAGCGATTAAACCGCTATTTTTTTATACAATGTTGTATGCTGGCTTTAATCTAAAAAATCTCCTGAGTCATAAATCATTCCGCACTTTTTACATCTGTAATGCCAGGACAAGCCAGGCCCAAATTTTGAAATATGATAAAATCCCATATTTTCATCAAAAATGTGTTCATTGCCATCAATACACAATTGTGATGTTGGAATTGACTTTCTTTGTTCTTTTATTTTCTTCATTTCCTCTTGCCATATAAAATGGTCAGGGAAAAAATCTATAAAATTGATATTTTCTATAGTTTCCGATTTAGTGTTTACAACACCCTCAAAGAGAAACAACACTTTATGGTCAAAAATAATTCTATTTTGATTGTCAAATGATTCGGGATAATTATCTCGATATTTATACACAGGATTTTTTCTAAATTTTTCTAACTCTTCTATTTTAGTTTCCTGTTCGTATGTTGCGACTATTGGTACTGCAAGACTAATTTGAATTGTGTAAGTGTCTCGTGAAATGTTTTTTATAACATAGTAATCGTGAATTTCTAAATCCTTAATTTCTAAAGTCTCAATTTCTGGGATATCCTCGTATTCTTTATCACTATAAAAACCACTAACGTATCCAGGAAAGCATTTTATATCTTTAAGTAACTCGTCTTTTATGAGGTCTATTTTTATAGATTTTAAAACTAATTCTTCGTTTACAAAGTCGAATATTGGTCCAAATTCTTTTAGAAAATCAGATATACTTTTGAAAAAGTGTAAATTCTCAATTTTCTTTTTTTTTATTTTTTCTTGGACGTGTATATGTGTGGTAAAAAAGTCATCATCGGAAATCAGAATTATTTGAGATTCTTTATTGCCATTTGCAAAATCAATTAAATCTTTTGCAATAAGAAAATCTCTAGTATTGTCTTTCCGTACATTTACGCGTTTATTCAGCAAAAGAAATTCCAAGAGCTCAGCTGATGAATAACTTTCGGCACCAATTCTTAATTTGTGAACGTCAAATTGTTTTTCAGCTAACTTATATCCTTCATCAATTTCTTTTTCAATGTCTTGTAATTTTTCGATTTGAATTAGTGAATTTTTTTCAATTTGTGATTTTAATCTAGAATAATCCTGTAATAATTTATTGTAAATATCTTTTTTATAGAAGTCTAGAATTTCTTTTTGGACTACATTTAAAACTCCAAAGTCATTGTAAGTACTATCCAAGAAGTCCTTTAGTCTCTTGAAATCCTGATTTTCAAGAAACTTTTGTCCTAATTGTCTATAAATGTTTGAGTCTAAAAATACTATGGTCATATTTCAGCTTGCTTACAACGGTTTGTATAAGAATAGTGCGGTTTTGCGTCCGAGGATTTTCCGCAGGAAAATCAGAGATACCAAAGGCGTACTACCTTTAAATTAAGGAATAAACTTACGCATTATTTTTATACGGTGTTGGCAACAGTTATTTCCTTTTTAGTATTCTCTCGCTATGTCCGTATTTTCCCAATTCAACTATATCGTTTTTAATTTCCTCTCTTATTTTGAAATCAGTCGAGAGTAAAGTCAAATTAAGAATATTGGCATTCATTTTGTAAGCTGTATTTGCTTTTACTTCTTTATACCCTAAACCATTGTTAGGATTGGTGAAGAAGCTCATTAAGTATTTATCTTGTAATATTAGTTCATCCATTATCTAAATAATTTTAAATAAGCATCAAAAACATATAATTTGCTACGTTTACCACCTGTGATTTCTTTGATAATTTCCAATTGCTCCAAATCATCTATTAAGTTATATGCTGTTCGCTTTGACACCTCTGTTATTTCGACTACCTTATCTACCTCAATCATTGGGTGTTTAAATAAATATTGCACGATTTTTTGAGCATTATTAGCTCTTGAGCCAAGTGTTTGAACATTAAGTTCTACATTAGTTTTTAATTTTAAAATTTCATCAAACGTATTTACTCCTTTTTTAGCCGTTTCAATAACACCTACTAAAAAGAATTTTAACCATTGTTTAATATCGTGGTGTGTACGTACGCGCATTAAGTTGTCGTAATACAAAGTTTTGTTTCGTTCAAAAAAATCTGATAAATAAAGAATTGGTTTTTTTAGGATTTCATTATTGACCAAATAAAGCGTTATTAACAAACGCCCAACACGACCGTTACCATCTAAAAAAGGATGTATGGTTTCAAACTGATAATGGATAATTCCTATTTTTAAGAGATCAGGAAAGTATATTTCTTGGTTATGCGTAAACTTTTCTAAATCGCTCATTAATTCTGCTATACTACTGTGTGTTGGCGGAATAAAAGTTGCATCGTTTATAGACGCGCCACCTATCCAATTTTGACTGCTACGAAACTCTCCAGGTAATTTGTGTTCACCTCTAACCCCTTGTAATAAAATTTTATGGGTTTGCCTTATTAATCTGCTTGAAAAAGGGATTTCTTTAAGCATACTAATAGCTTTTTGCATTGCCTCTATATAGTTTTGCACTTCTTCCCAATCGTCTCTTTTTTCGTGACTAACATCTTCTTTATCTAAAAGCGCCTCTTCCATATTGGTTTGTGTACCCTCTATTTTACTACTTTGTGTAGCCTCTTTAAGTACGTGCATACTAATAAACAAGTCTACATCTGGAATATATTCGCTATACATATCTAAACGCCCTAAATGCCTATCGGCTTTAGAGAGAAGATCTATAATTTCCATATCGTCTAACAACCATTGCTTGTTTATAAGGTTGGGCTGAAAGCTTTTGTATGTACCTTGACTTATATATGTACCAGATTTAAATGACTTCATTTTTTTTCTGTTTTTATTTACATTACAAACAATACTAATGCAAAATAGAACTATTATTTGCATTAAAAAAATCCTTATTGCAAAATAACTCTTTTTTTTGCAATAAGAGATTGGCATTTGTAATAAAGTAACTTATTTTACATTTAAGTAAAACTTTATGAAATTATGCTGTTACTTTTACCTTGCCTGTTACTACCTCATTAATTAAGGTTTTACGTAATTCTTTTAAAATTGTGATTTGAGTGTATCCGTCCGAGCAACTACACCTATGAAGCCTGATATCCTGGGAGCAATTCATCAAGCTTTTGGATATTGTAATCCGGTAGCTTTTCAAGGGTATGTTGTAACCATATTTGAGGGTTCACTCCTTGCATTTTACAACTTACAAGAAAAGAGTATATCATGGCTGCATTTTGGGCTGCTTTATGAGAGCCGGCAAATAAGTAGTTTTTACGTCCTAGAGCCATGGGTCTTATGGCATTCTCAATGCGATTATTATCCAGTTCAATTCTTCCGTCCTCAAAAATGGTCTCGAACTTTGGGTATTGATTTAAGAAATAGCTCATGGCTTTACCAATAGCACTTTTTGGCAGTATGCTGTACTGTTCTGTCTCTATCCAGGTTTTTAATTCCTGAACATGAGGTTGTATTTTTTGCAACCGTAGCATTTTGCGCATTTCAAAGTCTTCCCCCGCTGTTTCCTTAAGAATGCGTTCCTGCTGATACATAGTACTGATAAACCTTAACGCCTTTTCTGATCGTGCCTTGTCATTATCCAGTGCGTCGTTAAATATTCTACGCGCATGCACCAGACATCCTGCCGTGGTAATGGCCGGATCTGCTCCGATTTTATCATAGACCGTATAGCCATCACATTGCAGATAGCCCTGATAGCCCTGAAGAAGTTCTTTAGGGCCATGCTGCCCACGACCCTTTCGGTAATCAAAAAGCACGAGCTTTCCGGTGGGATCGTGATAAACCCACTGGTAACCTTGATGTGTACTGCCTTTTTTATCACTATCCAATACTTTAATCGGCGATTCATCGGCCTGAATGTACCCTGATGCTAAGATTTTTTGCTTTAATGCATTGTAGAGTGGTTCCAGGAGTTCGCAGCATCCGCTCATCCAATCGGAAAGGGTGCTGGAGGCCGGTTCCCAACCAAAATCACGATGGAAACGTTGTATTTGGCGGTAAAAAGGTAAATGATCCACAAACTTGCTCACCAGAATATGGGCCAATAAACTCGCCTCGGCAATGGATTTTTCTAAAGGTCTGGAAGGCAATTGTGCAATTAAAACTCCCTCACCCTCCTTTTTTGCATACTTGGGACGTATGGTGCGCTTTTTTATCAAACTCGCCGGAGAGTATTCCAAGGTCTCGGTGATTTCTTCACCGATCTTTTTCAGTCCGGGAGTATCCTGCTCAGGCTCGATGATGATTTCGGATACTGGTAAGTGTTCCGGTAAGGCGTGACGTCCGGGATGTTTTTGCTTCTCCTGGGTATAGGTGATGGTCTCTTTAGAAGCTGTTTCCTTAGGTGTTGTTTCCTGTGGAGCAAACAAGGATAATTGATGCTCGAGTACTTCTGGAGAAAAGCGTTCCGATTTAAACCCATTAATGAGTTTGTAAACCTGTGAAAGCTGTAGTTTTAACGCAGCAATTTCCCTTTGAATAGTTTCATTGATTTGTCGCAGTTCCTGATTTTCTTTCTCTAATTCCTGATGGGTAATCGCAGGGCGAAAATACAACCTTAAGGCCAATTACACCAAGATTTACCCTGCTTTTTTTAACGTTTTTTACGGGTTATGTTGGTTATGGATACCCCATCCAAAAGCATCACCAATTGGGTGTAATTCAGGGTGAGCCCCCGATAACCTGATGGTATTGGGGAACCTCAAAATTTCCCGATTCCAGACGTTTGTAATACAAGACAAAGCCACCGGATTGCCAGTGGAGCAGTTTGATCTTATTGCGGGCTTTATTGATGAAAATATAAACAGTACCATCACTGGGACTTTGTCCCAATTCCTGAAGAATCAATCCGCGCAAACTATCAAAACTCTTGCGCATATCCGTGGGTGGTAGATACAATTCAAAGGTAAGTACACTACTTAAGGCAATCATGATAGCGGAATTTCAATTTCAATACCCGAGAACCGGATGAACATCTTATCAGCTTAAGGCGTGATGGCTTTCTGATTTGGAGTAAGAGTTACGAAATTCGAGATGGGCTTTGAGTGGGATTCTTCTTCTAACATACGAATCCAATATCCCAATTTACTTTTACTCACTCCATGTCCTTTAGCAAATTGTTCCTCAGATTGATCACTACTGTGGTATTGGGCTACTAAATCTCGCATTTTTAGGACATTTTTTGTTCTGGTCATTTCAATAAATTTTGACCGCTAAACTAAAGTCTTATACCATACAGAAAAAGATGGGGTTAGCCGGACGGATACAAATTTATAGCTGACCTAAATATTATAAAATTACGTTTTACTCCCTAGTAAATCCTGAGGATTTACTGGCTACAAATAAAAACTAAAGCCTTCAACATCGCATTATCAGCAATTACTTATGTAGGGTGATGGCATTTCGTTATATTTTTATTTTAACACGGTTAGTTATGTCATCGAAAATCAATTTGTCAGCAATTGAAAACAATAACATTTCTGTGTAAAAAAGGTTCTCTTTTTTCTCTTGGTCGTCAAACCAAAGATAATTATTAACCTGTCTGATTAATCCGTTAAGTTCAAAATATGCCTCTTTTTCGGGGATATAAAATTGCTTATCTTTTCTGCTAATATACATTCTATTATCCCGTTCATCAGTTGTCTGACTTTTGAAATGCTCTATGTTTTTAAGTCTTATGAGAACATTCATGTCAAAAGCCATCATTTTTGAATTTCGTCCTTCGGGTATGGGGAAAAAGATATTTGTTGATGTTTCAGATAAAAGTATCCAATTGAGTGAATAGGCAACTCGTGAGTCATAAATCATGTATTCCGTAGGTCGCATAAATGACCCCACTTTTGAAGAACTGGCTATTCTATTAAAAGATGGTTTGTCAGTAGCCAAAAAATCATCAATTAGTTTGATCGTACTTTGATCATTACTAGTTAGTATACGGCCCCAATCTTTAATTATCCATAAGCACAAATCATAAAAATATTGTTTATCCGTCAATTGGTAAGATTCATTAAGTTTGGCATTAATAGCCTTTTTGATTCTTAATTCCTTTTCATAAGGGTACAATGTTGATATTTCATCAATCTGCTCTATTGTGAATACAGACAGTTCTTGGAGTCTGTCAATTTTTGCATTCCAATGGTACAAGTTATGAAGTTGTTTGGCAAGTGGTTGTAGATAGTTGCAAATTTTATCTACTTCAAATATGTATTTGGACATTTAGAAAGTCTTTTTTGATGAAAATTCTATTTCGTATGAGCAATAAATACCAAAAGTCTAGCCATGATTTCATTGTGAAATTATCCATGAGGATTTTCCGCCGTAAACCGAAGATAGCAAATTTGCGAGGACTTTCCGAGAGGAAAGTAAGAAGTTATGAATTATAGTCAATGTTAGCTGCTGGTTATTTTTCGCTTATTTTTCTTAATAGACGGAATCCATGAAATATATAATTCCACAACCAATATCGGAATTACCCAACTCATCCATTCATATGTTGCATCTCGAACATCCTGATTGTCAATAAAAGCTAAAAAATTATGCTCGTAAACTAAGTCAGATAAAATACGGAGGAATACAAAGGCAAGTGTTAGAGTATAACTTCGAATCATGAATAGTCGATGGGCTAGAATATTTTTTTGTTTAACAGTTAACCATGCAGCTGAAGTCATAAACAACCAGAGAGTCGCTAGCAGCAAGGTTGGAATTATTGAGCCGTCATAGGGTTGAGTTATCCCTAGATAAATTGCTGTTAGACCTCCCAATAAACATCCCATAATATATAACTTCCCTAACAATCTATGTAATTTGATATAACGATTACGAAACCAAACCCAAAATTGAAAAGGGCCAAGAATTAATGGAAGTACTGCAGTTATTAAATGAGAAACAAACCAAAATTGTTTATTCCAAAATGTCGGCCCTAAACCTTCGTTAAAAAAACGATAGTTTATTGCACTATAAAGATAATAAGCACTTAAAACTATAAGTAAAATCCAAAATATCTTCCAAATAAAAGTATTTAATTTTATCATATTTTCAGGCTTGTAGCTATCATTCTCGGCTATGAGTAGTTGCGTGGGTTAGCACAAAACTTTGCAAGAACACACCAAACTGAAAATCCTCATGGATTTTCAGAAGTAGGCGAGAACAAGCAATTACTTATAGCTAGTGTGCCTGTTGCACAACATCTCAAATATAGTTTAAAATTTCAAGAATTGCCTGAAAATGTCTATTTCGGTGATGCTGGCCAATTATTTCGCTCGTCATTGGGCCACTTTCAGATTTACTATGGACCTGTTTTTAATGGCCTATTTATATCAACTTTAACAGGGATAAGTTTTTCAACTGCCAGAGGAATCATTTTTGAGCGTCTGTCAAAAACAAATATGAGAAATGTAATCCTACCTGTTGTTTCTCCAAGCAAATTACTTTTTAAAGACCATTAAGCATGTGTTACCGCATCACATGAAACACATCAGCAGCACTACTGTTTGTGTTGGAGTCGTATTTCTTGTAGTTTTCCTTTGAGGTAATAAATCAGTTACGTTTTGAGAATAATAAAAATCAATGTCACCTCGTTTAAAATTGTAGCCTTTTCTTGCAATCAAATCATTTGCCAAATACTGAATTTCATCAATGCTTAAGTTTTCGATTTGTTCTGGTTGCATTATTTGTACTAAACAGGTTGAACAGTCTTTTAATGTTTGGGCAGTTGCGTTTAAATTGAAAACAATGAGGATTAAATAAATGCATTTTTTCATTTTAAGTTTCTTTTTAAGAGATCTTCTATCAGATCATTTGTATTATTTTTTTCAAGGACTTTAGAATTTGTCTGACAAGAAGCCGATAGTATCAAGGCTATCCATATTGATATACTTTTCATTTTTTACTCTTTAAAATTGCACTCAACCGAAGTCCTTGTTAGCCGTGGATTTTTTGTTTTCATCTATTATTTTATCCAATAGTTTAATAAACGTTGAGATTTTAGAGTAATTTAATTTGTCCTCGTGACCATTAATTATTGAATCCGAAGTTGTATTAGTTTTTATGTGAATTTTTTGGTCGGTTCCATCTACTTCTTGAACACTTTCTCCACTTTTTATTTTTTTAAAATCACTCCATTTGAACGAGTTTATAAGGTATTCCCAATTCTCATTTGTGTTTTTGTATTTATTTACCGTAATGTTGTTATTATCTGCTGCAAGAAATTCTGAATGCGTTATACTATCTTTCGTTATGGTAAGTGTTTGAGCAAATCCTAAATCTCCTCCATAATTTGACCATTCAATTATTGTAATTTTTTCCTGTTTGGGCGGATTAGTTGAAGGCAATTTTGATTTTTCTTTGCAACTCAACAATGCAAAGAATAACATAAGAGGTAAATAAATTTTAAAATTTTTCACAATGATCCCATCGATTTTAAATTTCTAATTTCAAATACATGTGTGGTTCGGGATCATTGTCCAGATCTATAAACCATATGAAGTCATTGTTGTCCATAAACTTTTCTTGCCCAAATAATGTATATCCATAAAAAGTATTACAATTGGTCTTTTCATTTTTCAGATTTTCAGAATTGGTTTCAGACGTATTTTACTATTATCTATAAATGATTATTTCTTGCAATACCTTCCTAGGCTACTATCCTCCAGACTCCTTATAAACATTGAATTATCGATGAAATATCTTTTTTGAAACCGTTCAATAACAGCAACTGCAGTGCCTTTTAGTATGATCATATCATTTTTTTAAGGAAAGATCTTTAGCGTTAAAAATCAGTATGTCCCCAACCGAAAAACCTTCAGAATGTTTCCATGTTTTTCTCTCTTGCCTGTTTTCGCAAGACAACATGCAAAGGCGATTATTATGGCTATCGACAGATTCCTATAATACGGCTTCATAATTTGTCTCTATCCTTTTCGTTTTTTACTTTTAACCAGATCGACTAATTTATTTTTCAAATTTCACATACTCGGTTTCCTTCTCTATATCGGACCATTTTACTTTTAGATTACCATTTTCGTATGTTGATGCGTTTCATATCTCCATTAAAACAATCGCTCACTGGCAATATCAATACTCATAGCCCTCTTCATACTCATCCCCCTCTTCATGCTCATGTCCCTCTTCATTTACATCATTTTCTTCATGCTTATCTCTCTCTTCCTTTTCAATGTCAACAGAAGGTCGTAGGTGGTAGTTTACCATTTTATCAAATTCTTTATTATAGACCAAAACCCTATCAACTTCATTCATTTGTTTGAGTACAATCCCATCATTGGCCGTTTCTACAAAATCATCAGCATTCATATAAATTTGTCTGTAATATTCCTTGACATCCACATTGGTTTTTAGAGCTTCTAAAATTACTTTATCATAAAACTTTTCACTATACACTATATAATAACCAGTATTACTTCCTGCAAAGACTACCAAAAGATAATTATCTTCCAGCTCATTGTCACCATCCTTAAAGAGAATGGCATAATCGGTTTTTTCATTCCCAGTCAAATTACCGCTCCATATCAAATCTGAGCTTGACTGATTTCCCTTTTCTACATATCGAAAACGTTGTCCCTCGTTAGAATTATAAAACTCAATGATTTTTTCTTTTAGAACAAGCGGTAGTTGGGTCATCCCATAACTCGAAAATTCATCTCTGTAATAGGTATTAAACATATCAATATCCGTAAATATGCAACCTGAACAATCGTATACTGGGGGACTTACCGCTTTTTTTGCAACCAAATTTAAATATTGGACCATATATTTCATATTCTTGATATCTACCATGGAGTCTAGATTTTTGTTAAATACTTCCAAATCATGTTCATCTATTGGAGAGAACCAATTGTTTTCTTCATCCTTTTTATGGTCTTCATAAAAAAGAGGATACAGGTATTCGCCATACTCTAAGGTGTATAAGGTGTCAGGCAATTTCTGATATTCAATTTTATATTTTTCATTCAATAATTTACCTTTTTTCATGATCGCATGATCGGCTATGTTTACATATAATTCAGAGACATGCTCAGCAATAACATCTCCAATCTCTTCAGTAGTACCTCGATTGATATAACGCCATGCAGAACCATCTCGATTTATATAGGTCCATGCGGTTACTAATAAAACGATTAGAATGACTATTATGACAGTTATTTTTTTCAACATTTTTGATCTGTTTGTTCTTTTATGGTGATTCTTTTCTTTCTCCATGTCAGCTATATTGTTTGTGTGTAACCTTTAATCCACCAGAATATTCCCATCTTTTTTTTCGCAGGAAGGTATTGAAAGCACCATCTCATCTACTGGAACTAATATTTTATTGGAGTGCCTATTCAGATTTATTCATCAGTAATACCAAAACTCTCCCCCTATTTTAATTTCATTTTCGCCAGGCGTGAAATCATCCATAAGTTGGAGTGGATTTTTTATTTTTAATTTTTCTTCACGTTTTGTTGCATCGGCAAAGCCATCTTCATCACAGCTTTCAGTGGTATGGTCCGCAAGGATATCGCCCGTGACTAGATTATAGTCCAGTGTCTTGAAATAATCACAAGGGGCACCAAAGTTTATGGTGGCGCCTATTACATACCAGTTGTTATTCTGAAAGCGGTAACGGTGGGTGTAGTTCCATTTTTGCCTGCTGCCTCCAAAATGGTTGATTACAATACATTTCCGTTCAATGGCTATTCCGTAAAAAGGGTTGCCCATCATTCCACCGGCTTGCGTTGATAAAACTGGCGAGGTAGTCTGGTGCCAAAGTCTCCAGCCGTTGTCTATTTTTTTATAAACGGCCAAGCTGTGTTTATAGCCGAGATCTGCCAAGATAGACGTTTCATATACCGCTACAGCTTCTTCATCCGGATCTGAATCTAAATTTCCATAATCAACTTTTACACGTTTCCAGAATGCAGGTGTAAAATCATCAATGGCAGCGGCTTCTTTTAGTACAATCTCCCTTTCAAAATTACCGCTTTCCACGGCCTCGTAGGAAGCATTTATCCGCTCTTGTTTTATTTTGGCCAGTTGCGGGATCACAGTTCTGATCTCTTGTGCTTTTTCCGGAAATTGTGGTAATTGAAACTGCCGTGGTTTATTCGTCTCGGAATAATACGTGATTTCTCTAATCTCAATATTTACTAATATCCGATCTCCAATTATACCATTATCTACCGATTGACGGTAGCTTTTTCTTTCTGTCCAATTTTTTTCGGAATCGTATTTGTACTCATATGTTTCAATGTCCAACGGATTGCCTGAATATTCTATACATTGCTTAAATATCAGGTTATTATTTGCATCATATCTTCCTGTTGTTTTGGTTGATTTTTGCGTTCCCGGCATATGGTAATCCTGCTTTATCCTTTCCCTTCCATCTTCAGAATAGGTGTATTCTTCTTTATGCTCAAGCGTATTGTTTTTTAGCCATATTTCTGCTAATCTGCGCCCTTTTTCATCCAATTCTCCATTGGTTGTGAAACCAATTCGCGTTCTGTTAAAATCAACTTTGCTATACAGAAATGGAAGAAAAGGCAGAATTTGGATATTTTTATTTACCGATAAAATCTCAAGAGAACCTTTCCGTTTGTGTTTTACTTGAAAAAATACTGTTTTGACAACAGATTTATCAGTATAGACTAGATCCAGACTATCATTCCTAAATGTCAGAGAAACAAGTTCTGCCTCGCTTTTTGATACACCGAATAATGCTATAAATAAGATATACTTGATCATACACTGAACAATTTGGACAGTTTTAGTATTTTTCATTATTACAAGAATATAAAAAATAAATAGCACCTATAAGTCCAATATCAATACGTATGAAAAAGCTTTAAATAAGTTTATGCTGGTTTTAAATTCGTGGGGAAGGGCTTAATGATCATTGTAATTACAAGATAGATGCCTACAATGGATTAAAACATATCGTTATTTCAGGGTGGGGCAAAATATTTATAAATATTCCTCAAGGATCCCCCAACTTGGGGGATATTTTCATTTGTAAAATTAAAGTTAGTAATCTAATTGAGGATGCTGACAATAAAATTTTAGGGTGTTCTCAGAAAAAATATTAACTATGGAACACTCATTACACACTATTATTTTAGAGATACACAATAAGGAAGATTCAATCTCAAAGCAAAAGGCTGATCAACGAGGCTCATGAAATGATATTGTATCTACAAGACCTGTTATTTTTTGACAAAAAGGATATTGTTAAAACAGGTTTTAAAAGTGATGATGAGGAAGAAATACCATTTTTCCGAACTATTAAACCACAAATTCTTGGTAAGTTGATTCATTATAACAAGGTTTATCGCATTGAAACGACTTGCCCAGTTAGCAGATGAAAGATGTATTACGGTTATTTTTCGACAAAATTGAAAATTTGAAATGGAAATACATTGAGCATATCTGTAATTCTGATTTCTATAGGTATTATCGATTGGGACGAACGGATTAGGACGATACTATTTTAAGCGAGGTATAGGTTATCACGATGGGCTGAACAGCATTGTATTTGAGTTTGACCCAGCATTTTCTACTTTTTTGATTATAAAGTTGCCGTATTATCTCTAACGAATTATTGTACACCTATCTGCTGACAAAAATCAATCCCGACAAAGACCTGATGTGATTATGCAAAAGCAGGAAAGTTCTAAAGAAATATTCTGGACTGACAGTAAAAATGTCCTTATCGAATTGGTTTATGTGCTTCACGTTTCAGGCGTGATTTCCCACGGCATAATCGACATTCGAAGAATAAGTCTGATGCATCCCCTTGGCATAGAGTGATACAATGATATTTTCTATCCCGTCAACCATATTCTCCCGTTTAGGAACAATCATTGGATTAAAGGAAGCATCTCGATCTCTGGGCACTTGAATTTGAGATTCTCCAAAGGAGGCACGAATCTTTTTCTTGGAATATCCATTTCGAGAATTAGTATGTGTTGTGGGCTGGTTTTTATCATACCCAACGTGATCATCCAACTCTCCTTCGAGCATCTTTTCTATCCCTCGCTTTTGAATTTGCTTTAAAAAATCATTCAGCTCAGCTCCTTTCTTGAACTGTTTTAAGAACTCATCGATTAATAGGTCTTCTTTTTTCATCACTATGTAAATTTAAAGATTAATAAAAATTAACTGGGGTCATGACCCCCGTTAATTTCTATTTACATACTTTGTAAGATGATGCCATTTTAGGGTGCAAGCAATTTACACCTAAAAGAAAAGCCCTTAAAAGGGCTTATTTGTATCTTGTTTTTTTAAAATTATAGGCTTGTGCAACGGTTACCGGTGTTGGGCTTAGTTATTTTTATTCATATCCGTGTTTTTTCTTCCAATCAGAGATGTCAATGTTTTCAATTTCTTGAAGTCTTTTTTGTTCATAATAATTAAATGTGAGATAAATAACAATAAACCAACTAATAAATCCTAAAGTCAAAATTTTAATCCGCTGTTTAAATTTTAATAAATAATTTTCTTTTCTTAAACTAAATACAACATCATACCGATGAAAGAATTTTAAAGGTCCAAAGACAAAAATTAAAATCATTTCCCACGCTGAATAACTTTCTGTTTTATTTTTCTCAAAAGATGCTTTTCGTTCATTTTCAATAAGATTCTTTAATACTTTTTCAGCGTCATAGGTTGAGTTCGATTTGTTGTTTTCTCCATTGAATTTATATATTTTATTGAACTTACCATCATTGTTGAAATAAGATAATAATATTTCAGTCAATTGATTTATGGAAGAAGGAGCTTTGTTAATAACAAATTGCTCATTATTTTTTTCGTACATAACTGAAAGTCCGTCTTCTTTTAGATTTCCTCCTACTTCAATCCAATCGTAGTTATTTTTACTCAGAACAACTTGATGAAATAAATTCCAATCAATAGAATTCATAGTCTCAAGGATGTCCGATTCAGATGGATTTTTCTTTTTCAGATATTCTCTTGAACCATAATCAGATAAAACTAATAATTTCATTTTTTTGCAGGTATCGTTTTAATTAAGCCCAACGGTCTCGGCTATTAGTAGTTGCGTGGGTTAGCACGAAACTTTGCAAGAACACACCAAACTTAAAATCCGCGAGAATTTTCAGAAGTAGTCGAGAACAAGCAATTACTTATAGCCATTGTGTGTGCCTAGCATGGGCATCGATTCGTGCTAATGTACGAATTTTTCAAGAGGGTGCAAGTCCCATATAGACAGGGGTAACCCCTTGAACCATTAGCAAGTCGCAAGGTCGCTAGTTGTGAAGCTAGGACTGAAGGAAGCGAGACTGCAAATTTCGGTACTGAGGAACACGAACCATATACCGAGGCTATGAGGTCGGATGAGTAGACACATAACTGCGAAGTCCCAAATATCACTTTTAGATAAGCACCGAAGTAGTAGATATGGCAGGAATCGAAAGAAAGAAAGAAAGAAAGAAAGAAAGAAAGAAGATGCTCTTACCTGGGGAAGTTTCCATAGCTACGAGTTGGCGAAGTTGAGAAGTCAGCAGAGGCCATAATAGTACTATCTGCTGGAATAGTACGAAGGACCAAACGAAAATGGTTCTTAAAGCGCTATGGAGCACAATGTTGTTAAAGGTAGTCACCTAGAGATTGTGTAGCCATAGCACAAGCGGAACAGTTAACAAATTAGTATGATAGAAAACGTATTAAAGAACGAAAACCTACAACAAGCATACCAACGGATATTCGTTAACAAAGGCGCATCAGGGGTGGATGGTAAATCGGTAAACGATTTACTCTCCGACTTACAGAAGCACCAAAAGGTGTATATTCAAAGTATTCGAGAAGGAAATTACCAGTCCGCCCCCATATTGGGTATTGAAATACCTAAATCCAACGGAAAGACGCGCCTCTTGGGTGTTCCCACAGTGGTAGACAGGGTATTTCAGCAAGCCATACAACAAGTGCTGCAACCCATATTCGAGCAAGATTTCCAAACACACAGTTATGGTTTTCGTCCTAAGCGTAATGCCCACCAAGCCATGCATCAATCCTTTATCGGCCATTGCTTATAATATAAAGAAGTACCTGAAATTTATAGAAAAACAAAATAAAAGTGGAGCGGCAAGTCTACGCTTTGTTCTTTGTCGCCTTAAGGCATACATACAAGCCATTTTTAGCCCTAATAATCAGTTTTAATTTAGATTGAAATCACTTTCAAAACAACAAACGCCCTTAAAAAGGGCGTTTATATAAAATGTTTATACAAAATTATGGGCTTATGCAACGGCTACCAGTGTTATAAATTGTTTATTATTTTGAAGCTTTTTTAATTTTATCATTCAGTTCTTTGATATCTTTTGATTTTATATTATACGACATGCCTGTAATATAATTTCTGTAAATTATTTCTCCAGTTTTTGAATTAACTACTTGTAAAAACCTTTCTGCATTCATTCTTACATATCTAAGATAATACAGTTCTTCATTGTTTAGAATTTTATTATTCAATTCCTCATCTGAAATTACCTCGTATTTGTAATTATACTTTTTGAAAATCTTTTCAATATTTTCATCATCTACTTCACCATCTTGAGATGTCCAACCATTATATTTAATTGCCATATAGGAAGGAATATAAAGTTTTTCGTTAACTAATTTCTTCAATTCGGGTAGAAAATCATCTTCGTACATCCAGTAAATTTGTTCCTTCTTAAGAAGGCTATTTATCTTTTGAAAATAGTTTTGTAAAAATCCTAATTTATAATTAAAAAAAACATCGTCTTTATATAAAGAGTTACGTATTGTATTCATCTCTTCTAATAGAGAAGTGCTTATAAAATCATCTTTAGGGTAGATATAAAATCTAGCTATATTTGATGAATTGTAATTGATAATTTCATACTTATTTTTAGCTCTTTTTTTCGGTGAGAGTTTGTTTAGTTTTTTAAAAATTTCTTCACTGTCATATATTTTTATATCAACATATGTAAATAAGGAAGTGATAGTATACATACCTTTACCTTTAAACCGTCTAGTTCGCTTAGATACTCCTAATTGAGCTATTGAATACTTATCGCTGATGTAATCTTCAATGTCAAAATTTTCCGAGTCAACAATTTTATAGGGTGTAACATTCCAAGATGTTTTTAAAATTTTATCATATTCTGATTTATCATAAATACCAGATAATAAAAAAATAGTCTCTGTATTTTTAAACTTTTCAAGTACTCCTTTTTCAAATTTACTTGATTTACCAATATGTCGAGCACTAACTGATATTTGTGAGTAGCCTTGAAAAGTAATTAATAGTAAAAGAACAAAAATTTTTAATTTCATAATTGCTTGATTTGTTTAAATGTCTCATCCTGAAATATGTTTACAGGTTAAACATAGATTTAAATAGTTAATTTGTATACCGTATTTGGTGTTTTAAAATAAAAAAACAAGTATAATCTTACTTCGTTGTGTAATTATACTGTATTATTTATAGCCTTTTTTGCGTGATCTGTATTCATAAAGGTTTGATTCAAATAAAATTCATCTTTTAAAATACCATTTACACGCTCTGCTAGCGCATTTTTGTAACAATGATATTTTCAGTCGTACTTATAGCGATGTGTTTTCTTTTAAGAATCTGGATATATACATTTATGCAATATTGTATATCGATGGCATGACCACTAAACCAACAATGAAGTAACACATTTTTTGGTCACCATTGTGCCAAAATGTTATTTTTCAAGCTCGTATAAGTCCTTTTCAGTAAAAGTTCTAAATGAAAATTTATATCCCTCATAGGCTGCAATTCCATAAAACAATAGGTCAATTCCGCTAAATGTTTCTATCATAATAGGGATTAACTGGCTATAGTTAAATACATTTAAAGTTTCGAAATATCCTAATCCTTCTGTATTAGCTATAAATCCGATGATACTAAAAAAATTACCTAATACACAACTTAATACAGCAATTATTCCTCCGGAAATCCCAAAAATTTTATCAACTCCCTTCCCTACAAACCGTATTGAAAGTCCAACTAATGCTCCAACAGCTATCGCCATAAATCCAATTTGATATCCTGTAGCAACAGTAATAGCCCCCCATAAAAGTGCTGCTAAAACTCCTACAACAATACCAGTAATTATTGCTTTGGGTAATTCTTGTTCTGTTTTAAATTTTTCTAAATTTTTATCGGATAATTTATTTAGTACTTCATTGTGCTCAACAGCTTCTGTGTCGTCAATTTTTTCTACAACAGCTTCGTCTAAATTGAAGGATTTACATTCATTTTCAAAATGAGCCATTTCCCCAGTTAAATTACATAACAGTCCGACTTTCATATCAAGTCTTCTATTGGTACATTTTTTACAGAATTTCAATTGTTGTTCTCTAGTCATTTTGGTGGTTAATGTTTTAGGTTAATTATTGGTTACATGTAAACTTTATTATAAATGAGGAGTAAAGGGTTATGTAAAAAAGCACCATGTTCACATCATTTAGAGATATAACATGCCCTAATCCTTAAATTCAAATATAGCAAAAACTTATTATAAATGTAAGTAAAAACAGTCATTTATTTATAATCCAATTAGTGCGCATTACTATTCACGTTTAAACCTGATAAATTGGAATCTATCACTAAAAGTTCAGGATAAGAGATTAGTTATAAGAACAATGCAGAGCATATAAACAAATAGCTCAAACTAGATACATTAATAATCCAATACTATCAATAAACTCACTTATTGTAACCATCTCTTTCATTTGACAGTCCTATGAGAAACATTTCAAATGAAGAATCGATTATTGTCTCTAGTATTAATTATAAGCTCCCTATTATGTACTAAAGGAACCCTACTCTACTCACAATCTATAGAATTATCTATTGATTCACTTATAGCTACCAAATTTCAATCGGATCAACCCGGGGGTGTATTCTTAGCTTCTAGACAAGGGAAGGTTATTTATAAAAAAGCAGTGGGACTGGCAAATTTAGAACTTGGTGTACCAATGCAAACCAATCATGTCTTTGAAATTGGTTCCCTTAGCAAACAATTTACTGCGATTGCTATTATGATGCTCTTAGAAGAAGGCAAACTTGGACTGGATGATCCTGTTACCAAGTATATCCCCGACTACCCAACTGCTGGTCATTCCATCACTATCCACCATTTATTAACCCATACCTCTGGTGTAAAAGACTTTACACAAGTTAGTGGCCTTAATGACATTGCATCAATAGATAAGACCCCATTAGAACTTATTGATTTCTTTAAAAACGAACCTATGGATTTTCCACCTGGCGAGCAGTATAAATACAATAATTCAGGGTATGTTCTCCTTGGATATATTATTGAAGTAGTGTCAGGTGCATCCTATGAAGATTTTATAAATAACCAAATCTTCCAAAAAGTAGGAATGACTTCCTCAAATTACAATAGTCATTCAAAAGTCATTAAAAACAGGGCATCAGGCTATCAACTTAAAAAAGAGCAGCTGTTAAACCGTAGGATCATTAGCTTTACCCTACCCTACGCCTCGGGTGCACTTATGTCCACTGTTGATGATATGTATAAGTGGCAAAAAGCCATCACAAACCATGAACTTATAAACAAGGAAACCACTGAAAAGGTCTTTACAAACTATACCACTTCCAATGGAAATCCTATAGATTACGGATATGGATGGCACTTGAAAGACTCCGACGATTACCTTTTTATTGAACATGGCGGATCTATATTTGGATTTAAATCCATGGGCGTTTATATTCCGGAAGTTGATCTATATGTAATTGGGTTTAGTAACTGTGATTGTAATTCTCCAACTCAATTGGTTAGAGATATAGCACGATTAATCCTTAGTAGATAAAACCATCAACATTTTTATTTTTTGCTACCTTGCACTATATCCCTTTACTTTTAAATTCATCATTTGGACTGTATTGAATTACGAACATATACCATGAATGGTAGGTAAACAAAATGATACAAATATTAGAAATGCCACATATGGTTTATCTAGAGAGCAAGCTTATAGAGATCAATTAGGAGGAAAAAGTGAGACAGTTAAGATACCTTATACAAATACACAAATTGATTTTCAAAACCTAATGAGATGCACGCTATGAAGTTAAAAACTAGGTTAATGAGTTTAAAATAAACAAGCATAAATTGACATTCAAAAGGATCCAGTAATGGTCAAACTAGGATATCATGTAGAATACATATTAGAAAAAGGTGTTTCAAAGCCTTTTTTACAGTGGTAATTTGTTTAATCCACCTTTGGTGAAAGTTATGTTCGATTACCAATTTCAAAAGTCGATTATTATAAACTTAAAATAGAACTGGAAAATCCAAAAAAAAGCATAGGAAAATATTGATTAGAAATTTACCATTACTTTTGATATTCGTTTTATTGTTAAGTTATTTGACTTCAATAAGAAGTGAACTCTTAAAGGTAATTACTTAATAGAGATATTTTTCACCTTTAAAATAAGGCTTTTTTGAACTAACGATGGATTTTATTAACTTTTATTATTTTGGATTCGATAGTGATTGGGAGAGCACCCAATTTGTTTTTTAAAAGATCGATTGAAATATGGTATATCATTAAAGCCAACTGCAAAACATATTTCGCCAATAGACATTTTTGTTTCTTTTAGGATAGAACAGGCGCAATTTATTCTATACTCTCTTATTGCAGAAAAAAAAGATTTCCCACTCTCTCTCTTATAAAAAGTGCAAAAAGAAGACCTATTCATTCCCATATGTTCTGATACATCATCTAGGGTAATTTTATTATTATAGTTTACAAGAATATAACGATAAATTTTCTGCATTTTTTTGGAATTATTATTCTTCTTTTCTGTAAACCCCACCACTCTCATGTCTTTACTTGTTGCTATTTTGGAAAAAATATTAAGCAGAGATGACAATTGTTCTAAGTTATTTTGATAGAGCATAGATTTCATTAAAGTTTGAACATAAGATAAAATATCACCTTCCAAACTCATCCCTTTCCTTATCTTTTTTAAATTTTCAATTGGAATTTTTGCTTCAGGAAACACCTCTAAACAATTATTTAATAATGATTCAGGAATTATTATTGTTATATTTTCAATTTTACCGTCTTTATCATGTACATGCTCGTCAAAATACCAAACATGCGGAATCATAGGTGGTATAAATATTATTTCTCCTTTAGAAAAAGTTTCCATAACATCCCCAATAACTCTAGTTCCACTACCCGTAATAATATATGACAATTCCCAATCAGGACTTTGATGGAAGGAAATTTGTTCATCCCAAACAATATGCACATGGTCAAAAAAGAAAGACCTATCAGAATCGATTTCAATATGACTATATTTTGGTTTTTTCATATAATACACCTTTAAATAATTTTATAAATCTAAATATAAGACAATATTAAGTTAATATTTGACAATTATTCCGTTCAGTATAATCCTATTTTTGACGCTAGTTATTAGCTTATGAATAGATTTATTGGTTATAGACAAATTTCATAGATAAACTAATTGTTATTTTATTATATGGTAAGGGCAAGTTCTGCATTTTCAGATTCCAAGAGGCATTTTTTAATTCTAGATGCCTTGCGTGGTATTGCAGCAATAGTAGTTGTTTTGTTTCATTTCCTTGAGGTATATTCAGGCGGTGATCATATAAAACAGTTTATTAATCATGGTTATTTAGCTGTTGATTTCTTTTTTATGCTTTCAGGTTTTGTTATGGCACATGCCTATGATGATCGTTGGAACAAAATGACAGTCAAGGATTTTTTTAAACGAAGACTAATTAGACTTCATCCAATGATTATATTCGGAATGACTTTAGGTGCAATTTGTTTTTATTTTGGAGAATCTACTTTTTTTCCGAAAATAGCAGATACTTCTGTTTGGCAATTAATATTAATAACACTTATTGGTTACACCTTAATTCCAGTTCCTCCGTCCATGGATATTAGAGGGTGGAGTGAAATGCATCCACTTAACGGTCCTGCTTGGTCTTTATTCTTTGAATACTTTGCAAATATTTTACATGTCTTAGTGCTAAGAAAGTTATCAAAAACAATTCTCTCCGTATTGGTCTTTATGGCAGGTATAGCATTAGTTCATTTAGCCGTAACAAGTCCTAATGGCGATATTATTGGTGGTTGGTCCTTAGAGCCTGAACAATTAAGAATTGGTTTCACAAGACTTATGTTTCCATATATGGCGGGAATGTTACTCCGACGTGTTGTAACGGTTGTAGAGGGGAGAAATACATTCTTATTGAGTGGGTTCCTATTAGTTGTAGTTTTATCTTTTCCAAGATTAGGAGGGTATGATAATCTATGGATAAATGGTATTTACGATTCTCTTTCTGTCATTTTGGTGTTTCCTGTGGTTATCTATCTAGGGGCTATTGGTAAAGTTAAAAGTGGTATTTTCCAGAAAATATGTATGGTTTTAGGTGATATATCATACCCAATTTATATTATTCATTTTCCTATAACTTATATTTTTTATGCCTGGGTCACCAATAATAATATACCATTAGGACAAGGAGTTTTAATTGGGATGTTGATTTTGATAGGAACCGTAATTCTATCCTTTATCGCATTAAAGAAATATGATGAACCTTTAAGAAATTGGTTAGCTAATCGTTTTACGACAAATAATTTAAAGTAAGTTAAAATGATGAAAACAGAGAAACAGAAAATGCTTTCAGGAGAACTTTATAATTCCTTTGATGAAGAGCTGATGAAAGACCGGGTAAAAGCAAGATTATTATTAAAACAACTGAATGACTCACGAGAAGACGAGGTTGTAAAACGAGATGGAATATTAAATGAATTATTGCCACAAGCAGGTGATAATTTATGGATACAACCACCATTTTATTGCGATTATGGTACAAATATAATTACGGGCGAAGGAGTATTCTTCAATTTTAACTGTGTAGTTTTGGATGTTATGGAGGTGAATATTGGTAGTAAAACCATGTTCGGTCCTAATGTTCAAATTTATACTGCGACACATCCTTTGGACTATAAAATTCGAAATACAGGTTTAGAATATGCTAAACCTATAACTATAGGCGAAAATGTTTGGGTTGGAGGAAGTGTTGTTATTTGTCCAGGTATTACTATTGGAGATAATTCTATAATAGGAGCAGGGAGTGTCGTGACAAAGAGTATTCCGGCAAATGTAATTGCAGCTGGGAACCCATGTAAAGTTATACGTAATTTATAAGTTGTAAATAAAAATAGATTTATATTTTTTTACATATTGAATAGAGTGCGATGTTAACCTATTGAGTAGACTCATTTTCTACAACCAACCCCTTAATTTGACAGTCCTATAAAGATTTTATAAATAACCAAATCTTCCAAAAGGTAGGAATGACTCCCTCAAATTACAATAGTCACTCAAAAGTCATTAAAAACAGGGCATCAGGCTATCAACTTAAAAAAGAGCAGCTGTTAAACCGTAGGATTATTAGTTTCACCCTACCCTACGCCTCGGGTGCACTTATGTCCACTGTTGATGATATGTATAAGTGGCAAAAAGCCATCACAAACCATGAACTTATAAACAAGAAAACCACTGAAAAGGTCTTTACAAATTATACCACCTCCAATGGAAATCCTATAGATAACGGATATGGATGGCACGTGAAAAACTCAGACGATTACCGTTTTATTGAACATGGCGGATCTATATTTGGATTTAAATCCATGGGCGTTTATATTCCAAAGGTTGATCTATATGTAATTGGGTTTAGTAACTGTGATTGTAATTCTCCAACTCAATTGGTTAGAGATATAGCACGATTAATCCTTAGTAGATAAAACCATCAACATTTTAATTTTTTGCTAACTTGCACTATATCCCTTTACTTTTAAATTCATCATTTGGACTGTATCGAATTACGAACATATACCAATACCCAAGGACTTGGAAATTTTCAAATTTTAAAGCTTGATGAGGTACTTAAAAATCAGGAAATGATTGAAAAATCACACCGTCATGATTTTTACTTTATTCTGGTAATTCAAAAAGGAAAAGGAACACATACCATTGACTTCAAGGACTATAAAGTAGTCTCAAATTCCATTTATTTCCTACGTCCTGGTCAAATCCATGAATTGTACCTCCATAAAAATACACAAGGATACTTAATCACCTTTGACAAGGATTTTTATAATAGCAATACAGCCACAAGTAAACAGCAGTTCAACGCTTTGTTTGGTCAAAATTATTACCTTCTTAGAGAAGAATCTCCTAAAGTCTATTCTTTACTACACTTACTCCGAGAAGAACATACAACCCAAAAAGAAGGATTTAAACAAGCGATCATAGCCTATCTTGAACTTTTTTTCCTTCATATATACCGAGAAAAAATCCATTCTAAGGATGACATGATAAAACAATCCTATGAATCTAAGGTTATGGATGCCTATTTACTTCTGCTGGAAGAATTTGTTTGCATACATAAGAAGCTACCTTTTTATACCGAAAAGCTGCAAGTGAGTCTCCAGCAACTCAATACATTTTCCAAGAGAATGCTTGGAAAATCAAGTTCTGAATTAATGGTTGATCAAATTATCTTGGAGTCTAAAAGAGTACTGCTAGCCACTACCCTGCAGGTAAAGGAAGTTGCTTACTATATGGGCTATGAGGATGTTTCTTATTTCATCCGCTTCTTTAAAAAGCATACCAACTACACACCAAAAGAATTCAGAGAATCGTATAATTCGTCCTATTGATTTATGTAATTGTCCTACTCCAAGGTGCATAGATCGGTCTATTTTTGCTTATAAAAAGATGAACATCCTTCTTCAAATCACCCTCATTGGCATAGGTGCCACAGCTATTATGGACAGTTTTACATTCCTTCTAAGATGTATAGGAATACAAACCCTTGACTACAAATACGTCGGTAGATGGGTTGGTCATCTCTGGAAGGGTCGGTTTACCCATTCCACCATTTTTACAGCAAACCCGATAAAACATGAGAAAATTATTGGTTGGACTGCTCATTATGCCATCGGAATTAGCTTTGCCTTTCTACTGGTATATTTCGATGGAGTTCAATGGTTAGATAGGCCAAGACCAGTACCTGCCCTTGTAGTTGGCATACTCACCACCATAGCACCCTTTTTTATAATGCAACCCTCATTTGGAATTGGCTGGGCTGCCTCTAAAACTCCAAATCCCAACAAAGCAAGACTTATGAGTATCATCATACATTTAGTATATGGAATTGGGCTGTATCTAAGCGCACTACTGTTTAAAAGTATAGCAATGTAACACACCTCAAATTCGTTTTAGAAAACATCAAATTTCAATGCTATTAGCTCCCAAACGGTCCATAAACAAAAAAGGGCATATGACTACATACACCCTTTTTTAAACACTAGCTATGCTACTATTGACGTTTTACGTTCACCGCAAACATCCCTCTCTGCCCATGCTCAATGTCATAGGTTACTTTATCATTTTCTTGAACATTGTCTAAAAGTCCGGTTGTATGAACAAATACATCACGATCTCCATTTGATGGAGTTATGAATCCAAAACCTTTAGTGTCGTTGAAAAATTTTACTGTTCCTTCTTGCATTTCTATATTAATTAAATTGATATTACTTTTTTTTGATGTTGATTGCTCTATCCCCACGATCTGTTTTTTCCTTATTATAGATCACACTATCGTGTTTGTTAAATTGCTGTGATAATTGTTTATGGTGAAAAAACACACTATCGTTTGATGTATCCTCAGTAATAAAGCCATAGCCTTTTTCACTGACATAAGTTACAATACCTGTAAACTCCTTATCCGGATCCAAGGCATCTTCAGGTTCTTCTTCTTCTCTTCTTCTGGGTGCTACAGGCTGGGTAGTTTGAAGGTGTGGTGGAACCGATGTGAAATTTCCATTGATATCTACATAGATTATCATGTCTTCCAGATCTTTTCCTTTGTTATTATTCACCTTGCGGTCCTCTCGGCGCTGCAATTTTTCTTGTTTCTTCTTTGTTTTTTTCTTGGCATTTTCTTTCTTAAAATAAGAGTCCCCCATATTTTTCTTGATTTATTACTTATACGTTTCTAGTTGGTAAAGCTGTATTCTTAGCTACAGTCATTGTAAATCCTATCAGATTTTGAATGTTCTTCAAATCCTTCTTTTCATCTCTATCACAAAATGAAACTGCTACACCCTGTTTACCTGCACGTCCAGTTCTCCCTATTCTATGTACATAGGTCTCGGCTACGTTAGGTAATTCATAATTCACTACATGAGGTAATTCATCAATATCAATCCCTCTAGCGGCGATATCTGTGGCAATCAGCACCCTGATTTTGCTGCCTTTAAAATCATTCAATGCCCTTTGCCTGTTGTTCTGAGATTTGTTCCCATGTATGGCTGCTGCAGTGATTCCTGTCTTCAATAATTGCTTGGCTAATCTGTCAGCACCATGTTTTGTTCTAGAGAAGACCAGGGATCTGTTTATTTCTTTATCACTTAACAGTTCAACCAACAGTTTAAGCTTCTCATTTTTTTCTACAAAGTACACTGATTGCTTCACACTATTTGCCGTTGAAGAAACGGGTGTCACATTTATCTCAATAGGATCCTTTAATAACTGTTTGGCAAGTTTTCGTATAGCCTCAGGCATAGTAGCCGAAAAAAACAAGGTTTGTCTTTTTGTAGGAAGCTTAGCAACAATTCGCTTTACTTCATGTACAAACCCCATATCCAACATTCGATCCGCCTCGTCTAAAACCAATATCTCTATTTGAGAGAAATCGATATAGCCTTGCTCATACAGATCCATTAACCTTCCAGGAGTAGCAATAAGGATATCAACCCCTTTTTTTAAGGCCGCTTTTTGAGGTTCATGGGATACCCCACCAAAAATAGCCAGGTGTGATACGGATAAATAAGCCCCGTAGGATTTAAAATTGTCACTGACCTGAATAGCCAATTCTCGTGTAGGTGTTAGTACCAAAGCACGTACCTTCGAGTGTTTTACTTTTTTGTCATGCAAAAGTTGAAGTACAGGAATGGCAAAAGAAGCCGTTTTTCCCGTACCGGTTTGAGCACAACCAATAATATCACCACCTTTTAAGGTGTGTGGAATTGTTTTACTTTGTATTTCAGTAGCTGTAGTATAACCAGCTTTTTCTACCGCCTTCATTATTGGCGGTATAATAGGTAAATTTTTAAATTGCATATATTGTAGTGTCGGGATACCGACAATGTTGAATTCCTCGGTACCAACGGCCCGAGTATATATTATCTATCAGGTGGTTCGAATTTGCAAATAGCAAATGAACACCAATTTGTTTACAAGGAATAATGACCTTACTAAAGGAATATCTATTAGAGATACTAATTACCAGCTTCGGTTAGAAGAAAAACGATCATTACTTCTTTTGGGTTTCGCTTCATTGACTACAATAACCCTTGAATCTAGCATAGATTCATTTAGTCTTTCAATAGCAGTCAAAGCATGCTCAGACACAGGCATCTCAACAAAGGCAAAACCTCTGGAACGATTTGAATAACCATCTACGATAACCTTTACAGAAGAAACTTCACCAAAAGGAGTAAATACATCAAGTAATTGTTCTTCTGAAGTCTGAAAACTCAGATTGCCAACAAAAATATTCATAAGTATTAGATTTTAAAGTGGCAACTGAAAAGCACAAACTGATAAAGAAAAAAGGACGGAGTTTAGACTATTTCAGAAAAAGCAAAGGCAGGCGCCTGTTATATATTTGGTTACAAAGGTATTACTTTTATTTGAATAATAGCTATTTTAAGGATTTAATTAATTTAAGCAGGTAGGAATCGCTCTAAACTCACCCTTTACGAATTCTTTACCTATCCCATGAATAGTATGAAAATCTGCTTTTAAAAAAGATTCTCAGAATGCAACAAGTTCATTACTTGTCCTATGACAAGTAGATTTTAAAAACCATACCTCATTTTTGTACTGTAACTACCCTATCAATAATCCAATCAACACATTTCCATAACCCATTAAATAAGGTAACAAATGCTAAACATTGAACACAGAAATTACATTAAAGTTCCAGCCTCCATAGTATATGAGGTTTTAACATCCTCAAAGGGTCTAGGTGAAATTTGGACAAAAAAACTAGACGTACAAGCCAAAGAAGGGTATATAAATATATTTGACTTTGATGAAGGGTATCTTACAAAAATGAAAATCCTACGTCTAGAGCCTAATTCTACTATAGTTTGGGAATGTATAGCGTCCGATGAGCAGTGGGTAGGTACAGGAGTTTCCTTTGAACTCACTGAAAAGGATCAAATCACCACCGTCGTTTTAAAGCACACCAACTGGAGAGAACTAACCGATTTCTATCAATGGTGCAATTATAATTGGGCTCTTTTTCTTCAGAGACTAAAAATATACTGTGAAAAACAACATGATTTTTAATTATACCTAATCGCAACCTATACTTTGTTCTTTTGTAAGCCTACACTGTCATTACCTCTTACAATCCCTAAATCGAAACGTTTAAGCTGGCCAGAAAAAATGGGCCAGGAAAGTTACCCATCAAGCCGTAAGTAAAATCGGACCTTCCAAGCCTGCCCAGTCTGCAAAAACATATATGTCAAATTTTCCTTCTGCCATCTTTATTATAATAAATCCAAATCTTGTAATTTTCTACCAAATGCATCATCATTGGCCAGCTTCAAAAAATCATCCTGAAGATTCATCACCCTAAGCACATTAAAATAGAGCCCAATGGCCACGGCAGGGTCACCTTTTTCTATTCGATAAAGGGTAGCCCTGTGAATACCTGCACGTTCCGATACCTGCTCTGTGGTGAGCTTTCTTCGCTTTCGTGCCAGCTTGATGTTCTCACCAATTTGGTCAAAAATCTTTTGAAACTTTGGTAATACGACTGCCTTCCTTGAATTCATTTGTTGTTAATTTGCTACAAAAATACTATTTTTGTTGTTAATTAGCAACATTTTATGAATTATCCAGCATTCGAGAACTACCTTTTGATTCACTCGGACAGGAAAGAGTTTAAACTTTATAACGAAAGAGCCTACTCTTAATAATTAATTTAGATAATTCTGATGAAGACGAATAGCTGAAAGTCCTTAACATAATAAATTAAAACCAATGACAAAACGTTACAAAGGATACACAGAAATTGAACAAAAATTTTATTTAAACTTAGTTTTGTTAATTTCCTCACCAAGAAATTCCAAACCAAAAAAATAGTTTTCAGTATCGAGTTCTTCTTTGAAATAAACACTCACATAATCCTGCATTCTTAATTTAAAATCAACAACGGTTATATCCTTATCGACAATTTTGGAGAATTCCATATTTGCTTTCTCCTTCGTTACATATTTGCACACTATTTTAGTTCTCACCACATCGACTAGGTCAATTCTTTTTGGGTCTTGGTTTAATCCTTATATTTCATTTATTTCTTTCTCAATTAAACGATATTTATCCTTCACATCTTCACCTGTATAGAAGTCGAGCAAATCCTTTTTTGATAATGTTCCTTGATTTAAAAATCTTTTCAAATATTCTTGATTAAACTCCATTAAAAGCATCGTCTTTTCCAATTGCTTTAAAATTGCTTTGTTATTGTCGATGTTGTTTTGAACTAGAGATTTTATTGTCAATATTTCGTTAATGTCTTTAATAATTCGGTTTACAATCATTGCCAAAATATCTTTGTCGAGTTCAATTTCTTTTGCATTTAAGGCAATATCTCTCGCTAACATATAAGCTATAGCTAAATTGCTGTAATCTCCTTTTTGTGAATTGATGATAGCAATAAAACCAACTCCCTGGATGTAACCCACATTTTCGAAATTTTTTAAAATGGAATTTTCAACTAATGAAATGTCAAAAACTATCAAACTTATTTTACTATCTCTATTGGCTTGCGCTTCTATTAATTGACTCCAAGCAGTATCCGTTTTTCGCATAAAAATATCTTTGCTTTCAATGTCTCCTAAACGAACGCTTTTATCAAATTTACATTCAATGGCGATTTTTAAATCAGGTGTTCCATTTATTTCACAAATAATATCTCCAGTCTTATTTTTTGGTAGGATGCCTGCTGAATTTCCAGTCAAAAATGCACGGTCTTTTATTCGTTTTTCAGAGAAATATTGATTTAAAAAATCAGCAATTTCATCTTCTGCCAATGTCCCTTTGATAGTTGATTTGTAGAAAAGTTCTTTCTTCATCTCAAAAATCATTTTCAGACTTTCTAGCTCTGTTCCCAACTCATTGGAGGTTTTTGATAAGAAAGAGGAAATACGGTCTTCCATGAGGGCCAATACTCCTATATAAATTGCTCTTAGCAATTTATCATCTCTTTCACTTGCAGGAATATTATCAAAATAGTTAAAAACTATTTGATTTTCGATTTCGAATTCTTTGATTTCAATTCTTTTGAGTTGTTGATTTATTTTTATTGTTGTCATTTTTTTAGATTAATTGCTGCTTCAAGTGCTTCAAAATGAAGTTTATCTTTTTTCTTTATATGTCTTATTAACTCTTTACAGGCGACAGGAATATCAGCCACATATTCACTTTGCTTACCAATTCTATCTAGATTGTCTAAATGGCTAAAATAATGAAATGGTTTACAGATTCTTTTGGAAATTTCTGGTGTGAAAATCCTATCAGCCCTTTGATCAACATTTTGGTCACTTGGATATTTAGTTAATGTGTACATTTCCAAAAACCTTCTTAAAGTATTTGGAATTAAAAGTAGCTTGTCTGATTTTAATGGTTTTCCTAATTTGTTGAACTCATAGATTTCCTTAAATAAATAATGGTATTCAGATTTATATTGGCCTATAATTGCAGGTAATTCCCTTATAATTGCTGTGTTGTCAGCAAAATTTCTTTCAATATAGTATTTAGACTCCTTGTTTGTTTTGCCCATTGGCAATTCTCTCAATAAATTGAAGAATTCGAAATTGTGAGTTGAACAAAACAATTGAAGGCATTTTAGTTTCCACTCGCCCCCAGGATTGTTATTGGAAAAGAGCATTTCCTTTAAAATTGAGTTTATTTGAAAAATGTGATTCCCATCTAAACTTGAAATTGGGTCATCAATAAAAACAATATAATCCTTAAATACCCTTTTAGATTCTAGGGCTTTTATCGTAACTAAAAAATGAGAAAAAGCAATAGCAGTTTTTTCGCCTTCACTTAAATTTGACGCATTTTCACCACCTCTGAGTAATAAAAACTTTTTAGATGTTGTTTCTAGAATTATTTCAATGTCATTGCGATTTAAAAAAGTTTGAATAAAGTATGTATATCTTAATGCTCCTTCAGCGTCACTAACTTTTTTTGATTCATAAAATTGAATTTGCTTTTGAAAATCAGTTGCTTGAGTGTTTAGTTTTTCTATTTTTTCATTCGCTAATTTGCACTTTTTTTCTTTCTCGATATATTTCTCTCTCTTTAGAAACGAAGCTATTAAGTAGTCTTTATATAAGTTTCTTTCAATTTCTATTCTGTGTTTGAACTCCTTTGAAAAATCATTATTGCTTCTTATAACGCTGTTTAACTGTTCTATTTTACTCGTTATTAGCGAAAAATCAAATTCCTTTATTTCGTTTATTCGGATATGTATAGATTTGCTTTGTTTCAAATCGAGTTTTAATATAAGAGTTTTTAGGTGCCTTTTGTAGGATGTAAGTAACTTATCAAGTTCTTTCTTTGAATTTATATATTCATCAATGTACCCTAGATTTAGGTCATTACTACTGGAAGGAAAATTAATTTGTTTTATACTATTTTCTTCGTCAACGAGTTGTTTTTTTACATTGTTTATGCCCTCTTTTATATTTGAAGCTTCACTATTGAAAAACTCGTTTAGATATTGAAATCTTTCGGGTTTAATATCATTATCACAAAACAAACATTTGGTGGGTTCTGGATGAAGTTCTTTGCCCTTCTTAACCCATGTATATATTTCTGAATTACTATCTAATATTTTATCTAAATTCTTTTTATCAGGGATTTTTACCAATAAATCATTAACTGATTTAATTATTTTGTCATATGTAGAGTTGAGAAAGACTTCATCCAGTACTTCTTTGGGCTCTTTAGACAAAACGATAGCTTTAAGTTGGGCTAATTTCTTTTTGTCAGTTATAATAAATTCAGATAAATTTTGTTTAACCTTAGCTACAATAGGCTTTAGATTTGCCTTAGTAAAATCGATTTCACTTCCAAAGTGGTCAATTTTAATTTCTTTTGCAAATAAAGTAAACTTACCAGTGTTAGCCCTGTCATAAATTTCAAAATCATCTACTATTTTTAAGTATGGATCTTTTTTTCCAATTATTGTTTCAGTGCCATTAATCAAATCAATTTTATTTTTAAACTCAATTATTTTCTCTTCATATTTGGCGTTATCACCAACTTCAAACAAAATTGTTTTTGACTCAGATATTTCATCTTTATGAATACTGAAGTTTAGATTGTCTTTAATGTAATCTGAATTAAAGACAAGAATGTTAAAAGGGAAGTTTTGTAAAGAGTTTGAATCGAAATCTCCAGCAGTTGTATTTATCTTAAAAAAGCTTCTATCATAACTACCGTGCATTTTTTTATCACGTAAAGAACTGAATATTCGAGATAAAGTCGTTTTGCCTGAATAATTCCAGCCATAAATTAAATTTTTATGATTAAAGTTTTTTAGACCAGTTGCAGAGTTCCATGAAAAACTCTTGTAGATACCAAAATCCCTAATACTTTCAATTTTATTTATCATACAAGTTTTTTTATATGAGTATTAATATAGGCATTTAAACCATTCCCATTTATTGCGAACCTTTTCATATTTTCTACATGATAACTACCAGCACCACCACCGAAGCTGTATCTATAAAGTTTAGCATTTCCTCTAAATAGGACAATGATGTTATCCGAACCAATCTCATAGGCCGAAACACCTGAATTACCGCTTTTATTTCTATATCTATCCATAGCTATAGCTCTACAAATATTTCATCCATACCTCTATCTCCCTTTTTATAACCTGGCCTTGGGATTTTAAATGTATCTTCAAGAATTTCTATATTTTCTACTTTACCGAGGTCATACATTTTCCACCCCATTTTCCCAGATGAAGAATAGCCATCAATTTGGAAGGCTCTTAATCCTTCATTCCCAGCGGTAGTCATACCGTAACAATGTGGCTCAACCACTCTTAATTCGTTTTCGTAATAAAACTGAATTACGTTCCGATTTTCAATAGCTTCAATGATTTGATTATTCATAACATAATGGTTTTAGTTTTTCTTCAAATTATTTAAGTCAATTAGTTTCTTATAGAACTCAATTTTAACAATTTAGCATGGGTGCGTAAGCAAAATTGCAGCTCTTTTACAAGCTTTGATTTTGAGTGTCGGCTCGTGGAACTTGCAAATGTGCTGCAATGTGGGTGGGGTTTCTTTCTTTTTTTGTGGGGGAAGAAAAAACAAAATAAATTTCCTTAAATATGCACTGTCCTTTCATAGAGCTAAATTCTGATATACTTCAATTTGTAATATTGTTTTTGTATTCTTGTCTATCTTTTTTACACTTGTTGTCAACTCCTTTCTCTGCAGGACTTTTCTCCTTTTACACATCCCTTTTTGGATTGCTAAAGGAAGCTTCAAATTGCTTAATCTTTTTACTTCATTTCAATTAAAACTACAAACAAAAAAACTTAACTTCTAAATATAAATCGCTTCACAAAATATTAAATACGGAAAACCACAAGCATTCCGAAATAAAATGCTTAATTAATAATTGGGGAGAGTTTAAATATACTAATTAATTAGTAAGTAATTACTCTATTAAAATGAAAATAAAATGTGATTTTTTTTCATTTCACACAATTCAAAAATCAAGAATATTGCAACCGCTTTACAGATAAATGAAGTTTTATAAAAATTACTTTATCAGCAATAGCTTTTCTATAGCGTCATAACTCACCAATTGTGCATCTGGCAGAATGCTGTCCACCAAATCCAGAACCGTGGCTATGTTCATCTCCTTTGAACAATTTGACAGTCTTGGGGATGCAAGTCCATTGTCAAGATACAAGTTCTTAGAAGGCAACGCAGTTCACCGTTGTCGGTCACTTCGAAGGTCACCTCCTGCATGATGGGATCGTCCTTACGGTTGTAACACCTTCGTTGTATTGGGTACAATAGCCTAAATACCGTTTTCAGTTTTTCCTTGTCTGTCATTTCCTTTGTATCTTTTCTTTCCATATGATTTTCAAATCTTAATTTATACCTTCTTCCTTTGAAAACATGAACTCTCTCATTTTATCCAAATAAATACCTTCTTCTAAGGGTATCAGGTTTTATGCAAATTCTAAAACCGCTATTATATCGGACTCTTTATTCTTCATGCGTAATGTTAAGTCTTGTTGCTCTTCTAGGGCCAGAATACACACACTGAGTGTGGATTTTAAAATAGATAACAGTTCAACATAATCTAGAATCGACAGTAATTTAAGTAGTAACCTTCCTGTGTGCCTTCAATGGGGCGTAGCAATACAAAATTCTCCTCGCTCAACTCCTTTATCTTTTTCATTTTTAATAAGGTATCATCTAAGGACTGCTCCTCTATTTGGTCTGTTTTGTTTTTCATGGTTTTTAGTTTTTGACACTCAACACAGAGTATTGTTTCCAGAAAGATTTGGGTTAAGTTATATCTATTATTTTTCATCCATTCTCAGTAGTAATCTTCTGGACTTATCCAAGAACTCCAATTCCTCATGAGGTATCAACCTCTTGAAAAATTCAAGTACATCGGCAAATTGCTTGTGTACCTCTTTGATATCTCTTGTTTCATCGTTTGGATCATAGCCATCCAATGATATGATGCCTACATTTCTAATGGCTTCAAGGGTATAATCCAAGTGTTCTTAATTGCGTAGATAGACATAGTTTAAATAGTACCCTCCCATTATTCTTGAAGTTGGAGTGAGCAAACTGAAGTACTCCTGTTCTATTTTATTCAACTCCAGCAGGTTATTGGGAACCTTTCCATTATACTGCATAAGTTACCGTTGTGTAAACCTATAACAGCATGACAAGTCAACGGAAGGATAAAATAGAACTTAGAACACGGATTCTTCTAAAAAAGAAGTCTTAGTAACCGTAAGGTTGTTCAAGTGATGAACATTAATAGAAAAATTAAATCCACCGTTTTAAAATATTGGAATTGGATTATTCCTATTCCTAACTATGGATGACGCCAAGCTTAACGATCTTTTTACCTAGTAAGACCAGATACCCATAAAACAACCGAAATTACTCTCAAAAGAGGCTTAAATACTAGTATTAGACCCTATTGGAATACCTTTCAAATAATTGTTCAATTCAATAGCATGTTAAATTTTGTTTAATCTTTTTTGAAAAACATTAAACAAAATTGTATCTTTGATAAAAACAAAAAACAATTATTATGAAAAAAAGACTCTTTCAACTATCACTAATTTGTTTTTCATTACTCTTTGTATCATGCTCAGATGACGATGATGATAAGCAAATGACCATAGCGGACTACGTAGCCTCTAGTGCTAACTATAGTTCACTAAAAGCAGCTTTAGATAGAGCTGGATTAACAGCCACTTTGGATGCCTCTACCAGCTTTACTGTATTTGCACCAGACAATGCAGCATTCTCTGCATTTCTAGAAGACAATGGATTCGCTTCCTTAAATGATGTCCCAGTGGGAGTACTTACAGAGGTGTTACTAAACCACGTAGTGGTTGGAGTTAACCGTTCTTCAAGCCTGACTACAGGATATGTAAAAACCCTAGCTAAGGAGAACACTACAGATAACGAAATTGATATGTACATTAATACCGAGGATGGGGTACTTATCAATGGACAATCTTCCGTGGTTGCAGCTGATATTGACGTTAGCAATGGTGTCATTCATGCCGTTGATAAGGTTATTGGACTTCCTACAGTGGTAACCTTTGCAACAGCTGATGCCACATTTAGTACGCTAGTGGCTGCTTTAACAGCAGATCCAGGCTTTACCTATGTAACCACTTTAAGTTCCACTACTGCACCTGCTCCATTTACAGTGTTTGCACCCACAAATACCGCCTTTGGTAATTTATTGACTGAATTAGGCGCTAATAGCTTAGGAGATATTCCAATTCCTACTGTGCAGGCAACACTAAACACCCACGTTATTGCCGGGGCTAATGTGCTATCCTCTTCACTCACCAATGGTATGACAGTTACAACGCTAGGGGATTCCTTCACTATTAACCTTGGAACATCAGCTACCTTTACTGATCTTAACGGAAGAACAGGAAATATCGTTGTAACAGATGTTCAGGCTTCTAATGGAGTAATTCATGTGGTAGACAAGGTAATTCTACCTCAATTGGATTAAGAATAAATTGCGATCTATATATGTAAAAAACAGCTAGTATGAAAAAAGACTAGCTGTTTTTTTATTCTCCTAAAGATCCTCAAAAGAAAAGGACCTATAGAATTTTGGGTAGTTTAACCTTAGTTGCTTTATTATAAAGCTTACAATATACTGCTCAAAAGTATCGGACTCACATGTGTGAAACGGTTCTTGGGCAATGGTTACTATATCATGGAAATTAATTAGTTTACACTGGCTCTCCTGGGTGTACTTATTTCGAGTTCTCAAATCAAAAGCAAAATGATCTTCATGGTAGTAGGTAGCAAAAAACACAAAGCTATTAAAACTCATAGCCTCTTGTTTTGTGATTCCCAGTAGCCCGGAAACTTCCTCTGAACACTTCTCTACCCCTACCTCAGAAAGCTTAACCCCTACTTCAGACGCTAGTTCATTAAGCCCTGAATTTAAATGATTTACAGGCCACAATTTAAAACTACCAATATGGAAAATTCCATGATTGGTTACAAAGTTCACATAGCTTTTTGGTAAAGAAATCCCAAGTCTGTTTTCTACTTCTAAAATCGCCTCTACAGGCACAGGGGCAAACCTTTCTATTTTAAAATCTTCCCTAAAATCAATGTCATTACACTTTTCAATAGCCTCCTCTAGCCTATTTAATAATACGGATATTCCCATGTATTTATGAATCTTACTGAGAACTAAAAATAAGTAATTTATCTAAATGGATTTCATATCAATGACAAAACGATACTTAACATCACCTTTCTCAAGACGCTCAAAGGCCGTATTTACTTCCTGAACACCAATTAATTCAATATCAGCCGTAATCCCATGTTTGGCACAAAAATCCAATACCTCCTGCGTCTCTGCTATCCCACCTATGTTTGACCCTGAAAAACTACGCCTTCCATTAACTATATTAAAGGCACCCACCTCTAAAGGCTGGTTAGGAAGACCCACTAGTACCAGAGAACCATCCACCTTTAAAAGATTCAGAAATACATTCACATCATGTTTAGCCGATACGGTATCCAGTATCATATCCTGTTTAGGACAATCTTTCATTTGTTTTTTATTGGTTGATAACACCACATTATCCGCTCCCAGACGATTCGCATCTGCAGCCTTTGACTCTGTGGTAGTAAACACCGTTACTGTGGCTCCCATGGCCTTTGCTATTTTAATAGCCATATGACCTAGTCCACCCATACCAATAATTCCGATATGTTTTCCAGGACCCGCTTTCCAATGCTTTAAAGGAGAATACACCGTTATACCTGCACAAAGAATGGGTGCCGCCTGGTCAAGAGGTAGAGTTTCAGGCACATGTACTACATAATTTTCATCCACAACAATGGATTCAGAAAAACCTCCATAGGTATGACCTCCAGATATCTTATCAGGAGCATTAAACACCAGGGTCCATCCATTCTCACAAAACTGTTCCTCTCCATCATGACATTGACTACAGCTACGACAACTATCTACAATACAGCCAACACCCGCCAGATCCCCTACTTTAAATTTACTTACCTCTGATCCAATCTTTGAAACCCTTCCCACAATCTCATGTCCGGGAACTACAGGATAGGTAGTACCACCCCAGTCATTATGCACAGCATGTAAATCAGAATGACATATTCCACAATATAGAATTTCAATTTCTACATCATGTGCCATCACCTCTCTTCTTTGAATGAGCAGTTCTTCTAATGCCTCGGTAGCAGCAACTGCCCCAATAGCCTTTGTTGATTTCTTTTCCATAGTTGTTGTTTTTATGATTCAAATAAGCTAACTACCTCAAAATTAACAGTTATAGAACTGGCTTCCAAAAAAAAACTATCCTACTATAAGAATTGAAATCGATACTTTTAGAAGTAAATAGATAGATATAATGCCATAATTATATCAACTAGAAATTATGAGTGTTGATAACTTTAAAGTTAAAATCATAAATAACTTACTTATATATTTAATTTTCAGTATATTAGACTTTGATTTGACTTTTGGAAGAAAAATTGACGGTCATTGTTGGAGGATGCATGCATCTCCTGTACAAATAGCCTCTTAGATTATTATTCATTACTACTTTTCCTATCTTTCTATTATGTCCAATCTTATTCATCAACGTAGGCTTCATCAGCTTAGGCAATTACTACTAAACCTTATTTACGGATATTACAATTACCGAATTCCAGTGGTTTCCACACAAACCTATTTAGAAACTCTTGTAAGGCTAGCCAACACGCTAGCAGATACGCTAGACAAAAAAACTTCTCATACCCAAAACCTTATAAAAGGAGTCATTTTATTAAGTATGGATGGTACCATTATAAGCATAAATCATTCTATGGCAAGTGCCATTGGCGTTAAAATGGAAATGCTCCATGGCACTCCCTTAAGTGGTTTTCTCACCAATGAAGACCAAAGATTATGGGAAAATTTTCACCATTCCTCTTCCCCTCCTAACGCCTTCTACAACTCACTCACTTTTATCACCCAAGAAGGCCTACTTATGAAATACACCTGCACCATAGAATCCATGTTACTTCCGGACTATGGTGAGGTGTATTTATTGAGTTGTTTTTCAGGATTCAAAAACCCAAATGAACCCACCAGCATAGCTTCTGACATTTCACCTACTACAAAATTTACATCCAATCCTGCAGATATTTACTATTATATATTATCACTTGGGGATGAACCTATTCCATGTGTTAAGGAACTCGTGAGTAGAGCAGATACAAATAGTCATACTATTTTATCGAACTTTAAAAAGCAGTACAACATAAGTTTACATAATTGGATTAAGGAACTACGTCTATTAAAATCACATGGGATGATTAAGGAAACAGAACTTCCTATAAAGGCCATTGCCATTACTCTTGGTTTTAAAAGTTACCCCTACTTTTCAAGAATTTTCAAAGAAAGATTTGGTCATTCACCTCAAGAATTACGAAGAAATTCACACTAAAAAGGTTAAGAAAAATTAACTCACCCATAAGTTTCATTAAAATAACTTATTAACCATAAGCAAGTTACCAAAACAAAACACATATAACTACTACCCCTAAAACCTTTTGTAATTCTTCAATTACAAGAATAACTCTTGCCTGTTTTTAAATGTTTCATTTTCATAATCGTTAAAAACGAGTTTTCCGACAACACTTTTAGAAAAAAGGATAACTACAAGGAAGTAACTTACCATTGTAAATTACTCATTATGAAACAAATAAAAACATATCAATCAATCCTATTAGAAATCATTAGTGCGTTGTTTATACTCCTATTTGTATCTGCAGCAATAAGCAAACTAATGGAGGGCCCAGCATTTTACAACAACCTGGTTAATTCACCCTTTAGTTGGGTTTCACAAATTGCCAAAATCACCTCCTATGCCATACCTATCCTAGAATTAGGGACAGCTATCCTGCTTGTCTTTCATAAGACAAGACTTAAGGGATTATATGCTGCCTTTATTCTTATGGTCATCTTTACAGGGTATGTAGCTGGAATAAAATTTATCAGCCCTTATGAGCCATGCTCCTGTGGTGGAGTTATAACACTACTATCCTGGAACCAACACTTTATACTTAACCTCATATGGATTGCTCTAACTATAGTAGGTATTATACTTTATCGAAAACACTATAAAAGTCCCAAACAAAGCTCCCTAACTGTACAAATTGAAAATCAGTCATAAAATATTTGTTGCAACAAAGACAGGGTAAAGTCCATAACCTGTACAAAATAATGGGCTACATGTTTAACCATTAATTTTTAAAAAATCATGAAAAAACTAAAAATGATTCTACCAATGTTGGCCTTTGTATTGGCCATAGGAATGTCTTTTGCATTTGTTAAAACATCTGCAGAAAAGGACTATTATGCCACTAAGTATATTCAAGTACCAGGAGGATGGGCAACTATTACAGTTGATTGTGATCCTAAAAATGATGAATGTTTAGTAAAGTTTTCTAATGACCCATTAGAAACAGAATTCCGGGTTTATGACTTAAAAAATCTAGAAATGCCATCTATTGGAAATGGAGAAATTATTGAACTTTCTGGTTCAATCCCTACCCCTGATATAGATTAAGGAAAAAAGGGAGTGTATCAAAATGCACTCCCTATAATTCATTTAAAATTAATAATTAAAACCCAGTTTCCAGATTATAATTTTGGTAAGGGAATCATTTTAAATTCAAATGGTTTGTTCTGCAATAATTTTTTAGCAGCATCTTTTATATCCTTCCGTGAAATAGAATTTATAAACTCCTTCTCATCATGTAAGGTATACCAAGGTAAGTCGTTTTTATAAAAATGATATAGTTTTTCAGAAACAACTTTTCTTTCATTATAATTATTTTCTAAATCCAAAATTAATGAATGCTTGAATTGTTCCAATTTTTCAGTGCTTATTTCATCATTCCTAAAAGAGTTTATTTCCTCCTTTGCTTCCAAAATCAAGCGATCGACATCTTCAGGACTACAACTAAATCTTACAAAGATCTCATTAAACAAACGATCCTTTTTAGGATTTATACCAACACTTACAGTATAGATTCCACCTTTATCAGAATGGAATCTCATTTTTTGGGACATTGAAAATTTCAGTAATTGTCTTAGTAGTTTAAACCTAATTTCATCTTTCCAATCAAATTTTTTATGATTTAATTTTGAAGCATATACTAATTGTACTTTAACACCTTCCATAAATTCGGTAGAATAAACATCATGAGAAATAGATTTGGGTAATTTATACCTTTTTAAAGATTTCTCTGTAATAGTACCTTTCTTGGATTTCTCTCTGGACAAATTACCTAGATATTTACGGCATAATGAAAGTAATTCATCTTTAGGAAAATTACCCGTGAATATAAATGTAAAATCTCCTGCATTTCCGAAGATTTCTCGATATATGGCATGTGATCTATTCAAATCAGTTAGGGATACACCTTCCAAGGCTGCCGACCCTTTAGGCAAATAAGTAATATCTTTTAAGGTCGATTTAACTGTAGATTCAAAATCTTTTTCGTTTAGTCTGTATAAATTAAATGATGAATTGGTTTTTTGCTTCCAATCTTCAAATGCTAACTCATCTTTATTAGGTTCCTTAAAATGTAAATAAACAAGTTGTAATGCTGTTTCTAAATCCTTTATATTAATATTTCCTCTTATGCCTGATTCATTATACTCTATATAAGGTATTATTTGTCCAGTAAATCCATTATCCTCATAAAACCGATCTAGTTCAAACTTATCAAGACCTCCAACTCCTGAATTCTTAACAATATCAATACAGTATAATGCTGAAAAATAATCTTTTGATGTGTAATAATTCACTCCTTTGGAAGTAAATCCGTGAAAACTTAGGGTATTAGAATGTTTAGTCTTTTCAGACAAAACTTGATCAAATGAGTTCAATACTATTTTTATTCCATTTTCTAAAACATACTGGGTTGTCTCAGGTAATATTTGAGTCTCCTTCAGTACTCCTCTTTCCTTTAAATTTACCAAGGTCAGCGAATCTATCAAATCTTGTGGCACTTTTGGTTTAGTGTATGGAACTGTAGGCATATTACTAGCCTCCTTTATCCAATCTCGAAAGGTGTCTTCTGAATGAGAAAAAATACGGTTTCCTTTTGGGGCTAATATAATAATATCGATATCTTCGAAAGGGGAACTGAGATAGCCTTTTGTGAATTGATTAAACTCATCTAAAGTTAAATTATTAAACATATTTATTATAAGGCTTTCTTTATTAGGTGGTAGTGATTTTTCAAACACAAAATGATTTCTAATATTTTCAGACCAATATTGTGCACTAGAAGTATCAGTTTTGGATAGCTCTTCTAGTCGTCTTTTTATACTTTCTTGAAATTCCTCCTCTAAAAAGCCATCATTATACACTTGATGAACAACCTTTATTGTGTTTATAATTACATCCCTTTCTGAACCTCCTTCAATAGTAAATTGAATTTTCATGTCAGTAAATGTCGGAAATAGTGAACGAGGAAAAGCCACGTAATTAGTACAATAGGATTTTTGCAATATTTTAAGCCTTTCTTCTAACATTTGAAATAAAAGTTCTCTTTGCTGTTCATTGATTATCATCTCCATTCCCTTTTCTTCATGAACTTCCTTTTGCCTAAAATACAATCGTAAATTTATAGTCTTATTATTAGAATTTTCAAGTAAATAAGGATGCTCCTTCTTGATAAATTGGGGTGGTGAATTCCTATATGCACTATAATCAATTTTTGCAGATCGTGGATTCTCGACATTTTTAGGTTTTGAGAACCTCTCCATTATTTCTTGTTCCAGGCCATTTAAATCCTTTATATCTCCAACAATAACTATAGCCATTAAATCTGGACGATACCAATCATTGTAAAATCGAATAAGAGCTTCATTTGGAAAGGTATTTAAATGTTCAATAACATTCATTTTAGAAATTGGATTTCTACCCAGCATTGAATTCTCTAATCCATTAATTATAGAATTAGAATGGAATCTTCCTCTTACTACCAACTCATTGATTAAAACCGAACGTTCACTAACTATATAACTATCTTTGAAATCTAAATCCCAAATTATGTCATGAATTAATTGAAATGCAATATCTCTTTTTTCCTTGGTTTCAATACCTTTAAAATAATATCCAGTAAAATCAAAAGATGTACCACCGTTTATCTCTCCTAACTTGAAACCAAGGTCGTTTGCCTTTCCAATATTCATGTTATTCCCTGCTTTAAAGGCAATATGTTCTAAAAAATGTTCAATTTCATATTGGTCTGGATCTAGAACAGAAGAGCCAGCTTTTACAAAAAGACGAATATCAATTTTAGATGAACTATCATTAATTGGTTTAATATAATAGGTTAGACCATTAGGTAACTTTCCATGTCGTATTTTTGGGTCTAATAATAATGTGTCCTGAGAATTTGAAGAATACAAATTAGGTGAGCTAAAAAAGTACAATTGAAAAACTAATATTATAATACAAGTTTTTAAAGTTTTATTAATCATTTTAAATAGATTAAAATTAATAACCTTCATTTTGAATAAGATTTGGGTTCTTGATTATTTCTTGGTCAGGGATTGGATAAAGAAGGTCAGAATTATCGATATTTGAGTTTAAAGAAATCCAGGGAGAAAGTGCCATACCGGTTCTTTTAAGATCTAACCATCGGTGACCCCATTCCGTAAATAATTCTCTCCTGCGTTCAATTTGTATCGAATCTAAAACTGACTCACGACTTATGCTTGAAGTTGAACTTGAAATCGATGGTAACTGTGCTCGTTCTCGAATTTTATTTAAATCTGTAATTGCTGCTGATAGCCTATCTTGATAAGCTCGTGCCTCAGCACGAATCAAATACTGTTCGGCTAATCGCAACACCATTGAATATTCTTCAATTACACTTGAACTATTTACTTTATATTTATATGGATAATGAAAAACTTGGTTTCCTGTATTATAGTTTCCAATCCATTGAACAAGTCTTCTGTCTTCTTCATTAAAAGAATTTAAAAAATCATCAGATAGGGCCACAGGTTTTTGAGAATTTGGTGGAGGACTATTAAGAATGAAAATACGAGCCTCATTAGTAATAAAACTTAATGGTCCCCTACCAGCGGGAGAAATTTGCCAGATAGCTTCTTTACTATTTGCTAAAAACACTTCATCAAGATTCTTTAAAAGTGTATAATTTTCGGAACTTTCAATCAATTCATTACTAAGCACTTCTGCCATCTCCCAATCTTCTAAAAAAAGATATACCCTAGCTAATAAAGCCATAGCTGTAAACCTACTGGCTCGAATCCTTTCTCCTGCTATGTAATTATTTCCTAGAACTGTAGAAGCATCATTTAAATCATTTATTATAAAGCCATATACGTCCTCTATTGAACTTTTATGCAAAACAGCATTTTTTCTATAATCAGTAGTTAAAACTATTGGAACTTCTCCATAAAGATTCACCAAGTAGAAATAGGCAAAGGCACGGACAAACTTTGCTTCACCAGAAAACTTAGTCCTACTTTCACTAGAAATTCCCTCTGAAAATTCCAAACCTTCCAATACCGCATTACACATATATATTATCTTATATGCACTTGACCAGAGATTTAAATTATAAGAATTATTTGGTGAAATATTATTCTGCTCAAATTCAATCATTGAATAATTCAAAGTTGTTGTATTGAAATTGTCAGCAGAAAGTTCACTCAGCGTAGTTACTGAAGAAAAATCTCCATTGGAAAAATCAGCTTTAGCTAACTCATTATATATACCCAAAACGGCCCTTTCGGCAGTTTCATCACTACTGAATACAGTTTTACTAATTATTTTATAGTCAGGAACCTCTATTTCTACAAATTTTGCACAAGAAACTTGTAATAAAAAAAGAATAATTACTATTAAAAATCTTGTTTTCATATTTTTTATTGAGTTTATAAGGTTATTTGTAATCCACATGTAATTGTCTTTAAAGGAGGAACCACTCCTCTACCTCCTTGAGGATCTAGCCCCTTATAACCTGTAAGAGTGATTAGGTTTTGAGCATTTAAATAGAGGTTAACCTCTTCTAGTCCTAATTTTTTAATCACCTTGCGAGGAAATTGATATGAAAGAGCTACATTTTTTAATCGTAAAAATGAAGCGTCTTCAATTCCTTTTGAACTATTGGCTGCATCATTAAAAGCCTTACTAGCAATGCTAGATAAAGAAACTTTCTGTATATCTTCACTATCTCCAGGTTCTTCCCAAGAATTTAGAAACTGTAAAGGTTTATTACCAAGGCGACCCGGAGCAGACCATTTAAATATATATGATTGATTATATTGTTTAACGTATTCAAACAAAAATTGAAGTGAGAGTTCTTTATACCGGATGGTATTACTGAAACCTCCAAAGTATTTCCTCCCCATATCCATTATAACTATTCTATCATCATTGTTTAATCTTCCATCCCCATTGACATCAATCATACTGTAAAACCCTGTTTCTGAATTAATTCCATTAAACTTATAACGATGACTAATATTGAGTGGTTCCCCAACTTTATAAATATTAGCATAAGAGGTTTGTTCAATCCTATCAAACTTTAACAACTTATTTTCTGGAAGAGTTATGTTAAAGGAACTTTGCCATGAAAAATCTTTCCTATTAATATTTTTACTACTCCATTGTAATTCCAACCCAGTATTTTGAACTAAGGCAGGAAGGTTTGCTTGAACAGAAGTAAATCCTGTAATTGCAGGAAGTGGGAAACCTACCAATTGATTAGCTGAGCGGTTCTTGAACCAGCTTACATCAAGATTAATATGATCTTTAAATAAACTAAACTGTATAGCAACTTCTAACTTTTTATTAACCTCCCAAGAATAATTCGGATTAAATAACTGTGTTGGATATAAACCTCCAGAACCTGAAGTCGCCTCATATGCATCCAAATAACCATAATCTTCAATTTGATCACTTCCTGTTATACCATAACTTGCTCTAAGTTTCCCAAAGCTAAAAGGCGATATTTTTTGATTATCAATTTTTTGATCTATAAATATCCAAGCTCCACCTACGGCCCAAAAATTAGAGAAACGACTTTCTGGACCAAATCGTGAGGAGCCATCCCTTCTTCCTGTTATATTTAGAAAATATTTCCTATTCAAATTAATTCCTAACCGACCAAATACAGCAGCATACCTGTATTGAGTATTGTCATCCGATAAAATCTGAATATTATCAGCCGATTTAAAGTTTCTCAATAGGCTTTTATCAGCATAACCAGAACCTTCAAGAGCTAAATAACTATTTTTATTATTTTGAAAGGTGGCTCCCACTAAGCCATCAAGATTAATTTTTCCAATTGTATTATTATAAAAAATCTGAGGTTCAACAATCCAAGATTGCCTTTTAATAAAACTATTTCTCATACTTAGCTTTATTATATTCCATAAATCTGGACGATAGGCTTCTTTATAAAATCGTAACTGCTCTTCACTATCTAATTTAGAGTATCCCATAGTCAATTTTAAGTTAACCTTGGGTAAAACATTAAATAAAACCCCAAGATTTGCAAACAAATTTTCTGTGATAATATTTTGTGGTTGTTCTAGAGCTGCCAAAGGATTATCATATATCCAATTTTCCCAATTCAGGCTTCCATCTTCTTTAAAGATATTCGGTGCATTTGGAGGAGTTATCAATGCGCTGTTTACAAAGGTGTTACCAAAAAATAATGTATTATCATCTACTCCATAATTAGAAGAAAAGTCAAGTTTAAATTTACTATTCTCAGAGCGGTGACTAAGATTGATATTAGCTGTAATCTTATTATAATCAAAATTACCTGGAAAAACAGAACCTTGATTTTTATAAGAGCCTCCTACTAAATATGAGGTATGCTGATTTCCCCCAGATATAGCCATATTGATGTTGGTCAAAAATGCTGTTCTTCCAAATAATACTTCTTGCCAATCAGTATTGCGATTCTGGTCCCATAATAAAAGATCAAATGCATTTGTTTGAGTTGGAGTCACACCATCGACCTCAAAAGCCTTTCGTCTCATGGCTAGGTATTGAGGGGTATTCATTAATTTTACCTTATTTGCGACCTCTGATATACCTGAATAGGAATTAATAGTAAGTAAAGTCTTTCCATCTTTCACATTTCCTTTCTTTGTGGTAATTAGAACAACCCCATTTGCTCCTCGAGATCCATATATAGCAGTAGCATCTGCATCCTTCAATACTTCTATGCTCTCGATATTGGAGATATTTAAGGTACTTAAAGGATCAATCCCTGAAGCGTTAGTTAAGCTTCCAGCACTTCTCAATGGTTCTGAACTTACTGGTATTCCATCTATAATATATAATGGATAATTTCCATCATTACGTAAACTATTTGTGCCGCGAATACGAATCTTAGGGGCTAGCCCCATGACACCACTACCCTGCTCTATCTCTACTCCTGGCATTCTGCCCTCTAAGGTTTGTAATGGACTTATTATTGGTTGAATTTCAATTTCTTTAGAGCTAACTTTTGAAATACTTCCAGTACGTTCTCTTTCCTTTACTGTATAGTAACCAGCATTCACTGTTACTGCATCTAGCTCTGTTGCAGATTCAACTAAAGTTACATTAATGGAAGTTCTACTATTTATGGCCACTTCCTGAGTGGTAAATCCCATATAAGAGAATACTAGAATAGAATTAGAACTCGTAGTTACTGAAAAGTGACCATTCGAATCAGTAAAGGTCCCCTGCTTAGTTCCTTTTACTAGAATATGTACTCCCGGTATTGGGATACCCTCGCTATCTTGAACTGTTCCTGATACACTTTGTTGAACTGCAGTAGGAAAGTCATTCGAGGTATTCATTGATCTTGCCCAAGTCTCACAAGTATATAGGGCGGTAACAAGGATTAATAGGAATACAATAAGTAACCTAACCCTGTTGGAAGAGTTGTTTTTCATAATTTTGTGGTGATTAATTGAAATTGGTTTTTAACTGATTTCTCAGCCTGCTGTCATAGCTCTCACATTATGGCAGTAGGCTTTTCTTTTTCCCAAGAAGGGTTCAAGGAGCTCACTTATTCCTCATAGGCAACTTAATTAAGGTTTTTTGTTCGTTCATGGTAATTCGGGTAGTAAAAACTAATAAAACCACCCGAAAACCACGATTGACTAATTCATTACATGCCTATTTCACATAGCGAAACAAGCAATACACCCAATACCATACAATGCAATGCAATGAAGGAATTGTTATTGTTCTAAGGGGGATTTCGTGACACGACTGGATATCGTGAAAAAGAATTGTAGAGATTATAGGAGAAGAGAATTACTAAGTACCAGTAGATCATTGGTTATGCGTAACTCCTATAATAAGGAAACCTAAGTTAGATAGGCTTTTTGGGTATTTTTCTAAATAATAAATGGAATGTATTAATCTGAGCATTCCTTACATAGTAAAACATCATTTTGAACAGTTTTTAAAGGTCTAAAAACATAACTTATTAAAACACTACTCATACTTTAAGAATACTAAAGTCTATTTGGAGGTAAAGGAAAAAGAAAGTATTTTTAGGGTGTTGCGAATACACTAAAAACTAAACTGTCCTTGCCTACGCGAACTTTATTGTTTTCTAGGTACGGAGTATGATTCCTAAAGTAAAAACTAGGCCTCCCGCCTTCATTCTTACCAAAGGATTCAAGTTCTTACTCTGGTGGACATTTGATGTTTTTTAAAATAGATTGTTTGGAGAATAATTCTTCAATAATTATATGAATTATTTCCAGAACAAATGACACGATGATTAGGTCTTTAGATTGTTTTACTGTACTCGTTCCCATATACGTAATATGTTATGATTAACGAGTTTAATAAAGCAAAAAAGCTGGAATTCTACATCCGACCTTTGTCCAGGCGCTAGCATGCCTACAACACGGTTTTCAGTAGAACCCAGCCTAAAGATTGTGTAAATATACACATTATCTCTAGACGTGGGTTTAACTCTACTGCCTCGTGTTGTTATGAAATGCTAGCTTCGGACGCTGAGGCTCATTAAACTCACAATCTATTTGTTAGTTATTCTAATTATGTAAAACAGCAATACAATTGCTTACTTATAACTATGCAAATATAGTGAGTTAGTTATTACTAAGCAAATGTTTTGCAAATATTTTTATTATGTCAAAACAAACTAATGCAAAATCTGCTATCGAAGTTGAAATTGTAAAGCTCATTAAGGAAAGACGAAACAAAATGAAACGTAGCCAAACCGATATTGCAGAAATTTTGTCTGTTACTAGAGGTTATATAGGTCAAATAGAAATGGATTCTTCTCCAAGCATGTATTCATTTGACCATTTAAATGAATTAGCTAAATATCTTGATTGTAGTTTAAAAGATTTTATGCCAAAGAAACCATTATAGACAATAATTAATTAATTCCGCATTAATTAAATGATTTGGAATTTGAATTCCCAACTTGGAAAGTATTAATTATAAATCCAACAATTTAAAAACAGGTTTATAACCTCTAGATTAAGCCATATGATCCATTTTAAATTAAAAGACATTGATAGTGTTATTCCTATTGGAAATGATTTAAATTGGTTTAGCTTAACTGATGGAGAACTATACTTAAATGTTGAGAATTATAAGTTATTTGAATACACTAGTCAAGCTATGCAATATTTTGATGACAAAACATCTCCCTACATTGACTATTACATCGCTCGCTTTTTAGAAGATTTCACCCAACTATTTATGGCGATTGGAGAATCTATTCCAGACCATTTATATGAGTTAACTAAAAACCTGCATTATTTTCAGGAGAATACTTCAAAGTGGCTTTCAATACTCGATAAAGATGATGATATGCCCTCAAACTTCTATTTTGAAGAATACACTTCCGTATGTTCCTGGATTAATAATCGACAATTAAATTCTTCACACTTAATCGGTGGTCCCTCAGTTTACTTTCTTAGAAACAGAGACAAAATTAGGATAGCTTGGGAAACTGATCAGACCTTGGACAATTCTATAAAATTATGGACTGCTAAGACAGACAGTCTTGAAATGGATTACATTGAATTTGTAAACCACGTAAAATCATTTGGTATGGGATTCTTTAAAGAAATGACCCAACAAGTTGATAAAGCATTGTATAAAGATTGGGGCCAAATTAACCTAGATAAACAAAAACTAATTCAAGAACAAATAGACCGTGAATTAGCATTTCAAAGAAGTATTTCTTTGCTCATAGAAGTAAAAGACTGTCAAACCAATTGGGATGAAATTGATGACTTAATAATCCAGATGAATACTGAAATCGCATAATTAAATAATAGTTATCCATAAAAGGTTATCATTATAACAACCTTCCAATTCACATAATAAACAATTCAAATGCAGTGTTTTACAAACTATTAAAGTCAAAAAACACTAAATTCATCTGTCCCTTTTATAAAAAATTACTCTATCTTTAAGATGAATATCTTCAACAGTCTTGTGATTGTAAATAGCTCCTTTAATTAGATTGATTAGGTTGTAGCATTCTACTTCCAATTATTCTAAGTTGATACTAAATTAGGTAGCCAATCAAATGAAAAATCATGAAATCACAACTACTAACTATTACCAGTATCCTATTAATTATTGTAGGTTGTAATCCTAAAGAAGACAATCATAATCAAACTATATACTTCAATGGTGACATAATTACCATGGAAGGTGAAGAACCTCAATATGTGGAGTCTGTAGTTCAACAAGACGGCAAAATTATATTTCTAGGACCTAAATCAGAGGCACTTAAAAGTTATAAAAATGCAACATTGGTTGACCTTGAAGGCAAAACATTACTTCCTGCATTTCTAGATGGTCATGGACATTTTTACAGTGTAGGTTTGACTGCCATGTATGGAAATGTCCTCCCCCCTCCTGATGGTCCTGGTGCTGATTTCAATTCTATTATAGAAACCATGAATAAGTATAAAGAAACTGAAGAAGCAAAATACATTTTAAACAAACTAGGTTGGATCATGGGTAACGGATACGACGATTCACAACTTATGGAAAAGGACCACCCCAAAGCGTCGGATTTAGATAAAATAAGTACTGAATATCCTGTTATTTTAGTTCACAAATCTGGACATTTAGCTTGTGTAAATACTAAAGGTTTGGAAATGATTGGATATACTTCTGAAACTCCAAATCCTGAGGGAGGTGTAATAAGACGAGATGACAACGGAAATCCCAATGGGGTGTTAGAAGAAGCTGCTTTTTTTCATGCACTCTTCCCTCTTGCAGGAAAAATGGATGCTGAAATGTCTGCAAAAGCAATAAAGAAGGGACAGGACGAATATGCTAAAAAAGGGTATTTAACTGCTCAAGATGGACGAACTACTACCGAACAACTCGTTTCTTTAAGGGATGCTGCAGATGATAGTTTATATTATCTAGATGTAGTAGCCTACCCAGATATTACTTTAGGTATAAAAGGAATTAACGAAGGGAATTATCCTCCAAGCCATACCTATCAAAATAAATTTAGAGTTGGAGGTGTCAAACTTACCTTAGATGGATCACCCCAAGGGAAAACTGCTTGGCTTACTAATTGTTATCATGTAAATCCAGAAGGAAGAACTGGCTGTTATGTAGGCTATCCAATAATGGATGATAATAAGGCCACAGAATATGTTAAAACAGCTTTTAAAAATAAATGGCAAATACTTGGACATACCAACGGGGATGCCGCAATTGACCAATATATAAAGGCAATTAAGGCTGCAGAGGAAGAATTTGGGTATATTGACCATAGAACTGTGATGATTCATGGACAAACATTACGGAAAGATCAAATTCCAGAACTAGTTAGTTTAAATATTTTGCCCTCATTATTTCCTATGCATACATTTTACTGGGGAGATTGGCATTTGGAATCAGTATTGGGTGAGCCTAGAGCAGAATATATATCTCCATGTAGAGATGTTATTGATGCGGGTCTCACCATTACTTCTCATCATGATGCACCAGTTACTTTCCCAAATTCAATGAGGGTCCTAGATGCCACAGTTAATAGAGTAACTCGAAGTGGAAAAGTATTAGGTCCTGATCAGCGTATTACCGTTTATGAAGGACTAAAGACCCTTACTATCTGGGCAGCTTATCAATACTTTGAAGAATCAAACAAAGGTACCTTAACAGAAGGCAAACTAGCGGATTTTGTGATTTTAGACAAGAATCCATTAAAAATAGATCCACTAAAAATTCATGATATTAGAATTCTAGAATCCATTAAAGAAGGAAAAACTGTGTATGAGTTTAGGTAAGTCATACCAATTAATGTTATCCTTAAATCACAATAAAATGAACGATAACATTTAAGAAGCTTTGATCAATTAATCTTCTTAACTTAAACTTATTTGGCTCTCTGAATAGTCTTTATATAAAGTTTATATTTAACCAAAGTATATATTAACACTAATAATGATAAAACTCCAACCACCAAGGTTATACTATTCCCTTCCCAAAATATAACAAGTACATTTATTAACAACTGAATCGAAGCATAAAGTGAACTGACCATAGTATGAGGAAATTTGTATTCATGTACCAACATTTGATAAAGATGTAAACGATGGGCTTTAAAGATATTTTGTCTTAATATCAACCTTTGTATAATTGTAATTACAGTTTCAACCCCATAGACCGCTAAAAATAAAACGAATTTTAACTCCTCTTCCTTAAGTATTAGTAACCCTAATAATCCAATTACCCAATAAGCAATACTCATACTACCTATATCTCCAGCAAAACATTTAGCTCTTTTTCGAAAATTAAAAAACAAAAACGCCAAACAGGCTGCAATTGAGTACATAATCAATGAAGTCTCTACAAAAGAGTTTACATATGTACTATAGTACCATAGAGATGTCAATATTACTAGAGAATACAATCCCGTAATTCCATTTATACCATCCATGAAATTATATGCATTCAAAGTCCCTATAACTAGTATAAAAAGTAGGGCAATAATAAACCATGGAAACATTTCAAAAATTCCAATGGACCAAAGAAGTAGTGATACAGATATTAAGTGAACTAATAATCTCACTTTATTAGGTAAACTTTGCACATCATCCCAAAAACTTACCGTTGCAAGTGCAAGCATTCCCATAACAAAAGGAAATATTTGAATTTGTGGTACGCTGTGATGTATTACAATAAAGAGAACTAAAGCTACAGGAAAAACAATGCCTCCTCCTCTTAAAGTAACTTCAGTGTGAGCGCTTCGATGGTTTGGTTTATCAATAATATTAAAGTGATTTGCAATGCGAAAATAAACTAATAGTGTACCTATAAGAAGAAGTAAGACACCAATATATTCCATTATATGTGATTTTAATTTAGGTGGGTAAAAATACAAACTATGTTGCTATAATCTTACAAAATTATCCTACCGTTGTCCAATGGTTTAGAATTGAGTTTCTTTGAATAGAAGTACATGCATTTATAGTCACACCTTCACACAATACGGTATTACTACCTATATAAGAATTTGGATATATACTACAGAAATTATTGATTACTGAGCCATGGTCTAGTACAACATTGGCATTAATAATAACGTGCTTCCCTATTTTTACACCTGGTTGAATCACTGCTCCCGCTAAGACTACAGTTCCTTCGCCAATTTCCACCCCTTCAGCAATAATTGCTTTAGGATGTATAAAAACTCCATAATTATGTTTAATCAATCGCGAAACGCGCATTCTAATTTCATTATTACCAATAGCAATTAAAACAGGTGAATTAGGAAAATGATTGGGGTTATATGAAGATATAAATGAATTTTTGAAGTTCTCGCTTTTATTGTCATCAAAATAGCCATTAACTATTCCCCCAATTAATTTCACTCCTTCACTAATAACAATGGCATGCCCACCATAACCATAAATAAGATATTCATTCATACTCATACTAACTCCTATTAATAAAGGTTAAAACCTTTAGAATTGTTTTTTAAGAACTTTTCTATAATCTACAATTTATAAACCAACATTAGGCCTCCTTTATAAGGTAACCATTCGCCACTTTTATTGAAATTTATAGCATCATCGTAGCGTTCCCCGGTGGTTGAATCATATCCTTTATAAAAACCTTGTTGATTCCCACCACCAGCAAAAATTTCCAGGTTCCATCTTTCGCTTAGGTAAAACTGATAACCTATACTTATACCCATCATATAGCTAAACCCTTCTTGATACCTATCCGAATTATGATAATTCCATTTTTGCAATTTATAAGCACTCCCACCTATATGACCACCAATAAAAAAACCTTGGCCAGTAGCCTTGGGATAATAACGTAATTCCGGAAATACCATTACTAATTGTAGTGGGCCACCATCAAAAGATTTCCAAAAAGAGGCTGTAATATCAGCTTGAAAACTTAGATTTTTACCAAGTGAGGTTTCTACCCCAAAATTTGGTATTAATAAAGCAGTCGTAGCCAGATTCCCCTTAATAGAAGTCTGATTTTGAGCTTGAACTAATGTACTACTAAATAGTAGGAATAAAAATAAAATATGGTAACTTTTCATAATAGTACCTTTAATTGAAACTAGAAAGTGTTTTTAAAAGTCCGTCCTTAAGATTAAATGGCATATTCTCAATCTCCAATTCTCTCTTTATCTTTTCATTTGAGACTACGTAATTTTCAGTTAATTTTTTAAGTCGTTCGGTAGTGAGTGGTAATTTCAATACATCTCCTGTTTTAGCTAAACCATATATTAACTTTGGATGGATTTTCCATAATCGACTATTTCTACCACTTGCTTTCGATATCAGATTAACTATTTCATTAGTCGAAATAATGCCGTCATCTGATAATTGGTAAACCCCTCCTTTTAATTTTTCTCTAATTAATAATTGGTGTACTATATATAAAAGATTATCAATATTTAATAATGATCGTTTGTTAGAAAAAGCCGCCAAAGGCCATGGAATTCCCTTATCTACAACATTATACAAAAGATTTAAATTCCCTTTATTCCCTGGCCCATGAACCATACAAGGGCGTAATATAAAAACCCTTTTACCCTCAGGGATGTTACAACTTTGAATATACTTCTCTGCTCCTAATTTTGATTTGCCATATGGAGTGAGGGGATTAGGTTCCGTTTTTTCCGTGAGCGTTCCTGAAACTTCATCAGCAACCGCCTTTACAGAACTAAAATAAATAAAATCTTGAATGTCAGAAGAAAGAAATTTTTCAAACAACTGTATTGTAAGATCTCTATTAATAATATAATACTCCTCCGGATTAGAAGTATTTGTCGTGTCATGAGCCTTTCCAGCTAAGTGAATAATGGCATTAGATGAAATATCAATCCTCTCAACCCAATCATCAGAACGCAAAGATATAGGTAGTACTTCTATCCCTTTAGATTCCAAAAAATCACATAAATGTTGTCCTATAAAGCCTGATGAACCCGTAACTAGAATTCTCATTTCAAGTTAGATTTTAAATCCTCATAAATCGACAAATGTTTTTGTACAACATTTTTCACATCAAACTCCCTTTCCGCCTTTAAACGAGAAGCCTTTCCCATTTTAATAATTGCACCTTGGTCAAGGGCAAGCTTTTCAATTGCTTCTGCTAATTCTTTAATAGAGTAAACAGGTACTTTGTAACCATTGATTCCTTCATCAACACATTCTCTACATCCAATGGCATCAGTAGTAATAATTGGTCTACCTATTGCACAAGCTTCAATCAATGTTTTTGGCATTCCTTCCCTGTATGATGGCAACACAACAATATGTGAATCATGATATACAGAAACCATGTCTTTTTGATACCCTATCCATTTTACGTAATCTCCATCTTGCCATTCTTGAAGATATTGAGCTGGAACCCCAGCCTTATTATCCTCATCAGCCATCCCAGCAAGTATAAATTGAAATTTATCTTTATATTTATTTTTCAACAAACCTGAAGCCTCTCTCAATTCCTTCACTCCTTTATCCCACAGCATTCGAACTGGCAGTAACACTTTTATTCGATCAAAGGAAGGAAATTCACTTTCAGAAAAAATATCTAAATCAACTCCAGAGCCTTTAATACGTTCAACCTTATTTTTAATTGTAGTAATCTTTAGCTCATCTAGTGCCTTTTGATCATCTTCGTTTTGAAAAATAAAAGTTACATTTCTTCGATTAAACCCAAAGCGCATCAATTTAATCATTAATGTTTGTACCACTCCTTTCCTATCTCCAGTAAAATTATATCCTAAACCACTAACAGCATTAAGGATTCCTTTTACCTTTAAAAATTTCCCAACAAGTGTTCCATAAGTCACTGGTTTAAGTGTTACATGATGAACAACATCTGGATTTATTTCTTTATATAATTTTAAGAACTTGGATAATGTTATAATTTCATTTAAAGGGTTCGTCCCTGATCTTGAAAATTTGAAATCAACGAAGGTAATTCCATCTACCTCAATTTCATTCTTCCTACCAGTATCTTCACATGCTACAAACACATCCCACCCCTGCTTACTTGCTTCCCTTGCAATACACAACCTATGAGATATTACAAACCAATCTACATTGGCCACAATTAATAATTTATTCAATTTAATACACTTTTAGATACACTTTACAAATCGATATTTCAAAATTAACCATTGTCAAAATTACTTTTCAATGCACATGTGTTGGTAATTATTGCTTAAAAACACTAAAAATAACATTAAATTCATTCTATTAATAATCCATATTAATACCAAGAACAATATAAAAAAGTAGTATTAAGCTAATGCCATAAATTCCCTAAAGCAATAAATTTTTAAAAGAAAAATTATGTTTACTTTAAAACGAAAACGCTTAAATAAGCTAATTTTTAGAATCTATTTATTCAATTATAGTATAGAATTTACCTATAAATGCCACGAATATATTCCCAACCTAAAATACAACCTCTAATTTATATCAAAAATTTACTTTAATTTAAAGGTTATTAGTTTATTAAAATGTGAGCTAAGCGATAGTCTAGTTTTTAATTATCAATTCACTATTTATTCGTGAATAAAACTCAATCCTTTTATTATCTAGGACTTCTTTAAGATAAGGTTTAACCTTAATTAAACTTGATTTAGCTTCACTATATAAAGTATCTCTTTCAAAAAACAGAATTTTTATATGATTTGAAAATTCTTTAATATTCTTTTTCCTATGAACGAACTGGGATGAAACTATTTCCGGAATTCCACCAACATCACTGCCAATCACAGGACATCCCATAGCCATAGCTTCAATGGTTGCTCTTGGCATCCCTTCTGTAATTGAAGGCTGAACATATAGTGATAACGTTTGCAAAAAATCATTAACTTCTATACCTGCCTTGAGTGATCCAATAAATTCAATATTTTCAATTAAATCTAATTGCTTAGCCAAATTTACTACCCATGTATAATCACCCTTTCCTACAAAACATAACTTAACCTTACTTTTAATATTATCTTCCAATAAATGTATAGCCTTCAATAATAAATCTTGCCCTTTGTACCTTGCATCAAAACTTCCTATTAGACCAATTCTATATACTTCCCCAAAAAATCTATCTTTATCTAATTTATTTTCTCCTAAACACTCCTTAATAATAACATTTGATAAACTTACCTTAATCGCATTTGAGCTTGCCGGGTAATCATTCTGCAATTTAACCTCCGTTACATAACTTATAAAATTTGCCTTACAAACTATTTTATAATTAATATATTCAAAAACCGGCGCAATGAATTTTCCTAAAATTGAGCCATGGCCCATTAATGATTCACTGGTATTACCGACTTGTTCGACCCATAAGTATTTTTTATTTTTAAGCGCAATTTTACCCGCAATCAAACCTAAAACACTGGGTAAACGTACTAAAATAATATCGGCCTCATTAATAAATGAATTTAATTCTCTATATACAGATCTAAAATTAATAAGTAAAGAAAAAACAGAACTATATTTAGTCGTTAAGTAAAAAGATACATTAACATTAGAAGACTTTACTTGTTTATCTTTATTTTTACAACTTCTCCTTGCGAATACAATTATTTCTTTAAAATTAATCAAATAATTCTGCCAAACAGAATTTGGCAATCCGCCTCCACTGTATATACCATCTTCAGCTACATAAAAAGGATGATCATGAATAAATAACAGCTTCATATTTCTTTTATTTCTTTGGCAGGTACACCTCCAACTATAATATTAGAATTAACAATTTTATTGACAACTGATCCTGCCGCAACAATTGACCTTTTCCCAATTACAACTCCTGATAGAACCCTACATCCACATCCAATCCAAACATCATCACTAATTTCTACCTTTCTATATTTAAGTTTATTATATTTAATTGGAACTGTATAATCACTCCAATCATGATTAGTAGATAAAATACTCGAATTATGAGCTATTGAAACGTCATTCCCTATGGTTATACCGCCACTAGCATCTAAATAACAATTACTATGCACACTAACATTGGAGCCAATCGATAAATTTTCCCAACTCAAAATTTGGACATTAGTTCCAATTTTAACATTTTTTCCGCATGACATTATCAGTGACTTTAAAATAACATATCTCAAACCAATAAAAATGATCTGAGAATGATTAGTTGTACAATTCCAAAAAAAAATTAAAATTGATTTAGGCAAAAACTTTAAAATCTTAATAATTAAAAATATTACGAACTCATTCCTTTCAAACATTTCTCTACCTGATTTATTCTTCATTCTAAACTTCTATAAAATTGATTGAACAGCTTAATATAATCGAATTTTGCAATTGTTCTTTCTCTCAACATTAAATCTCTGCTTACTTTTTTCATGTAAAATTCCTCTATTGCTAGAAAAAAACCATTAATATCATTAGGATCGTACAAATTTTCAGATTCCCCTACTGTTTCTTGAATCGAAGAAATATTAGACGCCACAAAAGGTAAGCCCATAATCATTGCCTCAATCAAACTATTAGGTTGACCTTCCGTAATTGATGGAAAAAAATAGACGTCCATAGTATTTAAGAACATAGGGATATCTCTTCGGTTATCAAATAATTTCACATTCTTATCTAAATTTAGATTTTTTACTTTAGCTTTTAGTCCAACCTCTACCCCAGTTCCACATAAAATGAAATAAATATCTGGATATTTATTAATAAGTTTTTCCGCGACCTGAATAATAATACTGTGATTTTTTGCATTGTTAAATCTACCTGTATGACCAACAACAAAGCTATTGTCCGGTATGGCAAATTCCTTTCTTAAGTTTTTATTTATATGTATTATTAAACTAGGATTAACACCGTTGTAGATAACTTGAAACCTTGAATCTTGCATTTTCTTTTTGTAAAAAAAATCAAAAGCAGATTGAGAATTAGATAATATACTTGTAGCATATTTATAGGCTAATTTCCTTACTATTCTATTATAAAATAGTCGTAATGCAGTTTCTTTAAAACGATTAGAAGATCCTCTGTAAAAAACAATTCGCTTATCAATTTTAGAAAGTTTAGCACAATATAGGATTAAACCAGAAAAATTACCAGTAAAATCGCATACAACATCATAATTTCCTCTTTTAAAAAAATATAAAAGATTTAAATAATTCAATATATTAAAATAACCAATATTATTTTTTATAATTTGAACATTAGGTATTTCTAAATATTCGTTTTCCAAATGACCTCCCTTCCCTCCTTTACAATAAACAACTACCTCAGAAAAAGATGATGCTTTAAATTTAAGAAAACGAAGCAAATAGTTTTCAATTCCACCACTATTTAGACCTGTTATAAAAAAAACTACCTTTTTCATTATATTATTTCTATTCTTCTAACCAATAACCTGTGAATTATTAATGTATACACAATAATTTTCAAAGGATTCAAAAAAGTTGACCTATTAATATAGAATGCAACTGTTACTAAAATGAGGTAAATAATTAATATAGAGTGCCTTTTGACAAAATAAACATCGAAAGTTAAAAATGAAATAAAATATCCAAAAACAAAAAAAACAGCAATAGTCAAATAAGGTCCAAGATTTATGTACAGATCTGCAATTATTTCAGAACCTTCTCCAGATGTGTAAAAATCTCCTTGACCTAGGATGGTGAAAAATAAGGTAGAACTACTATAGATCTTTGGCACATTATAGAACGTTGAACTAAATGGTATAACATCCACTGTGTTTGATATTAAAGTTGCTCCATATAAATATGGATGCTGATTTGGAACAACGTCTAGAGCCCTATATAATATACGTACACTACTAGCAAATTCATCTGTTGGATTAAATTGCTGCTTTGAATAAGCTTCATAACCTTCAGTAAAAATCCCTCCCTTTCTATCATTTACATTTCTAGTCCTACCCTCTTTTAATATTCCGAATAAAACAGCTCCACTGAATAAAAAAAACAATAAAACATGTCCTTTGATATTCTTATAAAATAACGAATAGGCAACTAAATTAATTGAAACTATTTGAAGTACAGGACCCCTATCTCCTGATATTAAAAACAAAAATGAATATAAAAAAACTATTAAAACACCAACTTTATTCTCCCAGATGACTCTAAAAAAATTATGCTTATGGTTTAAATCAACGTAAAAATAAATAATTCTTAAAAAAATAAATATTTTTAACAACATGTACACATATGTAGCCCCAACTCCCCAACTATTGACATCATAACTACCACCTAAAAAATTATTTCCTACAACAATTAGGAATAAACAAAATAATATGACTAAGAATGCGTCCAATAATTTATAGTTAATGTTGTACTTGACATTTTTTGTGAATAACTCTGATAAAGTTAAATGTTTCTTCCCTCTAAGGTAAATCAGAAAACCCAATTGCCACATTAACATGGATATTGCACTCAACCATGTGGCATAATTTACAACCATTTTATTAATCCAAATAAAATTTGGTCTTTGTGGTTCTATTCCAATAGCAGCTAAAAATGGTATTTGAAAATGAAGAATTAAAAACCCTAATAAAAAAAATAAATCGTACCTAACCCATGATTTAAAAATTTTCAAATTTGTATTAAAAAATATTATAAGGTTTACACAAACTATACTAGATAATCCTATGTTAACTATTTCATCAAAAGGAGATGAAATTTTTGGTTTTAATAATAAAACAAGGATTAAGGAAAATAATACAACCCCAATATTAAAATCAATTTTTGGTTTTACGTTATATATCATACTAAACAACTAATAACTTTAAAGTAAATCCATGAATAATTTATAAGTATTATCAATAGAGAAATCATGATCAATAATACTTAAACTTTTGATTTGATGATCTAGAAGTATGTCTTGAGATTTTAAATAATATTCCATAGCAATTTCTATACTTTTGATATTTGGTTTAATTACCAATCCGTTCTTACCATGTTTTATATAATGTGCTGTACCATTATCCTCTGTACAAATTATGGCCAAGCCATAAGACATTGCCTCCATTTGAGAAACTGATGCTGGTTCATTTGTGGAAGGTAAAATAAAAACTTGATTTCTTTTATAATAATGACCCATATTAAAATAGGGAACATTCTTTTCTAATTCAATAACATCATTAAGTTTTAAATTATCAACTTTCGCTTTAAGCTTCAAGTAATAATTTTCTCGTTTTAGGTTACCAGTACTTCCGACAATAGTTAAACTAAAAATATATCCATTATTCCTAATCAAATTGGCTGCCGAGATGAGGTTCTCAATTCCCTTTCTATTTTCATATTTGGCTACACAAAGAAATCTTACCTTTTCATTACTAGAGCTTATTAAATCTTTATAACTTCTATTACTGTTAGAAAAAAAAGGAATATAGTGCAAGTAATGATTATTAATTTTGTTTTTACTAATATTACCATAATGCAGAACTGGAGTGTACCAAGGAACCATATAGTTAAATGAAACAATCCTATTAAACAATTGTCTTTTCCAGTTTCTAACATTTTGATACTTGGGATGTTGAGAATAATATAAAAATCTTTTCCTAAATAAAAAAACTAAAGGCAACAACAATAAAAAATAAGGATAACTACCAACTCTAACAATAATTTTATCTGCATTTATTGCTTTTATCTCCTTGTAATACTTTCGAAATGAAGGCAAAGCAAATCTTGTGTAGTCAAAAACATCAATTTCACTTCTACCTTTGAAATAACGCAAATATAACTTTGTGAATAAACTAACCGGAATTAAAGTAGGTGTCAAATCCCTGTAGTCCTCACTATTACCAATTCCCATGACATAAAATTTTACATCATGCCCCTCTTTGAACAATTTTTCAACAAGAGAATATTGATTTGTATGGAATCTGGGTGCTATAAATAATATTTTCATTAAGCAATTATTAATTTCTATCTCTTATTAACATTAAAACTCTGTTAAACTCCAGTTTTATGTCCATAATATTTAAATATTTTAACAATAAAAAATAACAAATCATAAAAATTGGCAATAGCATAATGTTTATAATTAATTCGGGATAATATATAAAAACTACATATTTAAATATTATCGTAACTAAAATAGCACTCATTAGAGTTTTAAACACATTAAAGGCTTCTCTCCATCTTAATTTAACTATAATCTTTTTGGCAAAATACAAATTCAATAAATAACTAAATATGTTTGTTAGAATATATCCGTACAGCAGTATTATAATATCTTTAAATATAATCCCAATCAAAATAGTAATGGATTGAAATATTTTCTTTAAAATCTCAAGAAATAAAATTTTTTTAGTTTTATTATAAGTTTTGAAAATAATTCTATTAAACGTTTCTAAAGCATAAAAAAATGAGGCAATTATTAAAATTTCAATATATGGAATGGCACCTTTCCATTTCTCTCCGTAAATAAAATAAATAATATGGGTTGAATACGTGTAAACTATTGCTGTAACAAGACAAGAAATTGATGCCAAAAAAGCAATAAATCTTGAATAAAGGTATGTAAATTCATCTTTATTCTTTTGTACTTTGGATAGAGCTGAAAATAGAACACTAGAAGAAACTGACCTTATAAAGGTTAAAGGTACCTCTTGAATCTTCTTGCCTTGATAAAATAATCCTACATCATTCATGGAAAAAAAACGTCCAATTACTAACTGATAAACGCTGTCAAAAAAACGATTAAGAAATAATGCAATAGTTGTATTTCCTCCAAAACTAAATAGATATCTTAATGATTCAAGGCTAAATTTATCTTTTTTTATACGACCAAATGAAAACCACAATAATGAGGATAAACAAATTGAATTGATTAATTGCATAATAACAATTGACCATACACCAAATTTGTAAAAAGCCAGGATAATAGCAGTAAATGAAGAAAGAATAATTGATAACACAGTAATTTTAGCCAATTTTTTATAAGCCAAAGCAATATTAGCTTTTGCATTTTGGACCATTGAAAATGCATTAATAATTATTACCAAAGAAGACATTTTAATTATATTTTCTAATTCCATATCATTATAATATTTAGCAATATAGACTGCCGATATATATAATAAAAAGTATAATAGAAAACTGACCAAAATATTAAAAATGAAAGCCGTGTAAAAATCTTTATTATCAACATCCAATTTTCTAACTAAAGCACCTGAAAATCCAGATTCCGAAAGAACATTGGCTATAACAACAAATGTCATGGCTATACCCACTCTACCAAATTCTTCAGGCATCAAGATCCTTGCTAAAATTACATTTGTTAAAAATCCTATTATTATATAAATGAACCTTCCTCCAAAAGACCATAAAAGGCCTATCAAAACACTTTTTTTAAAAGAACTCATTTTATTGATAATAATTTTTATACCATTTTACAAACTTAGAAACACCAATTCTTATTCCCACTTTGGGAGTATAATTAAAACAATTTTTAAACTCTTGTAAATCAGCCCATGTGCGTTCAACGTCTCCTAGTTGCATTGGCAACATGACCTTAGTAGCTTTTCTTCCTATTTCATTTTCAATAGCTTTAATGAAATTAAGCAACTTAACTGGATTCCCATTTCCAATATTAAATAAGTTATATTGTTTATTTATTAAATGTGTGTTTATTAAAGTTAATGCAACCCCTTCTATAATATCATCTATATATGTAAAATCTCTAGACAAATTCCCTTCGTTAAATACCTTAATGGGTTTATTATTTAAAATAGCATCAGTAAATAAAAACATTGCCATATCTGGTCTTCCCCATGGGCCATAAACTGTAAAGAATCGCAAACCTATAGTTTGAATTCCATATAAATGACTATAGGTATATGCAATTAACTCATTACTCTTTTTAGTCGCTGCATATAGACTAATTGGATAATCAACATTATCTGATTCTGAAAATGGTAGCTTTTCATTCATTCCATATACACTACTACTACTAGCATATACTAACTTTTTAATCCCATTATTACGAATACACTCTAATAAATTAACAAACCCAACTATATTACTATCAATGTAAGTCATTGGGTTTTCTATACTATATCTTACTCCAGCTTGTGCAGCTAAATTACATACCCAATCAATTTTAAAATTATCAAACAACTTTGGCAGTTCAACTTTATCTTCGAGATTCATTCTAACAAAAAAGAGTTGTTTACCATAAACCCTTGACTCCACATAATTGTAGAAGGCAGAGGCATCTAGTCTATTGATACCCAATTCATTTAATCGAGCATATTTTAAATTAACATCGTAATAATCGTTAATATTATCAAGACCTATTACAATATATCCGTTCTTCAATAAATATTCACATAGATGATAGCCAATAAACCCAGCAGCTCCAGTCACTAATATGGTTTCTTTATGTATCATAATGTCTATTATTCAATGTTTTTACTAATCCCAATTCCATTATACACAAAGCCAATATTTTCCATATTTTCTCCATTTAATATATTTCTACCATCAAATAGGAAAGCAGGCTTTTTCATATTTTCATAAATCATCTTCCAATCATACTCCTTAAACTCATCCCACTCTGTTAAAATAGCTATAGCATGAGCATCTTTACAAAGCTCATAAACTTCTGAAAAGACCGATATTCCTGCTTCAATTTCTTCTACCTTTCTGGTATTTAGATTAGCAAGATCGTTATACATCTGTTCTTTTACCACTTTCGGATCATATACAGCAATGTTAGCCTGTTCATCAAGTAATGCATCAGCTACATAAATAGCAGCACTTTCTCTTGTATCATTAGTATCTTTTTTGAAAGCCCATCCTAAAAACGCAATCTTCTTACCTGAAACAGTATTATAGAGAGTAGTTAGTATTTTTTTAGCAAATCTATTTTTTTGATAATCATTCATAATAATGACTTGCTCCCAATAATCAGCCACTTGATTAAGCCCATATGAACGAGCTATATAAACTAAATTTAGTATGTCTTTCTGAAAGCAAGATCCACCAAAACCAACTGATGCCTTTAAAAACTTTGAGCCAATACGACTATCCATTCCAATTGCCTTTGCCACTTCATTCACATCAGCTCCTGTAACTTCGCATAATTCACTCATTGCATTAATGGAGGATACTCGTTGAGCTAAAAAAGCGTTTGCAGTAAGTTTTGATAATTCAGAAGACCATACATTTGTGGTGATTATTTTATCTGATGGAACCCATGCCTCATAAATAGAAACTAATGCATTTACAGCATTAGTGCCTTCTTCATCAGTTCCTCCTCCTATAAGTACTCTATCAGGAGACAACAAATCAGAAATTGCAGTTCCTTCGGCCAAAAACTCAGGATTAGAAAGTATCTGAAATTTAACACCGTTACCAGTATTATCCAAAATGCTTTTTAATGCCTCAGAGGTACGTACAGGTAAAGTTGATTTCTCAACAACTATTTTATCTGTTTTAGCTATTTCGGCTATCTGTCTTGCACACAATTCAATGTATTTTAGATCTGCAGCCATCCCCTTACCTTTACCATATGTCTTGGTTGGAGTATTTACTGAAATAAATATCATTTCTGATTCAGTAATAGCCTTATCAACATCAGTGCTAAAGAAAAGATTACGACCTCGTGCTTCAGCTACAACTTCATCCAAGCCAGGCTCATAAATTGGCAAACTAGATAGATCTTCACTATTCCATGCATCAATTCTATTTTTATTTATATCAACAACAGTTACATTTATATTTGGATTTTTTAATGCAATTACGGCCATAGTAGGTCCTCCCACATAACCCGCACCTATACAGCAAATGTTTTTAATCATATTCTACCCACTAATTTAGATTACAATTTTGAATCAACTTCACCTAACACTCCTTTAACATCGTATATAATGTTTTTAGTAGTTAAAAGGTTCTGAATTTCCAACTCTAAATACTCCCTATGTGCAACTGTTAGTACAACAGCATCAAATGCCTTATCTTTTGATGATGATGTAATCTGATCTAGTGATTGATAACTTGTAATACCATATTCATGTAAAACTTCAACTGGGTTTGCCCAAGGGTCAAAGGTGGTAACTTCCATTCCATAATCCTCAAGACCTTTAATAACATCTACAGCTTTAGTATTACGGACATCAGGACAATTCTCTTTAAAGGTAATACCAAGGTTTAATACCCTAGCTCCACATACATTTATGCCTTTCTTAATCATTGTTTTCACAACCTGTGAAGCCACATAAGTTCCCATACTATCATTAAGACGTCTTCCTGCCAATATAATCTCAGGATGATATCCATGTTCTTGTGCTTTCTGCGCTAAATAATAAGGATCAACTCCTATACAATGCCCTCCAACCAGTCCTGGTTTAAAGGGTAAAAAGTTCCATTTGGTTCCTGCAGCTTCGAGTACTGCATGCGTATCTATGTCAAGAAGATTAAAAATCTTAGCTAGTTCATTTACAAAAGCGATATTAATATCTCTTTGAGCATTCTCAATCACCTTTGCCGCTTCCGCTACTTTTATGGTAGGTGCCAAGTGAGTTCCAGCAGTAATTACAGAAGCATATAAATCATTTACCATGGTCCCAATTTCAGGGGTGGAACCAGAGGTTACTTTTAGGATTTTGTCAACCGTATGCTCCTTATCTCCTGGATTAATACGTTCAGGTGAATATCCTGCATAAAAATCACGATTAAAAACTAAGCCAGATACTCTCTCAAGAACTGGAATACACTCTTCTTCAGTGACACCCGGATACACAGTAGATTCATAAATAACCACATCTCCTTTTTTAAGCACTTTCCCCACTGTTTCAGATGCTTTATATAGTGGCGTAAGATCAGGACGATTATTTTTATCAACCGGTGTTGGAACTGTTACAATATAAATATTGGCATCTTTGATATTATTCAAATCTGATGAACAATAAAGGCCAGTAGTTGCTCCACTAGTAAAAGGATTTTCTGAGATTAACACAGATTGTAATACCTCATCAGATACCTCCAATGTGGAATCAGTTCCACCATTAAGTTCTCCTATTCTAGCTTTATTAATATCAAAACCTACTACCTGATATTTTGTAGCAAACAATCTTGCTAGTGGTAGTCCTACGTATCCTAAACCAATAATGGCAATTTTATATGGTGTGTTCATTCTAAAGGTGGTATTTCTTTGGTGAAATGTATTCTCTTAAATTAGGTTGATATTCTTTTATTACTTTAAATGTTCCCAATACCACTGAACAGCTTCTTTAAGCCCCTTATCAATGGTATGAGTTGGATAATACCCTAAAAGCTTAGATGCCTTTTCAATGGATGCTAGTGAGTGTGGAATATCTCCTACTCTATTGGGTCCATGAATAGGATTGATGTTAGCAATTTCAGAATCATATTCACTTAGGTAAGACTTTAGATAGTCTACTAAGTCAACAAGAGTAGTTCGGTCACCAACGGCTGTATTATACACGGTGTTAATCGCCTCTGGATTTTCAGTTAACATAGCCAACTCATTCATCTGAATTACGTTATCTATATAGGTAAAATCACGTGAATAGTCTCCTGCCCCATTGATGGTTGGAGCCTCATGCTTCATGAGCTGCTTTACAAAAAGTGGAATCACAGCGGCATATGCTCCATTGGGATCCTGACGTCTTCCAAATACATTAAAATATCGTAGTCCAATGAGTTCCATGCCATAGGTTTTACTGAACACATCCGCATACAATTCATTTACATATTTTGTAACGGCATAGGGAGACAAAGGTTTTCCGATAACATTCTCAACCTTAGGAAGAGATTCAGAATCTCCATAGGTAGATGAACTGGCCGCATAAACAAAGCGTTTAATACCTGCATCCCTAGAGGCACTGAGCATATTGATAAACCCGGAAACATTTACTTCATTACTAGTGATTGGATCATTTATTGATCGTGGTACAGAACCTAGTGCTGCTTGATGTAACACATAAGAAGCGCCAGCCACCGCTTTTTTACAATCCTCTAAAGAACGAATATCTCCCTCAATAAGAGTATAATTAGGATTCTCTAAAAAAGGAGCAATATTATGATAATGACCCGTGGCAAAGTTATCTAAACATACCACCTTATAACCCTTTTCTAAAAAGTATTCAGTTAGATTTGATCCGATAAATCCAGCTCCTCCAGTAATCAGTATCGTCTTATTCATGTATCCTATTTTTTATTCGTTCAAGTCGTTTTTTACCTTTAACAGGTACTATTTATTTTTCTTTTATTCTTTTATTCTTTCATTCTCTTCTACTCTCCTCCTCCGTACAACAGCAGTCCGTCACCTTCAAACGTACTTACTGCATGAAATCGTACTTCTCTTCCTATTTCAGCGGCTACTTTAGGTTCTAATTGGTTTAGATATGCGGTATCTAACCGTTCCCCTACTACCACAATTTCAATAGTTCCACTATCCCTTCCTTCTGCATAATCACCAATCACATATACCTTTTTAACAGCTCCCATCCGCTCTAACAGGGTCTCTAAAATTGTGTCCAACCCAATATACTTATGTACAATTCCTTGTAGCGACATATATAGCGGGTGTCTTCTATTGGCGCTATAGGTAATCTTATTACTTACAGCCTCCTTTTCAAGATAGCCCGCCTCGGTAAGGTTATTCAATTCCTTACGTATAGCGTTAGTAGACTCCTGAAATTCATCAGCAAGTCCACGTAAATGCCCCTTATTAGCAGCATTGATAAAGAACTTCACAAGTAACCGTAAACGAGTACGTGATGTTATAAGTGAATCTAACATAGTTGGTGAGGGATAGCAATGAGTAACAAAAGTACTCATGTTTTTATTTGGTGCAAATTAAATTATTGTAAATTCGATGAATTACACCGTTAAAATACGCAACAATCAAGTAATAAACTACTTAACAAAAAATGTAAATACTGCATTGTTCAAAGTTTAATTGTAAACTTAAACCAATGGTACCAGACACAAATAATGGTTATAAAATCATTTGGCCAGTATTCTAGACACTTCCCTGCTCTTCTTTACAGAGTTTAAGTAGATAGCTTCCATAGCTGCTATTCTTATAACTCTCAGCACTGTTTTCTAATGCTGCCTTACTGATATATCCCATACGATAGGCTATTTCTTCTAAACAGGCAATTTTAAGACCTGTGCGTTTCTCTAAGGCTTTGACAAATTCAGATGCTTCTGCTAATGCTTCAAAGGTTCCGGTATCAAGCCAGGCAAATCCTCTACTCATCAATTGAACTTCTAATTGTTCATTCTCTAAAAAGGCCTGATTTACCGAAGTTATTTCCAGCTCTCCTCTACTTGAGGGTTCTACCTGCTCCGCAATCTTAACTACAGAATTAGGATAATAGTATAAACCTACTACTGCATACTTTGATTTTGGATGTGTTGGTTTTTCAATGATACTAAGTACCTTTCCATTAGCATCAAATTCAGCCACTCCATAACGTTCCGGATCTTCAACAGCATATCCGAAGATCACTGCTTTTTTTTCGCTAACTACTTTTTCAACACTCTTTTGTAGCATGGTGGCAAGACCAGCACCATAGAATATGTTGTCACCTAATACTAGGCATACATCATCCTTTCCAATAAAATCCTTTCCAATGATAAAGGCCTGAGCTAAACCATCCGGACTAGGTTGGGTAGCATACGATAGTGATATTCCTATTTGAGAACCATCCCCTAAAAGTCGTTCAAAGTGAGGTAAATCATGTGGCGTGGAAATAATCAATATCTCTTTGATACCTGATAGCATCAATACCGAAAGTGGATAATAGATCATCGGTTTGTCATATACCGGTAATAATTGCTTAGATACTGCTTTTGTGATTGGATACAAACGGGTACCACTACCTCCTGCCAATATAATACCTTTCACTAGGGATGGGCTTTAAAATTTACGTGCTCAATTTAGCAAAAATATGCGTGAATCCTGTCAATAAAGAAAAATACCGGCCTTGTAAATAAAATAAACTTACAAAAACCGGTATTATAAAATTAGTATGCGACTAATTACCTAAATAAAGCTTCTAAAGTTGTTTCTAAATCATCACCTCGTAAGCCTTTATTTATTTGAAGTATATCACCTTCTGGATTCACCAGAACTACATAAGGAATTCCTGTAAATTGATATAAATCCTGGGTTACTTTAGTGTCATCCCATAGTTTCACATAAGGCAATTGATGTTTATCTAGTGCCTTTCTCCAAGCATTTTCCTTGTCGTCAATGGATACTGAAATAATCTCTAATCCATGGTCCTTAAATTTTTCATATACCTTTTTCAAATGAGGTACTTCTCTAATACAAGGTCCGCACCAAGAAGCCCAAAAATCAATTAATACGTATCGACCTTTAAAACTTGACAGTTTCACCATTTCTCCATTGGCATTCATTAATTCAAAATCGGGTGCCATACTTCCTACTGAAGAACTCTTTTTTAATGCAATCTTGGTATACAATTGCTTTAAATAATAGGTATTCTGTAGTTCTGGTGAAAATTGAGCAAGGTGTTTTTCTAAAAACTCCACAGGCTCATTTCGAAAATTAAAATAAAACATAGCTGCCATGGCCACACTTTTATCATTGATTGAAATGGCATCCAACATATTCTGTCTTTTCATACCCATTAACGAATCTATAATGGAGGAGTAATACGAAAGCTGCTTACGATTTTCATCATTTTGTACGCCGTAATTATACTTATTAAACGCTTCCATATAGCTCTGCTCATATTTTTTGATCTCTATATTGGCCGGAAAATTAGCATTGAGATCATCATACTTGGTTGTTGCTGGAGAGCCTGTTACAACGATATCCTCCAACCCTCCTTCAGCGATAGTTGCAGTCAATTGAATGGCATCACTATCCACGAAAAAATAAGTTCTATCCTTAATCATTCGTGATCCCTTTTCACTTAAAAGTGGAAAAGTTACTCCATGGAACTTAGGGTCGTTTAGATCAATTTGATGTTTAAATACAAAGGTGTCGTTAATGGCCTCAACAGTATCAATTGGCACATTTTCTTCATTTAAAAGTACTATGGGATTAGTTCCAAGACCCTTAATCGTCCCTGTAATTGTTTGCTCTTTTAGAGTGGAAGTACATGAACCTAAGCTCATTAATAGCATTGCTAAACATATAGTGATTATTGTTCTATTCATAGTGTTTAATTCATTGTGTTTGATTCTTTTTTCGACCTTATTTTTTATATACAACACCTGCCTTTACAACCAGGTGCACATCCTTTAATTGAGATAGTCCCTCTAATGGGTTTTCATTTGTAATTAAAAAGTCGGCTCTTTTGCCTTCTTTAATACTTCCTCTGTCGGTAAGTCCAATACTTTCAGTTCCAATTTGTGTGGCACTCCATAATGCCTCCGCCATGGTAAACCCACTTTTCTCTACCAATAAACGTAGCTCCTTATAAAAGGGAATTTCATCTTCCATAAGATATGGCCAGTCAGTTCCAACAGCGACTTTAACACCAAATTCTTTGGCTCTTTTAGTAATGACAGTTCCTATGTATAGTTTATTGTTTTCTGCAATGTAATTGGTGGCATCTAAAATGATATTGTTCTCTTTCATAACTTGAAGTAACAGGTCCAACTTCTTAGTATCAATTGGGGTCACTTTATCTTCACGTGTTATAGGTCCCTTCTTATCCAATCCATACACTATATCAAAGGCATGGGACATGGAATGTACCTTGGACTGCGCAATATCCATTGGAGAGGCTGGGAAAATAGCTGCATGCGCCCATGCCTGAAGTCCTTGCAGTTTGGCTTCCTCAGTTATTTTTTGTACCAATTCTTTTGACAAATCACTGTAGATTTTTATACCGCTAACACCGGCTCCTTTAGCTCTGGCAATAGCCAAAGAAATAGTAGTGGTATCGGTAATCGTTTGCTCCCAGGGAGTATCTTTCGGACTACGTTTACCAGAGGGGAACCTTCGAGTCATTTCAAAATATCCCGGACCAGCAAACATAGCTGCATGGTAAATATCCGGACCTTTAACTTGACCAAGTGAAACGGCTCTTTTATAATCTCCAAGAATAATAGCATTTCCGGCCATATCTCTTACTGTGGTGATTCCAGCAAACAGCATCTTGTCCAATTGCTGTTCCATATATTGATTATTCTCGTTTCGCTCTTCCTTAGGAACTGTGGCTAAATGAACATGAGCATCTACCAATCCTGGTAACACATATTTCCCTGTGATATCTATAATGTCAGCATCCGCTATCTCTGAAACCTCTTCATAAAGAATCTCTTTTATTTTGTCACCTTCAATAACAAGGCTTCCTTTCTTAACACTTGCATTATCAGAGGTCAACTGTATAATATATCCATTTTTAAGAATACGTATCTTTTCTTGTGGTGTTTTGGATTGACTATACCCCTTAAATGAAAGCATAGCCATCATAACGTAGCCTATTACGCTTAAATAATTCATCGTATTTGTGTTTTGTAAAGTAATTAGAACTAATGGCTACCCACTACTATAAGATGTAGGTAGCCTTAGGTGGTGTTTAGTAGCCTGTATTTTGTTCTAAACCTGATCTATCAATTTCCAATTGAGGAATCGGTAAGGCAAATCGAGGGTCATTTACAGAAAGGGAACTACCATCTGGTCTTGTAAAACCAAGTTGTAATCGCTTCAAATCTGTGAATCGAAACCCTTCAAAGGCCAATTCACGTCTTCTTTCATCTAAAATTTCCTTGGCAAGATCGGCTCCCTGATAGTCGTCTAGTCCTCTGGCATTACGAAGGGTGTTTAAGTACCCTAATGCCAGAGCCGAGTCTCCTTCTTCCAGGTACGATTCTGCCAGTATCAGATACAATTCTGGCACTCGAATAAGCTTAATATCAGTGGCTCCAGGATTATAATTTCCAGCATCAGTGGTGCGTAAACCCACGTGCTTTTCAGGATAATACTTTGTGGGATCCATTGGACTTGGTTCAAAATAAGTATCAAAACGAATGTCTACATCCTGATCGTAAAGAGCTATTAGGTCATCAGATACGTAATATGGAAAACTAAAGAATATAGGAATCGATAGTAAGGCAGCATTTTGACCATTGTCTGAGGCATCAAATCGAATTCTAAAAATAATTTCATCAGAGGCATCTTGCCTCCATTGCGATTCTATAGAAGCAGCATCTGTATCGAGTACATACCTACCATCGGTAAGTGCATTGAGTGCATAAGGAATGGCCTTTTCAAAGTTGCTGGTTTCATGGTACACTCGTGCTAGTAAAGCCTGGATAGCAGTCTTTGAAATTCTATAGGAATTGTTTTCATTAACGGCCATGGATTCAGCCTCCAATAAATCTGCCAATACAAAATCTATTACTTCCTTGGTGGTATTTCTAGGGGTGATATCCAACAAAGCGGTAGTCTCAAAGCGGTAAGGAATGGCTAAAGCAGCCTGATTGCTAGTATAAGCCGGGGCAAAAAATCGATATAGATTATAATGAAGTAATGCTCTGACGGCCAAAGCCTCGGCTAAAAATGCCGGAGCGTTTTCAAGGTTGCTTTTACGTGCACTTTTAATAATAGTATTGGCATTATTAATAGCTTCATACGACACGCGCCAAAATCCTTCAATTTGAAACTCTTCCGCATCATAGGTCAAGGGATAGATATCGGCATGACTATTTTCAAAGGTAAATCCATAAGGATCTCCCGAAATGATATCATCATTAATGGCTTCCGGTATGGAGTAAATACAAAAATTATAGCCTAATAAATCGTTTTGCATGAGTCCATAAACTCCATCTAATGCACTCCTAAATCCACTCTCAGTTTGGAATAAGGTCTCAGGAGAAATTTCAGATAATGGCTCTTTATTTAGAATAGCATCCGAACAACCCGTCATCATGAGGGTCATTACTAGTATATATATGATTTTCTTCATGATAGTTAAATTAAAAGTTAGCATTAATCCCAAATGAGAATCCCTTAACAATTGAGGATGAGAATCCAATTCCTCCGGTACCGGTAGCATATTCAGGATCGATATAATCCACATCCGTAAGGGTAAACAAATTCTGTCCTTGTGCAAAAATGCGTAAGCCTTCCATGCCTAATTTTGCTACCAATTCTTTTTTAAGATTATACCCAATAACAATGTTCTTTAGCTTGATATAACTCGCATCTTGCATGAATTGAGAAGAGGCATGATAATCAGAATCAACTTGTCTGGTTGGATTAAAAGGATTAACTGCTCGAACAGCAATATTGGTAATATCTCCTTCATTTTTCCATGCATTCAACACATTAACATGCTGATTCAGACTGCTCTTATTATATAATTGAAATAGTCCACTGTTAATAATATGATTACCTCCTGAGAAAGAAACTAGAAAGGAAGCATCAAAGTTTTTATATCGGAAATTATTGGTAATTCCTCCATGATAAGTAGGTATAGAGGTCTTATCACTCACTTCCCTAAGATTGGTGATTTCGTTCTTATTCCCATTGCGCACATCAGTATTGTAGTCAATAAGATTACCAGATGCATCTACATATTGATTAAAACCTGTTTGAGGGTTTACACCTGCCCAGTTAACCATATACAGTGCATTGATTGGGCTGCCTTCCTTATAGGCAATATCTCCCCTTAAAATGAGGTTTCTATCCTCGGTCAGGGATATAACCTTGCCTTTGTTGCTAGAGAAATTAAGGGTGGTGTTCCAAGAAAAATCCTGATTTTCTATTGTTGTAGCACTCACAGCTACTTCAACCCCTTTATTTTCAAACTCTCCAATATTTGATACAAGTGTTCCAAAACCTGAAGTAAGCGGAATGGGCACATCGTTCAATAAATCCTTTGTTGTTCGTACATAGTAATCTACACTGGCAGTCACTCTGTTTTTAAAGAATCCAACATCCAATCCTACATTGGTACTATTACTCTTTTCCCAGGTTAAAAAAGCATTTTCTCCTCTTGAAAGGGTAGGCGTATTAACGCCATTGTAATTGATTCTGAACTGATACAGGGATTGTGAGGCAAAATCACCAATAAAATCATTTCCGGAGGTACCGATACTAAACCTTGCCTTTAAATTACTGAGTGATTTAGAATCCTTAAAGAAATCTCTATGAAGGTTCCATGAGGCTCCCAATGCCCAAAAATTAGCATACTTATTATTGTCTCCAAACTTAGATGAACCGTCTCTTCTAAACGATAATGACAAGTTATAAGTTCGATCAAAAGAGTAATTCAATCTTGAAAAATACGATAACGATCCAGAATGTGATTTCCCTTCAAATAAGGTAGGTGCGTTGGTGGCTGCACTTAGTAACTTCACCGCATCAGATCGAAATCCATTAGCGGTACCAGACAAACTTGAGGACTTGTTCTCATTAACTTCATGACCTACCACAATATTGACCCCATGCTTATGAATCATCTTATCTACTGTAGCCATAAAAGTGGCGGTATAGTTACTATTACTTCCTTTACCAACCGTTAACTTACCTCCTTCTACAATGACATTTTCATACCTTAAATTATCATAGTTATTATAATTTGCACCTATAACACCATTAAAAGACAACCAATCCAAAGGTTTATAAACAAGGTTAACCCCTCCTCCTATGTTTTTTCTAACGGAATTAACCTGGGTATTTTCTCTTATAAATAGGGGGTTATAGGGAATCCCAAAACCATCACTAAACACTAGTGTTCTTAAAGGGTTTCCAGATTCATCAAATACGTTTTCCCATGGATTTAATAAGAAGGAATTGGAAAACGGGCTTCCAACACCACGTCTATCCTTATTGTTAACGTTTCCGAAGTTTCCAGAAACCTCCAACTTTAACTTTTCACTAAACTCATAATCAGCACGCATGGTGGCCGTATAACGCTGGTATTTAGTATCAAAAATATTATCTACTTTATTATAAGAAATCGATGAATAATAACTAGACTTTTCTCCTCCACCCATAAAGGAAATATCATGCGATTGATTTATTTCATCCCCTATGAGGATATCGGCCCAATTGACTTGATTTCCTGAATTTCTTCTTTCTTCTAATAAGGCTGGATTAGAAGCATAAAAACCTAAGGATTCCTCATAATCAAGTTTCTGAGAAGTGTTCATTAGATCCTTTGTAAACGAAGTATTGGTGTTTCTAAATCCAACTCTGGTATTAAAATTGACTTGTAACTTGTTGTTTTTAACTCCTCTTTTGGTAGTTACAAGGATGACTCCATTAGCCCCACGTGATCCATAGATAGAAGTAGCTGCCGCATCCTTAAGTATGGTAATCCCATCGACATCGGCTACATTTATAGCAGAAGAGCTAAAACCTTGTGGCATTTGAATACCGTCAATAACAATTAGGGGTTCCGTATCTGCATTTATGGAACCTACTCCTCTTAAAAGAATGGATGGCGGGGTATCAGGGTTGTTGAAACTTTCCTGAACTAAAAGGCCAGGAACAATACCTATTAAGGCATCTGCATAGGATACATTTTGAGTGGTATATAAGGTCTTGGTATCAATCTTGGTGGCGGCTCCAGTCATTTGCTCATTAGATGTTTTACCATACCCAAGTAAAACAACCTCATCAAGAGCTGCTATTTCTTCTGCTAAAATCACATTGATGGTAGCTTGGTCTCCAACAGTGATTTTTTGAGTTGTAAAACCAATAAAGCTAAAGACTAACACATCTCCTTGCTTCGCATTTACAACGAAATTTCCATCCATATCGGTGGCGGTTCCTTGTTGTCCGTTAATCACATTTACTCCCGGAATACCGATTCCTTGTGAATCCGTTACCTTACCCGTAATTATTCGTTGAAAGGCTGCATTTAATTCTTCCGAGGACTTAGTAAGTTGGATAATGTTGTTCTGCTGGTCAAACAGATAATTTCCTTTTAACAAGGCCTTATCCAGAAGGTCCTTGGTACGGATAGTCCCTTTTTCAAGTTGTACTTTTGGTAGGCCGTCAAATAGGCCATCCTGATACACAAAGGTGTATTCTGTCTGGCTTTTGATGAGATCGAAAATTTCATCAACACTTAAGGTGTTGTTTTCTTTAATAAAAACTTTAGCATTTTGTGTTAATGCATTAATTGGTGTTAATCCAAAAACGACCGTACTGAATAGAAAAAGGAAGGTTTTCATAATAATTTTCAGAAGCTCGCTTTCCAAAAGGAAAGAAGCCATCATTAACTTATTCTTCATAAATTTGTTTCAGTTAATTAGTTAGACAATGATTTAATTGATTAATGGTATTCAAGGGGAGAAGGTGATACCGCCAAATATGTACCTTCCTCCCCTTTTTATTTTAGGTAAACCGTTTTACCTTTAATTTCATATACTTCTACATCACTTGAGTTTACAATAGTTTCCAAAACAACTTCAATTTTGGTGCTCTTTTTTATGACACCGGAGAAGGTCACTTGTAAAAGTTTCTTGTTTTGAATTACAACATTGACATCATACCATCTACCCAGAGACTTTGCAATATCCTCTAGTGATTCCTTTTTAAAACTAAAAGTACCTTCCACCCATCCTATTACTGGAGCTACCTCTACATCAGACACATTGAAGGTAGCTTGGTTATTCTGAATTTTAGCCTGCTGACCAGGGCTTAATACTAAGGAGTCTCTTTCATTCAAAATTTTGATTTTACCTTCTGCCAGAGTTGTTAGTGTTGCATCTTCATCCCTATAATCCCTTATGTTAAATTCAGTTCCTACCACTTCAATTACCTGCTTGGATGAAAGTACCTTAAACGGGGCTCCTTGATGCGCTGAACTAGGAGAAACTATAAAAAAGGCTTCACCGTATTCCAGGAATACTTCTCTTGATTTTCCATCGACAAAACTAGTCGGGTACTTTAATTTGGTATCTGAATTTAACCACACCTTGGTTCCATCTGCTAATTCAATGGTATACTGACCTCCTCTAGGTACGGTTAGGCTGTTATATACTACAGCTGCCGATTCACTACTATCATCCTGATATACTATTTTTTCGCCATCGCTATTAGCTGTAGTTGTTTTAAAGTCTTTTCCTTTCTCCAAGGCTACCTCACTACCATCTTCCAAGGTCAAAATAGCCTTGTCAGTCCCTATTTGAATAGGACTAGTTACTAGTTGATTAGCATCTATTTTAAGATCATCTCTATTTAGGAAATACATCAATCCAAACAATAGTACCATGGCAGAGGCAATAGCATATTTATAATAGGGCTTAAAAGAGGTTTTCCTATTTTCCGTATCCAATTTGGTTAACACCTCAGACAAAGAATCTTTATAAGGATAACTCGCTAAGGAATTCGTAAGGTGATTGACTTCTACAAATTCATTAAAATAATTCAAATTATCTTCATTTTGTAACCACTCATAGAGGTCCTTAGACTCATCTTTATCAAGGGTATTTTGGATGAGTTTATAAATAAGTGTATCTGCTCGACGATTATCCACAATCTTTATTTTTTAGTATAAGTAGTAAAACTTAATGAATACCCTCTACTATATTTTAATTATTTTTGAATTTTGTATTACTATTTAGTTATTTTTTTGTTCTGAAAGTAAAGGATATCATAATTGAGCGTATAAAAAAAGGTGATAAAAGTGCCTTCGAGTTACTCTACCAGGAGTACTATGAGAGGCTATGCATCTATTTGATGAGTTACTCCAGCGATAAAGAAAAGATTGAAGATTCCGTTCAAGACATCTTTATTGATCTTTGGAATAAGCGGCATACCTTATCCATACAATCTTCTCTGAACTCCTATTTATACAAAGCTGCCTACAATCAATTAATGGAGAAATACCGAATGGAGAAAAGAAATGATAAAATGCTCTCCTCCTATTACCATACGGCTGTAATGCTGGCTGTAGAGACCGATCCAAGCATTAAATCTGATAAGCTCACCAAACTAAATCAGTGTATTGAGGCGCTTCCTGAAAAATGTAAAGAAGTATTTGTCCAAAACAAAATAGTTGGATTGAAGTATCAATTAGTGGCTGAAAAGCTTGGTGTATCCATAAAAACTGTAGAAGGCCATATTACTAGAGCCTACAGCTATTTAAAAGATTGTCTGAAACGTGCGGTGTAAAGAAGTACACGCTTATTAGGTAATGCTACTATTGTTTATATAGCATTGCCATTTGCGCTATTAATTTAAAGACTCTTTTAGTCTATCCATACACCTCTTCAAGCTCACTTCCCAGTTTGGAATGGTAAGTGCTAACTCTGATTCTATTTTGCTAGTGTCCAATACGGAGTACTTGGGTCGAATGGCTTTTGCAGGAAACTGTTCTGAAGTAATGGGGGTCACAGGAATGTTACTACCCGCCATCTTTAAAATAGCAGTAGCAAAAGTATACCAAGAGGCAATGCCCTTATTGGCATAATGATAGATACCAAAGGGCAGGTGTTTGCTTTCTAATACTAACAAGAGCATGGCTGCCAAATCTGGAGCATAGGTAGGTATCCCTTGTTGATCAGCTACTACAGTTAGTTTGTTTCTTTCCTTTGCCAATCTTAATACGGAATGTACAAAGTTGGGAGGATATATAGAATACAACCAACTGGTTCTAATAATATAATGTTTATGCCATGTACTTGAAATACGCTGCTCCCCTTCCCATTTGGAAGTTCCATAAACGTTTAGTGGATTTGGAATCACTTCCTCTTTATAAGGCATATCCTGATGGCCATCAAATACAAAGTCAGTAGAGATATGGATAAGCACCGTGTTGTACTCACGACAAAGTCTGGCCATACACTCAGGTGCCTTAGCATTTACCTCAAAGGCCTTTAGAGTCTCCTCCTCTGCCTTATCCACCGCTGTATAGGCGGCACAGTTAATCACATAGGTTGGTGCTACCTCTTTAAAGGCTTTGGTAAGATCCTCTTCTTTGGTGACATCACAGGCTGAAGAGTCATAAAAAACAGTTTGAGATTGCCACGGGCTTCCCTGTATTGCATCCTGCAGGCAGCTTCCCAACTGGCCTTTTGCTCCAAACACCAACACTTTCTCCATTATAGCGTCTTTTTATATACTTCATTAAATCTTGGTAATACAAGGTCTTTTTCGGAAAGAATACGATCAGCTGGTGGTACTTTCCAGTCTATTCCCAGATCACTATCATTATACATCACACCGCACTCGGCCTGTTTATGATAGAATTGATCACATTTATAGAAAAATACAGACGTCTTAGACAGGGTGATATACCCATGTAAAAAACCACGGGGTATAAATAATTGAAGCTGGTTTTCAGCGCTGAGATGGATGGCAAAATGCTGTCCAAAGGTGGGAGAATCCAGTCGTGCATCCACGGCTATATCCAATACCTCCCCTTGCAATACACGTACTAGTTTTGCCTGTGCATACGGGGCACGTTGCGCATGTAAGGCTCTAACAACACCATAGCTTGAAAAGGATTGATTATCCTGTACAAAATCAGTAGTAATCCCGGTTAGTTCTTTAAATTTCAAGGCATTGAAACTCTCAAAGAAATAACCACGATGATCATGATGTACCTGTGGTTTAATAATATAACAATCCGCCAAAGGCGTTTTCTCTATCTGCATGAATACCGGATTACGAGTAATGTTGTTGATAATAGGTTTGATATGCTCCCGAAGTAACCCCTTCTAACCAGGTCTTATTGGATAAGTACCAATCAATGGTTTTATCCAAACCTTCCTCAAAGGTAACTTCAGGGTTCCATCCTAAGTCTTCTTTAATTTTAGTCGCATCAATAGCGTATCTTAAATCATGTCCTGGACGGTCTTTTACAAAAGTAATTAACTTTTCTGAAGTGCCTTCTTCATGTCCAAGTTTGGCATCCATTAATTTACACAATAACTTTGTTAACGCCATATTAGTCCATTCATTATGTCCTCCAACAGCATAGGTTTCTCCTAATTTCCCCTTATGAAAAATAGTATCTATGGCTGTGGCGTGATCCACTACATACAACCAGTCTCTGGTATAGTTTCCATCGCCATAGATGGGTAGTGGTTTACCTTGAATACAGTTATTGATAAATAATGGAATCAATTTCTCAGGAAACTGATTCGGTCCATAGTTATTAGAACAATTACTAATAACATAAGGCAGTTTATAGGTCTCTCCATAGGCTCTTACAAAATGATCTGAAGCTGCTTTACTGGCAGAATACGGAGAATTAGGACTATAAGAGGTTTCTTCTGTAAAGAATCCTTCATTTCCTAAGCTTCCAAACACTTCATCTGTACTAATATGGTAAAAACGTTTTCCTTCTTGTGAACCATTCCATAAGGTTTTACAGGCATTAAGAAGGACCATGGTTCCCAATATATTTGTTTTGGCAAAAGCAAGTGGATCTGAAATAGAACGATCTACATGGGACTCCGCAGCCAAATGAATGACGGCATCAAATTGATATTTCTTAAAGAGCGCATCCACTTGGGTAGGATCCGTAATGTCTCCTTTTACAAAGGTGTAGTTTGGGGCTTTAGATACATCCGTTAAGTTCTCTAAATTCCCCGCATAGGTAAGCAGATCAAGGTTAAAGATATGATATTCGGGGTAGTTGGTTACAAACCTTCGTACCACATGAGATCCTATAAACCCTGCACCACCCGTGATTAAAATTGTTTTATCCATTTTAAGGTCTTTGATAAGCTACTACACAAATGTAAGAACTAACCGCTAATTATGCAGTTTAACCGGCCCAAGCTTGTGACATATTAACGAAAAATAAACATTTTATCTCAAACAAATATAGACAGCTCCTACTCTTTATTTATCCCAAATAGTATGAAATTAAAAAATATAAAACTGATTTACAGTTATTTATAAAAATTATGCACGCATAGTATCTTTTTGGCACGGGGTTTGAAACTTACTAAGCAAGAAACAGAAGTACAAGCGGAAGTTTCTAAAAGAATGGAATACTATCAAAGAGCTTTGACCTTTGAAAGTAATAACTAAAAAATGAAACATATGAAAAAAGTAACATTATTAGCAGTTGGATTATTCGTAGCAGTAACCTCTGCGCTGGCAAACAACAAGCAAAGCGATATGGCAATTTCTGCTTATGAAAATGCCAAACATAAATCGCAAGAATACATCTACTTTGTAGAGCGTGGCGTTGCTTTCTATGTGTATACAGATGGAACTTTTGAATATGATGCACGTACTGTACAACGATATGGGCGAAGAGGATCTGTAAATGCTACCTTAATTACCCCTAATATCCGTGTTCAATACAGCGCTCCGTCTAAAAACAATCGTATGCATACCTATGGAGCTCAAATAGCCTATGACCGAAATGGAATGTTAACCCGTGTAGGTGATGTATGGATACAATACGATAGATACGGACGTATCACCAGAGCCGGATCAGTAAGTATGCGTTACAACAAATTCGGTAATCTAAACAGAGTTGGAGATTTATCTGTACACACTGATAGATGGGGACGTATTCGAAACACTAAAGGACGTGTGTAAACAATAAGTAAATAGAAAAATTTCATAATAGTTTTTGGTTGGTTAGTTGGTAAAACCTCGGGAGCAGTTTCACTGTGAACGGGGTTTTACTCGTTTAAGGGGTTAAATAAAAAGATTCTGGATGTACCACCTTTTCCTCCACCCCTACAGGGAATCAACGCAAAAACCATAATTAATAGTTACTATTTTCGGTTGTGGGCAACTTTCCTATTTAATAGGTCGTCTAGTCTATTAAATTATACCTTATGTACAAATTATGCTATTTAATGGCCCTTTTCATTACATGTAACAGTATCGCTCAAAACTCTATTTACGGAAAAGTGGTCAATGAAGACAATGAACCTGTTGCCTATTGCTCAATTGGAATAAAAAACTCCACTATTGGCACCATCTCAGATGAAAATGGGAACTATACGCTTCGTATTCCCTTTAAGACCAAGGATGACATTGTTTTCAGCAGTATTGGTTATAAGGATTTGATTAAAAGTAGCGATCAATTAATAGAGAACTCAACGGTTATTTTAGAGTACAATGCTATTTCACTGGACCCTGTGGTTATTAATGCAAAGAAGATGAAAGAAAAGGTGATTGGACAGAAATCAAAACCTATGCTTACCTTCTCTAAAATGTTTGACCAAAATATACCAACTATTGAGCAAGGGACTATTTTCAATGTGTATCAAAAAACGAAATTAAAATCCTATAATTTTCATATAATTCCAAGTTCTAAATTTAAAGAAATCACCTTAAAATTAAATATATACAACATTAATGATCACATTCCAGACAAAGTACTGCTTTCAGAAAACATCATTTATAAAACAAACAATACTGGATGGCAATTGGTAGATTTAACCGCTTACCACTTAATTTTTAATAATTTGAAACAGATAGCGGTCACCTTGCAATTAGTCGATTATAAGCCTCTGGAGGGAGTGGATTTTGTTTTTGGAATATCGGCCAAAAAATCAATTTCTGATGATTTGTTATTTCGTTACCAAAACCAAGGAAAGTGGGAAAAAAGTAAGGGTGTATTCATAGCTAACCTGGATATCTCCTATGATAAAAATACGGAGGAAGAGGAAATACTTGACAACCAAATGCAACCTTCAAATGATCCCCAGATGCAATCCCTAATAAACTATTACACACATAAGGAGAAATCATTAAAAACTAATTATGGGAAAAATAAAAATGGGAAATACATAGATATCGGTGATGCTAAAATATATTACGAAACTTATGGGAAAGGAGAACCATTACTTTTACTTCACGGAAATAATGGTAGTATCTCTGACTTTTACCAACAAATACCAGCTTTGGCTAAACATTTCAAAGTAATCGCGATAGATACAAGAGGACAAGGGAGAAGTACTGATTTTACAACGTCTGATTATAGCTATGAATTATTCGCTAATGACCTACATAAAGTAATACAACAACTTGATCTAAAAAATGTAAATATATTGGGTTGGAGCGATGGTGGAAATACAGGATTGATGTTTAGTCTTAAGCATCCAGAACTTGTAAATAAACTTATTACCATTGGAGCAAACATACATCCAGAAGGTGTCAAAGATGATTTAATCAAAATTTTCCAAGATCAACTATCTGAACAAAAAGGAAACCAACGACTATTACGATTAATGCTAAATCATCCCAACCTTACAACAAGTGAACTCGAAAAAATAAAAAATCCCGTTTTAATTCTAGCAGGGAGTGAGGATGTCATCAAAGAAGAGCATACCAAATTAATTCATGAATCAATAAATCATTCTGAACTCGAAATCATTTTAAACGCATCTCATTATATTCCCTTTGAGCAACCTAAAACATTAAATAAGTTGGTCACTAAATTTTTAGTAAAGCAATAACTACTTAGACTACCAGCAATTTTAGTATAGTTTAGGCTTAAGGTGGATTTTATGGAGGCCTTTTTGTTTTTAGGCCATTGTACAGTTCTTTGCTTTTTATAGGTTATTATTTGTGATAATTGACCCGTTTTCGCAAAAATAGCATGCCCTCTTGTGTGGATTTAGGCAAAATGACTGGAACTTTGGGGGCCGTTATTGGTAGGTACTGTAATTCGAATTTTATACCGTCCTGTTTTTGTTGCTAGTCCAATTATTATATGATAAATTATATAGTTATAGCACCTGAAATAGGAATCTGAAAGCAATTTATAGTAACTGAAATTCATTTTTTTTAGTTAAATATCAATATACAGACATTAATTTATCGAAAAAAAATAGCTTATAACAAAACCAGAGCTACACAGTATTTCTGGAGAACCAAGCAACAGCAAGAAATTGATTACGTAGAGGAAAACTCAGGGGTAATTACGGGATATGAATTTAAGTGAAGTCCTAAGGCAAAAGTTAAAAAATATAGGAACTTTATGGATGCATATAACGCTGAAATAGAAGTAATAAATAGAGAAAATTTTAAAGATTTAATAGGTTAAAAATTAATTACCCTATCCAAGGCATCATCAGCTTCCCTGTGAATAAAATTAGCTTGATAATTCAATGTGGATTTTAAATCGCTATGACGATAAAGTTTTTGTAGCATATGAGGTTGAATATTATCCCGGCTATATTTCCAAAGCTATGTCTTGCAATATGCATGGTTATTTTTTTGTCAATCTCGGCTTTTTAAGCCATGGACTTAAGATTGTCATTAGATCTTTAATTGAAGTTTTAATTTTGTTATGCAACTCATTAGCGATCTTGAAGTTTAATTCCAGTTATAAAGGTTTATATGTCTTATGGGATCGTGATTAAAATCACCTATGTTTGTTTTTAGCACCCTTTTTAAATGAAATGTAGTTAAATAATTCTTGCATTTTCGAGTGCAAATCGCTTCCATAATGTTCTTTGAGTTCATTAGAATTGAAGTTAGTGGTAGCATGGGTAAGTATTTGATGGTTAATAAGGGATTTATGACGAGCTAGTAGAATGTCACTCATTACATTGCAAACATTTGTAAAATGTCTACCTGTTGTTTCGGTACCTAAATCATCAAAGCAATACACCAGTTTATCATTATATGCTTCGATAATTTTGAATCCAATATTGTTAAATCCAAAAACAATATTTTTTGTGGGGATTACTTCATAATGAGGAATATGAGGTACTATATACCTCAGTAATTTCATTAGACTTGTTTTGCCACATCCAACTGGCCCACTTAAGAGGATACCCTTATTAATATCTATTCCAAATTTTTTACAATTGAAGGGGTCTTTAATAAAATAGCAACATAGTTTGAAAATTAATGGGTGGTCAGCTTTATAAATTTTGAATTTATTGCCGTATATCCGTTTACCTTTTGCTTCCAAGTAAACAATAATTTTGTCGAAATCATATTTTATATTTCCTTCTTTTGGAGTACCAATTTTAAATTTCACACCCTTTTCAATGATGATATGTGCTTGGTTGATTTTCATTTTTAAATGTTATCATTACAAACTGTAGCATTTAAGATGTAATACCCAATTAAGAGCGTTTAGTTAATTGGAGTACTTTTATTATAATATTGGGAGTACAATTATTATTAAATTTTATAATGCCGGTAACTTCATAACATTAAGAACCTCCGATTTTTGAATATGGAAGGGAGCCTTTCATTCGTAACATTTGAAATATTCTTAAAGATTTACGCTTGAGCATTCATATTTGATCCTTTCAATTGACATATTTTAAAAAGCAAGGTCGTCAAATGGGTTATAGTTTTTTAGTTTTGACAACCTTGCCTGATTTAACTTTCCAGAGATAAATTTGCACAATATATATGAGAATTTTTCGTAATGTGTTCGTAACTACGAACGATTTTTTTTGTTTTATTTAGTTCAGGATGAGGGTATGGAGCATATTTCTATGTACGATAAAACCATAGTGTTTGGTATTAATTTCGATTATTTAAATTGATTGTTTTCTATGGATCTCGATGATAATTGAACAAAGGTATTTTTACCCTTTACTTTCCATTATTTCCAATTGCTCGAAAGGAAAGTTATCCTTGGCTTGAATGTAGGCTACTTTTTCTGTTACATGGGCACCAATTTTCCTTTTTTCAAATCCTGCAGTCATTCCAAAATCAATGGTAGAAAATCCTAATTCACCGGCTCTTTTTACAGTTTGAAACAGTAACTGTCTATAAACTTGATGTTCATATGCATAATCATAATCCATCCCTACAAAAGAAGGAACATAGGTGCCACCTGCATTTTTGTAACTAAACATTACTCCAACTGGTTTGTCTTGATGTCTATTTGAATATTCCGATTTTAGGTTTAAAACAATAAACTCCCAATTTTTATCGCAAGACATGTTTTCAAATAACTTTTTAGGAAAACTAAAGATGTTAAGTCCTAAATTGTTTTTTCTTACATTTTCAAATAGTGAATAGAAGAGTTCTCTTTGATCTCCGCTAATGGTATTTAGAATTTCAATGTTAAAACGTTGTTCAAAGGGGCCAATATCATTCTATTGGTAATTTTATGTTATTAAGTATTAAATAGATACAAATGACATGAAATGGCTGCAAAAACATAGAATTCTTATTTCTGAAATCATCAGCATATTATTTATTATGCTGTTTGTATACACCGGTTTCAGCAAGCTTATGGACGGGAATACCTTCTATAACAATCTTATAAATTCTCCTTTTGCACATGTGAAAAGTATAGCAGGGTTTATATCATGGGTAATTCCGTTATTGGAAATAATAGTTGCCATTTTGCTACTATTCCGTAAAACAAGGCTTAAAGGATTATATGGTTCTCTTGGGTTAATGATGATTTTCACTGCTTATGTGATTGGGATTCTATTTTTCAGTCCCTATGAACCGTGTTCTTGTGGAGGAGTGATAGCTCTTTTGTCATGGAATCAACACTTTATATTTAATATAATATGGGTGATTATGGCTATCAGCGCAATAGTATTGCTTCGGGAATCGAGTGCAAAAGCTATTAATAATTATAAACTGAAATGATAATTAAAATTAAATTTTTTGTTGCAACAGAAGCAGGGTAGGGCTCATAACCTGTATAAAAGAACGAGCAGAATGTTTAACAATTAATACTTAGAAATCATGAAAAAATTAAAAATGATTTTACCGATGTTGGCCTTTGTATTGGCCATTGGGATGTCTTTTGCATATGTAAATGCAGAAAAAACTATGTTCACGGCCTATGTTTATGATTCAGGAGTGTGGACTGCTGTGGATGTAAATTGTCCAGGTACAGGACGTAATTGTACAGTTCAATTTGTAGATGAATTCGGAAATCCTCTTTCTAATGTTCTAGATGTTTACCCAATCCCTTCCTTTAAGGATAAGAATGGTGAAGATGTAGAACCATTAAAAACCAGTAATCCTTTTCCGGAATTAATTGTTATTGAATGATTTGATTTTGATTATCAATCGGTTCTAGAAAGGCATTGGGAATATTTTCCAATGCCTTTTATTTTTTGATTTGGTGGTAGAATTTGCATAATATTATTCATTTACACTTGTTTTAGATTCAGAATTTAAAGCCGTGTTTTTTGGTAAAAAAATAAATTTCTGAAAGTACTTCTCACTCAAAAATTCTTGTATAGCTTTGTTTAGATCATCTAATGTGATAAAGTGTTTTAATATGGTCTCGAGTTCTAATATTTCACTTGTAATACTTTCATTATTTTTAACTTTTTCTGAAAGGTATTTGGTCCAAAATGTACTACTTTCATAAACTCTATTGTAGTTAGATATTCGTAGGTTCAAGTTTTTTGTAAACCAATCTTTGTCTACACCATTTTTTTTAAGTTCTCTAAACTCCTCCAATGCCCATTGAATCATAGTTTCTTCATTCCCAATTTCAGATGTAAACCAAATTTGAAAGTTGTAAATTCCTTTTTTATAGTCTACTAGGTCGACCCTTGAGCCTGGTGAATAGGATCCTTTTCTAAGACGGTCCCAAATTTTCAAATAAAGGGCATTACTTACTAATGACACGAGTGCTTTTGATTTTATATCTGTTGGAACTTTTACTGGGAAATGAAGAAATATATTGGCTTCATTACTATCATTAATATGATTGATTTTATTGATTTTTTTAAGAGGGAATGCTAATTCATTAGATTTTTCGTATTTATGATTTTTAACGCTAGACATTTTTGGAATATATTTAATTATGAGTTTTTCCATTTCATCTAAATCAAAATCACCTGTAATAACAAAAGTGTAACCTGTTAAATTACTATACCAATTTTTATATGACATATAAATATCAAACTGTGATAATGATCTTATTAATTGTGAATTAAGTAATGGTAATTTTGGAAATCGGATTTGATCTATTGCATTTGAGTAAAACAAATTTTTATCTGGATTACCTTTTTCTAAAATACTATGTTCACTACTTTTCCAAATTTTAAATGCATCATTATCCATTCGAGGATGTTGGGTATACAGATAAAGTAATTGGAAAAAATCTTCCATTCGATTTGACTTTGTAGTACCAATAATTATTTGTTCTGTTCTCTCTAGCTTTTGGTAAATCTGTACTTCCGTATCTTTAGTAAATTCTTTTAGTTGAAATTTTGTGTAAGGCCCTGCTCCTATAAAGTCTATAGCTTTGGGAGCAATCGCTGCCATAAGATATTCTTGTTTATTTGAAAAGGGTATTTTATTGGGTCTTGAAGCTCTTATTTTAATGGTTTTTGAATTTCCCACAGGTTTTAATATAATTTTTACGTCATTTTTAAGGTCAATTGTAGTTACCCCTATAATACTTTTTGTTTTACTTTTAATTACATTAGGGTCTCCGAGAGGAAGTTTTACAACATCGCTCAATGTGTTAATTCGATCTTGGGGTATAAATTCTTCAATTTTAGTAGTAAGGGCTTCAGAAATCCAACTTTCTAGTAAAGAAGAATCAGGAGCTTTAAATTTTGGGTGTGTATAATAAAGAAAATTCGTATTTTCTTTTAAATTACTGTAATTAATTGCAGCATTTTGGACATCTTCTAATTTTATTTCTTCAAGTATTTTTGAGATCATTTGTTTTTTTTGACTTGGTTCAGGTGCAGCAGTACCTAATGTAAAATGATTTTTATAGTCATCGCCTAAATACTTGGTTGAAGTTGATTTTTTATTTTGATATATTTTGCGGACATTTTCCTTTGCTGTTTTAAATTCATTATCAGTAAAACCCAAATTTAGGTTTCGCAAACTGTTTATTGATTTTATAAACCTTTGTTTCATGGTTGAGATTGAGAAGTCATCAAACCTTATGTTGATTCTCAAAGTATATAACTGTTGATTGGCATATTGAGTACTAGGAACTAATGTAAATGGAGGATCGTACTCTTTAATAGAGTTTATTCTTGGATTTAGTATTTCTTGATATAGATTTAGAATTAAAACATCTCTATAATCGTCTTTTGTTTTTGGACTGTACGCGGGATTAGGTCTTTTTATAAAAATACTTAAAAAAGGTTCTATCACAGATGTATCCCTATGTACGTTATAATGATTTTGTTCATTAAGTATTATAGAATGTTTGGTGAAAGCAAATAGTGGGTCTTTAGGATTTTCAGGCATGTTTAAACCTTTAAACATTTTTTTGATTTCTGTTTCAGTACTGTCAACATTAATATCTCCAACTATTATTGCTGCCTGAAGGTCAGGTCGGTACCAATCTTTATAAAATCGTATGAAAGCTTCTATATTGAAGTTTTTAATATTTTTAGTGCCTTCAAATTTTGTTTTACCCTTATATCCAGAACTATGTTCAATAGCCGCTTTTGCTGTTTCTTGATACCATTTTTGATGAATATTTCCATTTCTAATTTCACCTAAAACTGCCCCTCTTTCCACGTCAATGGAATTTTGATTTAAATTAATATTTTGTGACCAGTCTTTAATGATAGACAAGCCATCTTTTAGTAGTTTTTGATTTTTGGAAGAGAATTTAGCCCAGTACCAAGTATATAGGTCAGAAGTCGAAGCATGACTATAACCACCAGATTGTTGAATGTGTTTACTTAGTTTAGGAAAATTATGAGTCCCTTTGTATCCCATATGCTCAAGGAGATGTGCATATTCAGTCTGTAAACTATCTTCATGGAAGTTCCCGGCTTTAACAACCATTTGAATATATACTTCATTTTTAGGTTCATTGTTATGACGGATATAGTAGGTGAAACCATTATCTAATTTTCCGTAACGAACAAATGGATCTAGTTTTAAAGAATCCTTATCAATATAGGTAATAGCGTTTTGACTAACTACTGGTATAGAAAATAGAAGTATTAAGTACATTTTTAAAATAAAATATCGTATCATTATCTGATGAAGGTTTTTATTATCTTATGTCTGATTGTTAGAGTTTGTTTTTTAATATCCTAGATTTTGACTCAAATTTGGATTTTTCATTCGTTCCTCTTCAGGTATAGGATAAAACAAATCAGTGTCCTCCCAAGTGTGATTATCTTTAAAAATTATTTGAGCACGTTTGGTTCTTTTAAGGTCAAACCAATGATGTCCCCATTCTGAAAAAAGCTCTTTTTTTCGTTCCTTGTAAATCGATTCTAGTATAATTTCTTTTGATTCACTCTCAAATTCGTCTAAACCTGCTCGTGTTCTAATTTTGTTTAAATCTACTAAGGCTCCATTTAAATTGTTTAAATAAGTCCTTGCCTCTGCACGAATTAGAAATTGTTCTGCAAATCGAATTACCATTGAATACTCAGTAGGGTCTCCATAAAAATTTCTAACTTTATACTTATATGGATAATAGAGAATGTCATTAGATTGTCCAATCCAATCACTTTTTCTTTTATCGAAAGATTCAAACTCAGCAATAAGACTGTTACTCAATTCAATACTCCCAAATGGCCTTCCGAATCGGGGATATATTATAAATACTGTTGCTTCATTTGTGTTTGTAGGATAAATAGAAGAGCCTTTTATAGGAGATATCTGCCAAATTGTTTCTTTACTATTTTTTAGAAAGACTTGATTAAGATCCTCGAGTAGCTCATAGGAACTTGAATTTTCAATTACTTTAGAGCTTAATTCTTCAGCTTTACTCCATTTCTCAAGGAATAAACAAACTCTAGCTTGTAGGGCCATTGCGACAAATTTGTTTACCCAAATACGCTGACCTTCATTATATTCTGTTTGGTTATTTAAGAGTGAAATGGATTGATCTAAATCGGCTTCTATTTGTGACCATATTTCGTTAGTAGAAGTTCTAAAGGCAATAGTATTTACCCTGTAATCTGTAGTAAGTAGCAAAGGGACGTCACCATATAGATTTACAAGGTAGAAATACGTGAATGCCCTTATAAAGAGTGCTTGACCAATTAATTTATTTTTTATATCAGCCGATATTTTTGTAGAACCTTCCAATCCTTTTATAACACTATTTGTTAAATAGATTATATTATATGCACTACTCCAAAGATTTAAATTTGCGGATGCTGCAGGATTGTTTAAAGTATTAATTTCATGTTGAGAGTATGGGCTAAATTTGGTATGTAAAGTACTTCTTGGGGAAATTAAACCACCAGAAAGTCCTGCTAATACAGTTATTGAATTTTCCCAACCATTTGAAAATCCAGTGTTGTTATGGTATAATTGATTATAAAGACCTTTAACAGCTGCGATTGCAGTTTCATCATCTTTAAATACGGCCTCTGTTGTAATTTGAAAATTAGGAGTGTCAATTTCAACGAAACTCTCACAGCTAAATATGAAAGTAAGCATTGATAGAATAAGAGAATATATTATTTTAGTATGGTTCATATTATAAAATTTTAAAAGTTAAAAGGAAATTTGAATTCCACTAGTATAGGTCTTAAGAGAGGGTATGGTCCCAGGGAAATATGGATTCTCAACATTAATTCCCTTATAAGGAGTTATTGTTACAAGGTTTTGGGTAGAAATAAATATATTACAAGAAACTAATCCTGTGTTTTTTAATAATTTATTTGAAAGTGTATAACTTAAGGAAAGAGTTTTTAAACGTAGAAACGATGCGTTTACAACTCCTAACTCACTTATTTTAGATAAATTGTATCCTGTGCTTGCTTGTGGTGAATCTTCTATATATAAGGACCCATTTTTCCAATCTAAGTATTCCTCGTATGGTCGATTAGTTTTGTCTCTACCTGGAAATCCCCTACCCCAGTAGTTGCCATTTTGTTTTGCGAAATCCCATAGGAAGTTTAATTTCCAGCCTTTCATTGTGAGGTTATTGCTTATTCCACCATAAATTTTTCTATCGAGATCTTTGATAATTATCCGATCTTCATGGTTGAAACTGCCATCACCATTCACATCAACAACTTTATGATAACCTGTTTCAGGATCTATTCCGTCATATTGGTGAAGAAAACGGATTTTTAAAGGATAACCTATACGATATAGTTGATTATATGGTGTTTGTTCTATTTTTGGAAAATTTACTAGTTTATTTTTTGGAAGAGTGACATTCAATGTAGTATTCCATTTAAAATTTTTATTTTTTATTTGATTTAGTGCTAATAGAATTTCCCATCCTGAATTTTGTACTGTGGCAGGAAGATTGGCTTGAACAATGTTAAACCCGGTTGTTGAGGCTAATGGATATCCTACTAACTGATTCGAGGAACGGTTTTTGTACCAACCTATATCAAAATTTATATAATCTTTAAAGAAACCGAGTTGAATTGCTGTTTCAAATTTTTTATTTTCTTCCCATGCAAAATCAGTATTGAATAATTTAGTAGGATAGAGTCCACCAGGAGCACCTGTAGATTCATACACATCCATATAGCCATAATCTCCAATTTGGTCACTTCCTGTTACTCCATAACTAGTTCTAAATTTGCCAAAACTTAAAATCGGTAATTTTTTCTTGATAACATCCTCCTCTGAAAATACCCATGCAGAGCCAATTGCCCAAAAATTAGCAAATCTTTTACTGGGACCAAACCGTGAGGAACCGTCTCTTCGTCCGGTAAAATTGATATAATATTTTCTTTCCCAATTGTAACCTATCCTGCCAAATATTGCATTATATCTATATATTATATTTTGATTTGGACCGGAAGTAATTGAATTTGCTGCTGGCATATAACCAACTAAGGTCTTAGTAACATACCCTTGTGCACTAACACTAAATCCTACACTTTCATTTTGTTGAAAAGTAACTCCTACGAGGGCATCATAAGTACCTTTTCCTAAAGAGCAATGATATGTTAATTGAGGTTCTATTAACCAGGATAATCTCTTGTTGTAACTTTGACCTGCACTATGTTGTGAATTTTCTCTTAAATCCGGAGATATACTTTCTTTAAATCGCTTATTTTTATTTTCTTTGATATTCTGAGTGTATCCCAAGTTAGTTTTAAGTTCAAGACCTTTGTACAATTCAAGGGAAACTTCTAAGTTGGTTATAAGATTTTGTACTTTGGTTTCAAATGGGTTATATTTTCCTGATATAGGGTTATCCCAATTTGAATAAGACCATTGTTCCCAGTGGAGGCTTCCATCATTGTTAAATAGAGGGGGAGCATTAGGGGGTAATTCAAAAGCTAAGGGTATAATACTATAAGTGACAGTTGAATTTGTTTTATCAGCACCATAGTTGGTGGAAAGATTGATTGTTAATTTTTTATTGTCTGATTTATGATTGAGGCTTAGTGAGGTTGTCATTTTATTATAATTCATTTCAATCGGAAGGACTGAACCTTGTTTATATATTGACCCTCCTAGTCGAAATGAAGTAGTTGAATTACCTCCAGATATTGAGATGTTTAAATTTGAAGTTGGTGAGGTTCCTCCTATAAGTTCTTTTTGCCAATCCGTATACCGATTATTATCCCATAAAAGTAAATCCCAATCATTTATTTCATCAGGCTCTCTTCCAGCGTTACTGATCGCTTCTTTACGTAATTGAATATATTGTTGCGTATTTAATAGTTTAGCCCTTTTTCCAACTTTTGCAATTCCTGAATACCATCGAGTCTCAATACGTGTTTTTTGTTCGTAACCAATCGTTTTCTTTGTTGTGATAAGAACTACTCCGTTTGCACCACGAGAACCATAAATGGCAGTAGCATCTGCATCTTTTAATACTTCAATGCTTTCAATATTAGAAAGATTAAGTGTACTCAATGGATCTAATCCATCTTCAAGAAGTGCGCCAACTGAAATTGGAGTGGAATTTATTGGGACACCATCTATAATGTAAAGAGGATAGTTTCCATCTTCTCGTAAACTATTTCTTCCTCTAATTCTAATTGTAGGTGCGTTTCCTGGCATTCCATCTTTTTGTTGAATTTCAACACCTGGCATTCGTCCTTGCAATGCTTCTAGAGGACTAACTATGGGTTGTAATTCAATTTCTTTAGAACTCACTTTTGAAATACTTCCAGTACGTTCTCTTTCCTTTACTGTATAGTACCCAGCATTCACTGTTACTGCATCTAGTTCATTTATTTCCTCTTTTAAGAAAATATTAATAATTGATTTATTTTCAACTTTAACTTCTTGAGATTTAAAACCTAAGTATGAAAATAAAATAACTGAATTTCTATCTATTACAGTAATGGAAAAAACTCCTTCAGAATTGGTTGATGTGCCTTTATTGGTTCCCTTAATTATTATTGAAACACCTGCTAATGGTAATCCATTAGTATCTGTTACTTTTCCCGAAATTGGAATTCCTTGAGGTTTTGATATTTTTTGATGACTTTCAGGTTTCTGTTTAATAATAATATTGTTGGAAGAAAGCTCAAATATTAGGTTTTCTCTTTCTAAAATTTCATCTAAGAGGGTTTTAATTAGCACCTCCCCTTTATAAAGTTGAACTTTAGGTGATTTAATGAACGCATCTGAAAGATAAATAAACTTAAAATTAGTTTGTTCCTTAATAATATCAAATACTTCATCAACTGTGACTAGCTTATTTCGATTGACTACAATCTTCTCTTGAGAAAAAGTGGTAATCGTATTTAAACTGAAAACAGTTGTACACAGTAAAAAAATAAATGACCTCATGATGTTTAAGAGTGCCCATTTCCATTTATAGGGCGGGCTTTTAAAAAAATTAATTTTCATACATTTGTAATGTGTTAGTTAGACAATAATTAACATTTAGAGGAACGACAGTTGTTATCGCCAAATAATGTGCTTCGTTCCTTTTTCTGTTGGTGTTTTTATTATTTTAGGAGTACTACATTCTTATTGATTTGATATTCCTTAATTGCTCCAAAAGCCTGAATAGTTGCTAGAATTTGTTCAATTTCTTGATCTTTACCCAATACCCCATTAAACTTGAGATTCCCTAATTCGGAATTGTTGAATTCCACTTCAATATCATACCATCTGGAAAGTACTTTCATGATTTCATCAAGTGATTTATTTTTGAAACTGAAAATTCCATCTTTCCATGAAATTTCATCGTATACATTGACCTTGGTCACATTCATACTATGGTTGTGGATGTTAAGGCTAGTTTGGTAATCAGGATTTAAAACTTGTTGTCCATTACTATAAATCACCTTAACCTTTCCATTTACTAAAGTGGTATACACATGGGTTTCATCCCTATAAGCTTTAACATTAAATTCTGTTCCCAATACTTCAATTTCCTGGGAGTTATTAAGAACTTTAAAACTAGTCCCATTGTGCTCTGTACTATGTGATACATCAAAGTAAGCTTCACCATAAATTAATTCTACTACCCTAGAATTTCCTTCAATAAACTGAACCGGGTATTTTAACTTGGTTTCTGAATTCAACCAAACTTTAGTTCCATCTGAAAGTAGTAATGAAAACTGGCCACCTCTAGGAATTGTGAGATAGTTATAGGATATTACGTTTTTTTCTTTACCTGTTCTATATATAATTTCCTCTCCATTACTATTAATATTATCCGATTGATATGACACACCCTTTTCTAAATTAATATCTTCACCATCTTCCAAAGTTAAAATTGCCCTATCGGTTCCAACTTTAATTGTTCCAACTACTGGTGAAACAATTTGTAGATTATGAAAAAGTGTATCCTTTAAAATATAGGTAGTAGTAAGTAATCCTATAAACACCGCAGCAGCTGAATATTGCCAAACTAGTTGTTTTCTAACTGGTACATTAATCCTGCTTTTAATGCGCTTCCAATCTTCTTCTCTATTGATTTGACTAGATAAATGCAGGCGTTTTTTAATTAATTCTTCTTTTGTTAGATTATCAAGAATATATTGTTTGTCTTGATCATCGAAAATTTCTGAACTGAATAGCTCTTTAGGTTGTTCATCTCGTAATAGCGAAGCTGCAATACGTTTTGATAATGCAATAATTACATTAAAAATTGACATAGTAAATTCGATTATTTACTACTATGACGAGATACTATTAATAGAGGGTTAAAAGAATTAATAAAAAATTTAAACTTTTATAAAATTAGCTAGGAGTGTCAAAGATGAATGCAATAAGAATAAAATAATCTCTTAGCAGGGGTTTTAGTTTTTTATAGGCTATTTTTTTTTGTGCTTTTACGGTATTAATCGAAATATTTAGTTCTTCCGCAATTTGTGCATTTGTGAAGTCCTTTATACTTAGTCGAATTATTTGGGCACATCTATTGGGTAGAGTATTAATTGCATTTTCTATTAGTGAAGAGGCCTCTGCGACAACAATTTCTCTTAAAAAGAAGTGTTCTGTTTCTAATCGTTCAATCTCATTAATTGAATAATATTCTAAGGATTTATGGTGCTTACTCTTTAAATAATCTAGGCATCTATTTTTGACAGAAGTATATAGGTATGATTTTATTGTATTTTCATCATTAAATTCAATTTTATCTTCCCAAATTTTAATAAAAACATCTTGAACAATATCTCTTGAAAGTTCCAAATTGTCCAAATACTTATTAGCAAACAAGCATAGTGATGAATACAATTTTTCAAAAAGATTCTTATACTCTTTTAATGACAATATAAAAGGTTCATTTTTTCTCACTAACTGTAGGCTTATTCCTTACCAAATCTAAACAAAAGAATTCAATTTATGGAATAACTGCACTTCTAGGCTAAATGGGAAAAGAATAACTTCTAATTTCAAAACCTATTTAGGGCTAAATCTAACAAAAACTATAAAGCTAAATACGCGTTTTACTACCGAAACTTTTCATTATGAAATATTCAACAATTTGGTTCCTACAATAGGGATTTCGTTACTAATATCTTTTAGTGAAGCTTACAGCATAATAAGGCTTTTTCTAATAGATGATAATTCATAAATTTTGATAGAATCCAGACAATCGAATATTACAAGCAATATGGCATACCAAGTCTTTGTCTTGCCAGCCCCTTTTGGAAGTGCCATTATATAAAGTCTTTTCAGTACCACAAATAACCCCTTATGTATATCACTATTTTTTCCATTGAATGAGTGTATTACAGCTTTTCTGTAATTCATCAATACTTTTAAAGCTGTGTCGATGTACTCTGCTTTCATATTGATATATACAATTTGAGAGTGGCTAAAGAACCTTCTGGTATTAATTTCCTAAAATTGTATTTACTATGGAGAAAGAACAAGAACAAATAATTATTTATGAGGCGGACAATGGTCAAACTCAGATTGATGTAGCGTTTAAATCGGAAACAGTCTGGCTATCTCAAGCTCAAATAACCAGTCTTTTTAATAGAGATCGAACCGTTATTACTAGACATATTAATAACATATTCAAGGAAGGAGAACTGGAACGGAATCAAGTATGTGCAAATTTTGCACATACTGCTACTGATGGTAAAATTTACCTAGTTGAACATTATAATCTGGATGTGATTATTTCGGTAGGTTATCGAGTTAAGTCAAAACGAGGTACACAATTCAGAATATGGGCTAATAAAATTTTAAAAGAGTATTTATTACAAGGTTATGCCGTCAATGAAAGACTTCTTCAGGAAAGAACTCAACAGTTACAGGAGCTTAAAAATGTGGTTCAGTTACAAGAAAAAGTAATTTCAGAATATCCGCTTAATACCGATGAATCGGTAGGTCATATAAAAATCATTGCTCAATATTCCCGGGCGTTAAACCTATTAGATGATTATGATCATCAGCGGTTGAGCTTGCCGGATAAGGGGAGCCAGGAGGTTTTTAAGATTTCTTATAACGAGGCCAGAAAAGCTATTGATGAACTTGGAAAGCAAACTAAGTTTAAAGGACTCTTTGGAAGAGAAAAGGACGATTCTTTTAAAGGATCTCTTGAAAACATTTACCAGACTTTTGCAGGAGAAGATCTTTATCCAACTATCGAGGAAAAGGCAGCTCATTTGCTATATTTTGTAGTTAAAAACCATTCGTTTTCCGATGGTAATAAAAGAATTGCGGCTTATCTGTTTGTATGGTTTTTAGATAGAAACAATATTTTGTTTACCAAGTATGGCAGTAAGGTTATCCCGAATAATGCATTAGTAGCATAAACGTTATTAATTGCTGAAAGTAATCCCAATGAAAAAGATATGATGATTAAAATAATCGTCAACCTTATTTCTAGAACATAAGCTTAATGCCAAAAAATACTTTAGACATAAACGAATCGACTATAAAAAGATTTGCAGAATCAATGCGGCCGGAGGATTTAAAGATTCGCACACAACTTGATTACGGTTATGCTTATGATGGTAAAACTGCTATTCTTTAAACTATCCGACCGGTTTGGAATAACCCAAATGAAATTCAAAATATAGAATTTGCAAAATTCCGATTTTATAAGTCACGTAAAGAATGGAGTCTATACTTGATGCGTTCAAAAGGAAATTAGGAAATTTATGAACCATTTCCAAAATCATCTCATTTAGAAAGGTTGATTGATGTAGTTAGGGAAGATAAATACGGCTGTTTCTTTGGGTAGAATCGAAACTTTAATAAGAGGATATTTTCTACACTCAAAGACTTTATCGATTCAAAAAATATTAATCCAATGTAATTATTAGCTCCTAAACATCCTTTTAAAAATCAGATATTTCTTTCAAAGAATAGGATTTTAAAGTACCTTTGAATAGTAAGTAACCTATCCTTCAAATACCAAAATGAAAATATTTCCTTCTGATAAAATTGAAATAACTACATCCCTTTCTCTAGAAGAAGTGAGAACAATTTTAACTAATAATATTCGTCAAAAAACAGGGGTTATCTTTGGATCTAATAACTCCAAGAATACCAAGCTATTTGAGGGTAGTTTTGAACAAGATCGATTTGAAATTCAGCGTGTCATAACTGGACGTAATTCTTTTCTTCCACAAATTAAAGGCCATATCAGACCGAGTATGAATGGAACCAAACTAATAGCCGATTTAACAATTCATAAATTCGTTATTGGATTTATGGTAGTCTGGTTCAGTCTTGTGACAATATCTCTCATTTTTGGGAGTACATCTCTGCAGACTAATCCTATTTTCCTTCTTGTCCCTCTTATAATGATTGCCTTTGGAATTGTTCTTGTAAAATTTGGATATAATATTCAAAAAAACAAGTCTATCAGTGACCTGAAGATGATATTAAATGGAAAATTAATACACAAAAATAGTATTTGATAATCCACAAAGTAATCTCCTTTAAATTCAGCTTTCAATAGTTCAGACTGTCCTTTCTATTAGTGAATGTGATGGCTAGTCGAAAGTATCCTAGACTTTTTATTAGGGGTACAGCTTTTTATTGTAGAGAACAATATTAAAGGTTCTTTGCTTGAGTAACGAACACGAATATCATACACAGCTTTCTCTTCCATCAAATACGATATTCTGTAGGTGTGGCTCTGATATTTCCATTATTGTTTTCCTTGTGTGTGTACAGTCTAATATAGGAAGTCCAGAGAACAAACTCAGGTTTGGATGGACAATTACAATCCTCACCGGCCACATGACGTGCTGGGCAACCTGCCACCAATTGAGTATGCAAACAAAAATCTCAACAAGGCTAGACTTGTCGAGATTGATCAAATAAATGATAATATTGTGCTAAAGAACAGTTCTAATTAAGGGAAGTTGACAGTCCTAGTCATCTTAAATCAATACTCTGATAAGAATATTTTAAATGATTATGATAAAAGTCCAAGAGATATATTAATGGCAGTAGTGAATTATTTGTCTAAAAATGACTTTATTTTTTCACAAAATATGCATAATTTAAATTAACAACAATTTCAGAAAAAATAAATAAAATTCCTACTAAAATCTATTTCTTATTCATTGATAAAGAAGTTTATCCCATTTATATTCATATATTTGATGATATAGATTTGTAAGGTATCTCTTAATTATTAATGATACAATCCGACAGGAAAGAGAAGCCAGGAAACTAAAAAAAGTTATTTTCATTAACAAGGTAAATATTTATAGTGAAGGCAATTTTAAGCATTCGTACGATGGTTAGAAAGTTTACGGAAATATAAATCATACGAAATTGGAATCAATTGTATTTTCTCCAGATTTTGAAGAACTCTTTAAAACAACAAAAGATTATATAGATGACTTTAAGAAGTACGAATATAGATTTATCTGTCCCGATAATAGAATTCCAAATAAGATTGGATATAAGAAATATAGTCATGAAACTCCTTGCAATTATAACCTAAACACCTTAGAATGGAACAAATAAAAAATAATATTTACTCAATCTTGTGCATTGCAGTGCTAATTTTTACGGTAATTGGGTGCGCGTCAAATAGTTTAGCTGAACGCAATTATTTCATTAATAGCACAGAATTCTATAATGATACTTTGGACTTGACAGGGACTTTTCTAGGAGATATTGACTATTATAAAATACAAGACATTAATAAACATGACTTAAAAAAGGATATAAAAGGTTTTCGTCGTAAAAATTTGTTACTATATGGAGAGGCGCTAACTGGCTATAAATTATATCTTTTTTATGAAAAAAATAGAAAAAACAATGAAGAAGATAGCAAGCTCATTTTACATTCATCAGATAGGGTTGCTTACCAGAAAATAAATCAAGAGGCTATATTAACTTTACTATTAATCAAAAATGAAGAAAAAGGAATTTCAACTTCACAAAACGCCTTAATTAACAATGGAAAAAAAATAATGGATAATTTAAAATACAATGATTCCATTAAAGAGAAGCTAAAATATAACCAAGTGATATATAAGAACAAGGATATTTCCAATATTTTATATATCGTAGATAAGTTAGATAAAGCTCCCATATCAATTAGTAAGATGAATCGATGGGACAAATTTCAGATGCTTTTAACCATGCTGTCAAACGACCCTACTGGCAAAAGGTACATTGAGATGTATAATGAATACATAACAAATAAAAGAAGAAGGAACGGGAAGAAAATAGATAGTCTACTCAGTGAAGTGCCTTATTCTTCAAATGAAGAAATCCTCGATAAAATTAAATTTTTAGCCAAAGAGAATAAAGCATTAATGCTTAACGAATGTCATTGGTGTCCATCAAATAGGATAATGGCTTTAAAACTTTTGGAACCACTGAAAGAAGAAGGCTATAATTATTTCGCTATAGAAGCTGTTTCCGAAGGGGAAGACAACACTATAAATCAAAAATTATACCCGTTAAAATCTTCCGGGTTTTATATTAAAGAGCCGTATTTTGGTTTGTTGATAAGGGAAGCTAAGAAATTGGGATTCCAAATAGTCGGTTATGATTATGGATTTAATGATTCTCCAAAGGACAGAGATAGGATCCAGGCAGAAAATATTGCCAATATATTTAAAGAGGATACCAATGCAAAAGTATTTGTTTATGCGGGAATAGATCATATAATTGAAATGAATAACTCTCGAAAATGGATGGCAGAATATTTTAAGGAAATAACGAAAATAGATCCAATAACAATAGATCAAGTAGAAATTGCCTCAGAAACAAACAAAAAAATAGTACTTTTTGAAGCGAGCTTATTTAAAAAAATTGAAGGAGTAAATACTAATGTCGATTATTTTTTAATTAATAACATACGACCGGGTTTAAATGAGATTTTTCCACCTAAAGATCTTTCAAATCTCACATTAAATCTTGAAAAGATAAAAAAGGATAAAAATGAAGAACTGTTTATAACAATCTTTTACCATGACGAGTACGAAAAAGATGGATTTGAAGCAGTACCCATCTTAAATAAAATCACAAAAGCGAATGAGTTGGAGATAAAAGTACCTAATATGCAAAAACTTATTGTAAAAGTATTTGATAAGACCAACTATATTCTTTTATCTAAAACTATTTTCCTTAACCCCTAACTTTAACTTATGTTTCCATCCTATAAACAAATAGGAAATAAAGACTGCGGCCCAACATGTCTAAAAATCATTTTCAAATATTATACGAAAACCATTTCAATTCAAGAGTTAAGAAACCTTTCCGAAACACAACGGGAAGCAAGGAACCTATCAAACTTAAGTAATGCTGCAGAAACGATTGGTTTTCGAACGTTAGGAGTTTGAATTCCACTTATAGATAGGCACCATCAGACAAGGTGTGTAAATAGAAATTAAACTTTGGTAAAAAACTCAAAATTTGACACTATCCCATAAAGTTTACACACTTTATGGGATAGTGTCTCTTAACTCATCCACAGAATGCCTTCTTAAAATAGGCACCATAACCTCTTTAGGTTCATCCCATTTAAGATTTATATCACCTACCATTTGCCATGCTCTTTCGAAGGTTTTAATAAGTGCTGATGGACCTAGACCTCACCTAGCTGCTAAAATTTCAGGTCCAGATAATCCACTTACCTTGTATATAGTAAAAAGCTAGCCAACAGTAACAACATCTAAAACAAAATTCGCAACTTCTCTACCATTACTACCTGCAGGAACAATATATGGACGTGATTCTGTTAGAATAAATCCTCCTCTGCTTAGGTAAATGACATAACTCCAAAGGATCTATTTTGAAGGATTAGCAAGTAAATAACCAAAATCCTTATTCTGTTTAGCCGCAATTCTTACATAGATATCTGTACCTTTAAAATTTGGTGTGCCAGGGGTACTCATATGCATCAAACCAAATGTCATTAAGTTTTTATTAAAAAACCTAACTCTTGAAACGTTGCAACTGTTGCAACAGCCATATCCCCATCAACAGAGCCTGTTCCATTTCCTAAATCCACTTCAAGCCCTTCAAGTTCCACACCATCTTTCATACTATCTCTCTATATGCGTACGGACTATTATGTGGATATTAAGAAGCTAACGGGTCAACAACACCAAAACATACTATTCGGGGGTCGTGCATACGATATTTGTAGTTTATACTATTTCCCTCTCCTTTGATTTCATTTTCCATCTCTTGATTTTGAAATCCAGACCTATAAGAGTCACTGCTTCTCTGAAGGTTAGGAAAAAGCATACCGTCAAAGTGACACCCTCTATACTATTTCTACTAGCAACTATTTGTAAGAACGTAATACGAATATAACAAACAAACCATCTAGCTTATACTAGATGGTTTGTTTGTTGTTTTAACCTCCATTTGGTTATTAGTCTCTTACTGGCAAGAAACCTTTAACATCTAATGTTTTGATTATTCCCCGTAATAGGAAATTATTATCAAACCTAATTACATATTTACGTCCTCCCTCGACTTCGGGCATCAACATTTTTTTATCAATCAACCTTCGGATTTGCCTTGACACCTCAGCACTTGCCTTGCCTTGAAATATATCTTTTAAATCAGAAGCTTGGATTACTTGATGTTCAACTACTCGTTTTAAAATCTTTGCTTCAACATCAGTTATATATTGTCTTTCCAATGAATGTGCAATAGTAGGCAATAAGATTTCCTTTTTTAGATAATCGTAATCGCTTAGCTTATCTATTTTCTCAATTTCTTCTTTCAGACCTTTTAAAACATATTCACACCATTCCAAAATCCCTTCAGTTGTTCCTGTATCAGCAATAGATAGTTTTTCATAATAATCATTTCTATTGCTACAAAATACTGCTGTTGGATTTATAATACGTCCAACATTTACATTAAATCCAGTTTTAACTAGCATTGCATATGTAAATAACCTTACTGTTCTTCCATTACCATTTCCAAAAGGGTGAACCCAAACAAAGCGATGATGTGCTATTGCAGCTTTTAATAAATCATATTTTGGACTATCATCCTTATTTATAAAATCCAATAATTCATCCATGTAATCATTCACAAGTAATGAATCAGGTGGTAAATGATTTGACTTATTTATTTTTAAATTAATTTTTCTATATTCCCCTGGTGTACGGTCACCTTCTCCATTTGGTGGAGGTAGTAAATCCTTAACTATCATCTTGTGCAATTCCCTTAAAAAAGCTTTATTTATTGGATAGTCTATTATGTTTTCCTCAATAAACTCCATTGCTTTTTCAATATTCTGAATTTCTCGAATATTGGAGGATGCATTTTGCGTATCGTCTAGTTTAGTTTCAATATACTCAGCAATTGTAGTGTTATTCCCTTCAATTCTTGCTGAGCCAATACTCTCTAAAGTATGGAAAATATGCTTTAGCTGAAAGAAAACTCTCGGATGTGTTGAACCTCCTAAAGGTTTTTTTCTTAAATAATCTAATTCAATAATTAAATCCGTTAATAAAGAATCAAATGACGGTTCAATTAATTTTAAATTATAATCTATAAATTTTGCTTCGGACATTTTAATATTTTTTTAATGACATTTAACAACGCAATATTTCACATTTAACAGTTATCAATAAAAAATGGTTATTTATCAACAAGTTACAAATGTATTTTAAAAAAAAACAATTAACAATACGCTGTTAATTATTTTACATTTTATGTTTAACACATTTGTTTGACTTCAGCAAAAAGTGAAAATTTAAGAGAGATATATCTTAAATTAATAACCTTTAAAATGATCTATTATGGAAAAAAACAAAGTGCCAGTTCGCTAATAAGTGAACTTAAAAGAAAAACTAGAAAAACAAAAAGATATTAAGATAAAATCAGAATTATAATCAAAGGCATGCTAGGTGAAGTGTCTGTAGTTGAATTATGTCGTTAGGAAGGAATTACTCAAGCCAATTACCATAAATAGAAAGAACAGAATTAGTAAAAAATATTCCAGCATTTTCTTGAGCAGTAACTATAGTCAATGACTTATATTTAAATGCCACCCTCTGAATTCCGTATTCCCTCTATACAAGAGCCATTGAGGGCTATTTAATTGGAATCTATTTCTCAAAGTCTTGAGAATTTGTATACTATTAGATTTGTATAGGTGGTTCATCAAATTCCATAAATTTGTGTACCACCTACTATGGTTGATTGCACCTGAATGTCCTTATCAAATATGACAAGATCTGCATCCTTTCCTTTAGCTATAGATCCTTTTTTATGAGATACTCCCATAATTCTGGCAGGTGTAGTACTCATCATTATAACAGCATCAAGTAATGAAACATCTGCCATTTGAACCATAGTACGCACAAGTCTATCCGCTGTAGAAACACTACCTGCAAAAGCACTCCTGTCAGGAAGTTTAGCCACCCCATCTTCAATAATTACTTTTTGTCCGGTTTGGGCATTACCCAATATGCTTTCCTTCGATAAAGTTCCTGCCGCACGCATAGCATCGGTGATAAGGGCTATCTTATGAGGTCCCTTGACTTTATACACTAGTTTTAATAAAGGAGCAGGTAAATGGACGCCATCGGCAATAATTTCAACATCTAGTTCGTCCATTAAAAGCGAACTTTCAATCACACCTGCATACCTAAACCCATTTTTTCTAGTCACTCCTGACATTCCGGAATACAGATGGGTGGAAAGTGAATATCCGTGTTCCACTGCTTCCACTACCTCTTCATAAATAGCATCAGTATGGGCAATGGCTGCCAACACACCCTTTTCCTTAAGAAATTGCCCTAATTCCAAAGCACCCTTCCGCTCAGGAGCCACACTCCAACGTACAATACGATCAGAGCGTTTAAGAATTTCTGTATACTCTTTAGGGTCAGGATCACGAATATACTTGGCATCTTGAGAGCCCCTTTGGTTCATGGAGAAATAGGGGCCTTCCAAGTGTATCCCTAAAAATTCAGCCCCCATCATATTCCTGTTAGTAGCCTCTTTATACACCTCTAAAATATCCAATAGAGACTCCTTTTCACTTGTCAATGTGGTTGGGACCATGGCCGTTGTGCCATATCTAGCATGTAATTGCGCTATTTTTAAAAAGCTTTCTACACTTCCATCCATAAAATCAAAACCACCCCCTCCATGTACATGGATATCGATAAATCCAGGGGAAACATAATGGCCTTCCGCATTTATAACCCTAGCATTGGAAATCTCGACATTCCCCTCATGCACACTTACAATAGTATTTCCTTTAAGCACCACGGAGCCCTTAGGGATAATGCTATCGGGGGTTATGATTTGACCGTTTGTAATTACCACATTTTCCATAGCTCAAAACCCTTACCATGAATGCCCCTTCTTCCTAATTCGTATAGAGCCCATGGTAGTCTCTTCCATATTCTCAATATCCTCCATAAATAGGCTTTTTCTTTTCTTACCATAGACTATAAGCTCGTATCCATCACTGACTCTGGCCGAGGCAACTTCATTCATTTGTATGCCTTTGATTTCTAAATCTTCAGAATTATAATATCCTGGACCTAATAGGACCGATCTTCCTATAAAACCTGGCTCACTAAATACTGTAACACCAGATAGGTTAATTCCATAGACTAATTCCGCAGCTTTTACAGCATAGCGACTACCTAATACTCTTTGGCTCAAATTATCGAAATGGGGATCATTATTGTCCACATCTATGGAAGTAAGTCCAGTGGAACTTACCCAATCCGTTTTTGAAACATGGTCTTTAATACTTCGTATAATTGGATTAATGTTTTCTCCACGGTTATTCCATGTTCCAACCTCTGCTGCAATAAACGGTATATTCATATCTCCAAAGTCCTTTCTCAAATCAGTAACTAAGGATTGCAGTTTACTCATATAGTTGACATGTCTACCGCCCCCATTATTAGCCTCTCCTTGATGCCAAAGAATCCCTTTCAGGGTTGCACCTGGTGTTGATTCTAAAGCAATTTTAGTACGTTTTACCGCTTCTTCATATAAATCATAATCATTATCTCCTGTATACCCTTTTTGCCACCAATCTATTCTTGTTGCTCCACGAGCATTGCTAACAATTCCTATGGTACGATTTGAATATTGGGCAATTTCACGTCCAAATGTATACGCCGGGCCGAAAAGAGTTATTGGTTTTTTCTTTACGGTAGAATACCGATTCATTCCATTATCGGGATAATTCTTTGCAAATTCCCATTCGTTTTTATCTGTAAAAAGAAACACATTCCTAAGCGATATGGTATCCAGAGGCTCTATAGGAGCTACACCCTGCATATTTGATTGTCCAATTAAAAGGTACACATCCATTCCCTTATTTTCACTTTCCTGCTGGATGGATGATTTTTTACTACTACTGCATCCAAACACTACAAGGCTTACACAAATTAGTGTAAGCCAGGTACGTTGCTTTCTTTTTAGTTTACATTCCATTTCCTATAAATTGAGTTATAGCCTTAAAATTTATACCGTGCTTATTCATTTTTTAAAATGTAGAGAAAGTTAGGTCGTAACCTATCTTTTGTTCCATTCTCATCAATTTTCTTTGTTATTCTCTCCCCATTAATCACCGTTGAGACACTGCCTCCTCCGTCCAGATTATAGGCGAATTTAACTTCGATATCTTTTAAGATCCTAATTAAGTCTTTCGCAGTCATCCCTGTACCATCAAAGGTTCGACCACCACAACTTAAAATCAATAAATCTAAATTCTCAAATTGGGCGATAACCTGTCTTGGATGTTTTTCAAAGCCATGTTTTGGAATCTCTAACACACTGTCGTGAACAGGCTTATAGTTTTCAATTAAGGGCATAAAAGCAGTCAAGGCATCTTGTACTCCTTCTTCCAGAATAGCAGCTGCCCTTTTTTCGGGGACATAGGAAATAAGTTCATTATTGTCCTTAATCCCCAAAGCATAGGCTTCTTTAAATTTATCCTGAACAATTTCACCTTTGATGATTTGAACTCCATTGGGCTTAATGGAATCAGGTGAAATCCGATACATGGTAGAAGCATTCATTGCCAGTATCGGGTTCCCCATTCTCTGCGAAAACTCCACTACTGTTTCTCCTTTACTTTTTTGGGCATGGGCATGTTGTAGCTTTAAAAGCTTGCCATTGTTATCTGTATGCTTGATATGGGTTAAGTAGTAATAGGTATCAGATATGGAATCATATTTCTTCTCATAACGTATAACTCCCTCATCCGATTTGGTATTTGAAACCAGCTGCTTTGAAGTTGAACAACTAAGGAAGATACACAGAAAGCCTACTATTGCTAATTGATTACGTACGCGCATTATAACTAAACTTAAAATTTCTAGATTTTCTAACATAAACTAACATGCTTAAGAGATAGCACTATAAAGATCCTACTCTTTGATGTATAGAAAGTTGGAACGTGGCCTATCCTCTGTCCCTTGATTGTCAATTTTCTTAGTGATGAGTTCTCCCCTGATAACAGTAGATACACTGCCTCCTCCATCTAGATTAACAGCAAATTTCACCTTGTTCTCTAGTAGAATTCGAATCATATCTTCTGCGGTCATGCCCTCACCGTCAAATCCTCTTCCACCACAACTTAAAATCAACAAATCTAGATTGTCTAATTGCGCGATCACCTGTCTTGGATGTTTTTGCACATTATTTCCAACCACTTGCAACACCTCTTCCCCTACCGGTTTATAATCTACAATAAGAGGAACAAAACAGGTTAGGGCATTGTTTGTACCGTCATCCAGTATATCCTGAGCTGTCATTTCAGGAGGATAAACAACCAATTCATTGGTGTCCTTTATTCCAAGGGTGTAATTTCTTGAGGTAAAATCCTGAGCTATTACCCCATCTATTATTTGTCTGCCGGAAACCTGTCTTCTATCAGGTCCCAGACCCCTAATCCCCATAGAAGCATTCATTGCCAATAGCGGTGTACCTATCTTGTTGGAAAATTCCGGAACGGTTTCTCCGTTGGGCTTTGTGGAAAGTGCCATTTGTAATTGAAGCATCTTTCCATTCTTATCCTGATGTTTAACTCTGGTTAGGTAATAATACGTATTTGAGGGAGCATCGTATTTTCTTTGGTAGGTGATAATATCATCACCATTGGCATTCTTAAATAGCTCCTGCTGTCCTGCAGAACAACCAAAGAGCATGATGATTAAAAATGAAATTTGTGGTATTAAATGCATATACTTCATAGTTGTTTATAATCGTTTATTTCAGCCTTTTATTACCTGCTACATTAAATTACGATTGACTCCCAAAGGAGTCAATACGTACTTAATAAAAATCAACTGAGTTAATAAAAAAATTAATTAAATCCAGGGTTTTGTGGCATTGGCTTGGTAAGGTTTGCATCAATAACGATTTGAGGTATTGGATATAATGTATCCCTTGCCGTAGCAGTTTGTCCTCCTCTAAAGTTATGTGCCTTCACTCGCTCTAGCCATTTTCCAGTTCTTAGAAGGGTATAACGACGGTGTTCCTCGGTTATCAATTCCCTTGAACGCTCATCAAGTATAAAATCCATCGTAATATCGGAGGCGGTAATTTCACTCGCATTTGCTCTCCTTCTAATAAAATTAATGGTCTCCGCTGCTGCTGCGGCATCACCAAGTTTGAACTGAGCTTCCGCCTTTAGAAGATAGGTTTCTGAAATTCTTAGATAAACCTGGTCATTATAGGTTAAAGGCAAATCTATAATATCTGTTTCGGCGGCGTCCCATTTTCTAACAAACGGGTAATCCAATACACGATTATTGGCTAATCCGGTTAAATCATTTTCATAGTTCAACCAAATCTTGTCACCATACTGGTATCCTTCAGGTAATTCATCAGCTGGTGCCGGTGCATTCTCTGCGGCTGTTTTTAAGGTATAATAATGACGTATGGCGTAATTTGAAAAACGATCATCTTGTGATTCATACAGATCTAACGCAAATTTATTGGGCGCCTCCCTACTGATTCCACGCGAGCCTCTTTCAATGGTAAATTGTAATGGAAGAATTCCGTTAATAGGTACCAGACGATTGGCTCCAGTACCATTGTGGTATCTTCTCATGATGCTACCACCTCCACCGATGGCATTATATTCAAATTGAAAAACCCATAGTGCTTCTAAGTTTCCTTCTTCTCTATTTGAATTTCCATCATAAAACATGTCCATAAAAGGAACACCTGGCTGGTTAGCTCTCACTCCATAACGCTCGGTGACAAGCTTATAGTTGGGGGTATTTATACATTTGTCAGCCCAAATCAAGGCGCTATCCGGCTTTTTAAGAGTCAAATACATCTCTGATAAGTAATGTTGTACGGCTCCTTTGGATATTCTTCCCTGCATGGAAGGTTCAATTCCAATATACGGCTCAGCAGCTCTCCAGTCTTTAATCATTTGCTTTCGAACCTCATTCACTGGTGTTCTTGTCCAATCTGACTTGATATTTGAGCCGGTGGATTCTTCTAGGTTCAATGGCACATCACCCCAGTTAAAGGTAAGGTGTCTATAGGCCCATGCACGTATGGCTTTGGCCTCAGCAATCACTCTATTCTTATTTTCCATCTGGGTACCTTGTCCTCCACTCCAATCTACATCTGTACGAGTTTCAGCTTGAGTGATGATGGTATTGGCGGCATTCACCACTTTATATAACCACAAGAATATATAACTAAAGTTTGAATCGGTAGAAACATTTCTAGTGTCCCAATTCAGTGCTATAAAGCCAAAACCTCCTCTACCATTGGGTACGTAATTATCGGTTCCCAGCATGGCAATATCCGCAGTCAAATACTCAGAGAGCGAATTATCTCGGCCTTGTCTTTCTTGTCTGACAAGGGAATAAAGCCCGTTTAAACCTGACTCAAAGCCATCCAAATTAGTATATAGTGTTTCACTGGTAATTAAATGTGGTGGTTCTTCCTCTAACCAATTATCATGAGAGCATGATGGGAATAAAATAACAGCAAAGAGGATAAGACTAGTAATAAAAACTTTTCTCATAATATTTTTAAAATTTAAAATTCAAGGTTTAGCCCAAGTGAAAATTCCTTTTGTAGAGGGATATCCCACTGATTGTTTAGTTCGGGGTCTAATCCTCCAAAATCAGTAATGGTGATCAAATTTTTCCCAGATGCATATAGTTGTAATTTACTTAGTCTCAAGGCACCCAACACATCCTTTGGAAAGTCGTACGATAGTGTAATATCCTTAACCCTTACAAAGCCAGCATTTTCATAGGGTGCTGCTGTATATCCTTCTTGGACATTAGCATCTAAGGCATTCATATACCAGTCGTTCGTAGGATTATCTGGTGTCCACCAGTTCTTAATGGTCGTATTTAAACGAACATCTCGTCCCACAGCATCGGAAAGTAAGGTGTTCTCTTTCGTCATTCCATGCATCCCATATACAAATACGTTCAATCGTATGTTTTTATACGTAAAGTCATTATTCATACCCCAGGTAGCTTTGGGATCTCGCTGACCAATAATTTTTCTATCATACATAGGTGACAGCTTGCCATCAGGTACTCCATCAGGACCGCTGATATCCTCAATCTTAATAAACCCAGGTTGGGTTTTATGGCTGGCCGCTTCTTCTGCCTCGTCCAATTGCCAAACACCTATCCAGTTAAAACCATAGTTTACATTAATAGGCTTCCCTATAAACCAAGAGTTTGCTAGGTCATCAACCTCTTTACCATTTTCATCTTTATATCCATAAAGAGATACTATTTTATTTTTCAAAAAAGCCACATTAGCGGATGTCTCCCAGGTAAAGTTTTTCGTTTTTACATTGGTTGAAACTATAGAGATCTCAATCCCTTTATTCTCAATTTCTCCAATGTTTTGAGTAATGGAACCTACCGCAACAACTGGAGAAACGGTTCTATCTAAAAGCAAGTCATAGGTATTAGATTTGTAGAAATCCACACTACCGCTGATTCTATTTTTCAAAATACCATAGTCAAGTCCAACGTTTAAAGTACGAGTGGTTTCCCAACCTAGATCAGCTGTTCCTAATTTGCTAGGCACATATCCTGGCAATGTTGTTGAGCCTGACACCATATCCTCCGGAGACAATCTAGATATAGTCTCATAAGGTGATACGGCCTGGTTTCCATTTAAACCAAAAGAACCTCTTACCTTTAATTGACTAATAAAATCCTTCCATGGCATAAATTTTTCATTGGCTACATTCCAACCAAAGGCCATTGATGGGAAAAATCCTTGTTTGTTATTTTTACCAAATCCGGAATAGCCATCACTTCGTCCAGTCAGAGTAATTAAATACCTACTATCATAGGAGTAGTTAATACGACCCATGGTAGACAATAAAGTGGTTTCTCTAAAGGAATAGTCAGGAATAATCAGAGAGGCTTGCGGGGCGCCATACCATGACAACACATCGTTAGGAAATCCTTTAGCTGTTAGTTTGTTGGTGCTTACAATATTATTTTCAAAACTGTAAAGCCCTGTTAAAAACAAACTGTGTTTTGCAAAATCCCTCTTGTAGTTAATTATATTCTCTACAATAATATTTCTAGATTTTAATCGACTCGTAGAAGCTTCACCATTTGAGGTAATTCCTCTGTTGGTATCACGACCATAGTAGAACGCATCGTCATCAAATCTGAATCTAATACCTGTATTAACTCTATATTGAAGTCCTTTAACAAATGGGATATTAATATCTATATAATTATTGCTACTTACTTGATAGGATTCGTCAATGTTTTTTGCAAGAATCCCTTGTAAAGGATTCGTATAGAATGGATCATCTGGCCAAGGATACACATTTTGTTTCCCGTTTTCATCGTATGGGGTGGTTAATGGATTGAACCAATAAACCCCTCTCCCAGCTCCAAAGGTGGCAGCTATTCCTCCTCTATCTATATAAGCTAGATTGGTTCGTGTTCCAAAGGTTAACCAATTATTTAATTTGGTTTCGATGTTTACCCTAGAGGTGATACGTTGGTAATTGTCATTTTTAGCCAGTCCTTTTACATCCAAGAAATCAGTGGATATATAATAATTGGTAGCTTCTGATCCTCCAGAAAAAGAAAGATTCTGATTAATGGTCGTTCCCGTTCCACGGAAGGCCAGATCAGGCCAACTTACCCAATTTCCTGATTCATATACTTCTATTTCAGAAGGAGTCATTGAACTTGGATTTCTTTCCATTTTAAACTTATAGAATTCTTCTCCATTCATGATGCGAGGCAGGTTGGCAAAGTCCTGAACACCAGTGTATCCTGAGTATTTAAACTTAGGCTTCCCACTTGCACCTGTTTTAGTAGTTACAAGGATAACTCCATTGCTACCCCTTGAACCATAAATTGCCGCAGCAGAAGCATCTTTTAATACTTCAATGGACTTTACATCATTAGGGTTAATATCATTAAGGCTCTCTGCAGCAATCCCATCAACCACCACCAGAGGTGCATTACTTGCTTTAATAGAGTTTCTTCCACGTATTAGAATGGATTCAGAAGGTTCTGCACCTGCTGAACTGGTTTGTACTGACACACCCGCTATACCTCCCTGAATGGCTTGAGATATATTAACATTAGGAATAGACTCTAACCTGGCAGAAGAAAGAGACGATACAGATCCTGTAATATCACTTTTCTTTTGGACACCATACCCTACAATCACTACCTCATCCAGCCTTTGTAAATCTTCCTTTAAAATGACTTTAAGCGTAGTTTGATTCCCTATTTGAATTTCCTCTGTTTTGAATCCGATATACGAAAATCTTAAGATTGAGGTACCATCTTGAGGCAGCATGATTGAAAAGGCTCCATTAAAGTCTGTTGTAGATCCTAAAGTGGTTCCTTTAATTTGTACTGAGACTCCGGGAATAGGTAAATTACTTTCATCAAATACTTCCCCTGATATTTGACGTTGTTGGGCAATTGACTGCCAAGAAATCAAGATCAAAAATGATAAAAATGAGATCGATTTTAGAGTTTTTTTCATAATTCTACTTTTGTTAATCAAAAGAATAGCTTTAGCGTTTTTAGGGTGCTACTCTCTTTCCTTGGGTAAAGGAATAGAAATATGAAATGGAATAAAGTATAATTTCCGCAGACTAATTTTCAAAAAACGTTTGTAAAAAAACTTAACGTTGGCGTAATGTTTTACCAACAATTAATGAACATTATGCCTCCAAAATCAGCAAAGTAGTGTTCACCTCTGCAGACTTGAAATATGGAATCCATGAAATACAAGAACCTGCCAATTGGCAGGTTCCATGGTTTTATTTTGAAAAAATCTATTTCTTTGAACTCCTTAATCTATAAAGGTGCTTCGCAGTTAGTTATTCTCGATATATAACCAACTTGGTCTGGGTCTTTCTTCGGTTCCGTAATTATCTATCATTGGAGTGATTCGTTCTCCATTAAGTACCGTGGTCACACTTCCTCCACCATCTAGCATAAAAGCAAATTCGACATTCAAATTAGAAAGAATACGGATTACATCACTTGCATACATGCCCTCTCCACCGTATCCTCGACCACCACAACTAAAGATTAAAAGATCTCCATTGGGGTATTGAGCAATCACTTGTCGTGGGTTTTTCTCCGTATAATTGGCCACAGAACTAAGAACAGATCCAGATACTGGCTGGCCGTTTTCAATCAAAGGTGTAAAAGCGGTAAGTGCATAATTGGCACCATCATTTAGAATATTTAAAGCAGTTTCATCTTTAGGATACGAACGAAGCTGATTATTAGATTTTATACCTAACTCATACCTTATATTGGAAAGGTCCTGGGCAATAGTACCGTCTATAATTTGAATACCTACCGGATGTCTCTCTCCCGGGGGTGGGTTACTAATTCCCATAGAAGCGTTAAAGGCAATACAACAATCCATACGTCTTGCGAAATCAGTCCCTGTTTCACCACTAATATCCCCTGCAAATCCATTTTTTAATGAGAAACTCACCGAATTATCGATGGTCGTTAAATGATAGTTTGTATTGGAAATAGCATCGTATAAATTATCAAGAGAGTATAGGTTATCACACCATGTCGGTTCATAGGTTGGTACAGAACTTACTAGAGAGAAATCATCAAACCAAATATTGGCAATTTCAGAGGATTCACTTCCGGCACCTGACCTATAATTTGAAAAAAGAAGTTGATTGGCAAATCGCTTAGAATGATCCTTTGTCCAACGTATAGGGGTATCCAGGACTTTAACATTATTGACATACAATTCAGCCCTACCATTTTTATTCATTTTGGTATTGGCCTTAAATACCATTTTTATATCGTACCAAACACTTCCTGTAAGGCTGGAGCCTTCTGCAGGGTAACGAACACCAAAATCATCCCCAGAAGTAGAAGGTTGATCCGCATAGTATATATATGGTTTGAAATAAAAATTACCATTGGCATCTTTATCCCACATCAATCGAAACGTTCCTCCTTCTCCTGTAGCTACTCCTGAGGCACCATCTCCAACATTCAATCCCCATCCAAGAACAGCTTTCGACTTAAAATCGAAAGTGGAATGAAATTTTACTCTATAATTAATTTCATATCCTTCATTGTCATTAATATGAGAATTTGTTATCACTCCGCCAGAAGCCCCATACTCATTTTTAATTAATGACACACGTAACCTTGAGAGGGATATTAACGTTCTGGCCTGCTCGTCATGTGTAAAATTGTTTATATCGCCAAAATCTGAAATAGCCATGGCTACATTATAATTTTCACCATCTGTCCAATTATTCCAATCTACTGAGATATCCGTTGGAGATAACATAGTTTGTGCAGAAAATCCAGATTGTTCAATTCGTTCTCCTTGTAAAGCATCTTGATCCGTTGGGATGTCGTCTTTACATGAGGTACATAACAAAGATGTTACACAAAGGGTAAGAGTGAATAAACATCGAAATTTTGTTTTCATTTTAATAGGTTTAAAGGTTTGTTTATAGATCATAAATAAACTAATTAAACCTCCCAAAAGCTCCCTAATTACCGTATACCACTAATCAAAAAACGTTTAGTTTTGACTCCCATAAAATCCATTTTATAATCCCTTCAACCATGCCACCACCCTTTTTTGGGTGTCTGAAGAAAACCTGCTATAGTCATCAGGTACCTCCAATTGAATTTTGACATGGTCCGAATAAAGGGAATACACCCTGTTGGCATCTTTCACCGATTGACTAACGTCCTTTACGGAGGCATACTGATCCCATTTTGGGGCTACCACTAAAACAGGACGGGGTGCTAAGGATGCAAGTATTTCATGAAAATCATAGGGAATTCTTGTTTCTTCTCCCACAAAGAACCCTAATCTGGGTAACAGACCATGCAGGTGCGAATAATGATAGATACCTTCCGCTGTCTTACCGGTGGTATCGCTTCTCATGGGTGTAAAACCGGATACAGAAACCACTCCAGAAATACGAGGATCCAGTGCTCCGCTATAAAGGGCTACAGTTCCTCCAAGCGCGTATCCAACGACCATAATTTTATTTTTATCAAGAAACTCAATGGCCGATAGTTCATCTATAGCCCATCGCACATCAGCTACCATTCGACCTAATTTACTCCACTTTGCAAAGCGATCATAAAACAAGGTTCCCTCTTCAATTCGAGTTCCAAAACCTATCTGATCATAAGTATAGACGGCAAAGCCACTATTAGTGAACTGTTCAATAATTTCCTTTGATTTTGAAAAACCAGCAGAATAACTGAATTCATGTAGGTATATTACCACCGGTAAATGATCATCTTTGGGTTTTCCCTCAGCATTGATTGGATAATAAAGTGTCCCAAAAGAAATATCCTGACTTCCAATGGTTGACTCCAGCATTGGTTCCTTTAGGGTTTCTCTAAGATAGTCCGTTTGAATACCTGGGCCCAGAGAAGGCGGTTCCTTTCCCATAACCCACTCAAGTTGCTGAGCTATGTCTTTTTTCTTTTTCTCCCAATCTTCACTACTTTTTATAGGTTTTGCGTTCTTATCCTTTAACAAGTCATCAGATTCATTGGGTCTAAAATCTAAGGGATCTATGAATTCATTGGACAGTCTTACCCATTTTGAAAAACTATACGTATGAAACAATTCATTTTTGGGTTTCATACTACCTCTTTTAAAAACATAGTCAAAGAAATCAAAATAACGTTCCATATCACGGTTGGCCGGGGCATGAAGTCCATAACGCAAATCAACAGCAATTTGATCGCCAGCTCCCAAAAAATCGTATGCCTTCTTGGCTGAATAATAGGCTTGTTCAATTCCAAAATGATTCCCTGCAGACTCTATTATCGAAGATGTCAGCATAAGCCCTCTTGGTGCTACCAAAGCCATTAAGGAATTCATATCCACAGGTAGTTTAGACTCCCTGCCTACATAAAATCGCAACCTCGGATGCAACCAATGAGGTCTAACACGGGTAAGCAATTCTATGGTCTCATTTCTATACTTATCCGAAGTGTATCTAAATGGATTTTCCCCACCAGTTCCAGCACTTATAGGTACCACAGCTTTAATTCGCTCATCATAGGCTGCTGCCCATAAGGCCATTTTTCCATTTCTTGAGAATCCAGCTAAGCCTATTTGATCCTTATTTATTTCAGGAAGTGTATACAGATAATCAATAGCTCTCGAAGCGGCCCAAGCCCAGCGGTTAATTGCACTAAAATCATACTCAGGCCACCATATTTTCTCATATTCCTGACTATCATCGGTAAATCCGTATTTAGGGTCTGTAGCCGTAAATCGAACTCCAATATATCCTCTTCTGACTCCAGCTTGTACCCAATCATACCTATCCTTTTTCCATGAACACATAAATACTGGGAAGGGGCCTTCACCTGGAGGATACAGCAGCGTAAGGTGAAGACTTGCTGAATGATCAGGACCAAATTCCAATAAAACGTCTTTTTCCATAAGGCCATCCACCTTACGTTCATTTAAAACGGTCCATTTTAAATTAGTAGGTGATGGAGGCATTGTACCCGTAATCCAATATTGGGCCTGCTCTTTAATCCACTGTCTTTTAGTATTCCAATCTTCAATGGTTTTCACCGGGATATTGGCTCCTCCCTCATCTATGATTAATGGGTCTGGGAGAAAGGGCAAAGAAGGCATAGATTTAAAATCCGGAGGTAATTCCCCAGATCTTTTTTGCCAATCAGTCCATGTTGAGTCTTCAGGGGTTGGCGCAAGTGCTGTTGGATGAATTCTATAATCATCAGGTAATAATGTAACATACAACTGATTCAAATACTGGATTCTACGTTTATTTGATTCCTTAGACTTATCTTGACCAAATAAACCCAGTCCTCCGGAAAAAAGAACAAATACTAGGCTTAATAGCCCCAATAAATGGATTTGTTTCTTACTACCTTGAAAACTCATAAACAATACATATTACAATAATTAATACCTTACTACCTCCTTCTAAAGACAGTCTCTGTTTTATATTTTTAAAAAAGGAAATGCTGACTTTTCAATTACGCTCTAAAACTGAGCTCCTAATTTCCAAGTGGCCTCTAAACCCTATCTATTTCTTTGGCCATTTAAGTGAAGTTGTAATACCTTCACTACGCATTAACTGCACTTAATTCTTGTAGCCTTTGGCGAAACTCTACTGGGGTATGGCCTTTAAATTTTTTAAAAATACGAGAGATGTTTTTACAGTCGTTAAAGCCAGATTCAAGGGCCAATTCAAACAAAGATCTATCTGTATTTAGCAATAGCTTTGAGAAATACTCTATTCGATTTTGAAGAATAAATTGATATATTGAAGTACCCATTTCATTTTTAAACTTGACCTCCAGGTTTCTTCTAGACAATGGGACCAATTCTGTTAAAAAATCAATAGATATATCGGAAGTAAAATTAGCAACGATATAGTCTACCACAGTTAGGATATGTTTATTCTCAATATTATATTTTTCGGTAGAATTACGTAGTTCAATACGCATGGGTTTAATGGTAACATTACCTGGCCCCAGCTTTTCCTTTTTTACTAATTGATGAATTAATCTGCCTAGTTCATAACCTCCTCTTTCCACATCAAGAACGATGGATGAAATTGGTGGGTCAGATAAATTACATATCAATTCATCATTATCCACACCTAGCAGTGCAATCTCATTTGGGATACTTATATTGTTAAGCTTACATACTTCAGATATTTGTAAAGCAAAGGTGTCATCACAAGCAAACAATGCAATGGGTTTAGGCAAAGAGCATACCCATTTTTCGAGTTCTATATGACTTTTACTCCAAGGTTCCTCCCTTAAATTTTCAGTTTCAAAATGATAATATTTCCCTTCAAATTTCTCCACTTCCTTTCTAAACCCTTCCCCGCGTTCTTTGGACCATACCGCATTTATATTACCGTAAAAAGCAAAGTTTTGGTAATTTCTTTCCATGAAAAAATGAGCAGCCATGACTCCTGTTCCTATATAATCACCTGTTAGGTTAGAGAAACATTCACTCCTTTTTTTATAGTTCTGAAAGATGATTGGAACATTTAATTGTGCCAGCAAAGACTCCTCATGATCCCATCTGGCTATTACCGCATCCGCCTTCCATTCCTTGGCCCAATCTACAATACCATTGGTTCCATTCAAAGACTTATAGTAAGAAGGTAATTGAAAAAAAATCCACGATTCGTTATCATTTGAGTACTTAATTAATCCTCTAAGAAGGCGCCTACTGAACTCTGAGGAATCATCAATAATAACCAATACTTTTATCATTTCTATAGCTTTTAGTATAAAAATTCGATAAGGCGTATTGCACTACAAAATCAAATAACACTCTTTTTTAGAAGTAGATAAATGAATCTAATCATCCTAATTCTATAGTGCAAAAATGTCCCTTTTCTATGGTATCGAATTAATTTTGCAAAGAAACTACTAGCAATTTCCATTTGTGTAACCACAATATTAATAAACTGTATAGTTTCATTTACAATACCTCGGAAGTAGTGTCCACATCTTTAAGCATTGGTGTTTATGAGTTGATTTAAAGGAAGTAATTGAGTATAGAATGCACCTAATATAGTAGTTTAAACTAGTCCATCTATGTTCAATCTCTTTATAATAATAGATGTCTCCAATCCTGTTCCACAATTTAGAAATGGTCGGTAACTATACACTTGCAATTCTGCAATTTCTGCTTCAGGTTTGTACACTGGATAAATCTAGTATAACTGATTTTAAAAAGTCTACCTTGGCTAATTGTAAAATCTATCCCAATCAAAGTCATTCCAAGTAAGAACCATTAGGGAAAGTAAACCGGACCATTACCCACACCAATAAAACAACTTAATATGTTTATACTTGCCTTCTTTAATTTGTTTGCACACCTTTTGCCCTCTCTTGTATTTCTGAATTACCTCATCCATGGGTTCTAACCCTATCTTTTCTCTTCTAACATTAAACTCTTTAAAATAGGTGGTGTCGTTTACAATATAGTGCTCATTATATGTCTTTACATTTCCACATAAAGAATCGAGTCCTTTGTTTACTTGAAAATCTAAAATCGTGGCATATTCCCTAGGGTCCATGTTTCCCTTTTTTACCTCATTAAAAAAAAGATCGTTATACTCACAGGGTTTAAGTGTCTTTACGGTATGATAATGCCATAACAAAATTCTACCCATTGATTGAGAATAGTTGAATTTACTTCCTAGACCATTTCTAGCACTCCCTATTATGCGTTCCCCAGGGTATCCATGTTCTTGAATTAAAGGAATCAGGTGGTTTTCAACTATAAGAGTTATAATAGAATCATATTTTGCATTATACGTTTCTGCATTTGTAGGGTCCACCCTTGACAAGGTATCCAGATATATGCGTTTCCATTTATTATCCCACTCAATTAACTTATCTATTGTATCTCTATACTTCTGATTAATTTGGCTACTATATATTTTTGAATTCTTACGATAGCTTTTACTAAGAAAGGTATTGAGTTTTTGTTCTCTTATATAACTATGTAATAAGGAATCTTTTGAAAAATCTTTAGGCTCTAATCCACTTTTTAGAGCTTCATTCATGAATTTTTTAAAATGGTGCTTCTTATTTAAATAGGCACTGACCTGCATTGCTGTAAAACAATGACCTGCCAGCGGTTTATCAACCATCTCAAAAGCTTTCTCATAAGTAGTTAAGGCCGCAAAATAACTTGAATCCAATACGAAGCTTTCAGCTTTGTTAATAGTTCTGGTATACTCTATATAGTCTATTGATTCTTTTTTATTTTTAGAAGGAACCAGGCTATAACTCGATAGTAATAGTCCGACCAGTAAAAGGATCAGAACATAATTTAATCTGGCTTCTTTCTGAAAGTTACATTTCATTTTAAATTTATTTTTAATGAATACCGCAGTCCTTAAAATACACGCTGGAATTTGTACGAAATCAAAACTAATCTATTTACCAGTAAACTATCGAAATTTTTTCATCATATGGGCGAATGTATTTATGAGACTCCTATAATTCACAAAACCATCTGTAAGTTTTATCCTTTTCTAAAGTATGGACTTCATTCTGAACAAAACAGTTCTAATTACTACAATATTGGTCACCTATTAATTATCACTTAAAAGTAAAGGTAAAATATGGTTTCGACTAAGTTTGTGATGTGTGGCATTTTTATATTTTTGATCATGTCCATTAAGAAGCAATACTACTAATAAATCATCTTCCGCAATATATTGAATGAGCGCTGTATAACCATAATCAGTGCTTCCACCCATTTGAATAACAGAAGTTTCAAGAAATTCAAATTGCGAAAAACTACCTAACAGCCATCGTTCGTTTACAACCTTAAATACACTAATTGAAGAATTTTCTGGAAAAATCTTTCCTTGTGAAAGTACAGAGAACCATAACACCAGATCATCAATGGAGGATACCATCCCCCCTGCTCCTATCAAAGCCCAAGTCAACTCTCTCTCAAACGTTGTTTTCCCTGGTCTTTCACCCCCATACCCAAGAGCTAATCTATCTGATTTTATATGCGGATCACCATAGAAACCCGTATTACTAAGGCCAAATGGTACAATCAAATTATCGATTACATATTCCTTGAATGTTTGACCGCTAATTTGTTCAACTACGGATGCTAACAATGTATATGCAGCATTAGAATAGGCAATTTTAGCTCCGGCATTGAAGATTAATGGCATCGAAAGAATTCTATCCACCGCTTCACTTTTATTCATTAATTCAAAATCCGAGTCATTATGAAAATTATCCATGCCACTTGAATGCGTAAGTAATTGCTCAATGGTTATCGATGCCACTTTCTCAGAAGCACTGGGATAATAATCACCAATAGTATTAGTTAGCTTTAATTTGTCTTGAGCTGCAAGTTGCAAAATAGAAGCAGCAGTAAATGTCTTGGCAATGGATCCAATATCAATAATGGTTTCAGTGGTATTTTCCCTTCTGTCTTTTCGGTCGGCAAAACCATAGGCATGCTTGAACAATATGCTATTCCCTTTTGAAATGGTTATTAATCCATCAAAAGTGCCTAATAGGTGTTCCTTTTGAAGTTCATTTGTAATTTTATCTATGTTTTTTTCCTTAGTTTCAACTAATGGAGGTTTGGAGGTCCTGTAGTTTTGAGCATCTGCGCAAGCGGATACTATAAAGGTAAGCGCTGATAGTGTAAGTAGGTAAATGGTTTTCATGTTCTAATTATTGTTTTTTTTGTGTACCCAATATCTCATAGTTGTTACTCTAAGAGTATACTATAAAGTAGTATGCTGCCTTTATGGTTGATAGATGTATTGTACTTTTTTTAATAAGGTAGGAAGATAGCTAAATTAACTGTCTTCGCTTTTTATCATGCTTTCAAAATCATAGTTACCGTATGTTAACTTCTTATTGAATACCGTATAATAAGAAAAAATTCATCTTTAAATTACCTATTGGCAAGACCTAAGTTTTCAATTTTCGTTAACCATTTGGCTCTAAATTTATCGTTTGAAAACCTAATTGGGCCAATCGTAGTGATTTGGACTTTATTTATTCCAATATATTTCAATGTTCCTTTTTTCATGGCCTTATGACTGGGATTCCCATAAACCCATTTATAATACCAAAAAGGTTGATCTAATGTGCAAATTATTCTTCCCGTTTTTCCGGTAAGACATTTATCGCTAAACAATGAATTCTTCCTTTTTTTAAAGGCAAACCCTGGAAGTAAAATTCGGTCTATGAAACCTTTCATAATAGCAGGTACAGAGCTCCACCATACAGGATATATCCAAACTACATGATCTGCCCATTTTAATTTTGCCTGAGCATCCAATAAGTCTGGTTCCAATTCTGATTTCTTTCTATATCCAAATTCGAGGTTTGGGTTAAAGTCCAATTCCCGGATATTGATTAATTCAATAGTAGCATTTGACTTTTCAGCTCCCTTTTTATAGGATTCGGAAAGTGCAAAATTGAAGCTTTCCTTATCGGGATGACCATTTATGATAAGTATTTTCTTCATTCCCTTTAGAAATATACTTTTACTTTTCCTTCAAAGGTAGTGCCTGTTACATTCTTTGTTGTAAAAAAGCAATACAAAAGAAAACAAGCTGGCACCGTTAAAAAAACGGTACAAATTGCAAAAGTGGCGATGCTACTAATGGCTGCGAGTATTTGTAAACCTATTTCTTTAATGTATACTTCGATGCCTTCGAGTTGATTTATTACATAGGGATGAACTGATTCAGCGTAATCGTAAAAACGATAAGATGTTTCATAAAGTAACCAAGATGGATAAAACCATTTTCTAATGGGTACCCACCATTTTCCCCAGATTGAATGTAGTTGTTTGTTGCGTTCTTCCATTTTTAACTGTTTTTGACAAAGGTCATTTTATTGGAAGAGGCATCATTTGATTTAAATCAAATTCGACTTTTTAGGATTTCTTATTCTACTTAATGTTTCAAGTGTAATTCCTAAATAAGAAGCAATATGAGTCAGTGGGATTCGGTTAGTGATATTAGGATATATCTGTAATAAGTGGGTATACCTTTCATCGGCCTTATTAAACTGAATAGTGTATAATCGTTCACAAAGTCCAAGCATGGTTTCTGTTACCACTCTGCTAATAAATCGCTCAAAATCATGATGTTTACTTGTTAATTTATCTATACTGTCTTTTGAAAACTCTAGAACCGTGGAATCTTCTATAAACTCAACGTAGTGAGGGCTGGGTTTGTCACTAAAAAAACTAACAATGGGTGCCATAAACTCATTTTCAAATGTAAACCAATCCGAGATATCCTTACCATCCTTTAAGTAATAGGCTCTTGAACAACCTTCCACAATTAAATAGGCCTTTTTAGAAAACTGTCCTTCAGAAACCACCACATCACCTCTTTTAAAAGTACTAACCTTAGAACAAGCGATGAATTCCTGCTTGCACTTATTTGATAATGGCATATACGTTTTCTCTATTTCTTGTAAAATTCTTTCGGTATTTATCATATGTAAGACTACAGTTTTCCTTTTAAGAAAAGTTATGATTTTGCATGAATAATGTTCTTGACTTTAAAAAACAATTAAAATTCACAAACAACATAATTTGTTTTTAAAGTTATCTATTTTAAAGTAACCGCCAGATCAAGTTTTGACTATTTAACATTAGACAATTTATAAGTACATAATGTTCCATTAAGATTAATGCAATCAAAATCAGCATGACTAGACCTTCTTCTAAAATTTCACTTTGATTATATGACATAAGACAATCACTATCCTAACCTTCCAGTCTAGCATCCCCTTAATTATCATCTACCCTATTTATTATTTTACCTTTGATTCTTACTAAATAAGGTAGCTGTACATCTTGAATTTTAAACAAGATGTGAGTGTTAGGGAATTCTTTTGTAGTGTAATAATTATTTCCTAGTTCTTGGCTAGATGTTAAATTCTACTGATTTTTCAAGGGTTCTTTGCTTTTTTAATAATTTAGTAAATACACATACAACTATCCGTATATAGGAACCGTTGACTCAAAAACAAGAAAAATCCAGTGACTGAAAAAGAGAAAATGCTACATGGAGACTATTATGACTCCAGAGATACCGAATTAATAAAAATATACCATAAGGCTAGAAAATTACTTAGGGAATACAACCAACTTGATTCCGAATTAATCCAAGAAAGGGAACGAATATTAAATGAACTTTTTAAATTTAAAGGTACCGGTGTTTGGATTGAAGCGCCCTTTTTCTGTGATTATGGTGAAAATATTTCAATTGGAGAAAACACCTTCATAAACACAAATTGTATGTTTTTAGACAATAACAAGATCAGTATCGGTGAAAATGGATTGATTGGTCCTTTTGTCCAAATTTACACTGCAAGTCATCCTTTAAAAGCATCTGAACGAATAATTATTAGAGAGAATAAAAAGGGATACCTCACCTCTTGTAAACCGGTTAAAATTGGTAACAATGTTTGGATTGGAGGAAATACGGTGATTTTCCCTGGAGTAATAGTAGGAGATAATGTTACTATTGGAGCTGGAAGTGTGGTAACGAAAGATATCCCAGATAACGTTTTAGCATATGGAAATCCCTGTGTAGTGAAAAAGAGTTTAGGATAAAAACAGGTGGCAACAATGTCCGGTAAACTTCTTCAATGTTTGGAAGATTCTCGTGACTATCGGTTTGAACAATAAACCAAAAATCATTTTAAGGGAAGCTTACACTTGGCCTTTTGATATAATACAAGGGTAAGTACATTTTATCTATTGTAGTTGTACTATTTTTATCATAAATTAGATATCCACTAATCATCTAATAAACAAGATAATAACCTTCTTATACAAAATTCAACTTTTAACTAAATCATTGTTTATTAAAGGAGTAACTTTTGGAATGACTTCAATTGAAATCTTTAATCAAACTATGGTTATAACTAACCAGACCAATGAGACGATATATACTAATTATTGCTTTTCTTTCAACCATTAATTCTTTTGGACAAGAAGATAATTTGACAGTTGAACAACAAAGGCTTTCATTCATTAAAGGGAAGTGGACAGTTGATGGAAGTGAATTAACCTATATTGAAATTTGTGATTGGATACAAGGGAATCACCTTCAATGCGCTTCGGAATCTAAAGACAGTAAAACTGATAACTCAATTAGTTACTTCTCCTACTCAGCATTAGAAAAGGTTTATATCTATTATGGTTTATATGGAAGTGGTAATTCAAGAACATTACGTGGCCATTGGATTCAAGACAGATTTGTATTCGAGGGAGAAAGACAAACGGAGGACAAATTAACCAGATGGAGAGTAACCATGAAACCTACTAATGGTAAAATTGATTTTCTTGAAGAAAAGTCCATTGATAACAGTCCTTGGAAAGAAAGTGCTAGATTTCAGTATAAACCAGTTACAAATTAGCAGGAAAAATGCCCGTTATTATTGGTTTTACTCAAAATCGGATATTCTTCATAGATAGCCCAACTAAACCTCTTATTTTAAACAACTCCTTTCAAATTCAATTCCTTTTCATACATTTAGTTATCAATCCATAATAGATTGATCATCAAAACTATGCATTATACCTATTTGTAAAAACTCTTATCGATACACATATAATTCCAATAAGTAACTAACTAATAACTGTCATTATGAATTCAACCAAAGAAAAGGTAGTTTGGATAACCGGGGCTTCTTCAGGTATAGGTAAGGCTATGGCCCATAAGTGGTCACAATTAGGATACAAAGTAGTTCTATCTGCCAGACGTCAAGAATTATTGAAGGCTATTGCAATGGGGATAAAAGATTCCGGAGGGGAAGCATTAGTTATTCCAGTTGATATTATGGAAGAGACTTCTATTGAAAAAGCCGTCCAGCAAATAATTACTAGCTTGGGGCGTTTGGATGTAGTGGTAGCAAATGCAGGATTTGGGGTAATTGGCAGTATTGAAAAGCTAACGGCGAAAGACTGGAATAGACAATTACAGGGCAATGTCACGGGTCTAGCATTGACCGTTAAATATGCACTCCCCTATTTGGAGAAGACTAATGGACGAATTGGTTTGGTAGGCAGTATAGCTGCCTATCTTCCTAACCCTTATGTAGGTGCCTATGGTGCTTCCAAGGCCGCGGTAAATTCTATTGGTAAAACCTTACAGGTTGAATTAAAGAATAGTGGGGTGAGTTGTACAACGCTCCATCCAGGGTTTGTGGTCTCCGAGATTGCCAGGGTTGACAACGATGGTGTTTGGCATCCTGATAGACCAGATCCTCGTCCATCAAATTTAATGTGGCCTACAGACAAGGCTGCTAAGGTAATGGTAAGGGCTATCCTTAAGCGAAAAAGAAATTATGTCTTTACTGGTCATGGAAGAATTTTGGTGTGGCTTCAGAGATGGTTTCCGGGACTCGTACGAACTATAATTTCAAAAGGGCCAAAACCTGAATTATAAACTATAATTCACGAAATTTGACGTGTTCAATGACAAGTTTCAAATAGACATTTAGAGCACATGAAATCACTACTGGCCTTCAAAAATACTGACCAGCAATGGCATTTACCCCTTATTGCCGGCTTATCTGTTGGTATTCCAATGCTCTTGGGTTGGCTACTTGATAATATGGAAGGTGGAAAACTTGGATCTCTGGCAGGTCTTTCTATACTGTATATACAATCCTATAAACTTAGCACACGAATGATCTTACTGATGACTTGCTGCTTTGGTATTATGATTTCCTATACAGTGGGTCTACTATTTTCATTCAATGCCATGGTTGCTCCATTTGCCTTGGGTATATTGTCATTTGGAATTCATTATTCTTTACATAAACTAAGGTTTACTAAACCTCCAGGCAACTTTTTCTTTATTATGATTGCCTCAATTGCTATTTGTACGCCTTTTAATTATGAAAGCATTCCTGAGAAAATTGGATATGTAGCCATGGGTACCATCCTGACCTGCGGATTGGGATTGGTTTATAGTCTTCTCACGCTTAACCCTACTACCGAATCAACTGGTAGGATCCCACAAAAAAAGAGCACCGCCAGTATCGTAGAGTCAGCCACTTTTGCCTTATTTATGGGAATATCCTTAGCTGTTGCCTTTTTCCTGGAGCTAGACAACCCCTACTGGATTCCTATTTCGTGTTTAGCTGTTATGCAGGGAATTAGTACAAAACACGTTTGGCTACGTGCTTTGCAACGTATTCTGGGAACCTTTATAGGTCTGGGAATCACTTGGCTTCTTTTTGCCAGTAACCCATCACCCCTATTTATCGTTATTGGGTTTATACTACTGCAAATAATTATTGAATTCCTGGTGGTTAGAAATTATACCCTAGCAGTTATATTTATTACCATACTTACCATAATTTTAGCGGAATCCGGGGGAGAACTCTCCATGGATATTAATGAAGTCTTTATGGCTCGGATGGTTGATATAACTCTTGGAAGCCTTATTGGTATTATAGGAGGATGGATACTGTATCACAAAAAACTATATTCCAAGGTGGATAAAGGTTTATCTAAAATCAAATCCAAAAAACAATAATACTACCTCACTTAAAACAATGTAATACTACTATAATACTTAGGAATTGGTATATACAAAATTCCTATAGGCTATTCCCCATTTGGCGATTTCATCGATAATGGGTGCCAATGATTTTCCAAAATCCGTAATTTGATATTCAACCGTTGCGGGTTTAGTGTTTAAAACAGTACGACTCACTAGGTGATTCATTTCTAAATCCTGCAATTCCTTTGAAAGCATTTTAGCCCCAATACCGTCCACTTCCCTCAACAATTCCATAAAACGTAATTTTTCTCCATGGATTAAGGTTCCGATGATGTGAAATTTCCATTTGCCCGATAATATCTCCATGGCATCTTTTATAGCCACTATCCTTGTTTGACAGGTCTCACTACTATTTATGACAGCTACTTTTTTCATTTTAACTTAAGGATTTACCCTGCAAAGATACAAAAACAATCATAGTAGTTTCCTAAGTGAAACTACTTTCCAAAAGGAAATGAATAGCATTTAGAAACTACGATACTCTTAATTTTGCAACATAAAACTTTATTAAAAATGAACACGAATAAACTTATTTATTGGATTAGTACTAGCTTATTTTCAGCTTCAATGCTTTATAGTAGCTATTTGTATTTCACTGCTCCAGAATTAAAAGGAGCATTTGTTGGTCTTGGATTTACCCAGGACTATTTTAGAATTGAATTGGGAATAGCTAAAATATTAGGAGCCTTAGCTCTAATCCTTCCAATGGTACCAAAAGGAATTAAAAACTTTGCCTACGCAGGTTTCACCATCAACCTAGTCTCAGCTATTATAGCCCACATGGCAATGGGCTATCATTCATATGGATTCGTAGTGTTTTCAGTAATTACACTGTCATTATCCTACTATAGCTTCCTTAAATTACCCCTTGCCAAAGAACCAGTATTGTCCTAAAAACAATCCATAGTATCCTGGCTAGTATGTTCCTATTGCTTAGATTTGAAAAGTAGTAATTAGAACACTTAAAAAAACATAACTAGTAAAAAAATACAGCAATGAAAATAGAAATCTGGAGTGATGTAATGTGTCCATTCTGTTATATTGGAAAAAGGAATTTTGAAACGGCCTTATCACAATTTGCAGACAAAGACCATATTGAAGTAGAATGGAAAAGTTTTCAATTAGATCCTGACATTCCTGAGGTACCCAATGAAAGTTACGAGCAATACCTTGTAAAGCGCAAAGGTTTGAGTCTGGAGCAAGTTCAAGGTATGTTAGCCAATGTAACAGAATCTGCCAAACAAGTAGGTCTTGAGTACAATTTTGATACCTCCGTAATGGTGAATTCTAGAAAAGCGCATCAGCTTATACAATTTGCTAAATCCAAAAATTTAGGAGATGCCGCAGAAGAGCGCCTATTTAAGGCATTTTTTACGGAAGGAAAAAGCATTGCCGATATCGCCACCTTAACTCAATTAGGGATAGAGATTGGTCTGGATGAAACTGAAATACAAGAAGCCTTTACCGATGACCGGTATAGTCACTATGCAACTCAGGATATCCAAGAAGCCAGACAAATTGGTGTAAACGGAGTTCCCTTCTTTGTAGTTGACCGGAAGTATGCTATATCAGGTGCTCAGCCCTCAGTTGCCTTTTTAGAAACCCTTGAAAAGTCCTTTGCAGAATGGCGAACACTAAATCCTGAAAATAAACTTGAAATCATAGAAGGTCAAAGTTGTACTACTGACGGTACCTGTGAATAATATAATAGGCCCATGTTGATTTCACCTAGAATAACACATGGAAATCCCGTGTTTTAATACTTGATTTTCAGTATATTTAAAATTACAAAAGACTAGTATGAATCATACTGGTCTTTTGTTTATCCCTTAGGTTGTATTATATAATTCTAATTCTATTTTAGTATGAAGGCCACCCCAGTTATGGTACTAATGATGATACTTCATTTTACCTTTATTAGCAATGGATTTGGACAAGAATTAAACGCAGTGGATATACATAAATCTGATCAAGAGCGCTACGATTTTCATATAGCAAAAATGAAATCAAACAATACTGCCGCTTCAATAATTCTAGGGAGTGGAATTGCGTTGGTAGCCGTAGGTACTCTAATTAATTATACCTCTATTGTCATTGATGAACTACCCAATGGAGAGACCATTATTGGGTTAGGTCTTGCTACCACCCTAGTTAGCATTCCACTTTTTATTGCTGGAAATAATCATAAGAATAAAGCTCAGATTCAATTAAAAAAAGGTGCCATAGGAATTACCAAGGTTACCTACTCAGGATTCTCTTTTACCTACTCCTTTTAGATTACTGAAAACTCTGAGATCTATTTCTTTACACTCAATCTTTACTAACTACTAACTATCAATAGTTTAATTTTTTCTTTTTTGTAACTTTATAGATACTTAAAGTTAAAATGGACACCTAGGAAACTAAAGTACTAACTGTATCATTGTTTTTTATAATTCTAATTCCATTGAGTATAAAATCAACTAAAGCTATGGTACGACTGATGACACTTCGTTTTTCCTTTATTCGACGCCAACCAATAAGAAGTTCATCAGCATTAAATTCAACAGTATGGAAGTAAATAAACTATTTGATTTAACAGGAAAAACTGCGATCGTTACAGGCGGTGCAAATGGCATTGGAAAAGCTACTGCAATGATTTTGGCAAAACATGGGGCCAACATTTCTATAGGGGATTTTAATATAGAGGATGCTAAAAAAACAGCCAAGGAAATTGAAAAATTAGGGGTTAAAGCAATTGCTGTTTCTTGTAATGTTTTGAAAGATGAAGATTTAGTACACTTAATTGACACTACAGTTTCAAAACTTGGCGGAATTCATATTCTAATTAACAATGCCGGCGGTGGCGGTGCTGGACGAGAAAACCCCTTTAAAATTTCTGTAGAAGATATAAAGAGAGACTTCGAGTTAAATGTATTTAGCGGGTGGCGACTATGTCAATTAGCCGTACCACATATGAAAAAGGCAGGTTACGGCTCCATTGTTTTTACTACTTCCATGTCCAGTATTAATAAAAGCCCAAATATGAGTGGTTATGGAGGTTCAAAAGCTGCTGTAAACCATATGGTAGCAAATTTGGCCTACGATTTCGGCCCGGAGGTACGAATCAATGCAGTTGGTCCCGGAGCTACCAGGACAGCTGCTTTAGAAAGTGTTTTAACTCCCGAAATTGAAAAGACGATGCTCAAACACACACCCATAAAACGACTAGGGACTGCAGACGATATAGCAGGAGCCATGCTTTATTTTGCTTCGCCAATTTCAGAATGGGTTAGCGGACAAACCATCTTTGTAAATGGTGGTGGCCAGCAAACACTGGAATAGAATAGAAACACTATTTTCTTCCAGTGTATCCAATTACGTTACTTCTAAAATAAATGTAAACAAGGAGGTCTTCTCTACTAGTGTAAGACCAATTTAAGGCTATATGGCCTTAAATTTGGCATACTTGAATAATTTTCCAGACCCTATTTATACTTTCTTTCCTTTTTTGTAACTTTATAGGTACTTCAAGTCTAAATGGACACCTACGAGTCTAAGGTACTATCCGTCTCATTGTTTTTTATAACTCTAATTCCATTTAGTATGAAATCAACAACTGTTATAGTACTTATCTTGACATTTAATTTTGTCTTTATAAGCAATTTCTTCGGGCAAGTAGTACCAGATGAAGAACTTCAGTCTCCACAGGAACTTTATGATTTTCATATAGATAAAATGAAATCAAACAAAACCGCAGCCTGGATAACTCTTGGAGGTGGAATCGCAATGATTGTTGGAGGGGCTGCTATTGATTTTGCAGACAACTTTGATTTCTCTAGTGATTCACCAGAAACACATGGTGGTAAAGTCCTTATGGGTGTGGGTATTGTTACAACTCTTACTAGCATTCCTCTTTTTATTGCGGGACACAAACATAAGAGTAAGGCTCAAATTCAATTGAAAAATGGTGCTATTGGAGGAACTCGTTATAAATTTACCGGCCTATCCATAGCATATACCTTCTAGGTTATCTCATTCATTTTGGCAGTCTCTAAAGTTATATTTTAAGTATGGGTGTTTTTACACCTAAAGGCTGGTGATTAGAAACTATTCAGGAATCTATACAAACTACTGTAGAATTACATTTATGCTAAAACAAAAGATCCCTACTTTACACGTAAGGACCTCTCATACTTAGTTGGTATTCTTTATACTTCTCCCTTAATGGTACTTTGGCTCCGAAAGATGGAAGTACTCACTTCTGGTTTTATCCAATGTCTGAGAAATAAGGTTAAAATTTTCCTGCGTAGGTTTAAGGTTCACATATTTATCAATGATTACTCTATGCTTATAAATGACAAAGGTATTTTCTACCTCAGGATTTATTTTATTCAAGTTTGCTTCACTTTCCTCGTCTGAAAAAGAAGGGACAAATGTTAATGCCGTATTTTTAATATTTAGTTCCTTTCCAAGGGCTTCTAATTCCCTTCCTCTTTTATCTTTATCATAATCCTTATCATTTCCATAGACAAAATAGACCTTTATATAATTCTTACGGTGGACACTTTCTTGCTCCAAAAACGATAACCACTTCTTTATATCTTCATAGTTGGGGTGGTTGCCGACAAAATATAGAATACCATGGAACCTACCATATTTACATACAGGACAAACTGTAGTACCCTTATCTGGACCATAGGCATGGTAAGGTGTAAAGGATGGATTATCTTCTCCTATTTCCAGACCTGAACGAATTCTTTCTTGATTTTTTTCAGGATAATTAGGAATATTAAGCCCTAACACTATCGAATGTTCGGCCACTTGCATTTCCTTATCTAAAAGGATTCGGAGAATTCCACTCCCTCCTCTATTCTCAAGTTTCCTTCTTTCTTTTCCAGTTAACAGCGGATCATCCGTAAAGACTAAATTATCTATATAGTATTCATTGTCGATTTCAGGTTCTTTTACAGAGATATGAATATGTGCGGGTGTATCCCTATTTGGATAGGCTGCGGGACGTATCGTATAAATTGAGTACTTTCCATTTGCATCGGTTTTTACCCAACCTCTAATACGTCCATGCTTTCTTACCTCTTGGTCCATTCCTTCTTCTGGAGTATAGTACCCATTACTATCGGTTTGCCAATAATATAAGATCACATTCGGTGCTGGAACTTTGCCGCCAAACTTATACACTGTTCCTGTTACCAATAATTTTTGCCCCTTATCATTCCATGCAGAATTAGTATCAATAGACTTTAGGTTTTGAGGCATCCCAATATACATCAGTTCACAACCATCACAACCGCCTCCAACAATCAGTTTGGGTGGAGACTTTTGAGTGGTTGGTTGAGAATTTGTTTTGATTTGACCATTACAACTTGCGAAAAAGCCAAAAAAAATAATGGCAATGGTAAGACGTACTATACGTATCATACCATGAAATGAGGTGGTTCCTGTGTTCATTTACTTTTGTTTTTAATAGATTTAGCAACAAAAGTATTTTCAGGAAATAGTAAACAGAAATCAAATGTGTTCAGACGATGAGTTTATACCTTAACCCGATGGGTTCCGGTAAACTCATTTTTAAAATTGGCCGCATAGGTTCTACTTAACCTAACTATAGTGCCATTTTTTAAAAGGAGGTCGTAGTCTCCATTTAATCGTGATTTAAATGAAGAAACTTTCTCGAGGTTAACAATCGTGGATTTATGAACTCTAACAAATGTCCTGGTATCTAATTTCATTGACAGCGACCTCAGGGTTTCAGTATGAAGGAATTTCTTTTCTTCTAATTGTATGGAAACATACGGTGTTTCAGCTGAAATTTGATATATATCCTTGACATCAACAACGGTATTATTCTTTCCCTCTCCAATTATAATTTTCGGCAAATAGCTTTCTTTTTGAAGGGTGATCACCTCCACCGATTTATTAATAAAATACACATGAGCAAGCACAAAGACTGAATAAATTACAACTAGTGTATATAAGTCGTTAGCCAAGGTGTAGTTAAGAATTTTATACACATCATATCTTCCTTGGTAGAAAGCAATAGAGCACACTACAAAAAATAACAAAAGAAAAAAAAGATGAATCACTATAGATCCAATGATATAAAATCCCGCCTTATATATCGAATCCAGTTTTTGCTTTTTAAGAACCCCTCCTAAAACAGCGAGTAATGGGATGAAAAGAATCCAAATAATTTTAAATAAAATGGATTCACTTAAATAAAAGGTATATCCAATTCGTTGAGACTCCAAAAAGTCCTGAAATACCGTAAGGCTAGCGATAGATAGAAATAAAACAAAGAGAAATCCAATGTGTTTACTTCCACTTTGAAAAATGTCGTAATTGCTATTGGTATCTATTGTGGTATGTGTCATTTTTCATTGGTTATTAAGTATATGAATTCACCACTAATTTATGGAGCGAATTATAACCTATAAAAATACATGAAAAATTAAAAACTATAAGAAATTTGTTTACTTAAGTAGTGTTCTAAAACGTCGTATGCAAATCCCTTATAGTCTTTTTATCATTTAAACCTATTTGTAGGTATATATGCTTTCCTTACTTAATTCTCCATCCACATAATATTTCTTTGTCAAAGGAAAACCATCCCCATTTAAGGTATATTCATATTCCTCTGTCATAAAATTTGATTCAATTTTACTAATGAGCTTATCGGTAAATTGGTCAACAGCCAAACCAAGATCATTATAATACAAAACAACATTATTTGGATTCCCACCAAAATAGTTGACAAATGCATAGGATTCTGAACCTTCTTCTAAATAAGAAAATGTAGAAGTATTTCCAAAATTGGTTTTTGAAATTGGTAGTAAGTTGTTAAATTCAACAGAATAAATCACTTCTCCATCTTCAATTTCCCTAGTTATAATGGAATTGGGATTCAATACAAAAGTCTTAGAAAATATTTCCCCATCAATTTCAGTACTACTGGTTATGGTAGCATTTGGATTGTAGGTAAAGTTATTAGTTTGAAAATAGTCTTCATCACTGGCTGATACGGTTGTCTGGATAATTCGATTCGCATTATCATAGGTAAATCCCTCTTCATAAAAAACAATACCATCAGTTGAGGATACTTTTATGGATACTAATAAGTCTGCTGCATTATAACTTAATCGAGCAATAGAAAAGACTTCACCTGATGCATCATACTCTGTTACCATCTGTGGTCTTTGATCATTAAATTTGGTAATGGATACTGATTCAATTTCCCCACCCTCATAGTTTCGTTCTTCTACTTCTATTAATTCACCAGTTTCTTGTTGAAAATCAACAGGTTCATCGGTACAGGAAATCAAATTAAATCCAAAAAAGGCTACTAGTAAAATGTTTGATTTTTTCATTGGCAAGTATTTAGGTTGGTTTTATATTTTATCTTATCATTCATATATTTCATTGTAGAAAATAGAAAAGACCTACTGTCCATTTCTAATTTTTAACAATTTTAGTGGTCTTATACCCCTCCATTTTTAAAAAATACATTCCTTTTTCTAACTTTTCAATTCTAATTTGCTGATCTGAAATCACACCAGATAAAACCTCTTTACCGGCCATAGAGTAAATTGAAAACTCTTTACCTTTTAAGGAAGTTGGAAACGAAATAATTCCTTTGGATGGATTCGGAAACACCTTAACTAATTCACTATCAAAATCAAGTGAGCTTACTTCAATGGTTGCTGATGAAACTTTAATGAATTGTTGATTTTCGAGATTTCTACCGGCATTTGTAGGATTTCCCAAGGTCATTTCTACTCTAAATCTTCCCAGCCTACCTGTTTTTAAGGTTCTACCAGTAGCGCCTTCGATAGGAATTTGAGTATCGCTATCGATCCATTGAAAAGAAACTGCATCCAAATTTGCAATCAATTCATCCCCTATTGCAATCACGGAATTATCCAAATCTATACTTTCAATGGTAACCGATGAATGAACATTAGATCCATAAGAATCTTTTATAGAATAGGAATAAGTTCCTGGAGCCAGGTCAGAGAATATATGTTGAGAAGTAAATGCTGAGTTATTTAAAGAATAGGAATAAGGTGGTACTCCATCAAACCTAATTTCCACGATTCCGCTATTTTGAATGCCTGAAGGCCACACCACAGGCTTATTAAGATGATTAGGGGGAATTAGCGAAAACATTTGCCTTAGGAAGTAACCCATACTATCTATCACCTCAAATTCATACATCCCTTCACATAGTCCATCAATAATGTTGGAGGATTGCATAAAACCATTTACATTCGAAAATAGATAGGGAGGCGTACCCCCTTGCACACTAAATTCAACATAGCCATCGCACATTTCGGAACTACTTGGGTATTGGATCTTATAGGTTACTTGCATTTCTTCCTGTGAAAAAGAAAATGAAGAAAAAAATAATATTAAATATGTGGATAAAAATAAACTTCTCATCTTTTTTAGATCATTAGGTAGTCCTTTTATAGGTATTCTATTACTTTGGTAACTATATCTTTTATAGATAAATACTTCTAGTCCAATATACCAAATATTTTAATTTTGACGTTATATTCGTCATCAAATTAGTTTCTTTTTCTTTCAAAATTGTTAAGATGTTATGACTCCTAATAAAAACCTACATCCGTATGATACCTACAATTTTATACCTAAGCCTTCAGATTCGTGACTCTCAAAGCTAATGGTGCGTAGATGTACAGCATGAATTAAAAGAATTCTGGAATTATAGCGTAATTAGTAGTTATTCTTGACTTCTCCAGAATATCGTACAAAGACTACTAATTTTTAAAAAAATACGAATGACAAATAGTCTATCCTACTACTTAACCATAGCTGTTATTAAGCTAAAAGGCATCAAACGATCCTTTGGTAACGATCCCATTGATTATAAAAAATTACGAAAGGAAGATGTCTTTTTGCCGAATAATTCCTTTTTCAAAAGGCATACACTAAACAAATATCAAGTCCTTTCATCCACCATCATTGAGGTTGGCACTAAAAAGGAAGCTGACTCATTAGTCCTATTTATTCACGGTGGTGCCTTCGTTTCAGGGCCTGCCAAGCATCATTGGGACGCCATAAAAACGATTGTTAAACAAACCAGTCATACTGTGTGGCTATGCCGCTACCCTAAGGCTCCTGAATACGATATTTTACAGATTTCTAAAAACATAGATGCCCTATACAGTTTGGCTTTAGAGAAATACAGCGCATCCAAGATTTACATTATAGGTGATTCTGTAGGAGGAACACTTGCAACAGCCCTTATTCAACGATTAATAGCTCTTAAAAAAGAACTACCAAAAAAAATACTCTTGATTTCTCCTGTAATGGATGCAAGTATGTCTAATCCAGCCATTCAATCCTTAGAAGAAATAGATCCTATGTTATCCATACAAGGGGTGGTAAGTGCCAAAAAAATGTGCGCTGGATCTATGGACTTAAAAGCCCCCATTATTTCACCTATCTATGGGAGCTTTGACCAATTCCCCTCTACTCTAATTTTTATGGCTCAACATGATATTATGTATCCAGATCAAAAAATAGCACTCTCAAAACTATTAAAAGCCAAAGTAGATGTCAAAAGCATTGAAGGAAAAAGAATGCCACATATATGGCCCTTATTACCCTTTATGAAAGAAGCTAAAATCGCATTACAAGAAATTACCAAAGCCTTAAAAGACTCATGATCACGCTTTATATATTCCTGACCCGGTATTTATCATTTAGACCCAACTTTTGGTTGTGATTCTTTAGTCTTGATCCTTTAAAATGAATTCAAACAAATGCATAAAAAGTAAAAAAAAGTAAATATAAGCCCAGTATCTTTCTGGGCTCTCTTATACTTAATCTCTTCACTTCATTTTAAAACCTATCCCTAAATTTATATGCAAAAGCATATAAATGTGTCTTTTAAATTTAAATTATATGTAAAAGCATATAATTGTGTATATTTGCTTAAAATTATATGTAAAAGCATATAATCATAATCTAAATATAAGATGAAATCATTAGCAGAATTTGTTAAAGAACGAAGAAAAGAAGTTGGGCTCACACAAGAAGAGTTTGCCGACAGAGCCGGTGTTGCTTTAACTGTGGTACGAAAAATAGAACAAGGCAAGACCAAGCTTAATATGGAAAAGGTTAATCTTGTTCTTGCTATGTTTGGGCATGAGTTAGCCCCTGTTAATAGTAAAGCATTGAACAATGAGACAAGGTAACGTATATTATAAAGATTATTTGGCAGGAACTATTACCGAAACTAACGAAGGTGATTATGTTTTTCAGTATGAGGCAACTTATGTAGAAGCCCATCCTTCTGAATTTATAACGTTTACCATGCCTGTTAGGAAAGAAGCTTATACTGACAATAAATTATTTCCCTTTTTTGAAGGCTTAATTCCTGAAGGTTGGTTACTGGATATTGCATCTAAAAACTGGAAAATAAACCGAAATGACCGCATGGGATTATTATTGGCCTGTTGCCAGAATTGTATTGGGGCCGTAAGCGTTGTACCTAAAACTGATGACCACGAAAGCCTATAATGAGCATTGAGTTATGAGTTGGTTATACCTTTCTAAATAATTAAATATTGACCATGTGGCTAACGAAATTTTAATAGATGAAGCGAAAATGTTTATATTGTTATGAGCCTCTTGAAAATGACACTGATTTTCATAAAAAGTGTTCTATGGAATTCTTTGGTATCACAACACCTCCAATAATTCCCTATACTATAGACCAAATGGCGGAATTGGCAAAAAGTGTTGTTGAGCGCAGTGTTGCTATACCAGGTGTGCAACCTAAATTATCCATGTCCTTGGTAAAAAAAACGAAAGAACAAGCCGATACACTGTTAACCGTTGTTGGAGCACTTGGTGACCAGTATATATTTAAACCACCATCCCATCAATTTCCGGAAATGCCAGAGAACGAACATTTGACTATGCGGATTGCGGAAGCTTTTGGCATACGGGTTGTGCCTTCAAGTTTGATAAAATTGTCTTCGGGTGAATTGTCTTATGTTACCAAACGTATCGATAGGACTGAAAAAGGAAAGAAAATCCATATGTTGGATATGTTTCAAATAACGGAAGCTTATGATAAATATAAAAGCTCCATGGAAAAAGTTGGTAAAGCCTTGGACAGTTATTCTAATAATACTTTGTTGGATAAAATCTTCTATTTTGAATTGGCTATCTTTAGTTTTCTCACGGGAAATAATGATATGCATTTGAAAAACTTTTCCATGATAGAAAGCCCTTCAGGTTGGATATTAGCTCCTGCATATGATTTGTTAAATGTGTCTATTGTCCTTCCTGAAGATATTGAAGAATTGGCACTCACCATCGAAGGGAAAAAGCGAAAACTTAGAAAAACTCATTTTGAGCATTTAGGCCAAGGACTTGGATTAACTGATAGACAAATACAAGGTGTATTTAAGCGTATGCTCAAAAATAAATCTAAAGCTATTACATGGATTGATAATTCCTTTTTATCGGATGATATGAAAACTGCTTACAAAGGTATTTTAGAAACAAGATATGAACGACTTATTTAACGAGGCAAAGTGTTGTAGGTGGAAGTGATTATTGATGTTGAGCGATTGGAAAGATAAATAATGGGCATTTTCTAAAAAATGCTCTTTTTTTATGCGCGGTATTGAGGTGGGTTTTAGAGCATTCAATACCATTGCAAACACCATAACAGTTAATTACAGATCCATCCTGAATTATTTTATAAACAGAAGCACAAACGCTTCCGCTGAATCATTCTATGCTAAAATAAAAGCTTTTAGAAGTCAATTCAGAGGGGTTAGAAACATAGAATTCTTCCTATATAGATTGACCAAATTATTTGCGTAAACACAACATTTAGTCTTGATCCCCTTGATCCCTTGACTCAGTTAACATACAGGGAACACAATAAAAAAAGCCTCTCCAAGGAAAGGCTTTCTAACGGGTGGAATACCGGGCTCGAACCGGCGACCTTCGGAACCACAATCCGACGCTCTAACCAACTGAGCTAAAACCACCGTTTGTTACTTTGATACTGGGCAATTGCCTTCATCTAAGCAGGTGCAAATGTAATGCAATTATTTAATTCTATCCAAACGTTTTTTAAAAATTTTTTTTAGATCAAATCGGTTATCTGATCCACAGCCACATAGCGCTCACTTGTAAAACCTTCTGCATGCTGAGTTCCTATAATACGTCCCAAATCACGTGCTCTATAGCTTACACTCTCCAAAAAATTAGTGCTTGAAATAGGTGTTTCAGGTTCGGTACTTTGAGCATCATAAAATTGGGATTCGTAAGCCAACACTGCTTTCAATTTAGTATCCATAAATCCGCTTACATCCACCACAAAATCAGGCTCAATATGCTTCCATTGAATATAATGAAATACATGTTTGGGACGCCAGGCTTCTTGCCAGGTTTCTTCACCTGGAAACTGCGTATCAATCTTGGATAAACCACTCAAAAAACAAGCGTCACTTACTAGTTTACTTCCCTTGGCATGGTCGATATGTCTGTCATCAATAGCATTACAAAACACAATTTCCGGCTTATACTTGCGTATCATTTTTATAATTTCCAGTTGATGTGCTTTATCATTTACAAAGAAACCATCAGCAAACTCCAGATTTTCACGTACCATAACCCCTAAGATTTCGGCAGCTTTTGTAGCTTCCCTATCTCTTATTTCAGCGGAACCCCGTGTACCTAACTCTCCTCTTGTAAGATCAATAATCCCTACTTTCTTACCTTTTGAAATTTCCTTTGCCAAGGTAGCTCCGCATCCCAATTCAACATCGTCAGGATGTGCCCCTATGGCTAGTATATCCAGTTTCATATATCTATCTTTAATGAAGGCAAGATGCCTTAATTACTACTTATGCTGTATTATTTCTTTTTAGCCTTTTCAATGGCTTGCTCAATATCATCTATAAGGTCTTTCTTGTCCTCTATTCCTACCGAAAATCGTAGTAGTCCGTCTGCAATTCCCTGAACAGCTCTTTCCTGGGCACTAAGAAGTGAATGCGAAGTTTTGGTTGGAGACAGTATGGTACTCTCAACACCGGCCAAACTCATCGAAGGCTTTATAAGTTCAAGAGATTCCAAAAATACTGCTATATCAATATCTTCATTCAACTCAAAAGACAGCATTCCTCCATAACCCCGCATTTGCTTTCGAGCCAATTCATGGCCAGGATGTGATTTTAAACCTGGATAATACACCTTGGCTATATCCGAATGCTTATTTAAAAATTTAGCCAAACGTCTCGCATTACGATTCTGGGCCTTTACTCTTATTCCAAGGGTTTTTATACTGCGCTCTAGTAACCATACGGTATAATCACTTAAACTACCACCGAGGTTTTTAGCAAGCTGAAAAATACGATCAATATGCCCGGACGAGGCGCAAACAGCTCCTGCCAAAATATCACTATGCCCTCCTAAATATTTAGTAGCACTATGTATGACTACATCAATTCCAAAATCGATAGGGTTTTGATTCACCGGACTTGCAAAGGTGTTGTCTATCATTGACACCAAATTATGTTTTTTTGCAAGTTCAGCCACTGCCTTTATATCCGTAATGGTCAATAAAGGATTGGAAGGAGTTTCTATATAAATGACTTTGGTATTTGGCTGTATGGCTGCCTGAAAATCAGCTATGGAAAGCCCTTCAGTCATGGTAAAGCTAATCCCATATTTAGGAAATTCCTCCACCACAAAATTATAGGTACCCCCATAAAGGGTTTTCTGTAAAACTACGTGATCTCCTGAACGCAAAAAGGCTAAAAGTGCGGTACTTACAGCGGCCATTCCACTACCGAAAATCAATGCAGCTTCTGCATGTTCTAAAGCGGCCATCTTTTTAGCCAATGCCACCTGATTGGGAGTATTAAAATACCTGGGATAACGTTTTACCTCTACCCCTTCATAGGCATAGGACGTACTCATATATAAGGGAGAAACAGCTCCCTTAAACTGGGTATCCTCTAATTCACCTGTATGAGTACAAATGGTGTTGAGTTTATACGGTTCTTTTTTCACAATTCTTGGTTGGTTATTTGCCTAATTTGAGGTGATCCAGTTTACAATTTCCGCATCAGTTGGTAAGGTACGTGGTGCTATTACTTTTGCCAAATGACCTTGTTCATCAATCAAGTACTTTTGAAAGTTCCATTGTACTTCGGAATCCTCCACTCCATTTAAGGCCTTACTTGTAAGCCACGTATATAGAGGATGACAATCGTCCCCTTTAACAGAAATTTTACTCATCATGGGAAAGGTAACCCCATAATTAGCCTCACAAAAACTAGCTATGGATTCATTTGATCCAGGCTCCTGCCCCGCAAAGTTATTTGCTGGAAAACCAATGATGACAAAATTTTGACCTCCATAGGTATCATATAGCTCTTGTAATTGCTTGTATTGTGGAGTAAGCCCACACTCAGAGGCTGTATTAACAATCATCACTTTTTTTCCTTTTAAATCTGCCAAGGCAAATGGTTCACCATAGATGTCTTCCACAGTAAATTGGTGTACAGAGGTATTCATTGTAGTTGTTTTTTGTGCCTGAGTGCTTGCTAAACAAAGCACACAGATAAGGGTGAGTACTCTTTTCATTGTGTGAAATTTTTTCTTTTTCATTAGGTTATAAATCATAAAAAGTAGCTTTTCTAGAAAAACTACTTTTTACGAGCTTTCTTGTATAAAATTACAAAAAAGTATGAGGTTATAACTACTGACTATTTATTTCTTCTTATAATGCACCTTATATCTCCAATAGGATAAGGCACCTAGAATCGCCACGATCACTACAGAATAATATACAAAGCTAGGTGTGATAATTTTTTCTCCGCTGGCATAACTATGTAACCCAGACAAATAGAAATTCACTCCAAAGTAGGTCATCATAATACTTGCAAAGGCAACCACACTAGCAAAGTTAAAGGCCCAGGTACCTCTAAGACCAGGAACTATACGCATGTGTACCACAAAAGCATACACCATTATACTTACCAAGGCCCAGGTTTCTTTAGGATCCCAACCCCAGTAACGACCCCAGCTCTCATTAGCCCATTGACCTCCTAAAAAGTTCCCAATGGTAAGCATCACAAGTCCAACTGTTAACGCAAGCTCATTTACGATGGTAAGCTCTTTAATGGCGAGAGTCATTTTAGGTTTGTTTTCATTGGTTGTAAACAACATAAGTAGTAATACGACGGCTCCAATAATTAAACCTAAGGTAAACGGTCCATAACTACCAACAATAACGGCAACGTGAATCATTAACCAGTAACTATCGAGTACAGGTTGCAAATTGGCTATGGCCGGATCCATCCAGCTCCAATGAGCAATCATTAGTACCATAGAGGTTACAAAGGCAGTAGAGGCCAGTGTCAAAGGAGATTTTTTCGCAAACAACACCCCCATTCCCATAGTGGCCCATGCTACATAAATCATACTCTCATAGGCATCACTCCAAGGTGCGTGACCCGATACATACCAACGTGCAATAAGACCCGCTGTATGTAGGGCAAACAAGGCAAAAATGGCATACCCAAGGATTTTTGCAGTTAACCGAATCCCTTTACTGTCTTTAAATATTTGTATCAGTAGAACCACAAACAACAAGGTGCCTACGTACATATACCAGCTAAAAAGATTTTTGAAAATATCGTATTTGTTATAAAGGATTTCAGCCTTAATCTTAGAATCACTAGGCATTACGGCTGTTCCGTAGTTATGCTGATTTTTGTTAAAGGCTTCCAATATTTTATCAGACTCACTATAATCCCCTGTTTTAAGTGCATTACGCAAGGTCATGATGTAGAATGGAATCGAATTATTCACAAAATTAGCATACAAGGTATCGCGAATAAGGGTATTATCAGCGCGATAATCCATCGTAGATATCCATTTATTATTATCGTGATCAGGTATAGGGAAGATTTTAAATATCTCTCCTTGCAAGGCACGATTTAAGAGTCCCAATCGCTGGTCAGAAGTTTTGAAGTCCTTTTGAAATTGATTAGGTGTGTTGGTTGCATAGGCATCTTGCAAATAAGGCGCCAGCTTATAATCCCCTGTAGGGGTAAAGAAATCAATCGCCTTTACATATTTGGCACCTTTTTCAATTCCCAATAAATTGTGCAGACTATCGTTGTCTTTTTTAAGGTACATGAACTCCGCGTGATACCAGGCTGCAGGATTAAGCATCATGGAAAGCAACGCCTGATTGGCATCCATCCCCATAAAGACATCACTTTTGCTCATTTTTCGAAGTAATTCAGAGGCAAATGTATTTATAGGCTTCATACGCCCACCATCATCCTGAATTACAAGCGCTCCAAATTTTTCTGCATGGGCTTTGTCTACCTTTGTAGCTTTTAACACAGAATCAATTTGTTGTTTAGTAGGCATAAGACCATGAGTGGTATCAGCATGCTCCTGGGCCATACTAGGTAAAAGTAATCCCAACACCAAAAGAGTGGTTAAGGTCGCTTTTTTCGCTTTTATTTCATTTAATTTCTCACCAAGACTACGGAAACGGGTTTTACCATAGAACATGATACCCATAAGACCAGTGTACAACAGGAAGTACCCGATATAGGTAATCCAAGTTCCCCAATAATCGTGGTTTACAGAAAGTACTGTTCCTTTTTCATCTGGATCAAAGGAAGCTTGAAAAAATCGATATCCTCTGTGGTCTAAAATATGGTTCATATAAATATCATAGTCAAAAGACTGTTCGTCCTTAACAGTGACCTTACTCATATAGGATGAATAACTTTTTTCTGTACCGGGATAACGTTCCGCTACAAAGTCATTTAACTGAATAGTAAATGGAAGTTCATGACGTATAGAACCATAACTAAGATGGAAATCAAATCCGCCAACATTGACCTTCTTTGGATCATTAATTATATATTGTCCTCCAAGAAGTCCAACACGTTGGGTCTGGTCAGCCACAGTAATATCCAGAAATATAGCATTCGGATTTCCTTTGAACTTATCTTCAGCCTTCATTTCTTTAATCCCATAGCTTCCTTTAATTACTGGATCAGGAAACACAAACTGCATCCCTGCCACACTATATAAAGAACGTAATTGCAGGACTTGAACAGTATCTTTAAATACCTCTCCTTGTAACTGATCTGCCATTCTAAGGAAAGTACCTTCAAAAGGAGTTTCAATAGTATACGCGCTATCCTTGGTACTAATATTAATCGCCCCTTGTGTAGGATGATTTAGCGCAAATAATACGTTATGGATGCTGGTCACTTCACCTTCTTTAATAAAGTGATCATGGCGTTCTCCTCCACTGGATTCTACCACTTTTAAATAGGTAGCCCCTGTGGTATCCTCAACCAAGGTTTCCTCGGCTCCTTCAATAAACCCAGCATATTGGATTCGGAAAGGTTTTCCTTTAAAATCTTCATTCCAATCCAATTTATTGTTAGCTTCCTTCGAAAAAAGCACTACATCTTGCAATGATTTTCTTAAAGGTTCCCCTTCAAATTCTCCATCTACAAAAGCAGTTACATATGTTTTTTCAGAAAGGAAAAAATTAGCTTCCTGCCCTTCTCTAATAGGCATTACTCCTTCATAACTGATATATCGGGTAACAAAGGCTCCAGCAATAATAAGAATCCAGGAAAGGTGTAACAGTAAAACGGCCCATTTTTCTCGTTTCCACAATTGGTAACGTTTGATATTTCCCATAAAATTAATTACGAAAAACAACATAATTCCTTCAAACCACCATGCGTTATAAATCCAAATACGTGCAGTTTGAATACTGTACCAACTTTCAACAAAAGTTCCCAATGCCATGGCCGTGGCAAAAACAACAAATAAAACAGCCATAAGTCGGGTAGAAAAAAGGGCTTTAGTAAGCGAGTTTATCATGAGCGTATGTCCTTTAAGATTGTTTTAATACAAACGAGTACAAAAATAGGTTGTTTTTCTTATTTACTTCCCTATTTACAAGAGTAAAACCCTACAATATTATGTTAATTATTTGTTTACGTGGACGACCTATGTGTAAATACGTCAATATGGATGAAACTCGCCATCTTACGTGCTCTATTCTTTAGAATAAACACATTATCACCCTGAAAAGAAGCATCTAGGGTGTCTATCCATAAATTTAACCAAGCTCCAAAATGATGTTCACTAAGCGCGTGATTGGCAAAAGCATCTACCTTTCTATGAACTTCAATAGGGTTGCCATTGTAGGATCGATCGATAAAGAGCTGGGCGCACCAGAAATCAGTCAAATGCTCCAAATGAGCCTCCCAATTATGAATCATTCCATTAAAAATAGGCCCCAATAAGGCATCTTGTCGAACGGCAGCATAAAAGCTATGCACCAATTGACGAACATCATCGCGGGTAGTCAACTCTCTCTTTTCCATGTGGTAAAAATAAAAATTACTGGTTTAGTATCCTGCCCTATTACCAATATAATAACAATAGCAGTGCATTAAGCACCACGGAGGCTACCAATAATTTAAAGACCCATCGTACACTGAGTTGTGCCAGAATTGCTGCATTATAGATCATACAAAGACTTACACTAAGGGTCAAGGCAAGGATACCCCAAATTGAATCCATAGAAAACAGTATATAGCTTGCCGCAAAGGCACCTAAGCAGCTCTGAAAAATGATGCTCATGGGCATATAAAGCATATAATGCTCCTTAAAACGAAGATATAACTTATTCAAAACCATGATACTGTGCTTTCATTTGTGGTAATACAAAGATGGGGACTGATTCTTAGAAATTTTATGATTCAAATCATAACCCATTTCTCAGTCAATTTGTGTATTTTTAACAGATACAAAGTATGCTTACTGCCAACGATACAGCCCGGTAAGTGTACCTTAATTACGAGGCTGTAGACCCACTTCCAATCATGAACACACGCTCTTTCCGCTCTCAACGGTGGATAGTAACCATTGCAGGTACCTTTCTTCAATTATGCTTGGGTACCGCGTATGCTTGGTCATTTTTTCAACTCCCACTAGCAACCGCTTTTGGGTGGTCCCAAAGTATGACTGCATGGGCTTTTAGTTTAGCTATTTGTTTTCTTGGAATATCCGCAGCCATCAGTGGTCAACTTCTTCCAAAGATAGGACCACAGAAACTAGCCATTGTCGGTGGACTACTTTTTGGGTTAGGATACATTACAGCATCCATGGCTTTACAGGCTCAAAGTGCCATCTTACTATTTTTAACCTATGGACTTATTGGTGGTTGTGGACTTGGAGCTGGCTATGTCACTCCTGTTGCCACCGTAGCCAAATGGTTCCCAGAGAAAAAAGGATTTGCTACCGGACTGGTAGTCATGGGATTTGGTTTAGGTGCTCTGGCCATGTCCAAATTATTTGCCCCCATGCTGTTACACTATTTTGAATATTCCCCTTCACTTGATTTGGTAGCACAACAAGCCATATTAGTAAAGGTGTTTCGATGGCTAGGAATTCTCTTTTTATGCATCACTATTCCCGTAGGATTTTTGATTACCAATCCTCCTTCAGTGACCAAGGATAAGGAGCCTCCTAATACAAAGCAGTCTTCGTCATTAGGTACACTTTTTTCAAGGAAGTTTTTCCTTATCTGGATCATTTTCTTTTGTAATATTACGGCAGGTATTGCCATTATAGGATTTCAATCTCCCTTATTTCAGGATCTATGGGCGACCTCCTTTACCCTTGACATTACACAACCAGCCACCATCGCTAAACTAGCTTCCTATGGGGCTACCCTGATTGCAGTGACTTCGATATTCAATGGCATTGGACGATTTTTCTGGGGAAGTATGTCCGATAAAATAGGAAGGGTCCAAACCTTTCGCTGGATGTTAGGCACACAAATAGTTTGCTTTATACTACTAGCCTATACGAATAACCCATGGCTATTTGCGGTATTACTTTGTTATATTTTGCTTTGTTACGGAGGTGGTTTTGGCACCATCCCCGCTTTTATCCATGATTTGTTTGGTTCTGAAAATTACGCAATGCTTTATGGGGCCATCCTAACGGCTTGGTCGGTAGCAGGAATTATAGGCCCTCAGATGGTGGCCCTGTTCAAAGATACCTTCCCTGAAAAGGCAGCCTATCTCACGTTTATCAGTGGGGCATGTATAGTAGGAACGGGATTATTGCTTTCCCTTTTAATTAAAAATCAATCCTATAGGCCACAAGGCTAATCATTCTAACAAAAAACTGAGCTATCATTCCAAAATCCGTATTTTAGCAGCATGATTACCGTTAGTATTATAGGAGGTGGCAATGTAGCTTTTCATTTGGCTACTGCACTGAATAATGCCTCAGGAGTAAAACTGCAACAGCTTTACAACAGAAGTGAGTTTGCCGATGGATTCCATCAGTTATCTACACCTTTAGTTCATTCACTAAAGGATTTGGATGCTGCCGATATTTTTATCATTGCAGTAGCTGATGACGCTATAAGGCAAGTCTCTTTAGAACTCCCTTTTAAAGACCAACTGGTAGTACATACCTCTGGCAGTGTTCCCATGGATTCCTTAGGAGATCAAAATCGTAAAGGGGTATTCTATGCATTACAAAGCTTCTCGATGAATCGCAGGATTCCATTTGATCAGATTCCCTTATGTCTGGAAGCTGAGAATCCTGAAGATTTGCAACTATTAAAGGAATTAGGAGCTAAAATCACTCCCTTACGCTATCATGTCAACAGTACACAAAGAGCCGCCTTGCATCTTTCTGCAGTATTTGTAAATAACTTTGTAAATCACCTATACTTTATTGGACAAGAGCTATGTGAGACTCATCAGGTTTCCTTTGATGTTTTAAAGCCTTTAATAAAAGAAACCGCTCAGAAAATTACAGAGATGACTCCATTTGATGCACAAACAGGACCGGCTAGAAGAAATGACAAAAATACCATAGATAAACAACTTACTCATTTAACAAACACTCAGTATCAATCACTGTATAGTGCTTTCACTGAATCAATTCTTACTACATATGGACACCAAAAGCTATAAAGAATACCTTCATCAAATTACCACTTTTGTATTTGATGTAGATGGCGTTCTTACCGACGGATCTGTCATCATTACCACAGATGGACAATTGTTACGCACTATGAATACTAAAGATGGATATGCTCTTAAAACAGCCGTAGACAAAGGATACAACGTGTGCATCATTTCTGGAGGAAGTAACGAAGGAGTTCGATCTAGACTACGTGCACTAGGAATTACTGACATCTATATGGGCTCGCATCATAAGGCGGAGGAACTTGATCGGTATCTAGATGTTTATGGAATTGCTCCGCAACATGTATTATATATGGGGGATGATATTCCTGACCTTCCTGCAATGGAAATGGTTGCGGTAGCATCCTGTCCCCAAGATGCAGTCCAAGAGGTAAAAAATGCTTCTCTTTATGTCTCACATAAACGAGGGGGTCAGGGTTGTGTTCGCGATATTATAGAACAAGTACTGAAAGTACAAGGTAAATGGGCAGCAGACACAGAAGCCAAATATGACTAATATGTCCGTACTCAGACTGCTTCGGATACCCAACCTATTGCTACTGGTATTTGTACAGGCAAGTATGTATTTTTTACTAATTAAGCCATTAGTTCCCTCCACTCCTTTAGATGTATTTCAGTGGTCTTTGCTAGTGGTTGCCAGTGTATGCATTGCCGCTGCCGGGTATGTATTACACGCCATTGAAAGTGTCGACATTGATCGAGTTAACTACCCAAACCGAGTAGTGATCAACACTCATGTACAAGAGAAATCAGCTTTCAACCTTTATATAGCACTTAATATGGTAGGTGTCGGTATTGGTTTTTGGGTTAGTTACCAGCTAGGAAAACCATCCTATGCCACCTGGTTTATCTTATGTTCTGCCCTATTATATCTCTATGCCACCTCTTTTTATAAAAAGCTGTTGATAGGGAATTTAATCGTCGCACTGCTGGTTTTTTTAAATGTACTTACCATCCCTATTTTTGCTATTATTCCTATGTTACCTGCCTTTAAAGGATTTGTGGTTTCTTGGATTTTCCAATGGAGTTTGGGCCTTGGTGTAGTTGCTTTTATCGTATCCTTTATCAGAGAAATCATAAAAGATGCGTATGATATGGATGGAGACTACTCCTTTGGGGTACGCAGTATTCCCATTCTTATAGGAATCCGTAGAACAGGAGTGCTTTGCGGAGTATTATGCGTTGGTACTGCCTTACTTTCCTTTGGCATAATGTATCGTTATTTATACACTCAACTCCCAGTAGTCTTGTATGTACTATTGGGGATTATCGGACCTTTATTGTATATTAGTACTCGCTGTTTCTCTGTGAAACATAAAAAAAACATACCATTTATAAGTACCTTTTTAAAAGGTATACTGGTTGCAGCAGCAGGCATCCTAGTACTAATGTATTTCACAATTATCAATCCTTAACACCACTATGTTACAAGAAAAACTATCAGGTTATCGAATCATTCTAGCTTCCAACTCCCCTAGACGACAGCAGTTTTTTAAAGATTTCGGACTTGATTTTGAGATCCGTATCAAAGAGGTAGATGAAATCTATTCGGACAGACTTCATCATAGTGATATTTCGGATTATTTGGCACAACTCAAGGCACTTCCTTTCAAGGAAGAATTGGCAGATAATGAGATTCTTATTACTTCTGATACCATCGTATGGCATAATGGACAAGCCTTAGGTAAACCCCGAACACACCAGGAGGCGGTCGCTATGCTGGAATCCTTATCCGGAAAAACTCACGAGGTAATCACTTCCATATGCTTTACCTCCAAAAAACTTGAAAAGACTGTCAATGCGGTTACGAAAGTGCACTTCAAAGAATTGACCTTGGAAGAAATTAATTATTACGTTACCACCTACAAACCTTTCGACAAGGCAGGGGCTTATGGTATCCAAGAATGGATTGGATATATAGGGGTAACTTCTATAGAAGGGTCTTATTTTAATGTGATGGGTCTTCCCACCCATCTGCTCTATAGCACCCTATTGAGTATGATAGAATAAGTCCGTATCTTAGCCTTTTAAACCGATTCCTGTGCAAGACTTTTTTAAAAATTCCATGGTAGATATATACCAAACCTTAGCTATCATAGCTATTTTGTTATTTCTTAAAGTTATTCTTCATAAAATTATTAAACGCGTTGCTCAGTTAAGTGATATCGACAAAATGCGTACTAAACTCATCATTAAGTACATAAACGGTACACTTATTATGTTGGGGACTATTGCCATAAGCTTTACATGGGGAGCAGATTTTAAAGAATTAGGATTATTCCTTTCTTCCGCCTTTGCCATTATTGGTGTTGCCTTATTTGCCCAGTGGTCTATCCTCAGTAATATTACGGCAGGAGTGGTATTGTTTTTTTCATTCCCTTTTAAAATAGGAGATCGTATCCGTATACAAGACAAAGATTTTCCTACTGAGGCCCTTATTGAAGACATCAAAGCATTTCATATTCACCTACGAACGGATGATGGAGAGCTGATTACCTACCCTAACAACCTACTCCTTCAAAAGGGTGTATCACTAATTTCGAAACGAAATGAAGATGACGAAAAAAGTCATTAACAAAAGGAGTTGTCGTGAATTTTTCATTGGCAACATCCCCTTTGTGCTTCGTTAAAGAAATTTTAAAATTCAAATTGAGGTACATTTTTTGATATATTTGGATACCACCAAAACCACTACTATGTATAAGAAACTCCTTTGGGCATTTCTAATTTTAGGGAATTTATCCATTATTTATGGGCAACCACCGAAAAAGCCCGATGCTGCCCAATTGTATGAATCTCTTCAAAAACTAAACTTTTTTGGTACAGCACTATACATAGCTGCACACCCGGATGATGAGAACACGAAGCTTATTTCGTATTTATCCAATGATGTTCATGCTCGTACTGCCTACCTTTCCATAACCAGAGGTGATGGTGGACAAAACCTTATTGGCACTGAACTTCGAGAACTACTTGGGGTGATACGAACACAGGAATTAATAGCTGCCAGAAGTACAGACGGTGGCCAACAACGTTTTACTCGCGCCAATGATTTTGGGTACTCCAAACATCCTGATGAAACCCTCTCTCTTTGGAATAAAGAGGAAGTGATGGCAGATGTGGTTTGGACCATACGAAAACTAAGACCTGATGTAATCATTAATCGTTTTGACCATAGAAGCCCTGGAACCACTCACGGACATCATACATCTTCTGCCATCCTTAGTGTCGAAGCTTTTGATCTGGCAGCAGACCCAACGGCCTATCCTGAGCAGTTAAAATATGTACAGCCATGGCAACCCAAACGTTTATTTTTTAATACTTCATGGTGGTTCTATGGAAGTGAAGAAAACTTTCAAAAGGCGGATAAAACCAATTTACTACAACTCAATACGGGTACCTTCTATCCACTTAAAGGAAAAAGCAATGGGGAAATAGCCGCACTAAGCAGAAGTCAACACAGTTCACAAGGCTTTGGTGTGATTGGAAACCGTGGTAATGAAAATGAATACCTAGAATTTTTAAAAGGTGACTTTCCCACCAACAAGAATGATCTTTTCGATGGTATAACCACCAGTTGGGAACGTATGCCTGGAGGAAAGGCAATCGGCGAGATCCTAACTAAGGTCGCTGAAAATTTCAATTTCAGACAACCCGACACCCACGTAGGGGAACTTTTAAAAGCCTATGAACTTCTTACAAAGGTTCCTGAAAACCCGTGGAAGGAATATAAATTGCAGGAACTTCAGGAGCTTATAATAGCAACCACAGGTTTATTTATTGAGGCAGTAGCCCTTGAACAAACAGTTGCTCCCGGAAACAACGTTTCACTGAAGATAGAAGCCATTAATAGAAGTAGTCAATCCGTGGTACTTGAGCACATAAAGTTTGAATCCATGACCATTGAAGGAAGTCCATTAGTATTCAACAAACCTTTCAATACAACCACAACGATTCCTATTGCAAAAAATGCTCCTTATACATCTCCCTATTGGCTAGCTGAGCAAGGCAATCTAGGTATGTACACGGTAAAGGATCAACTTCTCAGAGGGAATCCGGATACTCACCGCCCCTATTTAAGCTATCAATTAAAGGTTGATGGTGTGCCCTTTGAAATACAACGAGAAATTGTATATAAATACAACAATCCTGAGAAAGGAGAAGTGTACCAACCTTTTGAAATACTTCCTCCAGTGACCGTAAGCATTGCCCATAAAGTAACCGTTTTTCCTGATGCGAATTCTAAATTACTCCCTGTGCATGTAAAAGCAGGAGAAACGGGAGTAAAGGGAATGGTACGGCTTGAAGCACCTAAGGGTTGGCAAATCACCCCCGCAGAGCTTCCATTTGATATTGCTTTAAAAAATGACGAGCAGATTCTCACATTTACAGTTACTCCTCCTGCCTTTGAGAGTGATGCGCTGCTAAAGGCCTTTGTCACCACACCAAAAAACACCTACAATCAGGAATTAATAACTATTGATTATCCTCATATTCCCAAACAATCAATCCTAAAAGAGGCCTCCTCCAAAATTGTACGCCTAAACCTACAAAAAGCAGGAAACCATATTGGTTATCTGATGGGGGCTGGAGATGAAGTTCCTAAAAGCCTGGAACAAATTGGCTATAGGGTAGCGCTAATAACTCCTGAAAATATCACAGAAAATTATCTGCAACAATTTGATGCTATCGTGGTGGGAATCCGTGCCTATAATGTAATTGATCCACTCACCTATAAGCAGCCTATTTTACTTGATTATGTGAAAAACGGAGGTAATCTAATTGTTCAATACAACACCACTGACCGGGCTTTAAGTCAATTTAACGGGTTAGCTCCCTACCCTCTAAAAATATCACGAGATAGAGTTACTGAAGAGGATGCTCCAGTACGTATTATAGCTCCAAACCACCCTATTATAACAGGCCCAAATAAAATTGTCCCAGGTGATTTTGATGGATGGGTTCAAGAACGAGGACTTTATTTTCCTAATGACTGGGATCCTGCCTTTGTGCCTATTCTATCTATGAATGACAAAGGCGAATCGCCCAAAGAAGGTAGCCTTTTAGTAGCTCCTTACGGAAAAGGTTACTATATTTATACAGGATTAAGTTTCTTTCGTGAACTTCCAGAGGGAGTTCCAGGGGCATTTAAACTCATTACCAACATGATTTCTATCGGGAAAGATTCCCTTCAGAAACCAAAAATAAAAGGATAGACATGCTTTCAAGATTTCAATGGAAAAAATCATACACTTTGGTGTTACTTGCCAACGCTGTTTACATTTTTATTTTTTATCTATTAATGACTGGTAATCGCTAATGGCTACAATTGATTGGATTATACTCATCTGTACCCTATGCTTTATCGTAATTTATGGCGTATGGAAAACACGTGGAAGCAAAAACGTAAAGGATTATATCCTTGGGAACAATGAAGCACGTTGGTGGACGGTAGGTCTTTCCGTAATGGCAACCCAGGCCAGTGCCATTACCTTCTTATCAACACCTGGACAGGCTTTTCATGACGGGATGGGGTTTGTACAGTTTTACTTCGGACTTCCACTGGCCATGATAGTTATTTGTATGGTATTTATTCCCATCTATCACAATCTTAAAGTCTATACTGCCTACGAGTTTTTAGAGAACCGGTTTGATTTAAAAACTCGTTCATTGGCTGCCATCCTATTCCTTATTCAACGCGGACTTGCAGCCGGTATAACCATTTTTGCCCCTTCCATTATCCTATCCGCCGTGCTTGGATGGGATTTAAAAACCCTGAACCTGATTATCGGTGTTTTAGTGATCATTTACACGGTATCTGGTGGAACCAAGGCGGTAAATGTTACTCAAAAACAACAGATGTTTGTCATCATGACTGGAATGTTTGTAGCCTTTTATCTAATAATGAGTTACCTTCCATCAGATATCACTTTTAGCAAAGCCCTTAAAATTGCTGGGGCTAATGAAAAGTTGAACATACTTGACTTTTCCGTAGACACCCATAGCCGTTATACCTTTTGGAGTGGTATTACAGGTGGTTTCTTTTTAGCCATGGCTTATTTTGGGACGGACCAAAGTCAAGTTCAGCGCTATTTGTCCGGAAAATCTATTCGGGAAAGCCAATTAGGACTCATTTTTAATGGCCTATTAAAGGTCCCTATGCAATTCTTTATTCTACTTGTGGGAGTGATGGTATTTGTATTTTATCAATTCAATCGTTCTCCCTTAAACTTTAACCCTGCCGCTACCCAAGCGGTTCATAATTCAGTGCATGCAGATGCCTATCATGAACTTGAGTCTCAATTTGCGACGCTGGAAACAGAAAAGAAAAGGGCTCAACACCGTTTTGCTGCCGCTTTGGAAATCAAAGAATACAATGCCACTATGCAAGCCAAAGATCGTATAATGGCCATTAACCAGCAGGAGAACGCCTATCGAAATAAGGCCAAGGAAATTATAAAGCAGGCTAATACCAAAAGTGAGACCAATGACAAGGATTATGTATTTATCCACTTTATTCTAAACCATCTACCTAAAGGTCTTATTGGTCTTTTGCTGGCTGTCATCCTTTCTGCGGCCATGTCTTCTACTGCCTCTGAGTTAAATGCTCTGGGTACCATTAGTACGATGGACTTATATAAAAGAAGACATAAAGAGGCCCGTACCGACGAACACTATGTGAAGGCTTCCAAATGGTTTACATTCCTATGGGGAATTATCGCCATTTTATTTGCCAACTTTGGTACACTGGTAGAAAACCTTATTCAGCTGGTAAATATAATCGGATCTATTTTCTATGGAAATGTACTAGGAATTTTCTTGATTGCCTTCTTTATTAAATTTATTAAAGGCAATGCGGTATTCTGGGCAGCAGTAATTACACAACTTATTGTTATTTTATTATACTATTTCACCATCCACATTTATGATAGTGGAGATGAAAAACTAGGGTATTTATGGCTTAACTTTATAGGTTGCGCATTGGTCATTTTATTGGCAACTCTTTTCCAGACCACAGGAAAACTTAGTCAGCGGAGCACTATTTAACATCAAATTATTCCAGCCCTAATATATTGCCCAAAACCACATTCAGCAAGGTGGTTACACCGATGATTAGGATAAGAATAAGCGATATCTTCTTAAAACTATCTTGGGAGATATGACTTAGAATGTATCTCCCTATATAGGTTCCCACTATTCCAATAACCAATAAAAAAGGAATATAGATAAGAACCTCTGAGGTCACATAGCCATTGATTACATATACCACAGATCTACTCAGATCCACAAAGAAATCGATAAAAGCGGAAGTGGCGATAAATGCATTTTTTTCCAGATTAAACGCCGCCATGGTTAGTCCTCGAATGGCACCTCCGGTTCCCAACATTCCGGCCACGAATCCAGACAATGCCCCTCCGGTTACGGCCTCTCTTTTATTGGCCTTTACTTTTAAATGTGAATTGATTAAAAACAATACACTAAGACCTATAAGAAATATCCCTAAACCTATCTCTAAATACGCTGCATCGATATAAGCACTTGCTATTCCTCCGACAATTACAAACACCACCGAAGGCCCTCCTATATACAGTAATAGTTTCTTGTCAAGGCCTTTTCTGAACAATGCAATCTTACTCAGATTACTCGACAAGTGGAAAAGAGCCGTTAGACCCAGTACCGTTTGAAAATCAAAATACATATTGGCTATGGGCACAAAAAAAACAGAAGAACCGAAACCTCCCACGGTTCCTATTACTTCTGCTATTAGCGCAAAAACGAGAAATAAAAAACTAAGATCTTTCAAGGCCATTGGTTTACTGCCCTAATATACCAAAAAAGCCTTCAAAACATGGTGATATTTGAAGGCTTTCCTATATTATTTTTGATACATTTTTTTTCGAAGTTCCTGTATGGATTTATCATCCATATAGTCATCAAATGAAAGGTAACGATCAATTACCCCACCTGGTGTTAACTCTATAATACGATTAGCTACTGTTTGTGCAAATTCGTGGTCATGAGTGGTGAAAAGTACTGTTCCTTTGAAATTTTTAAGGGAATTATTGAAGGCCGTAATACTCTCCAAGTCTAAGTGATTGGTAGGCTCATCAAGCATTAATACATTAGCGCGAAGTAACATCATTCTACTTAGCATACAACGTACTTTTTCTCCTCCTGATAGTACTCTACTTTTCTTTAAGGCTTCTTCCCCGCTAAAAAGCATTTTCCCTAAAAACCCTCGGATGTGTACTTCCTCGCGCTCTTCATCAGTCTTGGCATACTGTCTTAACCAGTCAACCAAGGTTAAATCATTATCAAAATACTTGCTATTATCTACCGGAAGATAGGATTGTATGGTAGTTACTCCCCATTGGAATTCACCTGCATCGGCCTGAAGCTCACCACTGAGAATTTCATAAAAAGCAGAAGTGGCTCTTGAATCTTTAGAAATTACCGCAACCTTATCGCCTTTGGCTAAATTGATATCCACATTTTTAAACAACAGATCTCCTTCTACCGAGGAAGCTAATCCATCCATATTCAGAATTTGATCACCTGCTTCCCGTTCTTGTTCAAAAATTATGGCAGGATAACGACGGCTTGAAGGCTTAATATCCTCAACTTTTAGCTTTTCCAACATTTTTTTACGAGAAGTAGCTTGTTTTGATTTCGCTACGTTTGCACTAAAACGCTGAATAAACTCTTGAAGCTCTTTTGCTTTCTCTTCCGCCTTTTTGTTTTGTTGTGCACGTTGACGTGCCGCTAACTGGCTACTTTCATACCAAAAGGTATAGTTACCACTATAATGGTTAATTTTTCCGAAGTCAATATCCGAAATATGCGTACACACTGCGTCCAGAAAGTGACGATCGTGCGATACCACAATTACTGTATTCTCATAGTTGGCTAAAAAGTTTTCAAGCCAGCCAATGGTTTCAAAATCCAAGTCGTTGGTAGGCTCATCCATGATAAGTACGTCCGGATTACCGAACAAAGCCTGAGCCAAGAGTACTCGTACCTTTAGCTTACCATCTAAATCACCCATAAGTGTGTAATGGTATTCTTCAGCAATCCCTAAGTTTGATAATAGTGCAGCTGCATCACTTTCGGCATTCCATCCATTCATCTCATCAAACTGCATCTGCAACTCTCCGATTCTATCTGCATTTTCATCAGAATAGTCTGCGTATAAGGCATCCATTTCCTTTTTAACCGCAGAAAGAACACTATTCCCCATAATTACGGTATCCAATACAGTATGCGCATCATGAGCGTAGTGATCCTGCTCAAGCACAGACATACGTTTTCCTGGCTCCAAAAAGATATGGCCACTGGTTGCCTCCATCTTTTTAGATAAAATTTTTAAAAAGGTAGACTTTCCTGCACCGTTGGCCCCTATAATCCCATAGCAGTTGCCTTGGGTAAAGGTGACATTCACTTCATCAAACAATATGCGCTTGCCAAATTGTACAGAAAGATTGGATACTGATAACATTCTAATTAAGTATTTATTTTGTGGCGCAAAAGTAACAAATAATGACCAATAAAACATCTAAATATCATTAACGTTTCCCTTATTATATTTAACGAGGTATTAACAGCAAGGTTTTGCATACTTGATTAGCTTTGTCTTACAAAAAGTGTATATTAGCCCACCTTATGCACTATTGGTAAAAGCATTATGATAAAAAAATTACTTTTTTTCTTTCCGGCTTTGGTTTTATTAGGATGTACTTCCGAAAAACATCCTTCCAATACATTTTTTGCCGGACAGATAATTAATCCTACAGATAGCATTGTAGTTCTTTTCAAAGGCGAAGAGCCTGTGGATACTGCTCGTTTGGATATTCATAATCGCTTTTCAATGTCTTTGAAGAAAATCAAGAGCGGCTTATACAATTTCAGTCATTTACCGGAATATCAATATGTATTTATCGAAAGTGGTGATAGTATTTTTGTACGTTTAAACACTCTTGACTTCGACGAATCCATTGTATTCATGGGGCGAGGTTCTGAAATCAACAACTTCCTTATTGACATGTTCCTTACGTTTGAAGAGGAAGAATCTCAAGTAAGTAGTTTTTACGCCTTGGAACCCATACCATTCAAATACAAGACGGATTCGTTATACCAATTAAAACGCAGCGAACTTCAAAACCTTATCACCTCTAGTAATTTATCTCCGGAGGCTATTGAAATCGCCAACGCAAGTATTGACTTCAATTATTTTAGCACTCAAGAAATATATCCCTACGCCCACCGTCGTAGAACAGGTTCAGAAACCCTCGATGTACTTCCAAATGATTTTTACGCCTACCGCGACCATATCAATTTTGACAATCCCAGGCTAAGTCACTACCGTCCATACTACAACTATGTCGTTATGTTAGTAAACAACCTATCCTATAACGATTGTCTAGGAGGTTGCCAAAATGAGACCCAAGAAACATCCAGACATTATCATTTTCACAAATTATCGCTCATTGATAGTTTAGCGAAGGAAAAACAGCTTAGAGACAATATGTTCCGAAATGCTGCCTATGCCTATGTATTTGACAAAAATAATTCTAACAAAGATTATCAAGAATACTTCAAGACGTTTCACAGTTACTCTAAGAACAACAAACACCATGAAGAAATTCAACAGCTTTTCAACCAGGTAATAGCGCTCCAACCGGGAAAACAACTTCCTAAAATTGCAATTGTTGACAATAATAATCTAACAACTTCATTTACTAAAGTCCTAGATGCACCTGTAAATGTATTCTACTTTTGGTCCATCAACCAAAAGAATCATATGAATAACATTCATAATAGAATTGCACAACTCAAACAGATGTACCCTAATACACATTTTATAGGTATCAATATCAACGAAAAGCAAGATGAATGGCTTTATGCAATTGCCGATACAAGAATGATGTTAAATAGCTCACAATACAGATGTGCTGAATCCAAAGATATGATGCGTCAGTTAGCCTTTAGCAACAACCTCAACAAAGCTATTATTGCCGACAACAATGGTATGATCATCAATGCCTTTGAAGGTATTTTTTCCAAAAGTCTGGAAAATACACTGGCCGAATATGCCCGAAAATAGAAGCCTACATTTCAATTTCATTTTATGTACCAAACAAAAGAATAATCTTAAGTTCAAGAATATTCCAAGTATTGATACTATCAAATGATACTATTATTATCAGGAAATACATTTTGTTTGGTATTGTCTTTGGCCAAACCTAGCTATACCGGGTTGTTTGAATTCTAAGGTGTATCGTGTAGATTTTCTCCCATCTTTAGGGCTAGTCAATCCATTTGAGGATGACGATTTTTCAGTAGCATGAAATGGATTCAGATTAGAATTCAACTACCTTCCGAAACAAATGGGCTAGTAATGCCTTAAAATAATTATTGATAAAAAAAGGGTTAGACTTTACTTATAGTCTAACCCTCGATATAAAACCTTACACACCTTACTTAGTAATGTGCTATCATTTCATTTCATTTCAGCTGTAGCTTATCATAAGCTACCAAATTGCTTCTTAATTCCCTTTTTGGTGATCTGCTAAGAATTGAGCCAAACCACTATCCGTTAAAGGGTGTTTAAGTAACCCTAAAATAGAAGACAATGGTCCTGTCATCACATCAGCACCTATTTTAGCGCAATGCAATACGTGCATAGTGTGACGTACAGAAGCTGCAAGAATTTCTGTTTCAAAAGCATAGTTATCATAGATTTGTCTAATATCCTCAATTAGGTTAAGACCATCTGTAGAAATATCATCCAAACGTCCAATAAATGGAGAAACATAGGTAGCTCCTGCTTTGGCAGCTAAAAGCGCTTGTCCAGCAGAGAACACCAAGGTGCAATTGGTTTTTATTCCTTTATCAGAGAAATACTTAATTGCCTTTACACCATCTTTTATCATCGGGATTTTCACCACAATCTGCTCATGAAGTTCAGCAAGTTCCTCTCCTTCTCTGATCATTCCTTCATAATCAGTAGCAATCACCTCTGCAGATACATCGCCATCTACAATATTGCAAATATCAACATAGTGCTTCAAGATATTATTACGACCTGTAATTCCTTCTTTAGCCATCAATGAAGGGTTGGTTGTAACGCCATCCAATACACCAAGGTCTTGTGCTTCTTTAATTTGATCCAGATTGGCAGTGTCAATAAAAAATTTCATTTTTTGTCGTTTAAGATATTAATTGAGTTGTTTTTATGAAAATGTGAATTTCTTTGCAAAGCTACAATTTATAATGATTGCTAAGTAGCTTTTCATACATTTTATCGGGTAGCAAACGCTTGAGTACAATGGAAAACTTCTGCATAAAAGCACCCACTTTATAATGAATTCGCGGATTGGATGTTTCAATTATTTCATGCACTTTTTGAGCCATTTTAATAGGATCACCTCCCTGATCAACATGGTCATTCATTAAGGAAAGTGTTTGTCCGTAAGGTGCATTGTATGGGGAGTTTTCAAGTAATGGTGCATGATAACGGCCTGCTGCAATATTGGTCGCAAAATCACCAGGCGCCACATTGGTCATTTTAACGCCAAAATCCTTTACTTCCATACGCATGGCCTCCGTGACCAATTCCAAGGCCCCTTTGGTTGCGGAATAAATCCCGCGATACGGCAGTCCCATATACCCGGCTATAGAAGTCACATTAATAATTAGTCCATTGCGCTGTTTTCTCATATGCGGCAATACCGCTTTAATCATAGCTATAGGACCATATAAATTGGTTTGAAATGCTTTGTGAATCTCATGTTCAGGTGTTTCTTCTATTGGCCCAGTGATACCAACCCCTGCATTATTAATCAATACATCTATTTTACCTGCTTTAAAAACCACCTCTTCTACACACTGTTGTATCGAGTTTTCATCGGTAACATCCAAAGCTACTAACGGAAAAGAACTTTGGGTTGTGCGGGAAGGATTTCTACTGGAACCAAAAACAGTATAGCCTTTTTCAGTAAGGTAATCTCCTATTGACTTGCCTATTCCGGATGATCCTCCGGTAACAAGAATTACTTTAGACATAGTTGTGAATTTACAGCAAAGAAACAACAAAAATAGTTATCAAGAAATCTGGAAAGAAAAGTTGCTGAAGTTCAAAAAAGTAGAAACAAAAGGGAATAAAAAATGGCAAGCTACCTACATCGCACCGCTACAACCACATACCTTTGCTGCGTTCCCGCCCTGGAGGATTCTGCAGGAGCTGGTCGTGTAGGACTTGCCGATGCAAAGATACAATCTTTTTAATTTTTAGCAACCATTTTACCATCTTAATTAAAATTGATACCTTGCCATAAACATTCAAAATATCATGCGTCTAGTTAATTCATTAGCAATCACAATTCTAGCAATAATTTTATTTTCATGTAATGGTTCCAACAAAGGAACCTCCTCTCATTTTTCACTTCAAATTGAAGGCAAAAAGAAATCTTTTCAAGAAAATGACACCCTAATTCCAGCTCTTAAAACCCCTAATTCTTCGCTATTGTCCAAGGTAGAATACAGTATTGACGGTACGGTATTACCTAGTGATGGAAAAACGGTGGTATTACAACATGTAAAACTGGGAAAACAACAATTAAAAGCCTCCTTTGTCTATGACGGTACTTCAGAATCCATTACCCACCCCATAGAAATCTTCGCCGAAAAGGCGCCTGAGGTGTATACCTATACCATCCTTAAAGAATACCCACACGATCGTAATGCCTATACCCAAGGATTGGAATTTTTAAATGATACCTTGTATGAGAGTATTGGACAACGAGGCAAATCAGCCTTGCGAAAAGTGGACTATCGTACCGGGGAAATACTAAAGGAAACCAAGTTATCAGACATTTACTTTGGAGAAGGAATTACTATTTTAAACAATCGTATTTACCAACTAACCTGGGAAGAAAATGTAGGTTTCATTTATGATCTCCATACCTTGGAAAAGACTGGGCAATTCTCTTACCAACAAAGTCGTGAAGGTTGGGGACTATGTACAGATGGCACTCAATTCTACAAAAGTGATGGTACAGAAAAAATATGGACCCTGGATGCCAACACTCTTGAAGAGAAGGAGTATATACAACTAGCCAGCAATAAGGCTTTATTTTCAAGAGCCAATGAACTTGAGTGGGTTGATGGGCTTATTTATGCCAACACCTATGGTAAGGATGGCATTATGATTATTAACCCGAAGAATGGCGCTATTGTAGGTGTCATAGATTGCCGTGGATTAAAAGAAAAGGTAACGCAACATCCGTATATCGATGTTCTAAATGGTATCGCCTATCATCCAGAGCGAAAGACATTTTTTATAACCGGTAAAAACTGGGACAAACTCTTTGAGGTAACCTTTCATAAAAAGTAAATGACAACCTTCACCCAACGCATAAGTGTAAGCTTTGAAGATTTAGATGAGCTGGAACATGTAAACAATGTTCGTTACTTGTTTTGGGTACAAGAAATAGCAAAGGCACACTGGCAATCCCTAGCCCCAGAAGCGCTTCAACAGGAATATCTATGGGTAGTGCTCTCCCATTATATAGAATATAAACATTCAGCGGTGCTTGGTGATGTAATTGAATTAAAAACCTATGTGGAGAAATCCGAAGGTGTCACCTCTGTACGTATCGTAGAAATGTTTCATGTGCCATCAGGTAAATTAGTAGTTAAAGCCACTACTAATTGGTGTTTATTACAAGCGGAGACCAAACGTCCTGCGCGTATTCCCCAATCCATTTATCAACTCTTTCACAATTGATATCTTCAGGTTTATGAGTAGGCATATTGGCATAATAATCATCATACTCACCATTGGTATCCTAAGCGGTTGTCGTAATGATTTTTCATTTGCCCCTAGTACTGGTAATTTATCATTTTCCAGAGATACGGTCTACTTAGATACTGTTTTTACCAATATAGGCTCTAGTACTTATACGCTAAAAGTGTACAATAAAAGTAAGACAGATATTGCCATTCCCATTATACAGCTTAAAAACGGAACCCAATCCCAGTATAGACTTAGTGTAGATGGAAGAACTGGAAACTCCTTTGAAAATGTAGAACTTCTTGCCAAAGACAGTTTATTTATCTTTATAGAAACCACCGTAGCAATTGAAGAGTATGCTCAAAACGCTACTGAGTTTTTATACACAGACGCCATCCAATTTGATTCGGGAGATTATCTGCAGGAAGTGGCTTTAGTAACCCTTATTAAAGATGCTATTTTTCTGTACCCACAGAAATATGAGGATGGTACTATTGAAAGTATCCTTTTAGGTCTGGACCAAGATGGAGAAGAAATCCGTATTGAAGGATTCACCTTAGAGGATGAAGAACTTCATTTCACCAATGAAAGACCATATGTTATTTATGGATATGCGGCTGTTTCAGAAGGTAAAACTCTTGTAATGGACCCAGGAACCCGTGTTCATTTTCACAATTCTTCTGGACTTCTCATTGGTCATCAAGGAAGATTAGAAGTTAATGGGGCTCTCAGTACCTTATCTGACGAAATGGAAAATGAGGTCCTGTTTGAAGGAGATCGACTTGAACCTGGTTACACGGATATACCTGGTCAATGGGGAACCATATGGCTTAGTGCCGGAAGTACGGCTCAGCTTACCAATTTAACCATTAAAAATGCAACGGTAGGGCTTTTGGCTGAAAGTAATACCAACAGCACTACTACTGATTTTTATCTCTCCAGGGTTCAAATTCACAACAGTGGGACCATTGGACTGTATGGCCTGAGCGCCCGATTGGAGGCGGTAAACTCCATCTTCGGAAACGCCGGACAAATTTCCTTTTACGGCCATCTGGGAGGTAGTTACCAATTTACCCACTGCACTTTTGCCAACTACTGGAATAAGAGTTTTAGAAATCTGCCTGCCGTTTTATTAGACAACTACCAAACTGCTGAAGACCAGAATACCATCTCTGTACCGCTGGAAAAAGCCGATTTTCGCAATTGTATTATTGACGGAACAAATCCGATAGAGATGTTACTGGAAAAAAATAGTTCAGCCGCTTTTAATTTTAAATTAGACCATTGCCTTCTGGCCTTCAATGACATTTCTGGGTTTTACTCATCGAATCCTCTGTATGATTTCTCTAACAGTAGTCTATACAACCAGCTCATTAGAAACCTAGATACAGACTTTAATGTCCCTGAGAAGCATGATTTTTCACTAAGAGAAACATCCATGGCTAGAGGAATCGGCAGCAGTGAAATTGCCTTGGAAACACCTACTGACATCAAAGGATACCCACGTTTACCCACCGTCGATGCCGGGGCCTATCAATTTAATCCCTTCGCAAATTAATTCGGAATTACGGGTAGCTACTGTAGTAAAAACAATACTAAAAACTGAGCCATATTTGTTATTTTTGCAGCTATGACAAAAGAAATTAGCAGTACTCAAAATCCATTGATCAAACAGCTTGTTCAGCTTACTGAAAAATCACGTGAACGCAGAAAAAACAATCTTTTTGTGATTGAAGGGGTCCGTGAAATATCACTCGCATTACAAGGAGGCTATTCCATTGAGACCTTATGTATTGCTCCTGATATTTGTACAGATGCGCATCGCAGTAAACTATTAACTACAGTGAGCCCGTCAACGGAAGTTATTTTCATTTCCACAGAAGTGTATCAAAAAATAGCCTATAGAACCACTACCGAAGGTGTTATCGCTATTGCTAATGCAAAAACTCAGGGGCTATCTTCCTTGAGTTTCAACAAGAAAAACCCATTGATTTTAATTGCTGAAGCGCCTGAAAAACCAGGAAATATTGGTGCTTTATTGCGAACAGCTGATGCGGCTGCTCTGGATGCCGTAATTATTGCCAACCCCCTTACGGACCTGTACAATCCAAATATCATACGATCTAGTGTGGGCTGTGTTTTTACCAATCAAATAGCAACAGGTACTACCCAAGAAATTATTTCATGGCTGAAACAGCAGGAAATCGCTACCTATTGCGCAGCGCTCTCTGCATCTGTTCCTTATCACTCAGTGGATTTTACCCAGGCCTCTGCTATTGTGGTGGGCACAGAAGCTACTGGTCTAAGTGAGACCTGGCTAGAACATTCAACCCAAAATATAATCATTCCTATGCAAGGTGCTATCGACTCTATGAATGTATCAGTAGCTGCCGCCATTATCACTTTTGAAGCCAAACGTCAACGTGGGTTTCAATCCTAATCCTATACCTTATGCTACTTCCAATTATTATCACCATACTGGTTGCCCAATTTCTAATAGACACTTGGCTAGACTACCTTAACGCTAAACGATTTAAAGATCCCATACCGGAAGTCCTAGGTGATGTATATGACCAAGAGGCCTATCTAAAATCACAAGACTACAAAATGGTAAGCTATCGATTTGGCCTTATTTCATCTTCTTTTTCATTAGTAACTACCCTCCTCTTTTTACTTTTAGGAGGATTCACCTGGGCAGATGAATTGGCCAGAAGTTTCACTTCACATCCCACTGTTATTGCACTTCTATTTTTTGCCATAGTTATGGGAGCTAGCAGTCTATTGCAGCTACCTTTTGACTACTACAGAACCTTCACCATAGAAAGCCAGTTTGGATTTAACAAAAGTAGTCGGGCGCTATTCTTTATGGACAAGGTAAAAGGACTACTTATTGGTGGTCTTTTGGCCGGGGTACTTCTTACCATTATCATGGCCTTTTACCAATGGGCAGGAACACATTTCTGGTTATATGCGTGGGCTATAATGGCCCTTTTCACCCTACTACTAAATACCTTTTACAGTCAATGGATTGTTCCGTTATTTAATAAACAAACTCCTTTAGAGGAAGGAGAACTTAAATCCGCCATTACTCAGTATGCGCGTACGATTGGTTTTGAATTGGAAAACATTTATGTCATTGATGGTTCTAAAAGATCCACTAAAGCCAATGCGTATTTTTCAGGAATAGGTAATACAAAACGAATTACCTTATTTGATACTCTAATAAAGGATCTTACTACTGATGAGATTGTTGCTGTCCTAGCCCATGAAGTAGGCCATTACAAGCATCGTCACATTATTTACAACCTTCTTAGTTCGCTCCTTATTACAGGGGTTACCCTTTGGTTGCTTTCCCTGTGTATATCTATTCCTGCTTTTTCACAAGCCATAGGAGTGGCAATACCGAGCTTTCATGCTGGTCTTATTACCTTTGGCATACTGTATAGTCCCATCTCTGAGCTTACCGGCCTTTTAATGAATGGGCTTTCCAGAACGTTTGAATACCAGGCTGATGCCTATGCTAAAAAGACCTTTTCAGAAACACCCCTGATTACGGCTTTGAAAAAACTATCCAAAAATCACTTAAGCAACCTCACCCCTCATCCATTTTATGTGTGGGTAAATTATTCACACCCTACTTTATTACAACGGGTAAACAACCTTCACAAGGGGTAATATTAGTGTCCCTTCCAAAAGCCATTAATAGGATTGTTTTGGCGATAAGAGTACTTGTGTGATAAAAAACTTTGCACTACATTTAAGATATGACTACCATAGATATTGAAAAAGAAAATAAAGCGATAGCAAAGGAATACAAAGAACTTCTTCGTATTAGTTATCAAATGCTTACCGATGAGGATAAAAAACTAATTCGACTAGCATTTGATACCGCAGTTGAAGCCCATAAAGATCAACGCAGAAAAAGTGGCGAAGCCTATATCTTTCACCCCATTGCTGTAGCAAAAATAGTTGCTTCTGAAATTGGTTTGGATGCGACCTCCATAGCTGCTGCCTTGCTTCATGATGTGATTGAAGACACGATCTTCACCTATGACGATATGGAGCAAAAATTTGGAACAACAGTGGCTAAAATTGTGGAAGGACTTACAAAAATTTCCAGTTTAAGTAAAGAAAAGGATGTTTCCCTTCAAGCTGAAAATTTCCGTAAAATGCTCCTCACCATGAATGATGATGTGCGGGTAATTATCATAAAGATAGCTGACCGCTTGCACAATATGCAGACCATGGGTTCTATGCCGGAACACAAACAGCTTAAAATAGCCTCTGAAACACTTTATATCTATGCACCACTCGCCCACCGAATTGGTCTGTATAATATAAAATCGGAACTGGAAGACCTAGGGCTCAAATATACGGAGCCAGCGGTATACAACGATATTCTAAGCAAGATTGAGGACAGTAAAGAAGAACAAAAGGAATATATACGTGACTTTACACAAATCATCAAAGATTCCTTAGACAAAGAAAGCCTGGAATATACCATCAAGGGTCGTCCAAAGTCCATCTTTTCCATCCGCAAGAAAATGTTAGCGCAAAATGTCAGCTATGATGAAGTATATGACAAATTTGCCATTCGTATTATTTACAAGAGTGACGCTGCCAATGAAAAATTCCTCGCTTGGAAAATTTATTCCATTGTAACCGATCACTTTCGCCCTAACCCGGTGCGTTTACGAGATTGGATTTCTTCTCCAAAATCAACTGGATATGAGGCCCTACACATTACGGTGATGGGACCAAAAGGGAAATGGGTTGAAGTTCAGATACGCAGTGAACGTATGCATGAAATTGCTGAAAAGGGATATGCAGCTCACTTTAAATACAAGCATGGAGATCAAAAAGAACAAGGAATAGATATCTGGCTGAACCGATTGCAAGAAGCGCTGGAAAATGCCGATGGAAGCGCTGTTGATTTTGTGGAAGAATTCAAACTGAACCTCTATTCTAAAGAGATTTTTGTATTCACTCCTACCGGAGACTTAAAATCATTACCTAAAGGTGCCACTCCCTTAGATTTTGCCTTTCATATACATACAGAAGTAGGCATGCATACCCGTGGTGCCAAAGTAAATAGCAAACTGGTTCCTCTTAGTTACGAACTAAAAAGTGGTGATCAGGTTGAAATTATCACCTCCGAACACGCCAAACCTAATGCCAGCTGGCTTGATTACGCTAAAACTGCACGGGCACGGGCACGGATAAAATCATCCATGCGTGAGGAGAAAAAAGAGGTGGCAGAAGAAGGCAAAGAACTGCTTCGTCGCAAACTTAAGCAATTAAAAATCACACTAAATGAAAAGATCGTAAACGATTTGGTGGTTTTCTTTAAATTAAAAACCAGCCTTGATCTTTTCTTTAGAGTGGGCATTGGTTCTATTGACAACCAGATGCTTAAAGATTTTGCTGCCAGCCGTAGCAATACATTTATAAATTTCTTTAAAAATCGTATTGGTAAAAAACAGCAAGCCCCTGAAGACATCCACAAGGACGAAATCACTTCAAAATACGATCTTTTGGTCTTCGGAAAAGAGGAAGAAAAACTCAATTACAAACTTGCTAATTGTTGCAATCCTATACCTGGAGATGACGTATTTGGTTTTATAACCATCAATGAAGGAATAAAAGTGCATAAAAAAGATTGTCCTAATGCTATTTCCATGCAATCCAACTATGCCTACCGTATTATTCAAGCTAAATGGATTGACTCCAGTCAGCAGGAATATACGGCCGTGATAAGTTTAGCAGGTCTGGACAATATGGGATTGGTAAGTGAGGTAACCAAAGTGATATCCAATAATATGCATGTGAATATGCGTAACCTTAATTTTGAGACCGATGGTGGCGTGTTTTCTGGCAAGATTACAGTGGTTGTGAAGAACAATACCATCTTAAAAAAGTTAATTGAAAATCTAAAAAAAGTGAATGGTATCGAGAAAGTAACTCGAATTTAATTATAAACACTATTTTTGTAGCTTAATACCAAGTTGTACTGGAATGACCCGCGAAAAAAATCAAGAAATCGTAAAAAATGTCTTTACCAAATTTTTGGAGGAAAACGGACATAGAAAAACACCTGAGCGCTACGCTATTATCCAGGAAATTTACGATAGTGAAGAACATTTTGACATAGAATCGTTATATATCAAAATGAAGAATAAGAACTACAGGGTTAGCCGTGCAACACTCTATAACACTATAGAATTGTTATTAGAATGTGGTCTTGTGCGCAAACATCAGTTTGGACATAATCAAGCCCATTACGAGAAATCATATTTTGACAAACAACACGACCACGTTATTTTAACCGATACCGGAGAAGTTATGGAGTTTTGTGATCCACGCATTCAATCGATCAAAAAAACCATAGAGGAAGTGTTCAATATCAAAATTCAAAATCACTCGCTGTATTTCTATGGAACCCGAAATACAGAACCATCATCTTCAGAAACAACAAACTAAACAGACATAAAGACAACAACATGGCAGTAGACTTACTACTAGGACTTCAATGGGGGGACGAAGGAAAAGGTAAAATCGTGGACGTCCTTACCAAAAACTACGATATTATTGCGCGTTTTCAAGGTGGACCAAATGCAGGTCACACACTGGAATTTGATGGAATAAAGCACGTGCTTCATACCATTCCTTCCGGAATTTTTCATAAAAATGCGGTTAACATCGTAGGTAATGGCGTGGTGATAGATCCTATCATCTTTCAAAAAGAAATTGAGAATCTTCAAAAATTTGATATCGATATCAAATCTACGCTTCTAATTTCAAGAAAAGCGCACCTTATTTTGCCAACTCACCGCCTATTAGATGCCGCTTCTGAGGCTTCTAAAGGGAAAGCTAAAATCGGTTCAACCCTAAAGGGTATCGGACCAACCTACATGGATAAAACAGGAAGAAACGGTCTTCGTGTAGGTGATATTGAATTGGAAGATTTTAAAGAACGCTACCGTACTTTGGCTGATAAACATGAAGCCATGATTCACTTCCATGATGTGGATATTCAGTATGATTTGGCGGAATTGGAAAATGATTTCTTTGCGGCTATAGAAGCCCTTAAAAAACTCACTTTTATCGATAGTGAAGAATATATTTTTCAAGCACAAAAAGAAGGTAAAACCATTTTGGCTGAAGGAGCTCAAGGTTCACTATTAGATATTGATTTTGGAACCTATCCATTTGTAACTTCATCCAACACAACCGCTGCCGGAGCGTGTACTGGACTTGGAATTGCCCCTAACAAAATTGCCGATGTGATCGGTATATTTAAAGCATATACAACCCGTGTAGGTAGTGGTCCTTTCCCTACTGAACTTTTTGACGAGGACGGTGAAACCATGGGACGTGTAGGAAATGAATTTGGTGCTACCACCGGTCGTAAACGTCGTTGTGGTTGGTTAGATTTAGTAGCTCTAAAATATGCCGTACAAATCAACGGGGTTACCCAACTCATCATGATGAAAGGTGATGTACTTAGTGGATTTTCTAAACTAAAAGTATGTACCGCATATAATTACAAAGGAGAGATCATTCAACACTTACCTTACAATATAGAAGCAGAAAATGTAACACCTGTATACACAGAGCTTAAGGGCTGGGAACAAGACCTTACCAAGCTTACCAGTGTTGATCAGCTGCCTAAAGAATTAATTGAATATATCGAATTCTTAGAAAATGCACTGGAAGTGCCTATCAAAATGGTTTCCGTAGGTCCTGACCGTACTCAGACCATCTTCAGATAATACATCAAACCCTTTTGTTTCCAAGCAAAAGGGTTTTGTTTCTTACCCCATTACACCATCTAAAATCACCTTAATTTTCATGAATTATTTCCTTAGCCTACTTTTAATTGTAACCGTATCAAACTCCTGTAGAAACACCACCCCTCATACCATCACTCTGGAAGATCCCACAACTACTTCTTCTTCAGATAAAGACTGGAGTCCCGTTGTAAAATCATTGCTGGATAATTTTAAATCAACTACTTCAAAGCAAGCTGTAGTAATCAAACTTCCAAAAGACACCTATCATTTCTATCCCGATAAGGCCTTCGAAAAAGAATTATACATCTCCAATCACGATCAAGATAATCCAAAAAAGGTCGCCTTTTACCTGGAAGATCTTCACAATGTAACCATTGATGGACAAGGAAGTCAACTCCTCTTCCACGGACGCATGATTCCTTTTGTATTAAAAAACTGTTCAAACATCCGCTTGCAAAATTTCTCCATAGATTTTGAATTACCTCAAATAAGGCAATTAACCATAAAACAGGTAGATTCTTTAAGGGAGTATGCCATCGCAGAACTTTCCCCTAAGGATCATTATAAAGTAGAAAATAATAAACTGGTCTTTACGGGCCTTGGTTACACGCTAACACCTTATACCTCTATGGTTTTTAATGAGGATAAAAGATTAGCCTATCGCTTTAGCGATGTTGAATTCAGCTCCTCAAGTATTGCAGAACAGTCTCCAAACCATTTTAAAATAACAGATTGGTCTTACCTTAAAAATGTAAGTGTTGGGCAGCGTATTGCCCTTAGAACCTATCACCGACCAACCCCAGGCATCTTTATTGACTATTGCCAAGACACCTTTTTAGATAATGTCACTGTGCATTATGCCGAAGGTATGGGACTGATTGCCCAAACCAGTGAAAACATCACCCTTAACAAATTCGCTGTTCGTTTAAAAGAAGGAAGTGATCGTTACTTTACCACCCAGGCAGACGCCACCCACTTTTCGGGTTGCCGAGGTCTGATAAAATCTGAATATGGTTTCTATGAAGGAATGGCTGATGATGCCATCAATGTGCATGGAACGTATTTAAAAATAATGGAGCGAATTGACAATCAAACGGTAAAAGCCGCTTATATGCATCCACAGGCATGGGGATTCTTTTGGGGTGAATCCGGAGATGAAGTACAGTTTATACGATCGAAGACTATGGAGTATGAGCATGCCCGAAACACTATCAAATCGATTACTCCAGCAGATTCACAAACCAATCATGGCGCTAAAGAATTTATCATTAGTTTTTCAACACCATTAGCCTCACATATTGGGGATGATAGCCATTGGGGCATTGAAAACCTCAGTTGGACTCCTGAGGTGATTTTCAATCATAATACCATACAAAATAACCGGGCCCGGGGTGCATTGTTTAGCACACCCAAAAAGGTAGTATGCGCTGATAACCTCTTTGATCACACCCATGGAACCGCAATTCTACTTTGCGGAGATAGTAATGGCTGGTATGAAACCGGCGCCTGTAAGGAGGTACTAATAAAAAATAACACCTTTATAAACGCGCTTACCTCCCAGTACCAATTCACCAATGCCATTATATCTATCTACCCGGAAATACCGGATTTAGAAAATCAAGAAAAGTATTTCCACTCGGGTATTACCATTGAAGATAACACCTTTCACACCTTTGACAAACCAATATTGTATGCCAAATCAGTTTCAGACCTGGTATTTAAAAATAATTTGATTCAAACAAATACGGATTTTAAACCCTTTCATTGGAACACCCATCGGTTTTACTTTGAAAAAGTAAAAAAGATACGGATTGAGCAAAATAAGTTTGACAAACCTCTGGATTCAAGTGATATATACCTAAAATTTTCACAAAAAGATGCCGTTAGCTTTTAATTAAAAATCAGGTTTCGTAAAAAGCTGTACTTTTGACATAATTTTTTTAAAATAGCCCTTGAACGCACTATTCAGATATACATTCGTTATTGCATTCTTTTGCATGTTAACTATACATGCTCAAGAGAAAAGAAAAATAGACATTATTTATGGAGGTACCTTTTCTAAAAACGAATTAAAGTACCCTGGCGCTTCTATTTTTAGCAGTGACGGCCAACAAGTTCAATTCCAACATCAAGGAATAGATGTTTGGTGTAACATGGCCATATACTACCAGGAACAAAATGTTGTCAAAGCCTTTGGAGATGTATACCTTCAACAGGGTGACTCCATTAAAATGAACAGTGCGTATATTGAATACAATGGAAATACAAAACAGGCTGTTGCCCGAGAAAAGGTGTCACTTCGAAATGAAACTACCACACTAACTACTGAAGAATTATTTTTTGACAGAAACATACAAGAAGTATTTTATAACAGTTTTGGTACGGTAACTGATCAAGATAATGTACTTACTAGTCAAAGAGGTCGTTACCTGCTAGAACCCAAAAAATACCAGTTTGTTTCAGAAGTCATCATAACCAATCCAGAATTTAATGTTTCTTCACAAGAACTCGATTACTATACAGACAGCCGAAACGCCTATCTCTATGGCCCCACCACCATTATTGGAGAAGATTATGTGATGTATTGTGAACGTGGATTTTACGACACCAAAATAGAACAAGGATATGGGGTTAAAAATACCCGTATTGACTATGACCAGAAAATCATCAAAGGAGATAGTGTGTTTTTTGATAAACAAAAACAATTTGCTGCCTCTACCAACAACATCCATATTTTAGATACGGTGAATAACGGTATTGTACAAGGGCACTACGCCGAAGTCTGGAAAGCACAGGATTCTATGTTTGTTACCAAAAAAGCAGTGGCCATTAGTCTTGTAGATAATGATTCTATGTTTATCCATGGAGACAAGCTCATGGTAACCGGCAAGGAAGGAGAACGAGTAATACGTGCCTTTAATAATGCTCGCTTTTACAAATCTGATTTAAGCGGTAAATGCGACTCTATACATTCCTCCCAAAAAACTGGAATTACCCAGCTTATTAAACGTCCCATCCTATGGAGTGGTGAAAACCAAATGACCGGTGACAGTATTCATCTGATCTCTAACCTAGAAACTGAAAAATTAGATTCCCTTAAGGTTATTAACAACGCTTTTATTATAGAAAAAGACACCCTCGGTGATGGGTATAATCAAACCAAAGGAAAAAACCTGTATGGAAAGTTTAGAGATAATCGTCTTTACGAAGTTGACATTGTCCAAAATACGGAAGTAATCTATCATATTTATGACGATAGTAATGTACTTACGGGTATTAATAAAACCATTTGTAGTGCGATTAATATTACCTTTGACAAGGATCAGAAAATAGAAGAAATAACCTTTATCCAAGATGCTGATGGTGAGATAACCCCAGAGGAAGATCTCCCAACCAATGCTCGAAGATTGCTTGGTTTTGTATGGTATGGGGAGGAGCGTATTCGTTCAAAAGAGGATCTCTTTGACCAGGATGACCTTGCCATTGAATTAGTTAAAATACGTGGAATAGACAACCCTATTGATATTGATACCGAAGAACAGCAACGTCAAGGAATCATACCTAAAGTAGACCCCAACAAACCATCTACCAATACTGCAAAAAAGCAAGTACCAAGCAAAGAATAAGTCTGCATAGCAGTAGTTGCCTAGCACATTAAATTAAATTACCATTCATCTTTAACAGTATAATTTCCTGTTTTATGAATCTCAAAAATGACTTTTTACAATACCAGGCCCAAACCTCTCCCTATCCCCTCGCATTAGAAGTATCTCATGCCAAGGGTAGCTATATTTATACCACCGATGGCAAGGCCTATCTTGATTTTGTAGCGGGTGTTTCAGCCTGTACTCTTGGACATAGCCACCCAAAAGTCGTTAAGGCCATCAAAGACCAAGCTGAAAAATACATGCATGTAATGGTGTATGGGGAGTATGTACAAGAGCCGGCTGTTTTACTTTCTAAATTATTGGCCCAACACTTACCCCAGCCTTTAGAAACCACCTATTTGGTAAACTCGGGTACAGAAGCTACCGAAGGAGCCTTAAAACTAGCTAAAAGAGTTACGGGTCGCACACAACTTATTTCTGCTAAGAATGCCTATCATGGGAATACCCAGGGATCTATGAGTGTAATGGGCTATGAGCAACGTAAACAAGCCTATCGTCCCCTACTTCCGGATGTAGATTTTATTGAATTCAATAAGGAAGAAGATATACAAAAAATTACCCATCGCACAGCAGGTGTGATTCTAGAGAGTATTCAGGGTGGCGCAGGTTTTATTGAACCGGCTAATGGCTACCTTTCCAAGGTAAAAAAACGTTGTGAAGAAGTGGGTGCACTGCTAATCATTGATGAAATTCAGCCCGGATTTGGTCGCACCGGAAAGCTATTCGGATTTCAGAACTACGATGTAGTGCCTGACATTCTGGTAATGGGCAAAGGTATGGGTGGCGGAATGCCCATTGGAGCCTTTACCGCTAAAAAGGAATACATGCAACTTCTGACCCACGGACCCAAACTGGGACATATCACCACTTTTGGAGGACATCCCGTAATTGCTGCTGCGGCTCTTGCCACACTACAGGAAGTAACAGAAACCTCCTTAATGGCTCAGGCTCTTGAAAAGGAAGCGCTGTTTAGAAAATACCTGGTACATCCGTTAATTACTGAGGTTAGAGGTAAAGGATTGATGCTAGCTGCCATGACTCCTTCAGAAGAAATAACCAACTTTGTCGTTTTAGAAGCTATGAAGGAAGGGTTAATCCTTTTTTGGTTGCTATTTGAACCTAAAGCCATTCGTATATCTCCTCCCTTGACTCTGAGCGAAGAAGAAATCAAGAAAGGTTGTGAGCTGATCGTTTCTCTTTTACATAAATGGGAGCAGAAAGCTGTTAACTAATTTGTTAATAAGAAACCCCCTGTTTTCCTAGTATCATTGCTTTCAAAACGTAATTTTAATAACAAGAACCTTAAAAAGCATCGCCTATGCCATTTAGTTCACATGAAGATGAAGAGTTCCCTATAGCACGATTTGAATCCATGCTGAAAACCAATGATGTGTATTTCTTCGATGCCACCGAATTTGAAAATATTACACATCATTATTTGGATGAAGGAAAAGTAAGCAAAGCCAAAAAAGCCATACAAATTGGGCTAGGTCAGCATCCCTCGTCTATTGAGTTGAAATTGCTTCAAATAGAAATAATGGTTTTCGAAAACCAGCTGGAAGTAGCCGAAAAATTGCTAGATGAATTATTGGAAATTGAATCTTCAAATGAAGAAATCTATATCCAAAAGGCTAATATTTACTCTAAAAAGGATGAGCATTCACAAGCTATACACCTTTTAAATATTGCGCTTTCTCTTACCGACGATACCACGGATATTCATGCCCTTATCGGCATGGAATATTTATTTATGGACGACTACGCCTCGGCCAAAGTGAATTTTATCAAATGTTTAGAGGAGGAGCCTGAGGACTATGCATCGCTGTATAATGCCATTTACTGCTTTGAATACCTGGAAGAACACGATGAGGCGATAGATTTTCTAAACCAGTACTTAGAATCCAATCCCTACTGCGAGGTAGCATGGCATCAGCTTGGCAAGCAATTCTTTATCAAATCCATGTATAAAGAAGCCTTGGCTAGTTTTGATTTTGCTATCATATCTGATGATCGGTTCATAGGCGCTTATTTTGAAAAGGGAAAAGTTCTCGAAAAACTTAAACGCTATAATGAAGCCATCGAGAATTATGAAATCACCCTGGGGCTGGAAGACCCTACATCCTTTGCCTATCTTCGTATCGGAAAATGTCATGAAAAACTAGGTAATAATGAACTTGCCAAACAGTTTTATTACAAAACCGTTCATGAAGATCCCCTACTCGATAAAGGATGGATAGCGATTACGGACTTCTATTACCGTCAAGAAAATTTTGAAAAAGCACTTTACTATATTAATAAGGCCATACAAATAGATGAAGAAAATGTATTGTATTGGAAACGAAGTGCGGAAATCAACAAACAACTTCAGTTTTTTGAAGAGTCAGATATTGCCTATCAAAAAACAATTGAGTTGGGAAATTACGAGTTGGATACCTGGATTTCATGGACCGATGTGCTTACTCATTTAGGAGAATATGATTCAGCTATTTTAACATTATTACAGGGTCTTGAGTTCTACCCGGAAGAGGCTGTTTTAGAAGTGAGATTAGCGGCATTGTACTACCTGGTTTCTGATGGTGCAAAAGGCAGTTATCACCTGCGTAACGCACTGCGTAACAACCCAAAACAAGCCTATATTTTGGAAAAACATTTCCCCTCGGTGTACAATCGATTAAGTGTTAAGAATATTATAACAGAATTTAAAAACGCATCCGCTTAATTTTAACTATTTTTGTCCAGCAAGAATAGTCATTTTATGCAGAGAAAACTTACAGACTACGCCTTTATTACGTTAAAAGGAATGGCTATGGGAGCCGCCGATGTGGTTCCCGGAGTATCAGGAGGAACTATCGCCTTTATTTCGGGCATCTATGAGGAACTTATCGAGACCATAAACAACGTTAATTTTTCGTTGGTAAAGACCTTGCGAAAGGACGGGATTTCGGCAGCTTGGAAAAAGGCCAATGGTAATTTTCTACTGGCATTACTCTTAGGAGTTTTTATTAGTATTGTATCCCTTGCCAAGGGTATAAAATGGCTACTAGAGAATGAACCAATTCTATTATGGTCGTTCTTTTTCGGGCTGGTGCTAGCTAGTGTTGTTTTTGTAGCCAAAGAAATCAAACAATGGAAACTAAGTTATGTAATTGCTCTTGTTATTGGAGCTGTCGGTGCCTACTACATTACTACACTACCGCCAATGAGCCAATCTGGAAACCTCCTTTTCCTATTCTTGGCTGGTGCCCTAGCTATCTGTGCCATGATACTCCCTGGAATCTCAGGAGCCTTTATTCTAGTACTTCTAGGGGCCTATAAAACCGTTTTAACAGCCGTAGACGAAAAAAACTTCACAATTATTGGCGTGGTAGGGCTTGGTGCTATTTTTGGACTTTTAAGCTTTTCTCGATTACTAAAATGGATGTTTCATCACTATAAATCCATCACACTAGCGGTTCTTACCGGTTTTATCCTAGGATCTTTAAATAAAATCTGGCCTTGGAAAAAAACCCTTAGCTGGTATACTGACTCTCATGGCGAAGCACATCCCTTACTACAAGAAAGTATATCTCCCTTGACTTTTGAAGGGGAATCTCAATTACTTTGGGCTGTTATACTGATGTTTATCGGCTTTTTGACTATATTCTTTTTAGAAAAATTAGCTACAAAATCTGAATAAGCAATGGAAGCGACCCGTACCCTTCAGGATAAAGTATTTTTATTTATCAAAGGATTGGCTATGGGTGCTGCCAATAAAGTACCGGGAGTATCGGGAGGAATTGTTGCTTTTGTCGCTGGATTTTATGAAGAATTCATTTATTCACTCCAAAAAATAAACGCAAAGGCCTTCAAACTGTTAATCAACGGACGATATAAAAGTTTTTACAGATATATCAATGGGCGCTTTTTATCATTACTGCTGGCTGGTATGTTGTTTAGTTACTTTAGTGTCTCTAAATTACTAGACTACTTTATCGCTAAAAAGGAGCTGTTTGTCTGGGCGACTTTTTTCGGAATGATCATTGGCTCAGTCTATTATATTTCCAAGGATTTTAATCATTGGAACAGAAAAACAATTATTGCCTTTATAATTGGGATAGCCGTTGGTATTTCTATTAGTTTTTTAAGTCCTGCCAAAGAAAATAACAATCTTTTCTTTGTGTTTTTCTGTGGAATTATCAGTGTTTCCGGAATGACACTTCCGGGTTTATCCGGTTCATTTATTCTTATTCTACTTGGAAATTATGTGCTGCTACTGGTGGATTCGGTAAATGCCTTATACGATACCATGGCTGAACTTTTTAGAGGAGATTTTGGTTTTATAGAAAATCAAAAACGCATGAATATGCTCGCCATATTAGCTTCATTTACAGCAGGATCAGCCACGGGACTTGTTACATTATCCCATGTACTGTCCTATGTTCTAAAACATTTTAAAAACATAACAACAGCGGTAATTATTGGATTTATATCAGGCTCATTGGGGGTGGTATGGCCATGGAAAAAAACCATATACAGTCAAGATGCCACAGGGGAATTCCTATTGGATTCTAATGGAGAAAAAATCATTGAAAACTATACCCGCTACCTACCTGAGCTACATAATAATGAAACATGGCTTGCGTTAGGTTTTGTTATCTTTGGAATCTTTATTGTTTTAGCACTGGATTGGTATGGACAACGTACACGAAAATAGCACCCATCTTTTTGGACTGGTAGGAAGAAATATATCATACTCTTTTTCAAGAGGATATTTTAGTGATAAATTTCAAAAGTTACAGCTTACAGGGCATCACTACACTAATTTTGATATTCAATCCATTGAAGAGTTCCCTGATGTTATTACACAAAATCCTACATTGATTGGTCTTAATGTAACCATTCCATACAAAGAACTGATCATTCCATTTCTTACCTCCTTGGACCAAACCGCCAAGGCCATTGGAGCTGTCAATACCATCAAAATAACCCCTGAAGGACTCATAGGCTATAACACCGACTACTACGGCTTTATGGCTTCCTTAGAGCCGCACTTACAACCACATCACACCCATGCTTTGATTTTAGGTACAGGTGGCGCCTCCAAGGCAGTTCTTTATGCACTGTTACAACTTGGAATAACACCCACCTTGGTCTCAAGAACCAAAAGCCCCGACACCCTCACCTACGACTGCTTATCTTCCGAGGTCATGGCTCAAAACACGGTGATCATAAATTGCAGCCCAGTGGGCACCTATCCAAACATTACAGATAAGCCGGAACTTCCCTATTCATTTGTGACAACCAAACACTTATTGTATGACCTAATATACAATCCTGAGCAAACTGCTTTTCTTAAGGAAGGGGCTCTTAAAGGAGCTATTACAGTAAATGGAAGTAAAATGCTACAACTACAAGCGGAAAAGGCTTGGGAAATTTGGAATTCATAAGTGTCATTGGTCGATGAACTACCTATTTTCAATGCAATCGACTATTTTTCTTTGCAAATTGCTGACTTGTTAGTATCTTTCATGCGTACAAACGTGAACCCTTAAACATTTTGAATAATGTTGGAAGAAAAAGAAGACAACCTGCGCGAACAGGAAATTGATCAAACCACACAACCTGTAACTGAATCTAATGAGAATACTGAGGCCGTAGTTACTGAAAATGATACAGAAATAACCACTTCGGAAATCGACAGTAACCATACCGCATTGGAAGAAATTGACAATGAGAACGCCGAGGATGCTGAGGATGAAGACAATAAGGAACGACACAGTATTCCATTGCTTGATTACCATTCAATGAACATGGATGCGTTAGTTGATGAACTGGAAAAACTTCTTGAAAAAGAAAAAGTACAGGCCATTAAAACCCATGTGGATGCTATACGTTATGAGTTTGATTTAAAGTATAACGACCTGATTGAGGAAAAGAAAGAAGACTTTCTTGCTGATGGAGGAAATGAAATTGACTTCTACTACCACGTTCCTGAAAAAAGCAAATTCAATGAACTTTATAGTAGCTACAAAGATCGTAGAAATGCGTATTATAAAAAACTAGACCAAACCCTTCATGCGAATTTACAGAAGCGTCTTGAAATTATCGAAGAACTCAAAGGGCTTATTAATGTTGAAGAAGATATCAACATCACCTATAAGCATTTTAAAGAGTTACAAGATCAGTGGAGAGTAGCGGGACCTATCCCTCGTATGCAGTATAATGATGTTTGGCGTACTTATCATCACCATGTAGAGATATTCTATGATTTCTTAGACCTTAATAGGGACCTTCGCGATTTAGATTTCAAACATAATCTTGAGGAAAAACTAAAAATTATAGAGAAAGCGGAAACCCTAGCCAATGAGCTGGATGTAAATAAAGCGTTCAGAGAATTACAGCTACTCCACAAAATTTGGAAAGAAGATATCGGCCCTGTTGATCGTGAGCATCGCGAAGAAATATGGGAACGATTCAGTGCGGCTACAAAAACCATTCATGATCGTCGTCAAGAACATTTCAAAAACCTAGATGTGGTGTATGAAAAAAATCTTGAGGTAAAAACCGACATCATTGAAAAAATTAAAGCCATAGCCAATCAAACGACTACCAGCCATAGTCAATGGCAGAAAAACATCAAGGATATTGAAGACTTGCGTGAGGCATTTTTCAAGGCTGGAAAAGTCCCAACTCGTGTAAACGAAGATACCTGGAAGGTATTTAAGGAAGCTGTTCGTCTGTTTAACAACCGTAAGAATAACTTCTATAAGGAGCTTAAAAAAGAACAGCAGGATAATTTAGACAAAAAACTAGCGCTAGTGGCTACTGCGCAGTCTTTGCAAGACAATACTGACTGGGCTCATTCTACCCCTATTATGAAGCGTATTCAAGAGGAGTGGAAACAAGTAGGCCATGTTCCTAGAAGACATTCTGATAAGGTTTGGAACGACTTTAAAAAGGCTTGCAACCACTATTTCGATCGTCTACATGCTTCTAAAAATGAATCGAACAAAGAGGAAAATCAGGCCTTAGAAGGGAAGAAATCCTTCCTGGATAACCTTAGAGAATTTACGCTTTCCGGAAATCAAGAAGCCGATATTGAAGCGCTAAAAAAATTAGGGGAGGATTGGAAAAGACTAGGACGTGTTCCGTTTAATAAAAGAAACATTGATGCTAAGTTTCATAAAATACTAGATGCGCTGTACAAAAAACTGAATCTGGATAAACAAGAAATCGAGCTGATCAAATACGGTAATAAGCTAGAGAAACTTGCCAATTCAGATAATGAACATTCGATTGATAATGAAATCATCTTTATCCGTCGTAAAATTGACGAAGTAAAGGCTGAGATTCGACAACTTGAAAACAATATGCAGTTTTTTACCAATGTCAGTGATGACAATCCGCTTTTGAAAGAAGTAATTAGCAATATAGATAAGCACAAAGAATCACTGGAAATTTGGAAAGCGAAACTAAAAGAAATTAGAAATCTAAATTCATAGAAAAAGCCTCCCTTGGAGGCTTTTTTGTTGTATATACACTAAGTCTATTGCATTTTTTTAGCTTCCTCCCAAAACACATCCATCTCCGCCAGGGTCATATCCTTTAGCTGTTTATGAGATTCCTGCGCTTTGGATTCCAAATACTGGAATCGTTTAATAAACTTCTTATTAGTTCGCTCTAAGGCATCCTCTGGATTTACCTTTAAAAATCGAGCATAATTAATCATACTAAATAGAACGTCTCCAAACTCGGCCTCAATAGCATCTGTATCTCCTTTAGAAACTTCCTCTTGCAACTCACTTAATTCCTCCTTTACTTTTTCAAAAACCTGTTCTGGCTGTTCCCAATCAAAACCGACTCCGGCCACCTTATCCTGAATACGACTGGCCTTAACCAGCGCTGGAAGACTTTTGGGAACCCCTTCAAGGACACTTTTTTTCCCTTCTTTAAGTTTTAGCTTTTCCCAATTCTTTTTCACCTCCTCCTCGTCTGCTACCACTACATCACCATAAATATGAGGATGCCTATCAATTAATTTATCACAAATAGCATTGGCCACATCGGCGATGTCAAAATCCCCTGTTTCGCTTCCTATTTTAGAATAAAATACGATATGAAGCAATACATCCCCTAGCTCCTTTTTAATTTCCTGAAGATCATTATCCAAAATAGCATCACCCAACTCATAGGTTTCTTCAATGGTAAGATGCCTTAGAGATTGCATCGTCTGTTTTTTATCCCATGGACATTTCGTCCTTAAATCATCCATGATATCTAATAATCGTCCAAAGGCTTGAAGTTGTTGTTCTCGGGTATTCATATAAAATCGTATTACCTTTCAAAGATACAATTTTGATACGGCTCCCTTTGGGAATTAAACCGCTAAGTTTTCAGCCAATTATCAACCTACAGACTTGGGAAGCATTTTTCATTTTTGTATCTTTATGGGAGAAACCAAAAAACCGAATATCATGGGAAAAATGCTCTTATGCCGGGATCTTGGATTTGATTGTGATGGTATCATCCATGCAAAAACCGAAAATGAAATAATCCGTATCGCATCTGAACATGCGGCAGAAATTCATGAAGTCGAGGAACTCACCTCTACCATGATTGCCAAAATTAAATCCGCCATACGTGAGGAAGGTTAGATTCCTTTACCTAGTTGGAATCAAAGCTTGTAAATTGGCTGCCTCTATATCATAATGAGAACTATGAGAAACCACTGTAGCATTTCGTATGGCAAGTAATTGTGGGCTCTCATGCCACACCTCATAACGCTCCGCTAAGGCATTAGAGATGGAGCGATGAGCTAGAATGTCTAAATAGTAAAAGGTTATTCCTTGCAAAGAGTGATCGTATGCACGTTCAAAGCGGTTTAACACACTTCTACTAATTCCACATCTTGTGGAATGTTTAAAAACAACCACCAGAGAAGTCTGACTTTCAAGTTCAAGTTCAGCTATTTGCGCCTCATTCTGTAAAGCTACCCATGGAAAATCACTGCTTTGAGTTGATTTACCAAATAATGAATCCATTAATCCCATTCTATATTCACAAAGACATTTTGACAGTAAAACCTTCTAGAAATACGCCATATTGACTGCATTTCACACTTGGAACAACTATTGTCCATAGGAAATCAAAATTAAACTTTTGAAAAGAATAAGACCATGAATTTTAACAATTTTACCATAAAATCTCAGGAAGCCATACAACGTGCCCAGCAATTGGCACAAAGCTATGGGCATCAACAAATAGAAAACGAACACTTGTTTCAGGGAATACTTGAAGTAGACGAAAATGTCCTTCCATTTCTACTTAAAAAGAATCAAGTCAATGTTTCACTGCTAAAGCAGGTTTTAGAAAAAACATTGGAGAATTTTCCGAAGGTAAGCGGTGGTGACATTATGCTTTCTCGTGAAAGTAGCAGTTCACTAAACGAAGCATTGGCCATTGCCAAAAAAATGAATGATGAATTTGTATCTATTGAACACCTCATCATTGCAATTTTCAAATCCAAAAGTAAAATCTCTCAAATATTAAAAGATCAAGGAGTCACCGAAAAAGGATTACAAGAAAGCATTAAGGAACTTCGAAAAGGAGATAGAGTAACTTCTGCTTCGGCTGAAGAGACTTACAATTCATTAAACAAATACGCTAAAAATTTAAATCAATTAGCCAATGATGGAAAATTAGATCCTGTAATAGGACGCGATGAAGAAATTCGTCGTGTATTACAAATTCTTTCTAGACGAACAAAAAACAACCCAATGCTCGTTGGTGAGCCTGGTGTGGGTAAGACTGCTATTGCAGAAGGTTTGGCCCACCGTATTATTCAAGGAGACGTCCCAGAGAATCTAAAAGATAAAGTGATCTATTCTTTAGATATGGGTGCGTTAATTGCCGGTGCCAAATACAAAGGAGAGTTTGAAGAGCGTTTAAAAGCAGTGGTAAAAGAAGTTACAGCCTCTGATGGAAATATCGTCATGTTTATAGATGAGATTCATACCTTGGTTGGTGCAGGTGGCGGTGAAGGAGCAATGGATGCGGCAAACATCTTGAAACCTGCCTTGGCTAGAGGTGAACTCCGAGCCATTGGTGCTACTACACTGGATGAATACCAGAAATATTTTGAAAAAGATAAGGCCTTAGAGCGTCGTTTCCAAAAAGTAATGGTAGAAGAACCAGATACTGAAAGTGCGATTTCCATCCTTCGAGGTATCAAGGAAAAATATGAAACCCACCACAAAGTCCGAATTAAAGACGATGCCATTATAGCAGCAGTTGAACTATCTCAGCGCTATATCACCAACCGTTTTCTTCCCGACAAGGCAATTGACCTTATGGATGAGGCGGCGGCAAAACTTCGTATGGAAATAAACTCCAAACCAGAAGAATTGGATGTGCTCGATCGCAAAATAATGCAATTGGAGATAGAAATTGAGGCTATTAAAAGAGAACAAGATGAACTAAAATTAAAAAGCCTTAATGCCGATTTAGCCAATCTAAAAGAGGAACGGAATGAGATTTTTGCTAAATGGGAAAGTGAAAAATCGGTTGTGGATGAAGTACAGGCGACTAAGGAAGCAATCGAACACTACAGATTAGAAGCAGAACGTGCAGAACGTGAAGGCAACTATGGTAAAGTAGCAGAATTACGCTATGGAAAAATAAAGGAGGCACAAGATAAACTGGATGTACTTCAGAAACAATTGAGTGAAACCAAGGAAGATTCACTCATTAAAGAAGAAGTAACCCATGATGATATTGCTGAAGTAGTGGCTAAATGGACTGGTATCCCTGTGACCAAAATGCTTCAAAGTGAACGGGAAAAACTTTTAAAACTAGAAGATGAACTTCACAAGCGAGTGGTTGGTCAGGAAGAAGCTATCCAGGCTGTTTCTGATGCCATTCGAAGAAGTCGAGCAGGTCTTCAGGATGCCAAGCGACCTGTAGGTTCCTTCCTATTTCTTGGAACCACTGGTGTTGGTAAGACAGAATTAGCCAAAGCATTGGCGGAGTACCTGTTTGATGATGAAAATGCCATGACACGTCTTGACATGAGTGAATACCAGGAACGTCATGCCGTGAGCAGATTGGTAGGTGCACCTCCGGGATATGTGGGCTATGATGAAGGAGGACAACTTACAGAAGCTGTGAGAAGACGTCCTTATTCGGTAATCCTTTTAGATGAAATCGAGAAAGCACATCCCGACACCTTCAATATATTGCTCCAAGTTCTAGATGAAGGTCGACTTACGGACAACAAAGGAAGGGTGGCAGATTTTAAGAATACGATTATAATTATGACTTCCAATATGGGTAGTCATCTTATACAGGAAGCCTTTGATACCTTCCCTAAAAGTGTTGAGAGTGCAATAGAAAGAGCAAAAATAGATGTACTGGGCTTATTAAAACAGACCGTACGTCCTGAGTTTCTTAATCGTATTGATGATATTGTAATGTTCACCCCTCTTACAGAAAAGCACATTCGTGATATTGTTCGTCTGCAGTTAAAAAGTGTATCCAAAATGTTAGCTCAGCAACATATTACACTCGATGCTACCGAAGAGGCAATTGATTATTTAGCACAGCGAGGTTATGACATTCAATTTGGTGCGCGTCCTGTAAAACGAACCATCCAAAAAGAGGTACTGAACGCATTATCCAAAGAGATCTTAAAAGGGGCTATTCACACAGAAAGCATCATCCTTTTGGATGCCTTTGACCAAGAGCTTGTATTCAGAAATGAAACACCTCAAACGGTTTAACTCTTTTTGTTTAAAATAATTGACAGGCTACCTTTATAGGTAGTCTGTTTTTTTTATACTAAAAAAAGATATTTATTAACAAATACAGGTATTCCATAGGTTTCTTTGTACCTTAGTAATTCTTATTTAAAACAAAAAGAATGCAACTTAATTCCTTTATTGACCACACCTTATTAAAACCAACTGCCACTGAAGCCGATATTGAACAACTCTGTAGAGAAGCTATAGATTACAACTTCTTTTCGGTTTGTGTAAACAGTAGTTATATCTGTCTGGCCAATAGATTCTTAAAAGAAAGCGATGTACAAATATGTAGTGTGGTAGGATTTCCTCTTGGCGCTATGAGCTCAAGAGCTAAAATCTATGAAACAGAGCGTGCCATGACAGATGGTGCCAATGAGATTGACATGGTTCTTAACCTAGGATTTCTCAAATCTGGAAGACACAACGATGTTCTTCAAGAAATTGCATTCATCAAAAACACAATTGGGAACAATGTACTAAAAGTGATTCTAGAAACCTGTTATCTGACGGATAGTGAAAAAGAATTGGCCTGTAAGCTAGCTGTGGAAGCCGGAGCTGATTTTGTAAAAACCTCTACTGGATTTGGTACCGGTGGAGCTACAGAGGCAGATATTCTGCTTATGCAACATGCCGTTAAAGGGGAAGCTAAATTAAAGGCGTCTGGAGGGATACGCGATGCAGAAACAGCCATGAAATTCATTGATTTGGGAGTGCATCGACTTGGAACGTCCAGTGGCATTGCCATTGTCAATGGCATGCAAAGTAATGCAGAATACTAATCCTCCCATTTCTTTTAAATCGACAAAAACATAAAAACTTATGAGTATACATATTGAAGCCAAATTGGGCGAAATTGCTGAAACTGTTTTACTTCCCGGCGATCCACTACGAGCCAAATGGATCGCTGAAAAATTTCTAGAGAACCCGGTACAATACAATGATGTTCGGGGAATGCTAGGATTCACAGGTATGTATAAGGGTAAACGTGTTTCTGTTCAAGGTTCCGGTATGGGGGTTCCTTCCATCAGTATATATGCCCATGAACTTATCAATTCCTATCAGGTAAAAAAACTTATACGAGTAGGAAGTGCTGGTTCCTACCAAGAAAGTGTCAAAATAAGAGATATCGTTTTGGCCATGTCTGCCTGTACAAACAGTAGCATCAATAAACCTACCTTTAACCAAGAAGATTATGCCCCAACAGCACATTTTGAGCTGTTCATGAATGCCGTGGATGTCGCAAGAAAAAAGAATATTCCTATTAAAGCAGGTACCATTCTTACCAGTGATGTTTTTTATCATGACAGCCCTGAATACTATAAAAAATGGGCCGAGTACGGGGTATTATGTGTTGAAATGGAAACTGCAGCACTGTATACCTTAGCTGCCAAATACAAGGTCGCTGCCCTTTCTATTTTAACCATCTCTGATAGTTTAGTCACTCACCAGGCGACCACTTCGGAGGAGCGGGAAACTTCATTTAGTGAAATGATAGAAATAGCCTTAGAAATAGCATAGCCAATGAAAATTCGTTTATTAGTTACCGCAGTATTGACGATATTCTTAATAGGATGTCAAGAAAAAACAACCACAAAAGTCACGCCTGAGATGACTAAGAAGGACCCGGTTATCACTACCTACTACTTAGTCAGACATGCAGAGAAAGATCGCAGCAATCCAGCGGATAAAAATCCTCCTCTTACCCAAGAAGGACTCCTAAGAGCAGCATCGTATGCCACTATTTTAAAGGACATCCCTATGGACGCTGTGTATGCCACGAATTACTTGCGCACTCAACAAACGGCCCAACCCGTAGCCTCAATGAGTAATCTTGAAATCACTACCTACGAACCGGTACCTGAGATAACCTTCTTTAAAGATCAGACCAAGGGTCAAAAGGTATTTGTTGTTGGACACAGCAATACCATTCCTAAACTGGTCAACGCGCTGATAGGAAAAAATCAATTCTCAGATATTAATGATACCGTTAATGGAAACTTATATATAGTGACTTTGGTGGACGACATCCCCACAGTTAGCCTTCTTAGTCTGGAGTAATTTGTACAGTTACTTCTTCTAACCTAATATCTGACAACCATTCAAGTTGTCCACTTGCATAAGCCTCGTCAAGTAATTCTATCTTAATTGCCTTACGAGGTTTATAATTTTTATAATCTGCAAAGCGAATTCCAGAAATGAAGCGCGGGTTAACAGCTTCTCTAAACCGCATACCTCCTCCATCTACGTGGAATTCATACGCCAAATAGTCCATAGTGAACTTCTGCTTATGAAACCAATAGATAAATACGTCTTCATAATCATTACCTCCTCCTTCTTGTGCAAAAGTTACCCTGACCTTATAATAAGGCTCTCCTTTAAGAACCACCTCTCCCAACAACTCCTTTTGAACCGCCTTATCATTTAAACCTTGTGGGAGATAGGCAAAATAATGTACCGAGTTAACCGAATTATAATATTTCAAGGCCACGGAGTCCAAGAGAGATTGCCTTTCTTGATCAATAAACCGAGTAAATTTTCCATTGCGTATCCTATCATTAACCTGTAAAGAGTCCTTTATAAAGCTACGGGTCAATTCATATCCGAAAGCACCTCTCTCAGAAGTATACTGATAGTCTCTAAAGGTAAAAGCAATTTCACTATTCAAAAATTGTTCACCTCCAGCCACCTCTATAGCTTTATCTACAATATATTGAGATGAAATTTCTTTTTCAGAGGTACAGGATAAAAAAAGAACCATACCAATAATCAAATACAAACTCTTTGACATACCTACATTTTTTGCTAAAGTCGGAAAAAAAAAGAAACCCGTCAAACTCTTAGAGAACTGTAGGGGGTATGTATTGTCTATTAAAGAATAGTTAGTACTTTTGCTCTCCATGCAAAAAAATGTCAACATACAAAACAAACGTGCTCGCTTTGAGTATGAGATTCTTGAAAAATATGTAGCCGGTATAGTACTATCGGGCACTGAAATCAAATCCATACGCCTTAGCAAGGCTTCTATTGCTGAAAGTTTTTGTGAATTCAACAAAGATGGTGAACTCTTTGTAATCAATATGACCGTTGAAGAATATGCATGGGGAACCCACTACAACCACAAACCTAAGAGTGAACGTAAGTTGTTACTTCAAAAAAGAGAGCTTCGTAAACTTCATAAAGAAGTAAAGAACTCCGGACTCACCATAGTTCCATTACGTCTTTTTCTTAACGATAGAGGACTTGCTAAAATGGAAATAGCTCTGGTACGCGGTAAAAAGATGTACGATAAACGTGAAACTATTAAAGACAGGGACAACAAGCGTACCCTTGATCGTATTAAGAAAGTTTTCAAATAATTTTTCTGAAATTTGAGTATTTAAAAAATCAACTGGTAGGTACCAGTATGCTTTTTTAGAAAAGAATATATAAGTTTGTAAGAGAACAATCGAAAGTATTCAAAATTATGAGAATTTCATTTTACAGTATTTTTATGCTGTTTTGGTGCTTATCTACTATGGCACAAGCACCCCAAGCAGACCCTATTTTTGAAAATCCGTCGGTCCAAGAAGAGAACCGACTTCCTATGCGTGCGACCTACTTTGCATTCGAAAGTAGTACTTTAGCACAACAAGGTAATAAAGAAGCTTCATCACGTTTCTTAAATCTAAATGGCACCTGGAAATTCCACTGGGTGAATCATTATGACAAACTTCCTTCTAATTTTGAAAAAACAGATTTCAATGATCGCTCTTGGGATAATTTCTCAGTTCCTGCCAATTGGGAATTCAATGGCTATGGTACCCCAATTTATGTGAATCACCCTTTTGAATTTGCCGTTAAAAATCCTACTCCTCCTATCATTCCTCGTGGACAGGACCAACCGGCAGGGGTATACAGAAAAACTTTTGAACTTCCTGCTCAGTGGGATGGGCAACAAGTATTTTTACATCTTGGTGCTGTAAAATCAGCTTTTAGACTTTATGTAAATGGTACCTATGTTGGATTAGGAAAGGATAGTAAACTTGAATCAGAGTTTGAACTTACTCCCTACCTTCACAAAGGAAACAATTTAATCGCACTTGAAGTTCGTCGCTGGAACGATGGTAGTTATTTAGAGGCGCAAGATTTTTGGCGTATCAGTGGTATTCAACGTAATGTCTACCTATATGCACGTCCAAAAGTTCACTTTTACGATCTTACTGTAAAATCTCCTCTTAACGAAACCTACCAAAACGGTCTTCTAGAAGCACAAGTTGAACTATGGAATCGCACGGATGCAGATCAAGGTGATCACACCGTTAAAGCTAGCTTACTTGATGCCAATGGTAATATCCTATATACCCATACACAAAAGGCCATAGGACTTAAGCGTGTTGGTGGAAAGACATTACTTCAATTTGCTACTGAAATAGAAAACGTACATTCTTGGAGTGCTGAAACTCCTTATTTGTACACCCTTGAACTTAGCTTACTTTCTCCTGAGGGTAAAGCCATGGAGGTAATTCATCAAAATGTAGGTTTTAGAACCTTAGAAATTAAAAATGCACAGTTCTTAGTGAATGGAAAGCCTGTATTATTCAAAGGGGTTAACAGACACGAATCACATCCTGAGACCCATCATGTGACCACCAAAGAACAGATGGAAACAGATGTTCGTATCATGAAAGAACTAAACATGAATGCTGTTAGGCTATCACACTACCCTAATGATCCATACTGGTATGAACTATGTGATAAATATGGTTTTTATGTAATTGATGAAGCCAATATAGAATCACACGGTATGTATTACAATCCTGAGCGTACATTGGGTAACGATCCAGCTTGGGAATATGCACATCACATTCGTATCGAGCGTATGGTGCAAAGAGATAAAAACCACCCTTCTGTTATTGCATGGAGTTTAGGAAATGAAGCTGGAAACGGTTGGAATTTCTACAAAGCCTATAATTGGCTAAAAGGTTTTGATTCGTCTCGCCCTGTTCAATACGAGCGTTCGACAACGGAGTGGAATACAGATATTATTGTTCCTCAATACCCACATCCAAAGAGCATGGAGCGTTACGCTTTAAGCAATCCAAAGCGCCCTTATATTATGAGCGAATATGCACATGCCATGGGTAATAGCCTTGGGAACTTTAAAGAATATTGGGAGCTTATCCGAAAATATCCATCCCTTCAAGGAGGTTACATCTGGGATTGGGTAGACCAAGGTATTTACAAGGTGGTTGACGGTAAAAAAATCCTAGGATATGGTGGTGATTGGGGTGATGAAAACACACCAAGTGATAACAACTTCTTATTAAATGGTGTGATTGCCGCAGATCGTACCTGGAATCCTCACGCCTATGAGGTGCGCAAAGTATATCAAGAAGTGCAATTCAGTTTTAATAAAGAGCGTAATGAATTGACTCTTTTCAATGAGCATTTCTTTAAAGACCTTTCTAACTATAATTTTGAGGCTCGTTTGCTTAAAAACGGAAAAGTTGTTCAAACAGGAAAACTTGGAACTTTTGCCATAGGACCAAGACAACAAATCACGGTTACCCTTCCTTTTGAGCTACCCACTGCCACAGATGCTGAGTACCGTCTACATGTTACAGGAAAAACCTTGAATAAAGATGGCTTTTTAGCGGCAGCAACTCTTTTGGCCGAAGAAGAATTTGCTATTACTCCTGCTGTATCCGCAGCATTCCAAGCTACTGCTTCCTCAGTAAGTGTAAATGAAAATGATGAACTACTTACCCTTGGAGGAAAACAATTTAGCATTCAGTTTGACAAGAAGACTGGTCAGTTCAAAAATTACAACTATAAAAAACAGTTGTTAATATCAGAAGGCCCTTCCCTATCACTTTTCAGACCTTTAACTGATAATGATTTCGGAGCTGGACTAAACAGAAAACTAGACTACCTTAAAAATCCAAACCACAGTCTACGTAGCTTTACGCATCAAAAACAACAGGACGGAACCTATAAAGTAGTGAGCACCTATGATGTTCTTAATGGTGATGCCACTTTTACCCAGACAATTACCATTTCAGGTAACGGTGAACTTCATATAGACAATGCGTTTAAAGTAATAAATGCTAAGCATGAAATGTTAATGAAGTTTGGAAATAACCTGGTACTTCCTAACCAACTTGATTATATGCAATGGTACGGGCGTGGACCTTGGGAAAGCTATGAAGATCGTAAATCTAGTGCCATGGTTGGCATCTACGAAGGTTTGGTTAAAGACCAATATCACCCGTATGTGCGTCCACAAGAGTCAGGTAATAAAACAGACGTTCGTTGGGCAACCTTTAGCAATGCTAAAAAGACAAAAGGAATTAAAGTTCGTTTTGAAAACACCTTGTTAAGCGTAGGAGCACTGCCTTACACTTGGGATCAACTATACCCATCATCAGAAAAACGTCAAGAAAACTCAGGATTGTTAAAGGCGGATGGAAATACCTATGTGCATATCGATCACAAACAAATGGGTGTTGCTGGAATAGATAGCTGGTATTCATTACCACTTGAGGAATATAGAGTACCTTTCCAAGATTACCAATACAGTTATATTATTTCACCTTTACAACCCTAATATTTAATAAATGAAGTTCCTTTTTCAACTTTTTCTGATGCTGTTTTGTGTTTTAGGTAGTGCTCAGCAAACACCTAAACAACCTAACATAATTTTCATCCTTGCCGATGATTTAGGAATAGGTGACATCGGTGTATATGGGCAATCTATCATCCAGACACCCCATATTGACAGATTAGCTGAAGAAGGAATGAAATTCAATAACTTCTATGCAGGAAGTACTGTATGTGCCCCTTCCCGTGCTGCCTTACTAACCGGGCAGCACACGGGGCATACACAAGTCAGAGGAAATGGTGAATTTCCATTAGATCCTGCAAAAAAGATTATCCCGGAAGTACTTAAAAATGCAGGTTATACCAATGCCATTTTTGGAAAATGGGGAATGGGTCTCAACGGTTCTGGAAGTACACCCGACAAGAGAGGGTTTGATGTCTTTGCAGGTCATATCCATCATGTCAGTGCTCATTATCAAAAGCCTGATTCCATTGATGCTATTGTTCATGGAGATTTAAAACGCATTGGTCTTCCTAAAGATACCTATGTGAATGAATACTTTACTGAACAAGCGTTACAATTCATCAACAACCAGCCAAAGGACAAGCCTTTCTTTCTATTTATGTCCTATACCATTCCACATGCAGAATTGGTAGTACCTCCAAAATACTTACAGAAACATTTACTGAGTGCAGAACAAAGTAAACATGATTCTGAAAAAGAATGGCCAGCTGGCAGACATTATGGTCCTCAACCCTTTCCAAAAGCTGCCTATGCGGCTCTTGTTGAAAGTTTAGATGATTATACAGGTCAAATTCTTGCTGCTTTAAAAGCAAAGGGAATTGATGAAAATACCATTGTAATATTTACAAGTGACAATGGAACCCATACCGAGGGAGGCCGTACCCAAGAAGATGTAGATTACTTTGGCAGTAGTGCCCATTACCAAGGAGTAAAAAGAGATTTATATACAGGTGGTATTAAAGAACCTTTTCTTATTAGATGGCCTGGAACTATCCCTGCCCGCACCCAATCTAATCACGTAAGTGCATTTTGGGATCTTTATCCAACCTTTGCGGAGCTAGCCCAGGTAACACTCAAGGAATCACTTGACGGAATCTCGATAGTACCTACCCTTACTGATAAAGGAAAACAAGACAAGCACCCTTATTTATATTGGGAATTTCACGAATTTGGAGGTAAACAAGCACTCCTAAAAGGAGATTGGAAGATTATCCGCCTAGACGTGCATAAAAACAGATATGCTCCAGTTGCCTTGTACAATCTTAAGGAGGATCCAAGTGAGAAGAACGATGTATCCAAAAAATATCCACGTAAGACCAAACGCCTTACGGAGTTAATGGATAGTGTTCGTACTGAAAATGAAAACTTTAACTTTAAAAGACAGTAGATTTTATGATAAAGCGCTTTTACGGAATTTTCGGTCTATTGCTACTTCTCTCTTGTGGTAACAATTCAACGAAACCAACCGCCGAAAAAGAACCGCTGCCCAATATTATCATCATCTATACAGACGACCTAGGATATGGAGACCTAGGTGTATATGGTGGAAAAATCCCTACACCAAATATTGACAAATTAGCCAAGGAAGGTCTTATTCATACCAATGCTTATGCCACCTCGGCCACCTGCACCCCTTCCAGATATTCCATGCTAACTGGTGAGTATGCCTGGAGACAAAAAGGAAGAGGAGTAGCTCAAGGAAATGCTTCAAGTATAATACAGCCTGGCACCCAAACCCTACCCTCCATCCTACAGAAGGCAGGATATCAAACTGCTGTCATTGGAAAATGGCATTTGGGTTTAGGAGGTGAACAAGGGCCTGATTGGAATGGAAAAATTACTCCAGGACCTTTAGAAATTGGATTTAATTACTCTTTCTTAATTCCGGCTACAGGAGATAGGGTTCCGTGTGTATTTGTAGAAAATCATCATGTGGTTGATTTAGACCCTACCGATCCTATAACCGTAAATTACTCTAAAAAAATAGGCGACTGGCCTACTGGAAAGGAAAACCCTGAACTTTTAACCACTCCTTACTCCCATGGTCATGATATGACTATAGTAAATGGTGTGAGCCGAATAGGGTATATGACTGGAGGAAAAAAGGCCTTATGGAGGGATGAAGATTTTGCGGATGTACTGCTTGAGAAATCACAGCACTTTATTTCGAAAAACAAAAACAATCCCTTTTTTCTCTACTTTTCCACCCACGATATCCATGTTCCTAGGATTGCACATGAACGTTTTCAAGGTGCTACCGACTTTGGACCTCGAGGTGATGTTATTGTTCAGTTGGATTGGACCGTAGGGGCACTTGTTTCTCATTTACAAGCATTAAATTTAGACAAGAATACCCTGATTATCTTTACAAGTGATAATGGTCCTGTTTTGGATGATGGATATGTAGATTATTCGAAAGAAAGAATCTCCAACCACTCACCTTCTGCTGGGTTACGAGGAGGAAAATATAGTGCCTTTGAAGCGGGAACTAAAGTCCCAACTATCGTTCGTTGGCCAGGTAAGATTCCCTCAGGAATAACCTCTGATGTCTTAGTTAGTCAGATAGACTTTTTAGCCTCTTTTGCCGCATATACCGGGCAATCCATCCATAAAGGACAGGCTATTGATTCCGAAAATCACTGGAACACACTCATAGGTGGACAAGATCAAGCACGCCAAGGCATGGTTCAAGAAGCTATAAGCAATGTTCTGTCCTATATCAGTAGTGATGGTTACAAATACATCCCTCCAAGTAAAGGTGCTAAAATGGTACCATGGGGGCCAACCATTGAGACTGGATTTTCAGAAATTGAACAACTCTATGACTTGAAAAACGACCCTTACGAAACTAAAAATATAGCATCAAAGCACCCAGATATTGTCCAGAAATTAAGAAATACACTAAACCAGATTAAACAACAACACTAAAAAAAAACGCCTTGTAATTTACAAGGCGTTTTTGATCCTATTTAGTTTTTATCTTCCAATAAAGGCACAAATCTGAATTCTCCAAATTCGGTCTTCTTAAACTCCTTCTCTGAAACACGTTCATAAAGTGTCATTACTTGAACCTGATCTCCCACCGGGATCACAAGTCGTCCTCCAACTTTTAATTGCGCCAATAAAGCTTTAGGTACCATGGGAGCCCCTGCCGTAACAATTATCTTATCAAAAGGTGCTTCTTCAGGCATCCCCTTATAGCCATCTCCAAAAATAAGTTTTTTGGCCCTGTACCCTAATTTAGGTAAAAACAGACTCGTTCTTTTAAAGAGCTCCAACTGACGTTCAATGGAAAACACCCTAGCACCCAAAAGAATAAGTACGGCCGTTTGATAGCCGCTTCCAGTCCCTATTTCCAATATCTTATCCCCTGGGGATACTTGTAATAACTCCGATTGGAACGCTACCGTATAAGGTTGGGAAATGGTTTGGCCGGCCGCAATTGGAAAGGCTTTATCTTGATAGGCATGATCTTCAAAACTACTATCCATAAACAAATGTCTAGGGATGCTACGAATAGCTTCTAAGACTTTTTTATCAGAAATTCCTTTGGCTGCAACTATATCAGCCAACTGATTACGCATTCCTTTATGCTTAAATGTATCTTTCAAGATTGACAGGCTTTACCGGGCTAAATTACGGAAGTTTTTTGGGTTTCGAAAAACCGAAACTCTTAGAAAAAATAAGGTAAAAGAGGTATTTTATTGATTATATGTTAGTCTCATATCTTTGAATAGTCTTATTTTTGTGAAAAACTATATGTCTATGCTTAAAGCCGGAGTCCTTGGTGCAGGTCACCTTGGTAAAATTCATTTACGTTTACTAAATCAATCTTCTAAATATGAACTTGTAGGGTTTTATGATCCTGATACCGAAAACGCACGTAAAGTTGCCCAGGAATTTGGATATACCTACTTCCCTAATATGGATGATTTAATTGATGCCGTGGATGTAGTAGATATAGTCACTCCCACCCTTTCTCATTTTGACTGTGCTGAAAAAGCCATACGAAAAGGAAAACATATCTTCATAGAAAAACCAATTTCCAACACAGTAGAAGAAGCACAGGCCTTAATTGAATTGGCTGCTTCTTATAATGTAAAAGGACAAGTAGGACATGTGGAAAGGTTTAACCCTGCCTTTTTAGCGGTTAAAGATAGTATTCATAACCCCATGTTTATTGAAGCACATCGATTAGCAGAATTTAACCCAAGAGGTACCGATGTTCCTGTTGTTCTGGACCTTATGATTCACGATATAGACGCGGTGCTAAGTGTAGTACATTCTCCTGTGAAAAACATAACCGCCAGCGGAGTGTCTGTCATCAGTCAATCACCAGATATTGCCAATGCACGTATTGAATTTGAGAATGGCTGTGTAGCTAATTTAACCGCTAGTCGTATCTCCCTGAAAAACATGCGTAAATCAAGATTTTTTCAACGTGATGCCTATATATCAGTGGACTTCCTTGAGAAGAAAGTCGAAGTTGTAAAAATGAAAGATGCCCCTGAAATTGCGGGTGATTACGATATGATTTTACAAAATGCGGAAGGTGAAAAAAAACAGATCTACTTTGAAAATCCAGATATTGCCGCCAACAATGCTATTTTGGATGAATTAGAAACATTCGCTGAGGCTATTGTAAATAACACCACCCCTGTGGTTACTCTTGAGCAGGGAACTAATGCACTGAGAGTGGCCAAACAAATTATTGATTCATTTTAACCATAAAACGTTTATAAACTATGAAAAACATAGCTGTAATAGGAGCTGGAACTATGGGTAATGGTATTGCACATACATTTGCCCAATTCGGATGTAAAGTACAACTTATCGACGTCTCTGAAAATGCGCTTGAAAAAGGGATGGCTACTATAGCAAAAAACCTTGATCGTATGGTTGATAAAGGCAGTATATCAGCAGAAAATAAAGCGGAAACTTTAGCAAACATTACCACTTTTACCGATTTAAAAGAAGGCGTTAAAAATGTAGGATTGGTGGTAGAAGCTGCCACAGAAAATGTAGATTTAAAACTTCACATATTTAAACAATTAGATGCCCTTTGTGAGCCGGATACTATTCTTGCCAGCAATACGTCTTCTATTTCAATAACTCAAATTGCCGCTGTCACTTCTCGACCTACTAAAGTAATAGGAATGCATTTTATGAATCCTGTGCCAATTATGAAGCTCGTAGAAATCATCAGAGGGTATAATACCAGCGATGAAGTTACCCAAACCATCATGGATTTATCCAAACAGTTACATAAAGTTCCTGTTGAAGTAAACGACTATCCGGGCTTTGTTGCTAACCGTATCCTTATGCCTATGATTAATGAAAGCATCGAAACCTTGTATAATGGGGTTGCCGGTGTAACGGAAATTGACACGGTAATGAAACTGGGAATGGCTCACCCTATGGGTCCTTTACAACTTGCGGACTTTATTGGCCTTGACGTATGTCTTTCCATTTTAAATGTGATGTATGATGGATTTAAAAATCCTAAATATGCCCCTTGCCCTTTACTGGTAAACATGGTTATGGCTGGTAAATTAGGCGTGAAATCAGGAGAAGGTTTTTACGATTACAGCGAAAGCAGAAAAGCTGAAAAGGTAGCTCATATGTTTTCTAGTAAATAATACTGTTATGTCTATTGCCCACAATATTCAACATCTACAAACACTGCTTCCAGCTCATGTAAGGCTGGTAGCAGTGTCTAAAACCAAACCCGTAAGTGATCTAATGGAGGCCTATACTGCAGGACAACGAGATTTCGGGGAAAATAAAATTCAAGAAATGGTATCCAAATGGGAAGAACTCCCAAAAGATATCCAATGGCATATGATTGGTCATGTACAAACGAACAAGGTCAAATACATGGCCCCCTTCGTATATCTTATTCATGGTGTAGACAGTCTTAAACTTCTCAAAGAAATAAACAAGCAGGCAGCCAAAAATAACCGTGTAATCAATTGTCTATTACAGGTACATATTGCAGAAGAAGACACCAAATTTGGTATGGACAAAGAGGAACTAGCCAGGGCCCTATCACCAGAGGTTCTTAGCACCTTATCGAATGTAAAGATTAAAGGTCTAATGGGAATGGCAACCTTTACCGATAACCAATCGCAGATTGAAAAAGAATTTACATTTTTAAAAAATCTATTCGATACCTATAAAAATACCCACGGATTAGATACCCTATCCATGGGAATGAGCGGTGATTATGAACTAGCTATTAAAACAGGAAGCACCATGGTGCGAATAGGAAGTAGTATTTTTGGTCATAGATAAGGTAGTTTTTTTACCTTTGTATGACTTTTAATATAAAGCCCAAATCTATACATACTTTTGTACGCTATTCTTGACATAGAAACAACCGGCGGGAAATACGATGAAGAAGGAATTACCGAAATTGCCATCTACAAATACGATGGTAAAAAGGTAGTTGATCAATTTATCTCGCTAGTGAATCCGGAAAAAGAAATACAACCCTTTGTGGTTAATCTTACCGGGATTAATAATGCCATGTTGCGAACAGCTCCCAAATTTTATGAGGTAGCCAAACGGATTGTAGAGATTACGGAAGATTGTACTATTGTGGCTCATAATGCCCAGTTTGATTACCGTATTTTAAGTACCGAATACCGCCGCTTGGGCTTTCAATTTCAAAGAAAAACACTGTGCACAGTGGAACTTTCTCAAAAACTACTACCTGGTAAAGAATCCTATAGCCTAGGAAAGCTTGTGCGCTCCTTAGGAATCCCTGTGAGTGACAGGCATCGAGCCAATGGCGATGCACAGGCCACTTTAAGACTCTTCAAGCTTTTAATTGACAAGGATACTTCTAAAACTATCATCAGAGAGGCTGTAAAGACAGATCTGCAACAGCAAATGGCGCCTAAGTTATTAGATATAGTGCACCAATTGCCTACGAATACTGGTGTTTATTATATTCATAGAGAAGATGGTGAAATCATCTATATCGGCAAAAGTAATAACATTAAAAGAAGAGTGAATCAACACTTCACAGGCAGTTCTTCTAAAGCAAAACGCATTCAAAGAGAAGTGGTGGCAGTAACTTATGAAGAAACCGGGAATGAGCTGATTGCGTTATTAAAAGAAAATGAAGAAATAAAGCAAAACCAGCCAATATTAAACCGTAGCAGAAAACGAAAGTTATTCTCGTTTGCCCTTTTCAGTCAACCTAATGAACAAGGATATATTTCCTTTTACATTGATAAGGTTTCTGCAAAAAATACACTCACTCCCATAACCACTTTTGCCTCTATACATGAGGCTAAAAACATCCTATACAGGCTTGCCGATGAATTTATGCTGTGTCATAAATTTCTAGGGTTATCAGAAGCTCGAAAGAACTGTTTTAATTATACCGTTAAAAAATGTAATGGCGCCTGTATATCTGAGGAATCCATTGAAGAATACAATCAACGAGCTACCCTTGCTATTGAAAAATTTAGCTTTGATAGCCAAAATATGATTCTTGTAGACCACGGTCGAGAAATTGATGAACGAAGTGCTATTTTAATTGAAAACGGGGTATTCAAAGGACTTGGCTATATTCATCTAAACTACCAGCTAAGCAATGTTGATATCCTGAGAACTCTGCTAACCCCCATGGATGACAACCCCGATGTACGGCATCTAATTCAATCCTATCTTAGAAAAAGGAAAGTTTTGAAGATTGTACGATTTTAATTTTTTGTAGCTTTGGGAGGAAGCCTTCATTTATGAAAGAATTAAAATCAAAATACGATCTTTTTCGTCAACAGGTACACATCATTATATACGGTACCAATACCGTTGCAGGTAGACTTTTCGACCTCGCTCTGTTGGTACTTATTCTCCTGAGTGTTTTAATGGTTATGCTTGAAACGGTGGACAAAGTAGACCAACGTTTTCACCAATTTCTAATTATTTCTGAGTGGGTCATAACCATCTTTTTCACCATTGAATACATTCTTCGGATCATTTCCATTAAAAAACCACATCAATACATTTTTAGTTTTTACGGTATCATAGATCTGATCGCTATACTCCCTATGTACCTATCCTTCTTTGTGACAGGCACGAGTGTATTGGCTGTGGTTAGAGCCCTTAGATTACTTCGTATTTTCAGAATCCTAAATTTAGTGCATTTTACAGGCCAGGCCTCTGAATTAAAACTTGCTATAAAAGCCAGTCGTACTAAAATCATTGTATTTATCTATTTTGTCCTGGTGGTATGTATCTTACTTGGATCCCTCATGTACGTCATTGAAGGAGATGCAAGCGGCTTTACGAGTATTCCTGTCAGTATTTACTGGTGTATTGTCACCCTTACCACGGTTGGTTATGGCGATATTGCTCCCATTACCCCCTTGGGGCAGGTTATTGCGTCACTAATTATGATTCTGGGTTATGGAATAATCGCGGTTCCTACTGGTATTGTAACGGCAGAATTTGCTAGAGGCCGAAATTCCGGACTATTTTTAAACTTAAGAAATCCCTGTGTAAACTGTGGTACAGAAGATCATCGTGAAAATGCTGATTATTGTTATCACTGTGGACATCCTTTACATGATGAAGCGTAAACCCTTATTAATTGCTGTAGTTGGCCCTACGGCCATTGGAAAAACAGCCTTGGCTATCCAACTTGCAAAACACTTTAAAACAGTAATCATTTCTGCAGATTCCAGACAGTTTTATAAAGAAATGTCCATAGGAACTGCAGTACCTTCCCAGGAAGAACTTGCAGAGGCTACTCATTATTTTATTCAACATAAAAGTATCCATGACTCCTACTCCGTAGGCGATTTTGAACGGGACACATTAGGACTACTGGATACCTTATTTCTGGAACATAAAGTGGTTATCATGGTAGGTGGCAGTGGCATGTATGTGGATGCCGTAGTAAATGGAATGGATACCTTTCCGGAGGTAGATCCTAAAATCAGAGAATTTCTAAACAAGCAGTTAGCTGATCATGGAATTGAGGGTTTACAAAAGCAATTATCAGAACTAGATCCTGTCCACTTTCAAAAAGTAGATATCCATAACCCGCAACGTGTTATTAGAGCCCTGGAGGTATGTTTGGCCTCAGGACAGCCCTACTCTTCTTTTTTAAACAAACATACAACCACGCGCGCTTTTGACACCTTATATATGGGATTAGAAGCGCCTCGAGAAGTGGTCTATGACCGTATTAATACAAGAGTGGATGTGATGATACAAAGCGGACTTGTAGAAGAAGTAAAGTCTTTACTGCCCTACCGCAATACCAATGCCTTGCAAACGGTTGGCTATCGTGAGTTATTCGCTTATTTCAATGAACAATCGAGTCTTGAAGAGGCAATAGAAGAAATTAAAAAGAATACCCGTCGCTTTGCCAAAAGACAATTTACCTGGTTTAAAAGAAATCCTCAAATACAATGGTTTTCTTATCCCGTACAGCTTGATGAAGTGACTTCTTATCTCAAAGAACGGATGTCATAAAAAAAGCCACGCATTGCGTGGCTTTGTCTTATAAAAACACCTTACATTAGGCTTCTTTCTTAATTACCAAACGGAAACCTTCTCCGTGAATGTTGATGATTTCTACATCTTCATCCATTTTTAGATACTTACGTAATTTGGCAATATACACATCCATACTACGAGATGTAAAATAATTATCATCTCTCCATATTTTAGTCAGCGCCAATTCACGAGGCATTAAATCATTCTCATGAAGTGCAAGAAGTCTCAACAACTCATTCTCTTTTGGTGACAATTTAATAGGCTCTTCATTTTCAAAAGTCAGAAAACGAAGTTTTGAATTCAAATGAAATCTTCCAATTTGGAACTCAAACTGCTTACTTTCAGCCACTGATTCAGTAGACTTACGTTGTATAATGGCTTTAATCTTTAACAATAACACTTCTGAATCAAAAGGCTTATTAAGATAATCATCCGCTCCAGATTTATAACCTTTAAGCACATCTTCCTTCATGGTTTTAGCCGTTAGGAAAATAATGGGTACATGCTCATTCTTCTCACGAATTTCTTTGGCTAAGGTAAAACCATCCTTGTATGGCATCATAACATCCAATATACAAAGATCAAAGTTGTCCTTACGAAACTTCTCAAATCCTTCCATACCGTTTTTCGCCAGAACAACATCAAAATCGTTCATAGCCAAATAGTCCTTTAATACAGTCCCAAAGTTGGGATCATCTTCTACAAGTAGAATTTTTTTATTTGCTGTCTCCATACATTATTATATTAATGGCAACTTAATAGTAAAAGTGCTTCCTTTTTCTTTTTCACTTTCGGCATATACTTCGCCTTGGTGATCTTCTACAATTCTTTTCACATATGCCAGCCCTAAACCATGGCCTTTAACATTGTGAATATTACCTGTGTGTTCTCTATAAAATTTTTCAAATACCTTCTTCAATACTGCCTTACTCATCCCTGCTCCCTTATCCTGAATTTTGATGATAATATTGTTTTTTACCACTTCAGTAAAAACATCTATCTCAGGTGAATTAGGAGAGTACTTAATAGCATTATCTAGAATATTCACCAATACATTCGTAAAATGTACATCATTGGCCAGTACATCTGCATTTTCAGCTTGGAAATGGGTTCTTATATACCCACCCCGATCTTCTATTAATAACTGTACATGATTGATGGCATCTTCTATCAATTCATGAGCATCCAACGGTTCTTTCGATATATCTAACTGGTTTTTTTCCAGTTTAGAAATACGAAGAACATTTTCAACCTGTGCATGCATCCGTTTATTCTCATCACGGATCATTTGCAGGTATCGTTTCACCTTTTCGGTATCATCAAGAATCTTGGGGTTTTTAATCGCATCCAGCGCCAAATTAATGGTTGCAATGGGTGTTTTAAATTCATGTGTCATATTATTAATGAAATCAGTCTTGATTTCAGAAATTTGTTTTTGACGCATTAACTGGTACAAAGCACTCGAGTAAGCAACAATAATAATCAAGGTAAAAATAATTGACAATGTCGCCATTCCTATAATCGAAGATAATAAGTACTTGCGCTTATGTGGAAAGTCTACAATGAGCTCGTAATTCGTTTTCCCCTCATTACTTTGAAACAGAGGCATTGCATAGCGCACATTAGGATTGAGTTTAAAGTTCTTGGAACGAAGCTTTGTAGCCATCCCGTTACTTTGCACTGCATATTCAAAATCAATGTTAATGTGCTGATTTTCCAATTCTCGCTGCAACAACAACTCAATTTGAGCACTGTTAACACGCTTGGTAATCGGTAATCTATTGGCAATATCCCTAAAAGAAACCTCAAACTGAGCTTTATCTATAGAGGACAAATTTCCGAGTTTTGTAATCTTTTCAGCTGGGGTGTATGTCTTACCATCGATCCCATAGGATTCCCTAATAATCTGCGTAGTGCGCTTACTAGTATAATTTTTTATGGTTGATGTATCGGCCGTAAAATCAAAGAGCGTTGAAGATATATTATAATCTTCCTCTAATATTCCATGAGAATAAACAAAGGTTTCATTGGTATTCTCGTCTTTGTCAATAAAAATAAATTCACTTACCTGAGACTCTTTAAGGGTCCCAACACTGTCAATAAGTTTCAACAACATATCCGAGTACTGCCGTATTTCCCGCTGCTCAATAGCATCTGTAACACTGCGCAATACCTGCGTAACTGTATATGAAAATTGTTCTTCCTTATTTTCAACGGAAGTTTTAATCCAATATCCTTGCACAAAAATGATGCCGATAAGTGACATACTCATCAGAATCACTAATAAAATGAATAACTTCTTACTCATTCAGTCAAAATTAAGTGTTTCACTAAGAGTAGGTATAGCCTTTAACCTAACCTTAACACAAATGTTAAAATATTAATATGTTTCAGACAGAAGGAGAAGCTTTCTATGAATGTCTTCTACTTCCTTTTCAGTATTTTCAATCAGAATATTCTCAATCACGTAATCGGATAAAGCTACTTTTTTTGATTCATCCCATTGATGGTTTATTCTACTTTCCACCGCTTGTTGAGTAACCCCATCACGAGAGACAACTCTATGAATACGAACCTCTAAAGGTGCGGTAACTGTGATAATCTTATCGCAGTTTTTATAGGAACCACTTTCAAATAAGATGGCAGCTTCTTTAATCACATAAGGAGCCTTCTGCCCGCGCACCCAATCTAAAAAATGTTGCTGCACTCTGGGGTGAATAATAGCATTCAACCTGGCTAACTTATCACTATTTACGAATACATTATCCGCAATAAAAGCTCTATTAGGAAGCGTTCCATTATAAGCCTGCTCTCCCAATAACTTTATTATTTCAGTACGGATTTCAGAGGATGTTTCCATTAGATCCGCTGCCTCTTTATCGGCTATATACACAGGTACTCCCAAATTAGCAAACATGCGAGCTACGGTTGTTTTACCACTTCCTATTCCACCGGTAAGACCTACAATCATTGTTTTCGTATTAAGAAATTAACCTCAGCTTCTTTTAAAAAAACAGCTCTAATATGTTCCGGTTTGGTCGTAATGGAAAGCATAACCCGTTGTCCATCGTTACTTTTCTGTTCAAAATCCGCGATTACCTTTATCTGCTGAGCAGTTAACTCTTTAAGATTACTAATACTTCCTGTGCAAAGTATGTCTACTTCTGAAGGAAATAAACGAACCTGTGAACTCTCTGGCAAATTTTTAGGGGTAATTGAAACCTTAATCACACGTTCACTTACCTTACTTACATCTCCCTTTATCTTTACTTGATGCGGATGTAATGAAAAGGTTGCTTTACTTGGCGTAATTAATTTCACTTCTTCTTCAAATGAACTTTTCACCTTGCGCAATTTCGTGGCTTGAGTCTCTACATACCAGGTCTCTTCTAGCAGTGCAGAATTGCCATAAATGGTAACTGAATCAGGTTCTACGGTAAAAGGCCTGGTAAGTTGATATCCCGTTTCAAAACCGATACTTACATTCGGTTTTACAGGTACCTTCTTTGTATGCAATTCCTCAATAGGTATCCAAACCGTATCAGGCTCAATCCCCCTGACTTCAATCCTTGAAAATAAATGATCTCGAAGGGGTTGCAGCAATTGGTCTGATAATAAATAATACCTGCTGTCTTTTTCTCTTAATTGATTATGAGACATCTGTAAATTAGGACGTCTCAGGGAATAACGCACCAATACAAATCCAGTGGACTGCACCGTTGCCTTTATTTGGGTTGATTTGTCTCCATTTATATAAAGACCCTTTGGAAGTTCTCCGTAATGAACGGTAAAGGTCATCTCCTTTTGGTAGGTCTTAGATAATTTTGTAAACATCCAAGAAACTACAGAAAAAATCAGAAAAAAAGTGAATACTACCGATTTCTTCTGCTGGAAAAGGCGTTGAAAAGGGCTTCTATATCGATTCTTATTCATCTACTTAAAGAATAGGTGCGGAAATAACTCTTCTGGACTCTTTTTAACAAGTCGTAAAACCAAAGTTGACCTCAAAAAACCATATCCATATCCAAAAAACTGAATGCATACAGCAATTAGGGTCATTAGTCCTACTTTCCAGCTTTTATTTTCTCTGGCACTATGCATTATGATCACAATAAAATAACTGGCATATAAAAGTATTCCAGCTACTTGCCCGAAAAACAACAAACTTAATGCCACAACAAACCCTATACAAAACAAGGCCGGAAACCAATAGGTGATTTTAGCTGTGTAAGGATATCGATTATTAAGTATAGGTCTGGTTTGACCAAACTTATTGACTTGCTTATAAAATTTCTCCCATGATATACGCCTTTTGTGGTATACAAATGCATCTTCTATAAGGGCTGTTTCATAACCCGTTTCCCATAATCGAATAGTTAGGTCAGGGTCTTCTCCCGGGTGAATTTTCCCATAGCCTCCAGTGGCTAAAAAGGCCTCCTTGGATATTCCCATATTAAAACTGCGCGGCTGGAATTTATTGACAGATTTTTTACTTCCACGAATACCTCCTGTGGTAAAAAATGACGTCATACTATAGTTAATGGCCTTTTGAATAGTAGAAAAACTATCTAGAGCTGCATCAGGACCACCAAAGCAGTGTACAAAATTCTTGTCTAAAAAACTTGCTACAGATTCCAGGTAATGTTCAGGAAGTATACAATCAGAATCTAATATGATAAAGTAGGAACCTTTAGCTAAACGCATTCCATAGTTACGGGAATCACCAGGTCCGGAGTTGGACTTACACAAATAATGAATATCCAGTTGTGATTGAAACTTTGCCACCTCTGCCTCGGAAGTTATTTGAGAACCATCCTCCACAATAACGACTTCAAAGGTTTGATCATACGTTTGAGCTGCAATACTCTCTAGTAATTCACGAGTTTCATCAGGCCGGTTATACACTGGCACAACTATAGAAAAATGTATATTCATTTTACAAAAATACATATTTTAACAACGAAAAAAGCCCCTTTTACAAGAGGCTTTTAGATATTCATAAGGATATATTATGGATTGAATTTTTCAATCACTTCTTGACTTACTCCTGTATTTGAGAATCCACCATCATGGAATAAATTCTGCATAGTCACCTTTTTAGTAAGATCTGAGAAAAGAGATACCGTGTAATCTGCACAGTCTTGAGCTGTAGCGTTTCCTAGTGGAGACATAGCCTCTGCATACGCAATAAATCCATCAAATCCTTTCACTCCTTGACCTGCAGTGGTTGGGGTTGGTGATTGAGATATGGTATTCACACGTACTTTTCTATCTTTCCCAAAGAAATAACCAAAACTTCGAGCAATAGACTCAAGGTACGCCTTATTATCTGCCATATCATTATAATCAGGGAAGGTACGTTGTGCAGCCATATACGTTAAAGCTACAATACTTCCCCACTCGTTCATAGCATCATTCTTATACAAAGTTTGACAAACTTTATGGAAAGAAACCGCTGATACATCCCAACCTTTGGTAGTGAAATCATAATTAGATTCTGTATAATGAATCCCTTTTCGTACGTTTACAGACATACCTATAGAATGCAATACAAAATCAAGTTTTCCTCCAAGAATTTCCATTGCCTTGGTTACCAAATTCTGTAAATCTTCCATATTAGTTGCATCAGCAGGGATAATCTGAGAACCTGTTTTTTCTGCTAAAGCATTGATTTGCCCCATACGCATTGCAATAGGTGCATTGGTCAATACAAATGTACCTCCTTCAGCATGAACGCGTTCTGCCGTTTTCCACGCAATTGAATTTTCATCAAGTGCACCAAAGATGATCCCTCTTTTACCTTTCAATAAGTTGTAAGACATATAATCGTGTTTTTAGGTAGTTGTTATTTTGACCAAAGATACAATTATTGATCAATAAGCAACTCTGTTAATTTGTTATTTGTTTTTTATTAAAACGCCTGATTTCTAGGCTAATAATTCCTTTGCGTGTGCAAGAGCTGATTCCGTAACAAGGTTTCCTCCCAACATTTGCGCTATTTCAACTATTCTTTCTTCCTTAGAAAGTAAGGTAAGTTGGGTTGCTGTAACACCTGACACCTCTTCCTTAAACACCTTATAATGATGCCCTCCTTTGGAAGCTACCTGCGGTAAATGAGTAATAGAAAACACCTGTCTACTGGCACTCATTTCCTTCATAATAGCTGCCATTTTAGAAGCAATTTCACCAGAAACCCCAGTATCTATTTCATCAAACATGATGGTTGGAAGGGACATATGTTCTGCCATGATTGCCTTAATCACCAACATTATTCGTGACAACTCCCCTCCTGAAGCTACCTTTTTAAGCTCACCAAAAGCGGTTCCCTTATTAGCTGAAAATAAAAACACAAGTGAATCCTTACCATTGGCAAAATAGACCTCAGAAGGAGCTACTTCAATTTGAAACTGCGCATTAGGCATTCCCAATTCAGCCAACATGGTTTCCAATTGCTTTTTCAATTTAGGAATCACTTTCAATCGATTAGCACGTATTTGTTCCGCTATTTTATCGGTAAACTCAGAGGCCTTTTCCACCTCCTTTTGCTGCTCCTTAATAAACTCTTCTGCATTTTCTACCACCCCCACTTTCACCTCTAAGGCTTTTTCAATCGTAAGCAACTCCTCTACAGTTGCAACCTGATGCTTTTTTTGGAGATCATATATTCTTTGAAGTCGAGCACTTACCTGCTCCAATTGCCCAGGATCGCTTTCCAATCCTTGCACTTGCATTTGTAACTCTTGATGAATATCTTCCGCCTCTATAAATAGCGATTGTAGTCGATCGGACAATTCCTGAAATACCTTCCCATAACTGGTAAGTTTTTGAAATGTGGACTTCAGTTCACTTAGTGAACTTAGCACGCCAACACTCTCCTCAGAGAATAACTGAATCCCAGCTGCAAGTCGTTCTTGAATGGTTTCTATATTGGAAAGCTTCTCATGTACTTCCTCCAGTTGTTCTTGTACTCCAGCTTGCAATTTAGCTTCCTTTAGTTCTTTTAAAAGGAAAAGATTATAGTCATATTCCTTTTGAGCTTCTGCTTGGCTATCCACCGTACTTTTTAACACTGCTCGAGCTTTCTGCAGTTCCTTATAAGCACTTGTATACTTTTCTAAAACCAATGTGTTTCCAGCCACAGCATCAATGAACCCGAACTGAAAAGCAGTATCTCCCAGCTGTAAGGTCTGATGTTGAGAATGCACATCAACCAGTTGTTCTCCTAAGGAGCTCATTACATCTAAGGTAACTGGTGTATCATTGATAAAAGCTCTGGATTTTCCACTAGGAAGAATTTCTCTACGAATAATGGTGGAAGCATCAAAATCTATGTCTTCTGCAGCAAAAAAAGGCGCTAATCCGTAATGCTCAATATCAAATACTGCCTCAATAACACATTTCTCTTCTTTATTCTTTAAGCTATTCAGATCCGCTCTTTTACCTAATACCAACGAAAGCGCGTCCAGGAGAATGGATTTCCCAGCCCCCGTCTCTCCGGTAATCACCAAAAAGCCTTCAGAAAAACGCACTTTAATATCCTCAATAAGTGCAAAATTTTTAATGGAAAGAGATTGTAACACAGCTGTAGGTTTTAATCAGCCTCAAATATAATGATTTCCTTGGGTGCGCAAATGCCTTTTACGGCTTAATTCGTTGCCACTTATCGGCATGAATCGGTGCTACTTTATTCAAGATTTGAACTAAACTAGACGTATTTACCATAGGTCCTCCAGAGAAAATTTGTTGAATTTCATCTGCTTTAGCATCAAAGAAGGTTTGGGTAAGCAGTGCATTAGGACGGCGACCTGCTAAAATTTCAAATTGTCGAATACTAGCCGATATCACATCTTTACCTCCCTTTCGGTCTTTAACCATCGTATCTAACCCTAAACGATGATAGTTGTACATAGCAGAGCGATATTCCTTAAAAGTATTTGAAAGCAAATTATCCGTTAATTCCCATCGTGTACGATTCCCTTCCGTCTGTTGCCATCCGATATAGCCGCTACTTTGGGCCATCGTAACGATTTGTTGCGCCTGACGATAATATTCTGTACCGCCATTGGCCTTAAAAGTATCCGCATCAATTCCTAAAATTACATACACATAATAGGCTATGACTGCAGTTAAGTTCGAATCAAAACTATTGGGATTAAAGAATATAGGTTGGTATTCCTGATAGGCAAATGAAAAGTTTCTGTCATTAAAATTGAAAACAGTGGTTTTGTAGGATGAATCGAAAACCGGTCTGTTTGACTGAACTTGGATGGTAGCTTGAAAACGGTCCGATTCATAGCTAGACACCGTAATTACCATGGAGCAATTAATACGCTCATTATTTCCCACCGTTTTATCAGTCCAACGGGTTTGATTGACAAACTCATTGAGAGATCGCTGTAATGTTTGAAAAATTTGCCTATTAGTTTGATTGACCTGCTGATAATTGACCTGAACGCTACAATTCAATTCCTGGGCTCCAATGGTCCCAATACAACATAATACAACTAATAAAGCAACTACATTACGCATGGATACGAGAGATAATTTCATTTATAATATCCTGAGCTACTTCCACTTTAGTTTTCAATGGAAAATCTATCGAAACTTGCTCTTTGTCTATAAAGGTAATTTTATTTGTTGATTTACCAAAACCAGCTCCTTGGTCATTCAGAGAATTAAGTACAATGGCATCTAAATTCTTTCGCTTTAGTTTGCCAATAGCATTGTCTTTCTCGTTTTCCGTTTCTAAGGCAAAACCCACTAGAAATTGCTGTTTTTTCAGCGTTCCTAAAGAGGCTAATATATCCTGGGTCGGCTCCAACTCTATATGTAACGCTGAAGTCGCTTTTTTTATTTTCTGATCAGCCACAGATGTAGGTCTGTAATCAGCAACTGCTGCTGCTAAAATAGCTACATCTACATCGGGATAATGAACATGGGCGGCCTCATACATCTGTTTGGCGCTTACTACACGCTCGACGATTACCTGAGGATGAAATTCAGTTTCAGTGGATGGTCCTAACACTAATACCACCTCAGCCCCTAAACTAGCGGCCGAATTAGCGATAGCTATTCCCATTTTTCCACTGGAATGGTTTCCAATAAAACGCACAGGATCGATGGCCTCATAGGTAGGACCTGCGGTGACTAAAAATCGTTTCCCTCTAAGTGGTAATTTTTTGTACAACTCTGCCTCTACAAAAGAAAAAATATCTTCAGGTTCTGCCATTCGCCCTTCTCCAACAAGTCCACTAGCGAGTTCACCATGAGTTGCCGGAATCATAATGTTGCCGAAAGCTCTTAAAATATCAAAGGTGTTTCGCGTAGAGGAATGTCTGTACATATCCAGGTCCATTGCCGGGGCAAAAAATACAGGACATTTGGCAGAAAGGTAGGTAGCTAACAAAAAATTATCACTTACACCATGAGCCATTTTAGACAATGTATTAGCCGTCGCTGGTGCTATAAGCATGATATCAGCCCACAACCCTAAATCCACATGATTATTCCAAAGCCCATTCTCTTCACCTTCACTGGTAAAAGAAGAATATACCGGATTTTTTGAAACTGTAGAAAGTGAAAGTGGGGTAACAAATTCTTTGGCACTGTCCGTCATAACTACACGTACATGGGCTCCTGCTTTCACAAAAAGCCTTACCAAAGAAGGAGTCTTATAAGCGGCAATGCCACCTGTAATTCCTAACAGTATGTTTTTGCCGCTTAGTATAGACATAATATGGTAGGATTATTTTTCCTCTGTATTTCTGTAGTAAATTTTATTCTCCAACCACTCTTGAACTGCTAATGCATGTGGTTTTGGTAATTTCTCGTAGAATTTAGAAACTTCAATTTGCTCTTTGTTTTCAAAGATCTCCTCTAGGCTATCGTTATAAGTAGCAAACTCTTCTAACTTCTCAATTAACTCCTTTTTAATCTCAGCGTTGATTTGTATCGCGCGTTTAGCGACAATAGAAATAGCCTCATAGACATTTTCCGTAGGCGTATCTAACTTATTGCGGTCATACGTAATGGTAGTTACCGGCGCTTCTGTCTTCTTTAAATCGCTCATATATCCCTTAAATTATTTCGATGTAACTGTTTTTAATTGTTCCTCTATCTCTGCCTTCATAGCATCCGCTTTGTCCGCATACTTGGTCTGTGGATAGTACTTTTTCAGATTGTTATAATGGCCTTCGGCCTCTAGTAAACGCTCTTCTATTTTATAACTTACACTATTAATGGCAAGTCTATAAGCGGAATCAAATCTGTAAAACATCGCATCTTCTCTATAGATACTACCTGGAAAATCTAATAAGAAGTTATTGAACGATGTCACAGAGGACTCATAATTTCGTGTAGTATTGTACTGCTTAGCTATTTCGTATTCCTTACGTTGAAGTTTTTCACTCAACTCTTGCGCCATCTTATTAGCTTCAGGCAAGTTCTCTGAGGTAGGATACTGATTGATATAAAGCTGCAATTTTTCGATTGCCTTATGGGTTTCAGTTTGGTCGATACTATATTTAGGCGAACTTAAATACAAGCACTTTGCAGCTAAAAATGCCGCTTCTTCAACCTTCTCACTACGAGGATATGATTTTGCAAAACGCTCAAATTGATATCCCCCAGTATAATAATCTCTAATCTGATAGAAAGAATTGGCATACATAAAGATGATACGCTCACCTTGAGGCTTACCTATATATTGAGGAGCAATCTGCTCAAACAAGCGATTGGCTCTACGGAAGTCTCCTTCGTTATAAAACTTCTCAGCCAAATCATACTTTAATTTGGCATCCTCACTTTTCAGTACTTTCTGATATTCATTACATGAAACTGTAAGTACCAGTGTAAGTAACACTACTGCTAGGTATCTCATTTTTTTTAACATTGGGCAAAATTAGACATTTATCTGTTATAATAAAAACTATTTTTCAAGCTAAAATAACAGATAAACATCTAGAAAAATTGCATTTAAGGAAGATTTAACTCCCCTTGGCTCAGGCCGTAACCTGATTCAATTGCTTTAAAAAAGCGGCAATCTTATGTTGAAGAGACTCCGTGGCACCTACTAGCGGTAAACGTACATCATCCTGGCAGACCCCTAATTGCTGTAACATACTTTTAATACCTGCAGGGTTTCCTTCTTCAAAAATAAGATCAATACTCTCCATTATTTGATAATGCAGCTTGGAAGCTTCTATAGCATTTCCTTCTAGGGCATATCGCACCATTTGAGAAAATTCTCTTGGTAATCCCTGACCAATTACAGAAATAACACCAGCTCCACCTGCCAATGTCATGGGAAGGGTAATCATATCATCACCAGAAATTACTAAAAATCCTTCTGGCTTATCTTTAATTAAACGAAAAGCCTGAACGGTATCTCCAGCAGCTTCTTTAATACCTATTATATTTGTAAAGTCCTTAGCTAATCGCACTACAGTAGAAGGTAACATATTTGAGGCGGTTCTACCAGGAACGTTATATACAATTACCGGAATTGGGGAAGCCTGAGAAACAGCTTTAAAATGTTGATAGATCCCCTCTTGTGTTGGTTTGTTATAATAAGGTGACACAGACAAAATCGCATCATATTCCCCATATTCTCCAGAGGTCAGTTCTTCAACAACCTCTGCAGTATTATTACCTCCAACACCTAAAACCATAGGTACTCTTCCCGCATTTGCTCTGGTAATAGTGCTTTTCACTAGTTCTTTCTCTGCTTTAGTCAAGGTAGCGCTTTCAGCAGTAGTCCCTAACACCACTAAATACTCAACTCCTCCTTCAATTACATAATTTACCAATCGCTCTAAAGCCTGTACATCTACAGATTTATCCTGTTGGAAAGGGGTAATTAGTGCTACACCAGTTCCTAAAAATTTTGTATTCATTGTTTTCCAGTTATCGTATTACTTGTAAGTATTTCATCATTTCTTTTTGGAAGGCTGCCATTTCTTTAAGTTCACCTTTAAAGTGAATATCATTAAACTTCGCTCCAATTCCATCAAACCCTAATCGAATGTTTGCATCTACTCGAGCAGATACCGCCAAAATAGGCACTTTAGGTTCTTGAAAATAATTAATTAAAATATCGTAGGTATTCCCTAAAAAAAGGTTCACTTCTTCCTGTTTATATACTCCTTTCCATTGAAGTCCATCAGGCGTGAAATAAGCGATGGATGCATCTCCTGGCTGTTCTTTATATCCCAGCAGGTGAAAATTGCTTGATTCAAGTCCGAAAACTTCACAAAATGAGTTCAGCTGTTCTGGTCGATTAAATGCATTTAAATCCACTAAACAAGCTACTTTTTTTACAGCCTTTACATCAAATGACCGATTGCTTTTTGGGGTCAGAGCTACTTGATGTAAAAATTTCTTAGCTGACTTTCTTTTGAGTGCTTTTAAAAACATGTACTTTTACGATATCTTGTTGCAAAATTAATCAATAAAATACTGCAACTATTGCATTTTCGACAAATCTTAACTTATGAAAATTAAACATTTTGTTATTTTTATAACATTTAGTTTGTTTTGGAGCTGTTCAGAGACACCAAAGCATATCCATCGCATTGAAGGCACCCAACTAAATGTAAACGACTCTTTGAGTGAGAATCAACAAATTGAGGACTTCGTAAAACCATACAGAGACCATATTGATAAAGATCTAGCCAAAGTACTCGCCCATAATCCGTCAACTCTAACCAAAACAGACACCCCATACAATACGGCTCTTGGTAATCTTATGGCAGATGCCGTTTATCAAATGACCAATCCAATTTACAAAAACAGAACTGGGAGAGAAATAGATTTTGTAATTCTAAATAACGGAGGTATACGATCTTCACTACCCAAAGGTGATGTAACCACTCGTTCCGCCTTTGAATTAATGCCTTTTGAAAATATGGTCGTGGTAGTAGAAATTTCAGGTGATCGGATGCAAGAATTAGCTCAGTATCTTATTAAAGGAAAAACAGCCCATCCACTTTCGAACCAATTTCAGCTTCACTTTAATAAGGATGAAAGCATTTCTACATTTACCGTAAAAGGAAAGCCGATAATAGCGGAACAAACCTATCATATAGCTACCACCGACTACCTAATGAACGGAGGGGATCACATGAACTTTTTTAGTAATCCAGTTTCAGTTACTGAAACAGACTACTTATTACGAAATCTTCTAATAGACTATTTCACAGCCATTGACACCATATCAGCTGTTTCAGATAATCGATTTGGTCCAAACAATTAATTTTGTACTTAATTAATAGTAGCAATGAAACGTAGACAATTTATTCAACATACAGCAGGTGCATCTGCACTGGTATCCTTAAGTGGACTCCCACTGACAAGTTGTACCTCTTTAAATACAAAAAAGCATATTACTATTTTACATACCAATGACACTCACAGTCATATTGATGTAATTCCCGCGGATGATCCAAGAAACCCTAATCAGGGAGGAGTGGCGCGTAGAGCCATACTAGTAGAAAAAATTCGTCAGGAAAATCCAAATACGCTGCTCCTAGATGCTGGAGATATTTTTCAAGGCACTCCGTATTTCAATTACTATGGCGGAGAATTGGAATTTAAACTAATGAGTATGCTTAAATACGATGCCGCCACCCTAGGTAACCATGATTTTGACAACTCAATTGACGGTTTATACGCGCAACTTCCACATGCTAAATTTGATTTTATTATTTCCAATTACGATTTTAAAAATACCGTTATGGATACCCATACTAAACCTTACAAAGTATATCATAAGGACGGTATACGTATCGGCATTTTTGGGTTAGGTATCGAACTCGATGGGCTCGTAAACAAAAAAATGTATAAGGAAACCTCCTTTCTACCTCCTATAGAGATAGCCCAGGATATGAGTCGGATTTTAAAAGATGAAGAGCGTTGCGATTTGGTTATTTGCCTTTCTCACTTGGGGTATCATTATGAAAACAGCCAAAGACCTTCAGATCTACAAATAGCCGCCAATACCGAGGACATCGATCTCATTATTGGAGGACATACCCATACCTTTTTAAAGAAACCTACGGTAGTTAAGAATCGTAAAGGAAAAAATATGCTTGTAAATCAAGTAGGTTGCTACGGTATAAACGTAGGTAGAATCGATTTCTATTTTGAAAATGGAGAAACCACAGCTAACGGTTCCACCATCATCGTATAACTATATTTTCATCTCATTAGGTTCATTGGATGATTGTATTACATACTGACTAAACATCCAATGAAATCCTGAGAAGGCCAGCAACACCACCGCTTTTAAAAGCAACAACCCTTCTATATACATATGCACACCATATGCCAAGGTAGATATAACCATCACAATACTGCTTCCAAGCAACCATCTATTTGCAATTGTTCGCCTACTAAAGAATTCTACCCAAGCCATTAAAACCAAAAACCCAATAGAAAGCGTATAGGCCATAATTTCAAAGAAATCCTTTTCAATCATTTCGTAGAAATAAAGAAACGGAACTAGGTATACAAGAAAAAAGGGAACAGAAACTAACAAGATAGCCTTATAGGAAAGATATTCTATATTATTAAACACCACCAGACAATACATCAGATTACCTAAGGCATATAAAACAAGGCCCCAACTAAAATTGGTCGAATCTATAGTAAACACGGTATCACCGATAAATACAGCCAGAAGACTTAAGAGATACAACCGATCCCTTACTGAGGTGTTCATCAAATAATACACCAATACCAACGGTATCGTCAATATACCTGTAATTTTACGACTTGCTTCAGGATTCTCCCATAAGCGAAATATATCCAATACAGGTACACAAAACACGGCCAGGATGGCAAGATAGCTAACGATGGACCGCAACTTATTTTCTACAATCATACCTGCAGCATTTCTTTAAAATCATATTCACTGATTATTGGAACTCCCAGAGCAATTGCTTTATCCTTTTTACTAGGACCCATATTATCACCCGCAATCACATAATGAGTTTTGGAAGAAATAGAAGAGGCAACCTTCCCCGCGTTATCTTCAATCATTTTCTTTAGTTCATCTCTTGACACACTTTCAAAAACCCCAGAAACCACAAATATTTTCCCTTTGAGTTTGTCAGATTGATTCATTAATTGCTGGGCTGAAATCTCCATTTGCACTCCATGCTGTCTAAGACGATTAATACTCACCAAATTTTCCTCTTTGGCAAAAAAATCAAGTACACTTTCAGCTATTTTCACCCCAATCTCATCCACCATGGTAAGCTCTAATAATGTAGCTTTAGAAAGCGCATCAATAGACTTATACTCCTTGGCAAGTTTTTTGGCCACTGTTTCACCCACAAAACGAATTCCCAAGGCAAAAAGGACTCTTTCAAATGGAATTTCTTTAGACCTCAACACTCCATTTACCAAATTCTCAGCACTTTTCTCGGCCATACGCTCCAAGGGAACCAACTGCTCTGTGGTAAGTTCATATAGATCTGCATAATTATGGATAAGACCTTCTTTGAAGAGCAACTCGACTGTTTCCGCTCCCATGCCTTCAATATCCATTGCTTTTCTAGAAATGAAATGCTGTATTCTTCCTGTGATTTGAGGTGGACAACCATAATAATTTGGACAGTAATGCTGAGCTTCTCCTTCAGTGCGCACTAGTGGGGTATGACATTCTGGACAATTGGTAATATAAGATGTTGGCGATGTACCCTCGCTTCTCTTAGCCAATTCCACTCCCACTATCTTAGGGATAATCTCTCCTCCCTTTTCCACATACACCGTATCCCCTACTCGAATATCCAACTTCTCTATTTGATCCGCATTATGCAGTGAGGCTCTTTTTACGATGGTCCCTGCCAATAAAACAGGCTCCAGATTAGCAACCGGGGTAATAGCCCCAGTTCTTCCCACTTGATAGGTAATGCTATTTAACACTGTTGAAACTCGTTCAGCTTTAAACTTATACGCCATGGCCCATCGGGGAGATTTAGCGGTATATCCTAATTCTTGTTGTTGTTGAATCGAATTAACCTTAACCACAACTCCATCTGTCTCATACGGAAGCTCATGACGATGTTCATCCCAATAGTTAATAAACTCCATAACCTCTTCTGTAGATTTACAAAGGCGGGCTTCTTTAGGGACCTTAAACCCCCAATATCTAGCCTTTTCTAAACTTTCATACTGAGTGGTTATACCGGTATGTTCTCCTACAATAGTATACAATAGACAATCCAAAGGTCTACGGGCCACTTCACTACTATCTTGAAGTTTTAAACTTCCACTGGCTGTATTTCTAGGATTCATATAAGGATCTTCTCCTGCAGCAATACGCTCCTCATTCATTTTCTGAAACCCTTCAAAAGGCAAGACAATTTCCCCGCGTATATCAAACTTAGAAGGGTAATCCCCTTTAAGCTGAAGAGGAACACTTCGGATGGTCTTTATATTGTTCGTTACATCATCTCCTTGAAACCCATCGCCCCGCGTTACTCCTTTCACTAATTTACCATCTTCATAGGTAAGACTAATGGAGGCGCCATCATATTTTAATTCACAAGTAAATGCAACACTTTCAGGACCTACAATTTTTAGTATTCGCTTTTCCCAATCTTCCAAGTCTTCTTTAGAATACGAATTATCCAGAGAGTACATACGATGCTCATGTACCACCGTTTCAAAATTCTTGGTAATCATCCCACCCACTCTTACAGAGGGAGAATTAGGATCATACAGTTCAGGATGGGCAGCTTCTAGTGCTTGTAACTCTTTCATCATTTCATCAAATTGAAAATCAGAAATAGTGGGAGCGTCTAGTACATAATAATTATAATTATGCTGTTCCAATTCTTCTCGCAATCTGCCTATGCGTTCTTGTACCCCTTTCATATACTATTTTTGTGCTTTTATCATACGGTCATTACCGTACATATCTTTTTGTAAACTACTATTTTTAAACTGATGTTTTGCGAGCAACTCCTTCATCTCTACCCCGAGATATTGATTGATCTCAAAAAACAACCATCCTCCTTCTTCCAGATACCGTTTCGCAAGTTCAGTGATCGCCTCATAAAAAATCAGCGGATTCTTATCTTCCACAAATAAAGCCGTATGTGGTTCATAGGCCAGTACATTTGATTTCATGGAAGCCTTTTCCAACATACGTACATAAGGTGGATTGGAAACTATAACATCATAGGTTTGTGATAATTGCGTGGTCTCCAAAATATCTGTCTGAATAAATATCACAGAGGCATTATTATTTTCAGCATTGCGTTTAGCCACCTCCAAGGCTTTGGATGATATATCAATAGCTGTTACCTCAGCATTAGCTAAGCTCTTTGCTAGCGATATGGCAATACAACCACTGCCAGTACCTATATCCAATATACGTAAAGGAACATTCTTATCTACAGTTTCCCCGATCCACTGTACTAATTCTTCGGTTTCTGGACGTGGAATGAGTGTATCAGGTGTCACCTCAAAGGTTAGGCCACAAAAATAGGCTGTTTTCAGAATATATTGCAGTGGTTTTTGTTCTTTTAATTCCGCTAAAGCCTCAAACAAAGGTTGCTCTTCCTCCTTTGAAAGTGACATCTCAGGCTGCAAGGCTAATGTCAACCTTGTAAAGTCATAGTACTGTTCAATCAGACGATAAAAAAAGGAATCAATTTCCATGGCATCATAAACAGCTTCTAACTCTTTATGAAATATTTGTTTTATTTCTTTCAATCTCATACACGCATCTACTTATAACAACGACCCTATATAATTATGTAACAAACCTACAGAAATCGCTATGGCTACACTCAATAAGGTTCCTATAATCATATACTCTGTAAGCTTTCGGTCCTTTGCTCTTGATAAATCACTAAATCTAAAAATAGACTTAGCAGCTATTAACCATCCAATGGCTGCCCATTGATCAAACACCACAAATCCAAAAATCATAAGTCGCTCGACAATACCAATATACATTCCTGCATTTTTCAAAGACTCATTTGCCGAGTCCTCTTCTAGCTTCCATGATGACATTAATACCCTGATCACTATAGCTCCTACTTGACTCACCAAAATAAGAGAAGTAATACTCAATAACCATTTTTCACTTTTAAAAAGAAACCATATATCACTAGTTGGGTAATAAGCATAGGCTACACCTATAATTAACACTAAATGCGCTAATTGATCGACTATAAATGCTTTTGGAGAGGCCTCCTGCTTCTGAGTATATATCTTAAGTATATCTATCCCGTAATGCCCTAAGCAAATTGTTAAAATACCAACCCAATATTGGGTGTCAAATTTCAACAGTACAACTAATAAAAGGGCATGTACTAACACATGAATATACAAGAATTTAGAAGCGACTTTATAGGTGTTTTTATGAGCAACCCAGCTAGCAGGTTGCAAAACAAAGTCTCCTAATAGGTGTGCTAATAAAAAAGTAATCACTAAAACTATCATACCAAAGAGATTTGTTTTCTATAAAATTGTTCTAATTTTCGAACCTCTTCAAAGCCCCCACGCTTTAAAGCCTCACTTATATTACTTTGTGATTTCCCCATAAGGGTTGCAATGGTTGCCTGCTTTTTCTGGGGATGCTCAATGACTTTACAAATAACAGCCGCTACGGTATCACTCCAAGTATCCATGGTCAACAAGGCCAAAGAAAGCATCACATCCAATATTTCATTTAAAAACTCATGAGGTGTAGCTATGGCCATCGTCTGTTTTTTGAGTCCATCAAAACAGGTCCCCGACAAAACATAAGCTTGGCCTGTTGCACTGGTAACCCTATCTGCTTTAGAATCTTCAGACCCAATACCTATGCCCATACGAACATCTAAACCCGAATGTCGTTTAACACTGGCCTTAATATGTATAGCCGCCAATAGTGCCTCATTCACTTCTATTTTCAACTGAAAACTATCGCCCCTATACAGCTCCCAATCTGGGCCATTCATCCCATATTCTGCCAGTACCCCCTTTAAGGAATCCTGCCATAGCGCACTTGGCGACTTCCTGGAATTGATAACATCTCCTGTAATTACAGCTATCATTGGTTACATTTTTATTCAAATATCTGAAAAATATCAGATATATGAAAATATCCTATAAAAAACAGATAATTAATTTTATCTGAGCTAGAGCAGAATTACAATTTCTTCAACATCCATACGGGACAAGAATAGTGCCCTGTATCACCCAAGGGAGCATCAATATATTGAAAACCTACTTTTTTATAAAGCTTTTGCGCATCCTCCATATAAGGCATTGTCTCCAAATAACATTGATCATATCCCAGTTCTTTAGCCTTAGACAGACATACTTCCATCATCTTTCTCCCCCATCCTTTACCTCGCACTTGATCCAGAAAATACATCTTTTGAAGTTCACATACATTTCCATCAAAATTATCTAATTGAGCGATACCAGCACCTCCTAAAACATGTCCATCAACCTCTAAAACAAAATAACAGGCTCCTTCTCTTGAGTAGGTTTCACTCATACAATCTAATGCCTTATCAGCATAGGCAGTACCTACTTTAGGAACCCCCATATCCTCCAAAACTTTACGAATAACACGAGCAACCTCCCTATTATCTTTAGAGGTAATTTCACGAATAATTACAGAATTCATTCCTTTTAAATATTATTTTTGTGCGGCTATACGAACTTATAAAAAATCACTTTACAAAAGAGAATAGAAGCGATTTATTTAAAGTAACTTTATCCCAATGACACCACAAGACTCATTCTACATGCAACGCTGTCTGGAATTGGCCAGCCATGGATTAGGAAGCACTTTTCCCAATCCCTTGGTAGGCTGTGTAATTGTTCATAATGGTCTTATCATAGGTGAAGGCTGGCATCGCAAAGCTGGTGAACCCCATGCAGAAGTTCTTGCCATTGCTTCCGTTAAAAACGAAGCATTGCTCCCTGAAAGTACCATTTATGTAAGCTTGGAACCCTGCAGTCACTATGGAAAAACACCTCCTTGTGCAAACCTAATCATTGCAAAAAAAATAAAAAAAGTAGTTATTGGTACCATAGACCCATTTGCCAAAGTTGCAGGGAATGGCATACAACTATTAAAAGAAGCCGGTTGTCAGGTAACCCTAGGCGTCTTAGAAGACAAATGCAACCAATTAAACAAACGATTTTTTACATTTCACACCAAAAAGCGACCTTATATTATCCTAAAATGGGCACAAACCCAAGATGGTTTTATCGCTCCCATGGCTGAAAAAAGGGAGAACAACCCACAACCTTTCTGGATTACCAATCCGTATTCAAGGCAACTTGTGCATAAGTGGAGAACAGAAGAAGCTGCCATTCTTATAGGAACCCGTACTGCTTTGGAGGACAATCCAAAACTAAATTCCCGATTATGGAAGGGCCATCATCCCGTGAGGATCATTATTGATCGGCACCTACGAATTCCAAAGAACTATAACGTTTGGGATGGAAGTGTAAAGACCTTATTTATTACCGAAAAAACGAATACTCCTCTCACAAAAAACACCTATTTTCATACCATTGATTTTTCTAAACCACTGGCCACACAAATTTGTGACATTGCCTACGAACATCACCTACAAAGCCTTATTATAGAAGGAGGAACACAAACACTGAATACCTTTATAGAAGAAGCGCTATGGGATGAGGCACGTGTTTTTACTGGAGAAAAATTTGAAAAGAAAGGAGTTCCAGCACCTAAAATTCAACAAGTACCTGACCATCAGACATCACTACTAAACGACCAAATACACCATTACTATAATACATGATTAAACATCTCATTTTCGATTTTGGTGATGTATTCATTAATCTCGACAAGGCCGCTACCTTGCGTTTATTAACTTCAGAAATAACTGATTTTCAAATTACTGAAGAAATGACTCACATCAATGCGGACTACGAAAAAGGACTCCTAACAACTCCGGAATTTGTCTCCTATTACGCTAAACTATTCCCCTGGGTTTCCAAGGCGTATTTGGAAAATGCTTGGAATGCCATCATCCTTGATTTTCCAGAAAAAAGATTAGAATTCATTGAATCCCTTGCCGCCAAAGGAACTCATAGATTATTTTTATTAAGCAACACCAATGAGCTTCATATAGAGAAAGTAATTGCCAATATGGGAGAAGAGCGATATACCCGATTTCAAAACTGTTTTGAAAAATTCTATTTATCACATCAGATCCACCAACGCAAGCCTGATTCATCATGCTATCAATATGTTTTAACTGAAAATAATCTTAGGCCGGAAGAAACATTATTTATTGATGACACTTTTGAAAATACCCTTGCAGCCTCTGAACTTGGAATCCATGTTTGGAATCTTACTCCAGAACTTGAAGACATTACCACCTTATTCGACCAACCCTATTTTTAAATCATGCTATTCTTACTTTTAAGCATTGTTTTCAGCACCGTCCTATTTGTTATCTTCAAAATATTCAAACATTTTGAGATCAACATACTACATGCCATTATTGCTAATTATTTTACGGCAGCATCCTTAGGATTCATTTTCGCAGGAAATACCATTCCAATCACCTCTTTACCTCAACAAGATTGGTTCCCTTGGTCTGTTATGCTAGGGTTATTGTTTATAAGTGTGTTCAACTTACTGGGCATTACTACTCAGAAGTCTGGGGTATCGGTAGCTTCTGTTGTTTCCAAAATGTCACTGGTCATTCCAGTTATTTTAGCATTTATACTTTATAACGAGCAAATCACACTTATTAAAAGTATTGGAATTATTTTAGCCTTATCTGCCGTTTACTTAACTTCTAAAAAAGAAAATGGAAGTCTGGATTCATCCAAAACAAATTGGCTTTTTCCTTTGCTATTATTTATTGGAGCGGGAACCCTTGATGCTCTTTTAAAATATATCAATCTACATTTTGTGGACGCCTCGGAGATGGATATATTTTCGGCCAACACCTTTTTATCAGCTGGCTGTTATGGAGTACTATTCCTATTGATAACATACATTAGAAAGAAATTCACCCTAAAACCAAAGAGCATCATCGCAGGTGTTTGTCTTGGAATTCCAAACTACTTTTCCTTGTATTACCTTCTAAAGGCACTCGATATTCAAGGCCTTGAAAGCTCGGTGGTATTTCCAGTTAACAATGTCGGGGTAGTAATCTCTTCAACCCTTATAGGACTTATCGCATTTAAAGAGACTACCTCATTGAGAAATTGGATTGGAATTATTTTTGCTATTATTGCGATTCTATTAATGACCCTTTTTTAAATTTTGCAGCATACAGATACATATAAAACCATCGACCTACCTACCGAAGAAGTCCTATTTAAAGAAAAACACAGTAAATTCTTTGGATATGTTTTTCCTATTCGAACCGAAGAAGAAGTAAAACCCATATTAGACGCCATTAAAAAGCAGCACCATTCAGCTAGACATTGGTGTTACGCCTGGCAACTCGGTGTAGAAAACCAAATACAATATAGAGCTAATGATGATGGTGAACCAAACAACAGTGCTGGAATGCCTATTTACGGTCAAATCCAATCATTTGAAATCACCAATGTTTTAGTTATAGTGGTTCGATACTTTGGCGGTATCAAATTAGGGGTAGGAGGACTCATTTCCGCCTACAAAAATACAGCCCAAATGGCCCTTGAACAAGCCGACATTGTTGAGAAAACTCTGAATGTGACTTTTGAAATAAAATGTGACTACAAAGACCTCAACAAAGTCATGCGGATTTTAAAAGAACACCAGCTACCCATCCTATCTCAACAAATGGAAATGGACTGCACCCTACGTACAGAAATTAGAAAATCTGATGCCGAACAATTCGAAAATCATTTAAACCAATTATACGAGATTACCTTTAAAAAACTATAGTCTCTAATGTATCCAGAATATAATCTGGACACTTCATTGGTCTTCCTGTTTTCATATTTATAAATGCTAAAACCGTATGAGCAGTAGCTACAATTTCACCCTGTTCATCAGTGATTTCATAATCAAAGGCAATACGTACTGAAGGCATTTTTGCAAGGGTAGTTTTCACCTCAAGCACCTGATCATATGTAGCCGATTTTTTGTAAAAAATTTGCAAAGAAACCACAGGAAGCATTACTCCAGTTTCTTCCATTGATTTGTAGGAAACTCCTAGGTTACGCAACCACTCTACTCTTCCCATTTCTAGAAATTGCGCGTAATTCCCATGATAAACCACGCCCATCTGGTCTGTTTCGGCATATCGAATTCTTACATTTATTATATGACTTCTTCCCACTTTGTAAGTATTTATTTATTGTTAAGAAAATGTAAAAAAATTAAATCTGGTATGAGAAAAAAAAATCGTATATTCAATATCATTTTAATTTTTTTTATTAAAAATTTGTTCACATATTTGTTCATCTCAAAAGATCATGCTGGCATATCAATTGTCCGCATTTTTTCTAACCTAATAAACTAAAAAAACCTTACGAGAAATATGACTGTAACTGCGCAATCGGTTTGGGATAACTGTCTAGCTTTCATAAAGGATAACATCCAACCACAAGCTTACAAAACTTGGTTTGAACCTATCAAGTCTGTAAAGTTAACCGATAACGCATTAAGCATCCAAGTTCCTAGTAAATTTTTTTATGAATGGCTTGAAGAACATTACGTCAAGTTATTGAAAGTTGCCCTTACCAAAGAACTTGGAGAAAATGCTAAGTTAGTATACATCATTAAGATGGAAAATACTTACGGTAACAAACAACCCTTTACGGAGAAAATTCCTAGCTCTAATAGAGTAGCCATGCCGGCTCAAGAAGTAGATGTTCCCGTAAAACACAAAAATCCTGAATTAAAAAATCCTTTTGTGATTCCCGGCATCCGAAATGTCAAAATTGAATCACAACTGAATCCTAATAATAACTTTGAAAATTTCCTGGAAGGTGATTCCAACCGTCTTGCACGCTCCGCTGGATTAGCTGTAGCGAATAAACCTGGAGGTACCTCATTTAACCCCTTACTAATTTTTGGTGGCGTTGGACTCGGAAAAACACACTTAGCTCATGCTATAGGTGTAGAAATCAAAGACAAATACCCTGAAAAGACTGTTCTTTACATTTCAGCTGAAAAATTCACTCAACAATATATTGAATCGGTAAAGAAAAATACACGAAATGATTTCATCCATTTTTACCAGTTAATCGATGTACTTATCATAGATGATGTGCAGTTCTTCTCTGGAAAATCTGGTACACAGGACGTGTTTTTCCACATATTCAACCACTTGCATCAAAACCACAAACAGGTTATCCTTACCTCAGATAAGGCACCAGTAGATATGCAGGATATTGAGCAGCGTTTATTATCACGTTTCAAATGGGGGCTATCAGCTGAATTACAGACGCCAGATTATGAAACACGTATTTCCATCCTTAAAAACAAACTCTATAGAGATGGTGTGGAAATGAGTGATGAAATTGTTGAATACGTTGCTAAAAACATCAAATCAAACGTTCGAGAGCTCGAGGGCGCTATTATATCCCTTATAGCCCATTCTTCCTTTAACAAGAAAGAAGTCACTCTTGAACTAGCAAAACAAATTGTAGAGAAGTTTGTCAAAAATACAAAGCGTGAAGTGTCTATCGACTACATCCAAAAAGTAGTGTCCGATTATTTCCAAATGGATGTATCCACACTACAGTCAAAGACGCGAAAGAGGCATATCGTGCAAGCACGCCAATTAGCCATGTTTTTCGCTAAGAAATTCACCAAAGCATCTCTGGCCAGCATTGGATCACAAATTGGGAAACGAGACCACGCTACCGTACTACACGCCTGCAAAACAGTCGACAATCTCGCAGAAACAGACAAACAGTTCAGAAAATATATTGAAGATTTAACCAAAAAGTTATCGCTCTAAACGATAACTTTTTTTACATAATGCCATGGCAAAAGTTAAAATACTGATGGTCTGCTTAGGTAACATATGTCGCTCTCCACTTGCTGAAGGCATCCTACAGTCCAAATTAAGTCCTGAAAATTTCACAGTTGATTCAGCAGGAACAGCAAGTTATCATATTGGAAAATTGCCCGACCCGAGATCCATAGCAGTTGCCAAAAAAAACAATATTGACATCACCCATCAACGTTGTAGACAATTTACTAAAAATGATTTTGATGTCTTTGACTATATATATGCTATGGATGTTAGTAATTACAAAAATATTATAAGGTTAGCAGAAAGCGAGGATCAAAAAGCTAAGGTTCGCCTCATTCTGAACGAGGTTGACACACTAAGTAATTCTGAGGTACCTGACCCTTACTATGGAGGTGATGATGGATTTGACACTGTTTTTACTATGCTGGATATGGCATGCACGACAATAGCCGATAAATTACAACAAGAAAGCCACTGATGTCACAAGGAAAAGTATACCTGATCCCCACAACCTTAGGAGAAAATAATCCCATGGAAGTTCTTCCCATTACCATAAAGGAAGTCATCCTTCAATTAAGGCATTTTATTGTTGAAAATGAAAAAACTGCAAGACGGTTCATCAAAAAAATAGCTCCTGAACTACCTCAGTCTGAGTTACAATTTGAACTCATCAACAAATTTACAGAAGCACATCAAATTCCAGCGTATCTAACCCCATGTATGGAAGGTGTTTCCGTTGGAGTAATCTCTGAAGCTGGTTGCCCTGGAATTGCTGACCCTGGAGCCGAGGTCGTTAAAACAGCTCATGATAAAAATTTGGAAGTGGTTCCTCTAGTAGGACCTTCCTCCATTTTACTAGCTCTAATGGCCAGCGGAATGAACGGACAAAGCTTTGCCTTTAACGGCTATCTCCCAATTGATAAGAATGACCGTAAGCAGGCTTTAAAATTCTTTGAAAAAAGAGCTAAAGAAGAAAAGCAATCCCAACTCTTTATCGAAACCCCATATCGAAATGATAAATTGGTGGAAGAAGTCCTTCAGGTATTACAATCCGACACCCTTTTATGTATAGCCTGTGACTTAACCCTACCAACCCAATACATCAAAACAATGTCAGTGGCGGCATGGAAAAAACACAAAGTATCTCTCCATAAAAGACCTGCCATATTTATTATACATAAGAACTAAAAAAAGCCTTCTGTGTAAGAAGGCTTTTTAATCATAATTTTGCGTCTTTCCGAGCTGCAATGGATGAGAGATCATACCCGCCGAATTTCTTCATATAAAAGCGAATACTTGTTCCATTGGCATCTTTAAAACCATTGGCTCCCCAGCTTCGTAAATAGGACTTAACACTTCCAGCTCCACCTAAGTGTGCGGCTGCTAAAATCCCAGATTCCGTTACAAGTACTCCATTTACCGTTTTACCTGTATACTTTTCAATTTCTTTTCGCAACACCCATTTATTTCGCTCAAGACTCGCTTTCAATACGCGTTCTTGCAACTCTGGGTTGTTCAAAAATTCTGCCGTACTCTTTACTCCAAACAGACGTAGGGTAGCAGCACCAAATTGGTACTTCCCCATATATCCATAATCATTAACAATAAAATAATTACCTCGGGATTCTCTATATCCCAAAGCCTCTTTGAATCCCATATAGGATTTTCCAACCATAGGAGGCGCAGGCCTCACTGGAATTTCCTCCTGAGGAAACACCATAGCCAACAATGGTCCATCAACCAATAAATTTTCATGAATGCTTACCTCACGAACAGAGGTAAAACCAAAAGAAACAAGTACGAATACAGCAACTAAAATAAAATATTCTAATATGCTTTTTCTCATAAAATTTGATTTCTTTAAGACTTACAAATGGCATGCCAATTTGCTTAAAATTTCAGCGTGCAAAGATAATCAAATTTTTAAATACTGAAAATCAACTTGTTAAAGTGTAGTTAAATCGGTTGAAATGCATTTTTTAAACTAAAAATAATACGTTGTTAACGTCTGATATTCTGCCTATTAACCCACTGGATATAGTGTTGTCTATTGGCATTATGTTGCGCCAAATTTTTAGCAAACATATGGTATCCAAAATTCTTTACATCCGCCACAAAATAATAATAATCATGTTTTTCTGGAGTCAAAACGGCTTCAATAGAAGAAATATCCGGCATGGCAATGGGGCCTGGAGGAACGCCCGCATATTTATAGGTATTATAAGGGGAATCGATTTCTAAATCCTTAAATAATACCCGTTTAATCACCGTATCATAATTCCCGGTTTTCTCCTTTATCGCATAAATAACGGTTGGATCTGCTTGTAAAAGCATATTAGTTCGTATACGATTAAGATACACACCCGCTACTCTAGGTCGCTCATCTACCTTGGCTGTTTCTTTCTGAACAATCGATGCCAAACTAATAACCTGCATAGGTGTCATTTTTAGAGCTTCTGCTTTCTGTACACGTTCTGGAGTCCAGAAACGCTCGTATTCCACCAACATACGATCTCTGAACTGGGCAGCTGATGTATTCCAAAAGAACTCGTAACTATTTGGTAAATACATCCCAAGCGCCGTTTGTGTAGTAAATCCGTTTTCTTTCAGAAAGGCGGTATCTCTAAACACCTCAAGTAGTGCCACACTATCAGCCTCAATTTGGGTACTGATACGTCCAGCTAAACGCGCTAAGGTTTCTTGATTATTAAAGGATACTCGTACTGGCATGTTCCCACTGCGCAATGTATTCACGATATCATTATTGCTCATTCCATGCTTTAGTGCATATTTTCCAGCCTTTATATTAGAAACATACCCCTTTCGTTTGGCTACAGCTACAAAACTGTTTAGGTCTTTTAAAAGTGGTTCTAATTCTTTTTCAACCACATTAAAGCTAGCGCCAGTGGGTATATAAATAAAGGCCTGTTCATTAGCAAATGCAGTGTTGGGTGCAAAAATGGCGTTGTAAATCTTATAAACCACTACTCCACTAACCACTAAACCAATCAAAGCGATGGCTAAAACAATTTTTCGTAAATACATAATTAAGGGGCTATTTTTTGAAATATTAATTCATCCATAAAGGTACCGTTTTGAAAAAGCCATTCTTTTCTTGTTCCGGTATGTAAAAAACCAACACGGGTAAACAGACGTATACTGGGATTGTTATCTGGAGTAATATGAGCAAACAACTGATGTACTTGTAAATGAGTAAAGGCAAACTCACAAAGTAATTCAAGAGCCTCAGTACCTATCCCTTTACTATGATGAACTGTGTCCACAACGATCCCAACCCCAGCTCTTTTATGCTTCGGATCAAAATCATACAAGTCGATAAGTCCCACCAATCCGTGAGTGTGGGAAACAATAGCAAGGCGTAACTGCTTTACTTCATAAATATCTTTATAACTATTCTTAAGGTATTGCTTAAGTACATAACGAGAATAAGGAGTCTGGGTCTCACTTACCTGCCAGATCGTTTCATCATTCTCAAGCTTGTATAAAAAATCAATGTCCTCGGGTTCGAGAGCACGTAAAAAAAGCTGTTTACCTTTGAGTGTTACCATGATATCTCACCTTTATAAACAAAAGTTGCAGGCCCTGTAAGCCACACATCAGTATACCTATCATCTAATGGGTTAAACCTTACTTTTAAAACACCACCAGGGGTTTCTAAAACCACCTCATTTGAGGGGGTCTGCTTGCTATAATTCATAGCAATAGCTACGGCTGTTACTCCCGTTCCACAAGAATAGGTTTCATCTTCAACCCCTCGTTCATAGGTACGAACTGTAAAGGTAGAAGTATCCTTCTTCTCTACAAAATTCACATTACTCCCCTCCTTAAAATAAGGAGCACCATAACGAATAGAAGCTCCTGTTTCTTTTACATTCATAGCTCCTATTCCAGACACCATTTCAACATGATGAGGAGAACCTGTATTTAAAAACCAATGCGATTTATGAGTTTCAATTTTGGAGACATCCAACATTTGCAAACTAACATTTCCGTCTTCATGAATGGTTGCATGGTGCTCCCCATCAGTGGCAATAAATGTCGTTTTGTCAGTTATTATTCCCAATTGCTGAGCAAACGCCACCAAACACCTTCCTCCGTTTCCACACATACTACTTTGATTACCGTCTGCGTTGAAATACACCATTTTAAAATCATAACCTGGGTCATTTTCTAAAAGAATCAAGCCATCTGCTCCTATCCCAAAGCGGCGATCGCAAAGTTTTGCAACAAGTTCGACATCCTCCTTTGGAAAAAATAAGGTACGGTTATCGATCATTACAAAATCGTTTCCGGTACCCTGATATTTATAAAATAACAAACTCATACTACATAATCTTTGTGACAAAGATACAATTTGGCATAGTATTTTCTGCTGTTAAACTGCCGTTAAAGTTGTAATTACAACGAAATAAAGAAATAATTTTAAATGTTAAAATTGTCGAATATAAAATGGTAATACTATGAAAAAACATGTTAGTTTGATTTTTGCAGGAGTTTTAGGGGGAGCCATTTCCTTAGGAGCTTACTCCTTATTATTTCAAAAAAATACATACATCATTGGAGACGAAACAAAACCTTCAGTGGTTACCACCAATTTTGGTAATGCTCCAGCCTTAAATCTAAATGAAAATCAATTTGTGGAAGCTGCCGAAAAAACGGTACACAGTGTTGTCCACGTAAAAAATGTTTCTGTCTCCAGAGAACCAGCTACGATTTTTGATTTCTTTTATGGATCAGGAGGACGTGAACGTGCACAAATCGGTACTGGATCAGGGGTAATTATTACTCCGGACGGGTATATTGTAACAAACAATCACGTAATTGCCAATGCCTCACAAATTGAAATTACACTCAATAATAATAAAATATATAAGGCTGAATTAGTAGGAACAGATCCAGCCACTGATATTGCTTTATTGAAAGTAGATGCGGACGAAAAGTTACCGTATCTTACCTTTGCGGACTCTGATAATACCCATATAGGTGAATGGGTCCTTGCAGTAGGTAACCCATTTAATCTAACGTCTACTGTAACTGCCGGTATTATAAGTGCCAAAGCACGTGATTTAAGCGGCTCTAGCGATAAGACTCAGTCCTTTATTCAAACAGATGCCGCAGTAAACCCCGGAAACAGTGGTGGCGCCCTTGTAAATACGAATGGTGATCTCATTGGTATTAACACAGCTATTACATCACAAACAGGTTCCTATGTAGGGTACTCATTTGCGGTCCCAAGTAATATCGCTAAGAAAGTAGTAGAAGATATTATCGAATTTGGGAATGTACAAAAAGGTGTTTTAGGAGTACGAGGTAGTGAACTTAACTCACTTAATGCAGAAAAACTAGGTGTAAAAGAAAGTGAAGGATTCTATGTAGGAGGCGTTGATGAAGGATCTGGAGCTGATAAAGCGGGTATTAAGGAAGGCGATATCATCAAAAAACTTGACAACATTAAAATTTCAAAATTCTCGGATCTATCGGGATATATAGCATCCAAACGTCCAAACGACGTTATAAAAGTAGCCATAGAACGTGATGGAAAAGCGCTCACCCTTCCAGTGACCCTGTATAAAAACGAAACCTATCGCATTAATGGACTAGGTCTTGAGGTGAAAAATTTAAGTGATGCGGATAAAAAATCATTTAAAACTAAAAATGGGGTGAAAATTACCCAGGCATCTAGCTTCTATACAACCAATAATATAGAAATGGAAGGCAAAGTTCTAGTAGCCATAAATGACAGAGAGATTAAAAATGTAGATGATGTCAAGAACATCATGGACAATTTATCTCAAAACAACAGGAATACACTGGTTCTTATCAATAAAAACGGCGAACGAGAGCGGTTCATCTTTTAATAACTTTTGATTATCAACATGTAAAACCTCCCAGTGGGAGGTTTTTTTGTTACAAAAGTTTTACGAAAACGTTTGAAATATATACTTTTGCCGAAAATTTGTAAAAAACAACACGACAAACTACATGAGCAATCAAAAAAACTACGAAAAAGAACTGGCTTTCCAAGCCGATCGACGCAGGGCTTCGGTAGAGTTCATTAAAATTGTGAGCGATTTATGGTACGATAAAGCCATAGAACTGGTTTTCTTCAGAAATCAATTAATCGACAGCAATGTAAGTGACATCATCAATCTGCACGAATATGCGGCAGAATTTGTACAAAAGCCAATTTCTATTTTCGATACAGTAGAAATTGCTCAAGCTATTAAATCGCTAGATTTACCGCCTGCCAAGTTGGACATTGGTAAACTTACCTATGAATATCACTTAGAGGACACCAAATACAATGACTCTAAGGCCTTTGTTATTGACAAACTAAAGGACGCAAAAAAGACAGATGACCTACAACCTAAGGATGTGGTATTATATGGCTTTGGTCGAATTGGTCGTTTATTAGCCCGTGAATTAATGCTTAAAACAGGTCGCGGTAATCAATTACGTTTAAGAGCTATCGTAACTCGCGACAAAATTACTGCTGACAGCCTTGAAAAAAGAGCTTCATTGCTACGTTACGATTCTGTACATGGTGATTTTCCCGGGACTGTAGGTATCGATACGGAAAACAAAGCCCTTATTATTAACGGCACCACTGTACATATGATTTCTGCAGGAAATCCGGAAGAAATTGACTATACAACATACGGAATAAACAATGCCCTGGTTATTGACAATACAGGAGCCTTTAGAGATCATGAAGCGCTTAGTCGTCACCTTACCTCTAAGGGGGCCGATAAAGTTTTATTGACTGCTCCTGGAAAAGGGGTTCCTAATATTGTTCATGGTGTAAACCATTTAGAGTATAATCCAGATGAAGTTTCTATTTTTTCTGCAGCTTCATGCACCACTAACGCCATTACCCCGATCCTAAAAGTAGTTGAGGACTCATTAGGTATTGTAAAAGGGCATTTAGAAACGATCCACGCCTATACCAATGATCAAAACTTGGTTGATAATATGCATAACAAGTACAGACGTGGTAGAGCGGCAGCTTTAAATATGGTAATCACCGAAACTGGAGCAGGTAGTGCAGTTGCAAAAGCCTTACCTACACTTACAGGTAAACTTACATCCAACGCCATCAGAGTACCCGTACCTAATGGCTCACTAGTTGTACTAAACCTTGAGACAAGCACACCAACTACTAAAGAAGGTATCAATACCATAATGAAAAAATATGCGCTGGAAGGAGATCTTGTGGAGCAAATAAAGTATTCGTTAAATAATGAATTAGTGTCTTCAGACATTATTGGCACCAGCGCACCATCGATTTATGATAGTAATGCTACCATTGTATCAGAAGATGGTAAAAGTATTGTACTATATATTTGGTATGATAATGAATACGGGTATTCACACCAAGTTATGCGTTTAGCCAAGTATATTTCTAAGGTAAGACGTTACGCTTATTACTAGAAAACCACCAACACTATTCTATAATTTCCCATAAAAAGCTCCGATTTCTGGAGCTTTTTTATTTAGGATACAATATGGTATCTTTGTGTGCGTTAGTGTTAGCATAATATAAACATTCTTAGTCATTCGTTCCATGGAAAAAAAAATTTACATCCTTACCCTACTTATTACTCTCTGCCTAACTACAAGTGTATTTTCACAAGAAGAAACCACGAATCCTAACCCTTCCATTTCTGAACAATTTGACATCGCTTACGACAAAGCCAATAACTATCAAGACTATAAAGTAATAAAAAAGAGTGTATTTCTATCCTTAAAGAAAAACACCCAAGATAGCCTAACCACCCTAAAAAGGACGCTTAAAGAAAAACTAGCTATCCTTGATAAAAACGACGAAGAAACCAACTTATTAAAAAACGAAATCACCACTCTTAAAAGTGAACTTGAAATCGTTAACAATGAAAAGAAAAGTGTAAGCTTCTTTGGGACCCTTATCAGCAAAACTACCTATGCCTTTATCATGTGGGGTATTGTTATTGTACTTGCCCTTCTTCTAGGGGTGTTTATCTATAAATTCAGAAACAGTAACAGCATAACATCTGAATCTCGTAAAGCGCTTGAAATACTCGAGGCTGAATACGAAGAACACAGAAGAAACTCTATCGAAAGAGAACAAAAAGTCCGCAGACAACTTCAAGACGAAATCAATAAAAACAGGGAGTCTAAAAAATAGCATTATCTTTGCCGCATAAATAATGTGGTATGCGCATCGACATCATAACGGTACTTCCCGAGCTCCTAAAAAGCCCTTTTGAGGCCTCAATTCTTAAACGTGCAATTGAAAAAGGACTGGTTGAAGTACATTTTCACAACCTACGTGATTATGTAACAGATAACTATCGTCAAATTGATGATTATCAATTTGGAGGTGGCGCTGGCATGGTTATGATGATCGAACCTATTGATAAATGTATAAGTGCATTAAAGGAAGAAAGAACCTATGATGAGATCATCTATATGACTCCGGATGGGGTGACTCTTAACCAAAAAACAGCTAATATCCTTTCCCTAAAAGAGAACATTATCATATTATGTGGACATTATAAAGGGGTAGATCAGCGTGTTCGAGATCACTTTATTACCCGTGAAATTTCAATCGGAGATTATGTCCTTTCCGGAGGTGAACTTGGTGCAGCAGTACTCTGTGACACCATCATACGACTACTCCCTGGTGTACTTAATGATGAAACTTCAGCCTTAACTGATTCATTCCAAGATAATTTACTGGCCCCACCAGTATATACACGTCCAGCAGACTATAAAGGGTGGAAAGTACCTGAAATCCTAACCAGTGGGAATTTTCCGAAAATAGAAAAATGGAGAGAAGACCAAGCCTATAAACGCACCTTGGAACGTCGACCCGATCTTTTAAAGGAGTAATCTTTTTTAAATTTTAGGCCATATATATCTTAATATTTATTATTTTTGCATCCGATTTGGAGTAACCTCTGGCGAAGTACGTGAATGTTGCTTTGAAAAAACAATTAATATATAGCAAAATGGAAGCTTTATTAAAATTTGTTCAAGACGAATTCGTAACGAAAAAAGAATTCCCTGAATTCGCAGCCGGAGACACTATTACTGTGTATTACGAAATTAAGGAAGGTGAAAAAACACGTACTCAGTTCTTCAAAGGAGTTGTTATCCAAAGAAGAGGTGCTGGAGCTACTGAAACCTTCACTATCCGTAAAATGTCAGGTACTGTAGGTGTAGAGCGTATCTTCCCTGTTAACATGCCTGCTCTTCAAAAAATTGAAGTTAACAAAAGAGGTAAAGTTCGTAGAGCTCGTATTTTCTACTTCAGAGGACTTACCGGTAAAAAAGCAAGAATCAAAGAAGCAAGACGCTAAGAGTTTTGTTTTCACAAAAGTTCTTAAAAGCACTCAAACTATTGAGTGCTTTTTTTATTCCACACCATCAAGAAAAGTTATTCACAATTGACTGATTTTTAACATTTTATTTCATTTAATTATAGATTGATTTCGTAACTTTAAAGGAGTGGAATTTGGTCTATCAAACACCAAAGTGTTTACGTTCTCAATTTTATTGTTGCTTTTCATTTTTCAGCATAGTAACTAGCATTCAAAATACCCATTCATTTTGTGATTGCTAGCTGCTTTTAACAACGCTGTACCTTCAAGTTAGCATGTTAAACTATGATTCTCGTAGTGAAGATTAGATTACACCGAAAAGTAACATCTTGGAAACATAGTCAATTGATGTTTAATTATGTGTTAATTTACCATGTTTCACTTGAAATAGCCCGCAACAGCAATCAAGGGTTGCCGTTGTGTCGCTCTGTGATACAACATATGTGTTGCAAACTATTTCGCGAAGCCATATCAAAGTACAGTTACATTGATATGGCTTTTTTCATTTATACAATTTTTATCTTTAAATATTTAGAAATTCTCAATAATAGGGCTCCATTTTAACAAAACAACAATTTCGCCCTTCCCCTACCCATTAAGCGCATTCTACTTTAAGGAAGCCTGCCAATTTCGTATATTTGCCTCTCTTTAAACTAATATAACAGCTTATAAACATGATAAAAGCACCGAAAATCATCTATACAAAAACAGATGAAGCACCTGCTCTAGCTACACAATCATTTTTACCCATTGTAAAAGCATATACAGCCTCTTCAGGCATTGAATTTGAAACTAAAGACATTTCATTAGCTGGAAGGATTATTGCCAACTTCCCAGAGCATTTATCTGAATCACAACGTATAGGTGATGCATTAAGTGAACTTGGAGAGCTAGCAAAAACTCCCGAAGCCAACATTGTTAAGCTACCCAACATTAGTGCTTCGATTCCCCAATTGAAAGCAGCCATAAAAGAACTTCAAAGTAAAGGATACAACATCCCTAACTATCCAGATGACCCTTCAAATGATGTTGAAAAGGACATAAAATCACGTTTTGATAAAATCAAAGGTAGTGCTGTAAATCCAGTTCTTCGTGAAGGAAATTCAGATAGAAGAGCTCCTAAAGCAGTTAAGAATTATGCTAAAAAGAACCCACATTCCATGGGTGCTTGGTCCTCAGATTCAAAATCACATGTAGCCACTATGAGCAGTGGAGATTTTCTGTCTAATGAACAATCTATTACAAGCGTTAAGGCAGGAACCATTTCAATAGAATTAATTAAAACAGACAACTCCAAGTCTGTTTTAAAGGCTAACATCCCCGTTCAAGCAGGAGAAGTTGTGGATGCCACAGTTATGTCTAAGAAAAGCTTATTGGCCTTTCTTCAAGAACAAATACATGCTGCAAAAAAAGAAGGGGTGTTATTCTCTCTACATATGAAGGCCACCATGATGAAGGTTTCTGACCCTATTATTTTTGGCCATGCAGTTAAAGTCTTTTTTGCACCCGTTTTTGAAAAATTTGGAGCTCAATTAGATGCAATTGGTGTAGATGTTAATAATGGATTAGGTGATTTACTTACCAAAATACAATCTTTGCCTGAAGCTGACAAAGAGGCTATTGAGGCTGAAATTAAAAACTGCATAGAAAACGGACCTTCATTAGCGATGGTTAATTCAGATAAAGGAATTACCAACCTACACGTTCCAAGTGATGTAATTATTGACGCTTCAATGCCGGCAATGATCCGTAATTCAGGGAAAATGTGGAATGCTAAAGGAGAAGCTGAGGATACCATGGCAGTGATTCCTGATAGCAGCTATGCTGGTGTATATCAAACTACCATTGATTTCTGTAAGAAAAATGGTGCATTTGATCCTACAACTATGGGCACCGTTCCTAACGTTGGTCTAATGGCTCAAAAAGCAGAAGAGTATGGTTCACATGATAAAACCTTTGAAATTCACGATAACGGGACTGTACAAGTAGTAGACCAAGACGGAACTATTCTTATGCAGCACCAAGTAGAGGAAGGTGATATTTGGAGAATGTGTACTGTGAAAGATGCACCAGTTCAAGACTGGGTGAAACTTGCAGTAAACAGAGCCAGAGCCACACAAACTCCTGCCATCTTTTGGTTAGATAAAAACAGAGCACACGATGCCCAACTAATCAAAAAGGTAGAAACATATTTACCAAATTATGATACTACGGGACTTGATATACAAATCTTGTCACCAGAAGAAGCTACGTTATTTACCCTGATTCGTCTAAAGGATGGAAAAGATACCATTTCTGTTACCGGAAATGTTTTACGTGATTACCTTACAGATTTGTTCCCTATTTTGGAAGTTGGAACCAGTGCAAAAATGCTTTCTATAGTTCCACTTATGAACGGAGGAGGCCTTTTTGAAACAGGCGCTGGAGGCTCTGCACCTAAACACGTTGAACAGTTCTTGGAAGAAGGACATTTACGTTGGGATTCACTTGGAGAGTTTTTAGCTTTGGCAGTTTCGTTAGAACATTTAGGGGAAACCTATAATAATCCTAAAGCCTTAGTACTTGCAGAAACCTTAGACGAAGCAACAGGTACCTTTTTGGATAATGACAAATCTCCTTCTCGTAAGGTAGGTGAACTTGACAACAGAGGAAGTCATTTCTATCTGGCAATGTATTGGGCTCAAGCACTTGCTGCCCAAGACAAGGATAAGGCTCTTAAAGAAGAATTTACGCCCATCGCTCAGGCACTTACTGCCAATGAGAAAGCCATAGTGGATGAATTAAATGCCATCCAAGGAAAACCAGTGGATATCAAAGGATATTATTTCCCGGATGAACTGTTAACATCACAGGCCATGAGACCAAGTGCTATCTTCAATAAAATTATTGAGAAAGCCTAATCTTGGTTATACTAATATACAGAAAGCCCCTCTATGGGGCTTTTCTTATTTTCAGGTGTTTATATTTAACATTTCTTTGAATGTTAAGCCTTACTTCTTAGTTATTTTTGTGACTATAAACATTCATTATACTATTGAATCATATGGGTATTCGAAAGATTATGTTTCTTACATTTATCTTCATTACAGGAACTTTTTTCACCATTTCTGCTCAGGAGAGATTTACACTTAGTGGAGTAGTTAAGGCTTCTTCAAGTAATGAAAACTTAATTGGAGTTTCTATTGTGGTGAATTCTTTATCCCTTGGAACTACCACCAATGAATACGGATATTATGCCCTATCACTTCCCGCTGGTGATCATAAAGTGTGGATTAGCTACTTGGGATTTTCCGATAAAGTCGTTGAAATAACGTTAGATAAAAATAAAAAGCTCGATATATTACTTGATGAAGCTACGGAACAACTTGAAGAAGTTGTCGTAAGTCAAAATTCAGAGCTACTCAATGTGAGAAAACCTCAGATGAGTGTAAATGTGCTCAACACTAAAACTATAAAACAAATTCCTGCTGTTTTAGGGGAGGCTGACATTGTAAAATCTATTGTTTTACTCCCTGGGGTGAGCAATGCCGGTGAAGGTTCTTCAGGTTTTAATGTCAGGGGTGGTGCCGTGGATCAAAACCTTATCCTTCTAGACGAGGCCACTATCTACAATTCGTCTCACCTATTTGGATTGTTTTCCATTTTTAACCCCGATGCCATTAAAGATCTTAAACTATACAAAGGAGGTATACCTTCAAGATATGGAGGCCGTGTATCCTCCGTACTTGAAATTTACCAAAAAGAAGGGAACAGTAAAGAATTCAAGGGAAATGGAGGAATAGGTGCTGTAGCCAGTAGACTACTTCTTGAAGGTCCCATTGCCAACGAAAAAAGTTCTTTTCTAATAGGTGGTCGTGCCAGCTATGCCCATTTATTTCTGAAAGCAACCGGTAATGACAATTCTGCCTACTTTTATGATTTAAATACAAAACTTAATTTCGAGTTGAACCCTCAGAATACGATTTACCTTTCAGGTTACTTCGGCAGGGATGTTTTCAATATTTCAGAGAGCTTTATAAATTCCTATGGTAATAGCTTTGTGAATATGCGTTGGAACCATCTTTTCTCTGAAAAGCTATTTTCAAACCTTTCACTCATTTATAGTGATTATTACTATGGATTGGAGCTAGACTTTGTTGGTTTTGAATGGAACTCAGGTATTAAAAATTTCAATGCCAAATACGACTTCAAATACTACCTATCCAACAAGCTACAAATGCAATTTGGAGTGAACAACCATTATTACTTATTTAATCCTGGTGAAATCAAACCTAATAGAGATGATTCAGGTATCACCTATAAAAAATTGACCGATAAATTTGCGAATGAAGCTTCAGTCTATATCGACATTGAACAACAATTAGGAGATCATTTATCGATAAGCTACGGTACACGATTGAGTCAATTTAATCGATTTGGTCAAAAGGAGATATACAACTATGCAAATAACCATGCTGTGGTATATAACCAAAGTCTGCAACAATATCAAAGTGCAACCCCTACTGACACAATTGCAATCTCAAATAAGAAGACTACCCATAAATTTTCAAATTTAGAACCACGTCTAGCTATTTCGTATGCCTTAAATGATAACACATCTATTAAGGCAAGTTATAACCGTATGACACAATATTTACATCTTATTTCCAATACGAGCTCTCCTACTCCGCTTGATGTTTGGACACCAAGTGACAACTTTGCAAAACCACAGTTACTAGACCAATTTGCCGTAGGTTATTTTAAAAATATTGGAAGAAACTATACTATTGAAACCGAATTATTCTATAAAAAAATTAAAAATAGAATTGACTATATAGATGGTGCTGAACTCATAGCCAACAACGCAATTGAACAAGTAATACTTCCTGGTAAGGCAAGGGCTTACGGCTGGGAACTTTTATTGAAAAAAAATATGGGAAATCTAACCGGATGGATTGCCTACACCCTATCAAAATCAGAACAGCGAACCCCGGGGAGAAATTCAAACGAACCTGGTATTAATAATGGACAGTGGTATAACACTCCTTATGATAAAACCCATGATGTATCAGTTACTGCCAACTACAAGCATAGTGAGAAATGGACCTTTGGTGGGAATTTTATTTTTCAAACTGGTCAACCAACCACCTATCCCATTGGTCAGTATACTTTCCATGGGATGACAATTCCTATCTATGGACCTCGTAATGACAATAGGTTACCTAGCTATCATAGACTCGACCTTTCCGCTACACTAACACCAAAAAAGAACGCAACAAGGAATTGGGATGCAGAATGGATTTTCACGATCTATAATGTGTACAATAGAAAAAATGCCAATAGTATATCCTTTAGGGAAAATCGTGATTTAAATCGAAATGAAGCGGTAAAACTTTCACTTTTTGGAATAATCCCTGCCGTTAGTTACAATTTTAAATTCTAGTAGTATGAAAAAGTATATAGTTAGTATCCTTAGCCTTCTTTTATTCAATTCTTGTGAGGAAGTAATTGAATTAGAACTACCAGAAGGAGAACCAAGACTAGTAATAGAAGCCGTTATAAATAAATCGATTTCAGCCCAAGCTGAGTATGAGAACTACGTGCGCCTTTCTCTAACCGCTCCCTTTTATGAAAATAACAATCCTGCCGTAAGTGATGCCAGTATACAACTCACCGGAAGTAATGGATTCGTAGTTAATTACTTTGAAACAGGTGAACCAGGGGTATACCTACCCGAGTTTTCTTTTGCACCTGCAGATGAGGAGCAATATACACTTAACATCATTTATAATAACGAAACTTATCAAGCTGTTACAACGCTTGTGAAAGGAACACATCTTACAGGCATAGAACAAGGTGACAGCAGCCTATTTGGAGAGGAAGAAACTGAGATAATTATAAGCTTTACGGACAACGGAGATCGAGAAGACTATTACCTTTTTGATTTAGGCTATGGCCTTTATTTTACAAGTAAAGATGAATTTTTCAATGGTCAAGATTTTTCATTTTCATACTTTTATGAAGATTTAGATCCGGGTGATAACGTCAATGTGAACCTTATTAATGTCACAAAAGATTTTTATACCTACATGAGTATATTAATATCACAAAGTGGTATTAATGGTGGCAATCCATTTGCTGCAATACCAGGTACTGTAAAAGGCAATTTTAATAACCTAAATACACCTTCACGTATTGCTTATGGATATTTCCGAATATCTGAAGTAGATAGAGCGTCATTAATAGTAGAATAATTTGTAATTTTATTCTATGAATTTTACCAAGACCACAGAAGCCGATTCATATTACGAACATTTAGAAAACATGTCCGTAGGAGCTATATTATCCAATATTAACAAGGAGGATAAAACGGTTCCCTATGCGGTAGAAAAGGCATTGCCTCAAATTGAAAACCTAATTAATGAAATAGTGCCCAAGCTAAAATCTGGAGGTCGACTATTCTATATAGGAGCAGGCACAAGTGGTCGTTTGGGAATAGTAGATGCCTCAGAATGTCCACCTACCTTTGGTGTAGATCATAATGTGGTAATCGGCCTAATTGCCGGAGGCGATATTGCCATTAGAAAAGCAGTAGAATTTGCTGAAGATAGCACCACACAAGGCTGGGTTGATTTAAATGGATACCAAATTTCAAAAAATGACGTAGTCATAGGGATAGCAGCATCAGGTACCACGCCCTATGTAATTTCTGCCTTGGATCAATGTAATGCGCATGGGATCACTACTGGTTGTATCACCTGTAACGAAGGAAGTCCATTAGCACTTACGGCTCAATTCCCTATTGTGGTGATTGTGGGCCCTGAATTTGTCACAGGAAGTTCACGGATGAAAGCAGGTACTGCACAAAAGTTAGTACTAAATATGATTTCTACCACCTGCATGATACAATTAGGTAAAATCAAGGGCAATAAAATGGTGGATATGCAACTTAGCAATGAAAAACTCATTGAAAGAGGTATTCAAATGGTGATGAAAGAAACGGGCCTTTCACAAAGTGATGCACAATCACTTTTAGAGAAGCATAAAAATGTTCGAGACGTAATTAATCTATTCCAGAAAGATGAATAAAGAAAAGGTATATAAAGGAATCAAAACATTAGGGTTTACACTGCTTTTAATGTTTACAGGACCCGTCATTATACATTCAGCCTTTAAAAATCAGGATCATGTTTTGTATATACCAGTTCTAATAGTAGGTATTTCTATATGTATAAGCGCTATTGTTTTAGGCTTCCGAGGAATCAACAAAATGGTTGATGGAATATTTAACAAATAGTCTACTTCACAAACATTAGCCTCACTACTTTACTAGTATACCCTG